>CAKZMM010000084.1 GCA_937128505.1 uncultured Thermogutta sp.
ACGCTCCGCCATGATAGTATTACCATCACGGCGGCGAATCCCGGTCCGGACTATAACAATGTCCGCGTTAGCGTGGTCACCCGGTCCGGAGTTTCAAGCCCACAAGCCGCATACTACTCCGATACAAAGAACTTAGTAATTACCATCGATTCGACCAATGCGATGAACCTCAGCGACATCGCGAGTGCGATCAATAGTTTGGCCCAATTCAATGCTACTGCTACAGCAGATGGAGATGGGCTGGTCAACGGGTCTACCGCCGATCGAAGAGCCGTGGCAACCACCGGGATCAGTGGCTATCTGAATTCCGCTTTCTCTTCAGCCACCAATGCGACAGCCACTCTGGAATTTGCAGCCTCCGCTTCGCTTCGCTTTGCATCGAATGCGGAAATCGATATCAAAGCGGCCGCGCTGGGCGAGTCGGAAAACAACGTGACCATCAGCTTTATCGCCGACGGCACCGCGCTTGGCTCCGAATACGCAGAGTATGACCGGGTCGCAAAAACTCTAAAGATTCACATTAACAACACCTTGCCAACCACTGCGGCGAATGTGGTGGCTGCGATCAATCGGTTGCCCGAGTGGGAAGCTTTCGTGGTCAACGACGGCAATGTGAACGAGTCTGGAGCAGATGCAAACTTAAGTGCCCGAACCGGGCGCGACTCGCTCATCATTAAGGCCCTTATTCCCGGTGCCGATTACAACGGTGTTACCGTTCGTTTGGCCACTCAACAAGGTCTCGGCAGTACTCCTACGGCAAGCTACGATGCGACGAATAGGATCTTGACCATCACCGTAGATTCTTCCCGCGCGACGAGCTTAACGGCGATTGACCAGGCCATCGATGCCCTGACCGAGTTCAGCTCTTCGCATCGGAGCTACGGCGCGGCTCGGGTCCGGGGCAACACAGCAGATGCGGGAGCCGCCGCCAATACCGGAACCAGCGGCGGTAATGTCCTGCTTGACGACTTGGTCTTCCAACTTTCCGGGCCACGGGGCACGGAAGTGTTTAGCTTCGAGGCCGGCGCATCGGTCAACCAAGTGGTGCAGGCGATTAACCTGCTCAGCGACTCAACCGGGGTGGTCGCGACGCAATCGGCCGGCCTGATGACCTTGCAGTCCATCGACTACGGCTCAAAGGCGTCCATTAGTATAGATGTCATCCGCGAAGGTGCCGACGGACAATTTGATACAGCGGTAGCTACGAAGCGAACAACGGGCAACGATATTGTTGCCACGGTCAACGGTGTGATGGCTCAAGGCGATGGCAACACTTTCTCTGTAAACACCAGCACTTTGGACATGACCGTTACGGTCAGGGCCGGATCTAGAAGCGACTTTTCGTTCACCATCACTGGTGGTGGCACATTGTTCCAGTTGGGTCCCGAAGTCATCACCGCACAGCAAGCCCGTTTAGGAATTGCAGCCGTAAACACCGCATCGCTACGCGGCAAGACCGGCCGCTTGTATGAGCTGGCTTCAGGTCAAGCGGCAGCGTTGGCCACCAATCCGAGCCGTGCCGCACAAATCGTTGATGAGGCGATCACAAAGATCGCCTCTCTCCGCGGTCGGTTAGGTGCCTTCCAAAGAAGCACCATTGAAAAGAATATACAGTCTCTAGGAGACACGGTGGAGCGACTGACTGATGCGGAAAGTTCAATCCGCGATGCCGACTTTGCCGCAGAAACGGCGGCTCTAACCCGCGCGCAAATCCTCGTGCAATCAGGCACCACCGTGCTTGCAATCGCCAACACGCAACCGCAAAGTGTGTTGGCCTTGCTCGGCCGGTAATAAATCTCGAGGATTCGGACTCTCAACTAGCACTTTAGCCCGCAAATCCCCACGACTGCCGCACCGGCCCACTCAGCTTATCGGTTGGGTGGGCCGGTGGGTTTTTTTGCTCGGAGGCTCCACTTGCGTATTGTTGCTCCGGCACGAGACACAACTTTAATCGGTTTCTGACAAAATGGCCAACCGCGCCCGATTTCTCCATTACCCACGAGCCGGGACGATCATCACGGGGCAGTGGCAGAGAGTCGGTCTTGCCCCTTTGCACGCTTAAGCTCGCGCAAAATGCCCTTCCATAAACCGGACCACGCTCAGGTAAGGTCGCCCAAGCTGCTAACGATAGGCCGCCGACTTGCGACGTCCTCGGGGGAATTTGCACGCCGCCATTACGCCCGGGATCCGCAGCACCTTTGTGCAGAAAGGTGCTTTGACAGGCAAAAAGGTTGGCGTCGAAAGCGTGGGGGGACCAAATTCAACTCACTTATCTTCGGCCTTATTCGGCGATTTTCATTTTTCGGCATCGGTGCCTGAGAAGCAGACTATTGCCAACCACCGACACGCTACTGGCCGCCATGGCCGCCGCCGCTGCGCCGGGCGGCAAGATGACCCCGAACGCGGGAAATAGAACGCCTGCTGCCATTGGAATCAGCAGCACGTTATACGCCAGGGCCCAAAAGAGGTTCTGCCGAATCGTCGTCATGGTTTTGCGGCTCAAAAGGATTGTTTGGGGCACTAGCCTAAGGTCTTGTCGCATGAGGACCACGTCCGCAGATTCGATGGCCACATCGGCGCCAGAGGCCATGGCGATTCCTAACTCAGCGGCGGCAAGAGCAGGGGCATCATTAATCCCATCCCCAACCATGGCTACCTTATGCCCGCGGGACTGAAGCTGGCGTACGATTTCGTGTTTCTTCTCGGGTAAGACCTCGGCCGCCACCTTTTCAATCCCCACCTGATTGGCGACCACTTGCACAGAAAGCTGGTTATCGCCGGAAACCAAATGAACTTCAAGTCCGAGCTTCTGAAGCGCCGCCACCGCTTCCGAACTATAGGGCGCCGGAGGATCGGCCAAAGCAATGACCCCCAGCCGCCTGCCGTTCAATGCCACCCAAAGAGGTGTCTGTCCGGCACGCCGCATCTGCCGGACGGTTTCGCGCTGGGGGTCTAGATCGATCCATGCCTCGTGCAAGAGCCGCTCGTTGCCGACCAAGATAATATCCCGATCCATCCGTGCCCGCACACCACGTCCCGGCAACACCTCTACATCCTCCCCGGGCGGAACTGTCAAGCCTCTTTCCTCGGCCAACTCCACGATTGCACCAGCCAGCGGGTGTTTGACCAATCGCTCTGCTGCCGCAGCGGTGGCCAGCAGTAATTCCTCTGATACTCCCGGCGCCGGTTCCAGAACGACCACCTGCGGTTTGCCCCGCGTAATGGTGCCTGTCTTATCGAAGACAACCGCCGAGAGCTTGCCGGCTATTTCCAGCACCTCCCCGCCTTTAACCAAAATACCCCGATGTGCTGCAAGACCGGTGCCCACCATGACCGCGGTTGGCGTAGCCAAACCCAGGGCGCAAGGACACGCAACCACAAGAACTGCTACCAGACTCGAGACAGCGCCGGCCCCGTCCCCCGTCAATACAAACCAAATCAGAAAGCTCAGGACGGCAATCGCAAGGACTAAGGGAACGAAATACCCTACAAGGCGATCGGCTAATTTACCAATCTGCGGCTTGCTTTGCTGGGCTTTTCTCACAAGGGCAATGACCCCTGCCAAAGCTGTTTCCTCAGAGGTTCTGAGCACCTCTGCTCGAAGGGCGCCCGCACCGCAGTTCAAGGTGCCTGCCAAAATAAGATCTCCCGGCCCAACTTCCACCGGAACTGCTTCACCGGTTAACCATGATTGATCCAGCGCCGATTGGCCCGTCATAACTCGACCGTCCAACGGCACCTTCTCTCCAGGAGGAACAAGGATGACTTCTCCCACCTTAACCGCCTGGACCGGCAGCAAGCGAACCTTATCTCCCTCCACGACCCGGGCGTGAATGGGCGCAAGCTCTAACAAACGGAGAATTGCACTCGCCGCCTTGGCCCGGGAACGCACTTCCAGGAATTTACCCACGCTGACGAAGGTTATGATCATCGCTGCGTCGGCGAAAAACGAGCTGCCGCACGAGCCTCCATGCGAAATCAGCCATTGACTTGCGATCAGACCCATTTGCTGGGCCCACTCGACGCAGCCCGCGAAGAACGCGGTCAGGGTGCCGAGCGCGATCAAGGAATCCATGTTGACCGCTCCACGCCGGAGCTGGGTCCATGCGCCTCTGAGAAACGGCCATCCCGAAAACCATTGAACAGGAATTGCGAGGGAAAGCTGCACCAAACCGGCTACCAACGACAGATAGGGGAATAGATAGGTGAGAGCAAGGAGCGGTACTGTTAGACAAAGGGCGACCAAAAAGCGGATCAACCACTCTTTCGCCTGGCGATACTGGGAGTCGCTCGCTTGATCTGCGCCTGCCGCAACGTCTATTTTCTTGGCCTGATAACCGGCATTTTCAATTGCCCGAATCAACTCTTCAGTGCTCGGTTTCCCCCCTTCGGTTTCGACAATTGCCTGTCCAGTGACTAGATCCACATGCGAGGCGCGAACGCCGCATTCAGCCAGCAAAGCATTCTCCAACCGACGGACGCAGCCGGCGCAGTGCATCCCTTCGACTTGAAGGATCACACAAGCCGGGTGCGTTTTTCTCTCTTCCGCCTTGGCGGATGTATCAGTCTGAGCCTCAGTCTGAGCCATATAAAGACCTGTAAAGACGTCAAAGCGAAATTTTCGATCGGCTATGCCCGTGGTACTTTTTTCAGTATTTCTTGACATATTCTGTTCGCGCTCACCCAGCTTGGTGGGCACTATTGAACCACTACGGATGCCACTTGCATGCCAAAAAGCAGCGCGCAAATAGTAACCCTATCAGGATAGTCCTCATTAGGTCAGGGAAGCCGGGGAGTTTTAAATCAAAACGTGATCCCACTGACCAGTCGAAGACGGCCAACCCGCTAATCCTCAAACATTTTAGCAGTGGTGCCTTGGGACGGCTCAGCCTCTTACGTTCTGCTGTCGTCCTACTCTAAAGCTTCACTAAATTTGCTTGATTGATGCTATTTGCTTAATTGATGCTGCACATCGAGAGACAAGTAAAACCGCAAAGCCTTTTGCGTATAAGCCGCCGATATCGGCACGCGGGCTTGCCGGCCCACGACGGAACCTGGGGGTAAACCGCCGCGTTACCCGCAAGCCCTCTTCACCCTCACCCCGGTGATGCCGTTTTAAGGAGAACGCCCGTCGAACGACAGCCTCAAACGAGCGAGTGAGCGAAACCTGTCTCGCGCCCATAGTTTACTCCGTATCGGCAGCCTTCAAAAAAGCTATTGTCCATGATTTAAGTAAACTACGGTCGCCGATACTAGTGCACTTTGTAGCCGATTTAAAATCGCGGTCGGAAAGCCGCTTAATTTTTGAGCTTGCAAAGATTGGAAATAAAGGTTGGTTACCGTTGAAAGGTTATCCCCAGAACCTCACACCGAGAACGGGAACTTCCCGCTGCTCGCCAAACGAGAATGCTCGCGAAACGAGAAGTAGTTGCGAACAGTATAAATCCTCCAAGGCCAAACATTACAAACTATGTGATTAAAAATCTGCGTTTGATTGAATTTTCATCCTTCCTTTTGGGATGATCTTATTCACGAGGTTATTGCAGGAATGTTTATCTTTTTCACGATTTTTTTTGGATCCGCAGCCGAAGTGACCTTGTGCGCATCATGATGCGAAGCAAGCTTCAACCACCAAATTTTGAGGTTTAAGGCAAAGATCTCAACCGAGCCAAATAGGGCAAACCTGATCACTTCGATGGTGTTCTGGAAGCTGCCCCGGGGCACCTTTCTCCCCGGAAAAGCCCAATGCACTTGTTTCGGCTAGGGGCAAACCAACTTCAACTTTAATCGGGAAACCGACCTAGGTTGCTCGCTCCCAAGGCCGTATAATCCGGCTCGCACGGAAGTCGGGTTACTGCACGCGCTCATCATTTAGCTTTAACGAATTCGGTTTAGCCCCGATGCCCGGACAAGGATGTCCGTCGCCGCGTTTCCGCAGCCCTTCCTCCCGCTTTTCGACGCGGGGTGCTCTCCTTTTGATGTCATTCCTTGGCCTTTATGGGGGTACGGCCTTCAGAGTTCAGGCTGAGCCCGTCGGGACTTTCTCCCATCCTACCTTTAGCAATGGGATCCACGGCAGCAATCTGAATTTGCATTTTCGCATCACTTGGGGCGGCGGTGAGCCGCGGAAATGGCGCGCCATCATTACATTAAGTGAAGGAAAAGTACTCAGATTTCAAAACCTCGGGATGGACCCTGACGAGCCCGGCTCTGTTTGGATCCAGCAAGGTGCGGGAGGGTTGCCACGCGACTCACTCTGGGAGGGACTCATTGGAGCCAATTCATCAATGGTAGTCGTTCGGCCTCCATCCCCTCGGACCTACCAAGGGCTGGATGTTTTAGTCGAAGGTCCGCCCGATGCCTCGCTGCTCTTAGTTTTTTGGACAGATGATCCCCCTCAAAAACGTCGCTGGGTAACCATTCCCCTAAACGAGATCTCTCATCGGGAGTTGACGGTAGACCTCGACGAAAGCGGAAACCGCCTTTTCGTGCACCGGCGTGAGGATGATACCCTTCGGGTGGATCCTGAGAGGCAAGTTCTCCTTTTTTCGCCGGAAGAAACCATCAAATTTAACATCTACCTCAATATGCCCGGAGGCGTCACCGACCAAAGGCTAAGGCTCCAAGCCCGTTTGGTGCGCTCCCGGGAGAACACAGAGCTTTGGACGACCGAAATTGACTGGCAACCCACCGCGCAACCCCGTGTGCCACTAGAATTGTCGGCTCCAAAGGAACAGGGTGTCTACGAGTTAAAAGTTTCAATCTCAAGTTCTCCCCGTCTTCCGTTGCCGAATTTGGTATCTCTACCCGGCTGGGGAAGTATCCGCAGCCTACCGGAACTGCCGGAACCGGCCTGGAGCAAGCCAAAAATCGCGGAACGAACAATTCAGTTGACGGTCGTTAGGCCGGATCGCCCGCCAATGATGGTTTCCTCCGCAAGTTGGCGACAAGTGGGTCAGATCGAGCCAGGAAGCACCAAATGGTGGGAAAAGTTGCCGGGGATTTCCCAACCGATTCGTCTCCTACATTTACTCCGGCCGCCTTTTGGTAGTGGGCAATCGCGATTGGTTCAATTGCAGAAGGTGCCGTGGACAGAACTGGAAGCCTCGGCCGGCTCAAGTGAACCGAGCTGGGAGGCTTACACCCTACCGGTCGATAAGGTCGGTAAACCGCACATCGTCGAGGTGGAGGTGACCAACACCTCGCCTCAAAGCGTAGCCATATGCATTTTGGAAGCGAACGGCGGCGGCGGTGTGTATCCGTTCGGATTAGATTCGGGCATTACCATAACGTCTGAATCCACGCGGTTCCGGCTTCCCGGGGAGTCTGTCTGGCATCGACTCGTCTTCTGGCCCCGGACAAAAGAGCCGATTCTATTAGTCTCGAACCTGCATTCTATCCACCCGGCACGTTTGGGCCGGATTCGCGTACTAGCTGGTCCGGACCACCTCACGCCGGCAGATGCAACTCCGCCGGAAGCGGGCTCACGGCTTTTTGCGGCGTATTTTCATCGCCCACTTTTCCCCGAGCTTTTTGGGGCCACCCAAGTTCCACTAGGTAAAAGCCGCATGGGGGCCGATGATTGGCATACCTTCTATGAGGGTGGAAGGCGCCTGATTGAATATCTTGCTTATGCAGGCTACGGAGGAGTAATGCTCACCGTTTTGGCTGAGGGGAGCACGATCTATCCAAGTCAGTTATTAGAACCCACGCCGCGCCATGAGTCCGGGGCTCTGATCGAGGCCGGGCTGGATCCCATCCGCAAAGATGTTTTAGAGCTTCTTTTCCGTTTATTTGATCGAGAGAATCTAAAACTGATTCCCGCCCTAGAATTTGCAACACCATTGCCGGAATTGGAGCGGATTATCCGGGAAGATCCCTTTCAGCTCGATTACCTTCGCTTGATCGACGAAACAGGGTGCCCCTTGGTGGAGAAAGCTCGGAGCTCAGGCGGACTCGGCCCGTATTACAACATCCTCGAGCCACGCGTTCAAGCCGCCGTAGAAGCGGTGATTGTTGAACTTGTGAGCCGTTACGGCCATCACCCCTCCTTTGGGGGGATAGCCGTTCACTTGAGCCCCAGCAATTTCACCCAGTTTCCCAAGCCGTTATGTCCGCTGGACGATTTGACCGTTGCGCGATTTCAACGCGAGACCGGTCTTGTGCTGCCGGGTTCCGGGCCAGAGCGATTTGCCGCTCGGGCCCAGTGGTTAAGGGAATCCGGAATGGAAAAGTGGCTCGCATGGCGCGCCCAGCTATTGGCCGGATTTTATCGGCGGCTGAGCTATCACGTGACTCAAGCCAACCCTCAAGCCCGGCTATACCTCGCCGGCTATGACATTTTCGGAAGCCCGGATCTCCGGGAGATTCTACGGCCACGGCTACCGCACCGATCCAGCATCGGGGAGGCCCTCCTCGGTGCCGGGTTTGATTTACGACTCTATGAAGATGCACAGCAAATTGTTTTCCTTCGTCCCCACCGATACGAGGCCAACCTTGATTCCCGCGAGGTTCCGTCGCCCGAAATCGCCCATAACACGGATTGGGAACGGTTGAGCGAGTCCCGGGTCTATAGCGGCGTCTTGAACTTTCAAAGTCCGAGCCATTTTCGGTTGGACAGTTTTGCTGAGCAATGCCCGATTCAGCCTTGCTATTTTTGGGCTTCAGCTCAATTGGTCCCAGCAGGTTTCTACAATCGAAAACGAATTGCAGAGGCTTTGGCTTATTCGGACGCACTGTGGGTTTTTGACGGGGGTCCCATGCTGACCGTCGGGCAGGAAGAAAGTATCCAAAGGTATTGCAGGGTTTACCGCCGGTTACCCACGGTCCGTTTCAATAGGGTGACGGATTCTCTCGGACAAGATCCCGTTCAGCCTCTAGTGGTGCGATATGCCGCGGTGCAAGAGTACGCGTATATTTACGCCGTCAACCTTTCACCGATTTCGCTCGCGGCCGTGATCCAACTGGTAGGGCCGGAAGATGCGGTGGCCTTAGATCTTGCCTCAGGCCGCACCATTGAGCTAGCGTCTCAGGGAGGTATGTTCCAGTGGACCATAAACATTGACGCCTACGATGTCGCCGCCATCAAGGTGCGCGGTCCGGAAACGCGGATCATTTCGGCGCAGATTCGCTGGAATGAGTCGGAGTACGAGGTTTTAGCTAAGGAAATCGTTGCTCTCTCACAAAGGCTTGCGGTTCTGCGTAATCCGCCGCTCTGGACGGCCCTTCAGAATCCCAGCTTTGAGCTGTCCCCCCAAGAGGGGGAGGCCGTGCCCGGTTGGTTTCTGCTCACCCCAGGGGCCAAAATCCAGCTTGACTCGCAGATAAGCCGGCAGGGAAAGCAAAGTCTTCGCCTTCTCAGTGAGGATGGAACCGCCACCTTAGTCACGCATCCCTTTCCGCCACCAGAAACCGGAAGATTAGCAGTACGTGCCTTCATTCGCGCTTCGGCACCGATAAGCCCGGTACGGTTGGTCATTGAAGGAAAAAAGCACGAGGGGGAGGTCCTCACTTTAGGGGAGGTTCTCAATTCACGATTGGCCAATCAACCCTCGATGGTGTCGTCGGATTGGCAACCTTTCGGCGATTTGGAGATCCCAAATTTGCCGGCCGACCAGCTTAGTGTCATTCGGCTCAGGATAGACCTGATGGGACCCGGAGAGTTATGGCTCGACGATGTTCAACTGTGCCAGCTTAGCTTCAGCCGCACGGAGCTGATTGAGTTGATCAAACTCCTGGCTCCCGCTGAAGCAAGTTTGGCCCAGGGGCGGATTGGGACTTGCCTCCGGGTATTGGACAGCTATTGGGCGCGGTTCCTTCAAGCTTATGTTGAAGTCTCTGAGCCGATCATTGCTTCAACTGCGGGTCTGGGAACCACAAAAAACGCAGGACCCCACCACCAGCCGACCCCCAAATCATCCGATGGGGGTGGATGGTTCCGCCTTCGCGACTGGTTGCCGAAGCGTTTGCGGTTTTTCTGAAGGGTTTAATCATGCGGTTTTTCGAGAGGTTGGGAGGGTGCCGGTTTCAAACGGCGGTACCCACTCCCCTCGAATGCACAGCCCCATTGGCGCCGCACCCTCTGAAGCAGCGCTGGTAAGGAGTCTTCTCGAAGCGGTCCCCCGGGGAGGACTCCATTTTATTAACCTCGCTTTGCCGAAAAAACTGTATCGGCTTGGTGCAAAAATCTCATAAATCTTTACGTCCCCTGCAAAAGTTCCCTTCCGAATTTTCCTCTTTAAGTCCGAAAGTTCCCCGGGCTTTTCTTTTTCAAAAGTGAATCGATAAGCCGGAGGTTTGATGCTGCTGACTTACCGCCTCATTGACCGGTCATTTACGGTGACATCAACGGAACATAGATTCTGCTCTAACTTTGCTGCGGTCCTTGTGACTTAAACGTCAGGCAATGTCGGCGGCAGTTTCCGAGGTCGTTGAGACAACCGTGCGCCGAGCGTGCTTCACTCTCTCGGCGGTACACGGACTTCCCAAAGGCAGTGTCTCTATAAAAGCTTTTTGTAAGTAAGCCACTTCGAATAGCCGAACGATGCTGCTGAATACCTAAGCCATCCTCATTCGAGAAACTGCAAGTCGGCTCGCCTTTCAGGTCACGAGAAGGACCACGTCGGCTTGCAGACGGGGGGCCTGACCGGATTCTTTCACCTACCGGTACCATATGCCTCAAGGGCGAATGATCCTTGAAGTGCTTGCTGCTCAATCAAAAACTCCGGCAATCAAAGCTAATTATCCTTTTGGAACGATAGCTTTTGCCATTTTTGTCCCCACACTAAGATATTCTTAAAGATTCTTACGGTACTGGGTGGAGTCCGAAAAAGACCCCTTGGTAGAGGGGCCGACGGAAATTTCGTAGTTTCGGCTATTCCGAGTGTGAAACTGAGCGGATTTAAGGATTTCAAGGAGCTGTCAAGGCAAAAGTTAAAATCGCAGTAACGGGGAGGGTTTGGTTACGCTGTGCCTACTCGTCGACGCGAATGGGAAAAGCCATCTTCGACATGCGACGGTGTTTTCGATCGCACTCTCAGCGCAAGTTTAAATTCATGGGAGCGAGCTGCTCGAAAAGATCTCGGTGTCAGGTGCGATAACCCAAGAACTTAAAAATTGTAGGATTGAGTCTGTTAGCAACATTTGTCGGATTGATTTTGTTACAAGCACAAAGTTGTGGGCAAGTAGAATGGGACATGCTGCCGTAAAGAGTTTGCACGGTTTCGAACGATTTGCAATGCTTCCCAGCTTCATCTTTTGTGCCATCTTGCTAAGCTGGGCCGGATGGTCGGAGGGTCAGACGCTCGAGGAAACCCCTCGGCAAGCTTCTACCCCGGACCTTCAGGCAGATCGAAATCAAGTAGGCCGATACGAAAAGATCGAGTTTACGGTCCTCTGGGACCGGGAGTATCAAGACCCTTTCGATCCGCAGGAGGTGGATATTCACTTAAGGATCCAAACACCCTCCGGGCGGCGGATCGTCCTTCCGGCCTTTTGGTATCAGCCGTTTGAGCGGCGAATTTTCCCTGAGCAGAGGGGGCGAGTGGACTGGTTCTACCCCCGCGGTAAGCCCCGGTGGTGCGCTCGATTTGCCCCAAGTGAGGTGGGGGAATATGCGGCCGTGGCATGTGTCACGGACCGGCATGGAGAGGTTCATTCAGAAACACCGGTCCGCTTCCACTCGATTGCTTCGAAGCGCCGTGGTTTTTTGCGACAAGCTCGTTCGGAGCCCCGGCTGTTTGAAACGGATGACGGAAGTCCGTTTTTTGCCATCGGCCAGAATTTAGCATTCATTGGACTTCAGCAGTATTTTAGCGTGAAAAAGGCGGAGGAAACCTTTCGGATTCTGGCCGATCACCGGGCGAATTATCTGCGGATTTGGACTTGCTGCGAAGACTGGGCCCTGTGCATCGAGGGACGAAAAAGTGCTTGGGCAAGATCGTGGGACTGGCGGCCCCCTGTGGTTCCGATGCCCCCAGGTGATGGTTTCGTCGAAGGGCGAAAGTGTGTCACGCTGAAGGGAGTTGCCGGAAATCGGTTAACGGCTTCGCCATCGCATCCGATCGCGGTTCTGCCCGAGACAAACTACGTTTTTTCTGGAAAAGTGCGCTGTGCTGCTGGAACTTCGGTGGAAGTCGACCTGCCGGGGGTCGGCATTCGACCGCTCGCGCAGCCCGGCGGCAGCGAAAGTTGGAATGAATTCGCCTTTGAATTCCGAACGGGTGCTAAGCAATTTTGGCTTGAGCCGATTGTCTTCCACCTCGCGACAGACGGGCAAGCTTGGTTCGACCAATTATCGCTCAAAGAAGTGGGGAGCCAATTCGAGCTTTTGTGGGAGGCCGAGGTCAATCGCCCGAGTCGCGGCTTTTATAATCCTCCGGATTGCGCTATGCTCGATGTGCTGTTGGAGGCGGCGGAAAGGGAGGGGATTTACCTACAACTCTGTCTTCTCACGCGGGATTTGTATATGGATGATCTGAAAGAGCCCGAAAGCCCGGCATACGATCGAGCCATCGAGGATGCCAAACGGTTCTTTCGATATGCAGTAGCACGTTGGGGCTATTCCACAAGCGTGGCAGCCTGGGAATATTGGAATGAAATGAATCCGGGGCTTCCCACCGACCGGTTCTACACGGTTTTGGGCAACTACCTGAAAGAGATCGACCCCTATCAACACCTGCGCGCGACAAGTACTTGGGCTCCTTCAACGCGGGATTGGCAGCATCCTAGCCTCGACATCGCAGACATGCATTTCTATCTGCGGCCCAATGAGAAACGTCTTTCCGACGAAGTGGAAGCTGCGTTGGATCGCTCGTCATTCCTGCGGACGCACGCGCCAGGGAAGCCGGCCCTTCTTTCAGAATTTGGGCTGGCCACCGAAAAGTGGGGTTTGAGTAGCGATATGAAAGCGGATCGGCAGTTGATCCACTTCCATAACGCCCTCTGGGCCTCGTCGCTTTCGGGACTCTCGGGCACCGCGATGTTTTGGTGGTGGGAACAATTGGATCAATTGAATGCCTGCCGACACTATCGGCCGTTGGCGACATTCCTCGCCGATTTGCCGTGGGGAAGAGAGCCGCTTGAGAGCTTTCATGACACGATAGCCGATGGTCGCATCTGCTTGGTCGGACTTCGGGGCAGCTCCGGCGCTTGGTGCTGGCTGATCAATAAAGACGCCGTCTGGGTGGGGTCACTTCTCGCAGGAAAAGAGCTCAAGCCTGTGGCCGCGGCTCCCCTTCGATTGGAAATGCCGGGTGACCATCAATACGAAGTCGCCTGGTTCGATACGTGGGCAGGAAAGTGGCGAAGTCCACCACAAACCTTGCATTCAAGATCAAAAATACTTTTGCTTGAGGTTCCTCGCCTTGAGCGGGATATTGCCGTCAGAATACGCCTCGTGAGTCCATAGGTTCAAAATGTCGAAATCACCGAAGACTCAGTAACGCGGAAGCGCTGTTTTTGCGACCCCCGCGATTCGGACCACTAAGAACGCGTAACTGGGGGCGATAAGCTCGGCTTCTTAAATCGCATTTTAAATCAGAGTTATGCGCACGCAGCACTGAGCTTTAACGGGCAAGCTGCTTCCCGAGGCCAGAGAATTTTAATCTTCGTTCGAGTTATTTCTGCTTTTCGGAAGAGGATTGCGTGCCCGCCTCGAATAACACTTGCCTCCTGCCCGCTGGAAAAATTTTGGGTTTTGGCTTGTTGAGGGTAATAGGGACACAAGACCGGCTGGAGGATTGATGGGATGCTCCGGATGCATATTTGGCTTTTTCAATCCCACCGTACACGGAAGAGCATTGTGGCGCACTCCTACGTGATCCTTTTTCTCTTTGCGTTGTTTTTAGGTTGCTCGGTCCTTGAGCCCCTTATGGCCTGTCAAGATCAAGGCAGAGCCAGCACCCAAACCCCTCCATACCCGGCATTCGGATTGTCCGAGCTTAGGTTTGGGCAGGGGCTGGAGGTGCGGCAGAGTTTTTCGTGGTGTGGCTTCTGGTTGGTGTATGCCCACGATCCTCAGAATCTGCAACCCCGCAGTGCCGACAATGGCGGCTCACCCCCAGGAGCACCGACTTCTAAATCGGAGCTTCATCCTCAAATTGCCGTCATGAAGAATGGGAGAATCCTAATCGTGAGTGTGCCCGCCGGGAAATCGGTCTGCTGGGTTCTGAAAACCCACGGGGAAGTACCGCGCGGCCAACTTTTGCTCAAGGTGAGTCATTTTTGGGGAGGAGCAGCAAGACTCCAGGCACACTTCGCCGGCACTCAAAAGGATGTGAACAAAAGGGATATCTTGTTGCCGGGGCATGATGATAAGCCGAAAGAGTTCGTTGTGGAGACGAAAGGGGTAGGCTCGGCTGGGCCTCTTCTCATCATTTTGTTTGCACCGGAAGAAGCGGCGGCAATCCGGCTGGAAAATCCGCGATGGATTTTCGATAACGGTACTTCGGTCGATCTGGAATTGGTGCCGCCGGCTTCCCCCGAAGTTTTTCCTCCCCCGATTTTGCCGCCGTACCATCCGGCTATCGAGATGGCCCTTCTGGAATGGGATTGGCGTCTACAAGATGGAATCGGAACCCAACGCGAGCCGGTAGGTTTCAGCGAAGCGGTGTCGCGGCTTTTGGATCGGGTACAAGCGTTTCTAAGCGACTGGCAAACGGGCGGAAATCTCATTTCGTCATGGCAGCAAGAATTTGAAGAACTATGCCGGCAGTATGCGAGTTTCAGTAGCGAGGGGCAGGGAACCACCGAGCGGGATTGGGAAAAGCTTTGGAAAAAGGTGCATTTGTTCCGACGTCGTTTGATGCTGAATAACCCGCAGGTGAGTTTAGGCCCGGTCGCTTTCGTCAAGCAAGCCCCATCGGCATTTAGTCATCAGTTGACGCAATACTACGGTCGCGATGCTCGCCCGGGTGGTGGGATATTTGTGTTGGAAGCGCCCGGGCAATCAATGAAAAGCAGATCTCTTACGGAGTCGAAGCTTCCTGAAGGCAGCTATCAGCATCTAGACCTGGATTACGACGCGACGCGGTTGGTTTTTGCGTTTTGCGGGGTAGACCGTCCACCCCCGAACCGTGATGCACATCCCCATTGCTTTTATCACCTGTATGAAGTGCGGTTAGACGGCTCGGAACTTCGCCCGTTGACCGACGGACCTTACGACGATTTCGCCCCGAGATACCTACCCGACGGCAGCTTGATTTTTATTTCCACCCGACGGGGTGGGTTTCACCGCTGTGGCCGCGGACCGTGTCCGGTTTACACGTTAACACGGCGGGAAGTGGATGGCACCATTCGAGTAATTTCATTTCACGAGACTCACGAGTGGGATCCTGCCGTCTTGCCCGATGGCAGGGTGATTTACACGCGATGGGACTATGTGGATCGCCATGCCGTGCACTATCAGCACCTTTGGACCGCAAGACCCGATGGGAGCGATGTGCGAATTTTCTACGGCAACGGCACATTGAATCCCGTGGGAATCTGGGAAGCAGTACCTGTGCCGGGTAGCCGCAAAGTAATGGCTACGGCAGCCGCCCATCACGCCATGACGGCCGGATCGATCGTTTTGGTGGATATTACTCGGGGAATTGACGACCTCGCACCGTTGGAACGGCTTACGCCGGAAGTGCCTTTTGCGGAAAGCGAAACACCGGTAATTCGCGACGCTGGTGGTGTTTGGCATGCTCCGGTAGGCGTTCGCAAGCGCCCTCCAATTGGTGTGGACGCACGCCGGTGGCCGGGACATTGTTATCGAAGCCCCTATCCTTTCAATGAGAAGTGTTTTTTGGCGGCCTATAGCTACGACGCACTAATCGGCGAGCCGACAGCCAATCGCGCCAACATGTTCGGTCTTTATCTGGTAGACCGTTTTGGGAATCGGGAGCCGCTCTACCGGGATCTAAACATCAGTTCGCTGTGGCCTGTGGTAATTAGGCCCAGGCCGAGGCCGCCCGAAGTTCCCGCCGTATTTCGAGATTCGGAGCAGGCAGAACAATTATCGTCGACGCAAACTGCGTTCGAGCGGCGTGAGTCAACTGCTCCTCAACTACCCCAAGCTTCTGGTCTTTCAGGAGCGATGTGGTTAGCTCGGTATGCGGCTCCCCAAATTCCAAAGGAAGGTGGAGATTTCCCCTCGACTTTGGGTGAGAAACCAAGAGCTGAAGGGGTTTTCTTCCTTCGAAACGTTTATAATAGCTGGCCCTTGTTGCCGACGGTAAAGATCAATAAATTGCGAATTGTCCAAATACTTCCGAAGGCAACTCCCCACATCAACTCACCCCCGGTAGGTTTGGCGAATGCATCACCAGGCAAACAAGTTCTCGGTACGGTGCCAGTTGAGGAAGATGGGTCGGCGTGTTTTGTGGCGCCCGCCAGAATTCCCTTGGCTTTTCAAGCTTTGGATGAACGGGGGCAGGCGGTGCAGATCATGCGCAGCGTGACGTATCTTCAGCCCGGCGAGTTCTGTGGGTGTGTGGGCTGTCACGAACCGCGGAATATGGCTCCTCAAGGCGGCAACAGCTTACCTCTGGCATTGCAACGTCCTCCCTCTTTGATCCAGCCTGGTCCGCCGGGTTCAAAACCTTTCTCGTATCCCCGGTTGGTCCAGCCGATTTTGGACCGGCATTGTGTGATATGCCATGATGATCGGAAAACCGAAGGAAGCATCAACCTCGTCGGACGCCCGGAGGGACACTACACGGTCTCGTATCTGGCTTTGGCTCCGCGCGTGAAATTTTCCGTTTGGGATGGCCGGGGCGATTTCGTTCAGACAAATTGCGAACCTTATACACACCCGGATTTCTTCGGTGCCCGGGGTTCTCCTGTGATGAATTTGATTACGCAAGGGCATGGCGGTGTCATCTTGAGCCCGGACGAGTTCGAGGCCCTGGCTACCTGGATAGATTGTAACGCCCTGTTTTATGGCACTTTTGATCCTGACGATCAACGTCGGCAACAGCGTGGGGAAGAGATTCGCGGACCAAGCATTGAATAGTTTTCAGAACTCTTCGGGCGATTGGTGCGGCAATCCTTGGTGGCTTAACTTAAAGAAACTTAAGAGA
Source organism: uncultured Thermogutta sp. (assembly GCA_937128505.1). Taxonomy (GTDB): domain Bacteria; phylum Planctomycetota; class Planctomycetia; order Pirellulales; family Thermoguttaceae; genus DTLM01. Next base: position 17,064 of record CAKZMM010000084.1, read on the forward strand.
TGACGCTCGCGAACGATCACACCAATAACGATAACGCCGGTAAACTACGATGGCACGGGTAAAGGCGGGATTGAAAGCTTCTTCGGCTTGACGGCCCTGTAAACGAAGCTCAATTCCCGAGCGGAACGCTTTTTTGAACGCGAAAAATATCATCGGGGGGCAAGTTTCGCCAAATCAAGTGAATTTGCCCAATCGTGAAAGTCACGGGGCACCATTCTTGGGTAAGCTGACTGAGCAAGCGTGCCCGCTCGTTAGTCCCCTGAACCTGACCGACACTAAGGTGAGGCGTGAATTCTGAAGGGTGTTGCCTACGCTTAACCGTCAGACCCAGTGTCGTCACCAGTTGCCGGTAAAGGGCAACAATAGGCTCCTTCGGTCGAGGGGCCAACCAAATCGTGAATCGTTGGCGACCATGATCGAATGTCCGGAACTCCGCAAGGGTGACTTCGAAAGGAGAAGCATGCGCGCAGATAGGCCTTAGACGCTCGATGGCTTCGTCAAATCTGCTATGGTCCCAGAAAGGATACACGAGAGTGATGTGAGGCATCCATCGACGCATCTTGCGATCGTACTTTTGCCTGATCGCCTGGATCGCTGGCCAAGCTTCTTCCGGGGGAATCAAGACGATAGCACTTTGGTACGTGAGGAAGTCACGCTGAAACTTTGATCTGCTTTCCGCCATGGTGAAAGCTCGTCGTGCAAACTGCCGTAGCGGATCGAAAATAATTCCGAGCAGGCAGTTTAAAGCGTCGGCTCCAGGTGTGAAAATGGTTCAATGAAAATCTTAAAGACTCGAAGCTCTACCGCGTAAGGTTGACCAAGGCAGTTGCGAGGGCCGTCATCCCTTATAATCAACAAGCGCTGCGAACCCATGTGGATGCGGAGCCATTTCATTGTTTGCGACCGTAAATTCGAGGCTATACGCCGTGTAACTTCGGATGAGGGGTCCCAGGAAAACATTGATCGGAATTATTTCCATCTGACCTCGAGGGGGTGAGGTTGCGGCGATTAGTCCTTTGTGGCTCCGGTGAATTGTTCCCTCACCGATCGGCTTCGGCAACGGAAAAAAACCGATAGGAGGGTTTCCTTATGACAGGGCGCGAACGCATCTTTGCAGCCTTGGAACGTCGCATCCCCGATCGGGTTCCCCTGTTTGAATGCGTGATCGATACTCGCGTCATGCAAGCTCTGCTTCCGGGTTGCGATTATTTCCAGTTCAACGAATGGATCGGGCTGGACAACGTCTGCCAAAATCGGAGTAGTTGGAGTCGAGATAACGTAGAAATCATCGACGAAAAGCGGGGACTTTTTCGCGACAAGTGGGGAGTCATCCGCGCTTTTGGCCCGGAAAGCACACCGGCTCCGGTGGAAGGCCCTATCAAGACCCCGGAGGATTTGAAACGATATACGCCACCGGATCCAAATGCCGCCGACGTGCTCGGCGATATTCCGAAAATTGTCGCTCGCTACAAAGGGCAGAAGGCGATTAGTGCCATCTGCCGAGATGCGTTTTTCAATCCGGCTTTCTTGCGCGGCATGGAACAATTCTTGATGGACATGATCGAGCGACCGCGATTCGTCCACGAGCTCATTGAAGTCTGCCTAAGCCATGACATTCCCGCTATGGAGCGGATGGTGGCTGCCGGTGTCGAAGTTGTTGTCTTTGGGGATGATTACGCCGACAAAAACTCAACATTAATGTCGCCGAAGCACTTCCGCGAGTTTATTCTGCCGGGATTAAAGCGATGTGTGGATGCTGCCCATCGAGCTGGTGCGTATGTCATTAAACATACCGACGGCAATATCATGGGAATTATCGATCTTTTGGTCGAGACAGGTATCGACGCTCTCAACCCCTTGGAACCGCAAGCGGGAATGGATATTGGTTACGTCAAGGAGCATTACGGAGACCGGGTTTGCCTGGTGGGAAATATTGATTGTGGATATTTGCTGTCGGAAGCACCGGCGTCCATGGTTCGGGCGCTCACGCGGGAAACGATCCAAAAAGCAGCGCCGGGGGGCGGATTTATCTTGTCCAGCTCCAATAGCATCCACTCGTCGGTCAAGCCGGAAAATTACCTGGCCATGGTCGAAACCCTCCGTGAATGGGGTGAATATCCCCTCAAGTTTGAGTCCAATCAACCGATCAACTGCAACCTCGGTTCCCACGCGCAATAATTCGACAGATTTTGCTTGAGAGGCTTATATCTTCTTGTACCTTCTTGCCGATTCGTCGCGAAGCCGCGGCACGAACTGCCGGCAAAGCACAGGCAAGCTTTCCAAAACATCGTGAACTCGGCGCCCAAAAGATTCTTCTTTGCCTTAAAGTTTGTTGGAGAATCCCCCGACTCACGCCGATTCTCTAAAACTACGACGTAATTCTCATCTTTAAGAGGCGATTGAGTTCTCATCTTTAGAACAGCGCCTTATTTCTCAGCGGGAACACCTCGGTCAATAAACGGAGATCGCAAGATGCTTTCCCAACGGCAGGAGTCGGAAGCCGAGGGAATGAACGCGATTTTGAAGCCCCCACCACCTTATACGATTTCCACTGTTGAGGTGGCAACAATTTCATTTAGGGCTTTCAAATCAGCGGGTTCCAGCTCAATGTCGGCCGCTGCCGCGTTTTCCCCTACCTGCTCAGGCGTCCTTGCGCCGCAAAGGGCATGGGTCATTCCCGGTTGACTGATCGTCCAGGCGATGACCAGTTGAGCGAGGGATACCCCGTAGTTTTTCGCATACGGTTTAAGCTGATTGACCAAAAGTTGAATCCGCTGTCGATTCTCCACGCTAAATCGCGGTTTATTCCGTCGTTGGTCTCCGTCGGCAAATTGTCGATCCGGGCCCATTTTTTCTGTCAACAAGCCTTGGGCCAGCGGTGAATACGCCAGAACCGCGATGTTGTGGTTGCGGCAGAATTCCAGCAATCCGTTTTCCTCCATTTGCCGATCGAGCATGCTGAATTTTTCTTGATCAGAATCGACCGGCCCGACTCTTAGATACTGCTCCAGTTGTTCTACTGAGACATTGGAAACGCCGATGGCGCGGATCTTACCTTCCTCTTTCAGTTTCAGAAGAGCCGCCATCGTATCCTCGATTGGTGTGGTGGGGTCGGGCCAATGAGTTTGGTACAGGTCGATATAGTCGGTTTGCATGCGGCGGAGGCTTTGCTCCACTTCCCATCGAATGGATTCTGGGTGCAGGTAACGATAAAACTGGTACTTGGAAGCTTCCGAAGTGATTCCCTGTTCGTCAGCGTGAAAGAAGAACTGGCCCACTTGCCGGTGCCAAATGAGGCCACATTTCGTCGCAAGCACAACCTCTTGCCGGCGTCCTTTGATTGCTTTTCCTACGATTTCCTCGGACAATCCGTAGCCGTATGCGGGGGCTGTATCGATCAAATTCATGCCTAAATCGATCGCCCGTTGGATGGCCGCAATCGATTGTTTTTCCTCGGTGCCACCCCACATCCACCCACCGATTGCCCACGCACCTAGCCCGACGACCGACGCTTGAATCCCTGAATGTCCGAGGGGTCTACTGCGCATTTTCACCTCCTTCTTTAGATGCAACTCACCGAAGTCTCTTGTTGTCTTCTTTTCAGCTTATGCTTTCCCGCAGTAAATAAGCCACGTTTTGAGCCGAATTTGCAAGCCTTAAATCCGCCACCTGCCTTTGCTTGAATCCGGCATGTACCGCCGTACTTGCACGCGAAGTTCCACTCGCCTCTTACTTGAACTTGCTTAGAGAGATATCGCAAACCTAAGTAGGGCGGTTGTTCTTTCCCCTTTGCGCCCTCCAAGAATTTCTTCCTCGGCCAAGGGGCTATACCACAGGGAAATGGGGGCTATCGGACCAGCAAAATCAGCACTTAATTCTTAAAGCGAAGTGCATCTGGACCGCCGAAGTTTGCAATTTCTAAACCGAGAACGATTCTCAAGTTAATAATTTGATTCTCAAGTTAATAATTTTCGGACAATCTAGCCCAAAGACCCACCGATTAGGACCTCGCTTGATTTCCACCGACATGCCCCCCGTGCTCGGGAACGCAAGTCTTTATCGGCTGCGGTTAGGTGCTGGCGGTTTCTCAAAACTTTAGAAATTTATGAGGGACCTGTTAGTCCTATTCTGCTCAACCAACGTCAAATTGTCGCGTAACCAGTCAAACAGATTTTTAGCTTAACGGATCAGCAAGAAACCCGAAAGAAAACCCCTGCCGGAGGAAGGGGCCGCGGAAAGTTGCCATGAAAAACGCTACTGGCAAGCTCGTCTTTGGCCTGGGGCTTCGCTCGAGATCATCGACTGCTTCACCGTCCGGGCGATTCTAGGGCTTTTCGAAAGAAAACCAAAGCTGATAACGTTTGAATTTCTCTGATTGCCGGAATTTTGAACCACGGTGTATGGTCTTTCTCAAAGAACTGCTTTATATTTTTTCAGGAATACTGAGCAAAAAAAGTTTCGGTACGCACGCAGTTCTTTACCGGCCCAAGTTGCGGAAATGTATCGCGTCCTCAGTCAACACTTAGATACTGTACCCGCAAGAGTCGTATCAGCAGCAGGCTCAGGCACATACGACACCTGAAATAAGGAATGAGAGAATTCCGAGGGATTGTAGATTAAAGCTTTTTAATCGGAAAATAAACAAGGCAAACTTTCGAACCATTGCGGGTCTCTTGCCCCTTGGGACTGTATGCTTCGCAACTTTCGGCGAATTGGTTCCTGAACGACTCGTAAATTGCTTCGAGGATTCTTCGAGGATTGAGGTATCGATAAGCTGGCGGCTGAGATTCTGGCTCATTGGGTAAAGGCTGTTCAATCCGTCCCACTTTAGTTGAAAAGGAGCTCTCGACCATGAATTTTTCAACTCTTTCACGTCGGAAATTTTTGGCAGGTGCCGCCTCGCTGGTGGGAGCTGCAGTCGTGGGGCAGCGACCCGCGGACGCAGCGCGCGCCGTGTCCATTTCCTCGGGAAGTGATATCGTCACTTTGGGTAATACAGGCATCAAGACATCAGTCTTAGGTTTCGGTACCGGCACGAACGGCGGACGGCAACAACGCGAACTGGGAATGGATGGTTTTGCCCGGCTCCTGCGCTACGGTTACGAAAGAGGAGTCCGCTACATCGATACCGCCGACGCGTACATGACGCACCTCTATGTGCGAAATGCCATCCAAGGGTTGCCGCGAGAGGAACTTTTTATTCTGACTAAGACCCGCGCTCGACATCCGGAGGTGGCAAAGGCAGATATCGATCGGTTCCGCCGCGAGCTGAATGTGGAATACTTGGATGCCGTTTTACTCCACTGCATGCAAACAGGGGGTTGGCCCCAGGACATGCGGCCAGTTATCGACGTACTCCAGGAGGCTAAACAAAAGGGGCGGATTCGTGCTGTAGGCGTGTCTTGTCACGGCTATCCACCGCTAGTTTCCTCCGTGGATTGCGAGGGGATCGACATTCATCTCGTTCGCATCAACCCTTATCGCCTCCACATGGACGAGCATCACGATAAGGTCGCCGAAGAGATGAAGAAGATGTTCGAAAAAGGCCGCGGCGTTCTCGGCATGAAGATCTATGGAGAATCAGGCCTGGATTCTGCGGAGAAAAGGCTGGCTTCTTTGAAGCTAACCTTAGGGCTGGGTTGTGTGCATGCGTTCACAATCGGCTTCACGAAACCTGAGCAAATTGACGAAACTTTGGATCTGATTGCTCAGGCGGCTCAAGGTTAAGCGACCACCTCTGGGCATTCATTGTTCTGCACCGATTAGTCAAAACTACTTCGTATGATCCGCGGTGCCTTTTGAGATTTCATAGCTTGGCGGCAGCCGGGCCTCGGGTGAATCTTGGTTTGGGACCCCACGGAACTCGCCAAACCACCGCGCGAATCTAACCGTGTGGGCGGCGCAACAGCGAAACATTGGAGCCACAAAGTGTTGTGCGTCGCGAAACACGGAACGCAGAGATTTCGGTGTTTCCCTGGTTTTTCCCTCACGTCCGCAGTTGATCCCATGCGGCCGGAATTAGTTTTATCCGGTTGCGCAGGTGATGCCCGGGCTTCAGAAACGATTTACATTCAAGTTTTTGGACTCGCCCTGACGGCTTCCGCCTGTGAAATGGTTTTTTTCGTTGTCAGGAAGAGGTTTCGGGAATTTCGCTCGAGGGCTTATGAGAGTCTTCCTGGTACGCCGGCTGAGGGTAAGACCCGAATTTTTTAAAAAAGTCCGGTATTTGACGCTCTTTTGTTTCACCGTTTCCGAATCTTTGCTGACCATTTCGCGTGGATTAGGTAGTCTCAAGTTCCATTCGCGTCGTCTTTGAGAAAGTTGTAAACTTTTAAGCGTCTTCGACGTGTTTAGCCAGGCAATCGGTGTGAGTTATTGTCCCACCAAGTTACTCAATCGATCGGTCTCATTCATGATTTTTTCGAGCAGCGCTTTTAGCGACCTCGCACTCATTTTCTCGGCGGACGTAGTGTCTCCGAACTGGCGGCGGCGTGTCCTACAAGAATTTCGCCACCGGACCGTGTACGACTGTGTTGTGCATGCTATTTCCGTAGTTTTTCTTGCCGCGTTTGGCTTTTTTGTGACCGGGGATACATTTGTCGCCGGGGATGTATTCGAGCTTACGGCGCGATTGAGTCGCGAATCTACTCAGGTAAAGACGAGAGCGGATTACAATTTACCACAACGGGGATTTGCTTCGCACCAGGAAGCGGCAGCTCATCGTAGCGTCGGGGCGATTACGGCAGTACCGATTCCCGGCCGCGTGGCAGGGGAAGTGTGGAAATCGGGAGCCGGGGCCAATGACCTCCCTTTTACGGCTCCCAGTAGCCAGGGATTCTCCCCCGATGTGTGTCTTGTAAGCTTCGAGAGTTCTGGCGGCTCCCAGCAACCAAATCAGTTGAGGAGCGATGATCATCCGAAGCAGCCAGGAAATTCTTCTTTCGAGACATTGCCCGATTTAAGGTCTCTTAAAGAGCGCGATCGGCCCACGGCCGAATGGTTGCGAAGGGTGGGCGGTTCTTGGCGCATCGATCAAATTGACGGGCAAACCGTGATTACGGGGGTCAGCTTAGCCGGGCTTCCCGTTTCCGACGGAGATCTCGGAAAGTTGTCGGACTTGCAATCCCTCCAGACTCTCGTGCTGGGGGGTACCCGGATAACCGATCTCGCATTGGTCACCGTCAATGACTGGTTCAGCTTGGAGTCGGTAAATCTCGATGGAACCCTTGTGACTGATGCCGGGTTACCGCTTCTGGCGACCTTGCCGCGATTGCGGCGGCTTTCGCTCGCCGGCACACAGGTTGGAGATACCGGATTAGCCGGCTTTGTGGAAGCCGCGTGCCGGCTCGGGAATCTGAAATTGGAAGAGTTGGCACTTGGTGGGACAAAAATCAGCGATGCCGGCCTCCGAAGCTTAGTCCCGCTTACTGAACTTCGGCTCCTGGACTTAAAGTTTACGAACTTATCGGACGAGGCAGCGGCCAACCTCGTAAACTTTCCAAAGCTGAAAATTTTAAATCTATTGGGTACCGAGATCTCAGATCGCGCGCTCACTCAAATTGCCGACCGACTACAGCTCCAAGAGTTGTATTTACCGGCCAATACTTCGGATGCGATCAGCGCCGTTCTTTGCCGGATGACGGAACTCGAGTACTTATCGCTGGCAAACACTCAAATCACGGATGCAACCCTCGAGGCACTAGTGGATCTGCCGAAACTCCGAGCGGTATCGCTCGCCGCAACTCGGGTAACTGACGAAGGATTAAAAAGCATTGCCGCGCTCGAAGGCCTCCAGATTCTAGACCTTAGCGGTACGAAAATCACCGACGAGGGATTGAGCCACTTGCGCAAGCTCCACAACCTTCGGGTGCTCAGTTTGGCGAAGACACCACTGACGGATGAGGGGCTGGAATACTTGAAAGATTTACGGTCGCTTGAAGTTTTGATCCTGATCGAAACCAAGGTACGCGGCCCCGGTTTGAAGGTGCTTGCGGACTTGCCGTCCTTACAGGAGTTGAATCTGGCAGGGACCGCTTTGGATGAGCTGGCAGCGGAGTTGCTGGAGCCTTTATCCCAGTTAAAGTTTCTGAACCTAAGGAATACGGGGTTATCTCCCCAAGTTGTGGAAGGCCTTCGAAGCCGGCTCCCGAAAACGTCGGTGATGCACTAATGGGCCTTACCTCGGCCGATGGCGTTTGGAAGGGCGAACTTTAAGGGGCATCATTAGCCAGCCATGGAAGTGTGAATTACGTGGAACTGTTAGTCACGTGGAACTGTTAGTCACGTGGAATTGTGAATCAGTGGTAATGAAGCAGATCTCAAGAGCGGGTCAAGCAGCTGGGGAGGAAGTAGTAAGTTTACTGCCCGCGAGTAGACACGTGATGAACGTTAGAACCTTCCGTTAAGAAAAGGGATAAAAACGTCGGCTTAAAACCGGCTTCCGAGGGGGGTGCGGCGGGAGAACTCCTAAGGTTTTTTCCAGGTCGGCAACTAGATTCCCCAAAGTCCTCCGGGCAGGGTGACTTAAACTTATCGAAAGTTACTATTTTTTCTTGCCTGGCTTTTTTGGCGAGTTTGGCACATCCGGTTGCTCCCTCGTCAATTACATTTCTTGATCGAAATCTTGTTGGGAAAACAGCGAGGAATCCTTGTCCGATGCGGGAATGAGAAAATCAATAACACAACGATCGGCTAAACTTGTCAATACGTTTCGCTGAAATTTTAAATAAGAAATAAAGCAAAATGTGGAGAACGCGAGAGATATTCGGGCAAAAGCTTGTAAGGGTAAAGCTGGGAAAAAATGGATAATCGGCACGGTTTTTCGAAGGTTTTTCGCCTTGAACGCTGTCGAAAAGCAAAAGTTAGGGTTCAGTCCATCGGTGCCAGATCGGTTTTCAGCGTGTTGGGGTTACATTCCTATCCAGAAAGGTTACGATGTTAAGGGCCGTCACCTCGATTTGACATGCGTGATACGCGGCGTGAATGGACGTACAAACTGACCGATTGGTTTATTCATTTGGTTCATTCAGTTAGTTTTGCATAATCGAAGGCATACCGGTGGGATAAAGAACGTGATTATCCGAGGATTCTGCTGGTTGATTTCCGAGGATCAAAAGGCGTAGTGTACGACGGGATCTGCGGATCGCTTCCATTCGCGCTTTGAACATGAGCTTTCAAACGCGAATCCGCGTGAATGAACACAGATCTTGAGAATTGTTTTGTTTGGTAATCGTGAGAGCTTTACTAAAAAAATTAACATTTATCATGCATCCGATAGTGATTCGAAAACCTTATGGTTTTCAGAGATTAAAGATGTAAGAAACCTCGGGGTTAGTTAAGTTTCATGACACTCTTTAAGATCACAGTCTAGCAAATCCGCATTTCTGAGCTCCTAGGCTAAAATGTCACTTACTCGATGTGGTATATGGGATTTCCAAAAAGTAATGACAGAATTTCCAAAAAGTAATGATTGAAAAGATTTAGACGTACAGGATGTTTCGGGCTAGGCAAGAAGAAAGGATCGTGATCACCGGGGTGGGCCTGACAAGCCCGATTGGGAACAACTTGCGCGAATTTCGCGAGGGACTTCTCTCCGGACGAAGTGGAGTGAGTAAATACGAAATCAGATATTTCGGAGAAACTTTAGCCGGTATCTGTCATTTTGACGAGTCGAAATACCAAACCCCGAAAAATCGTCGTCGCGGTACGCGGGCCGGGAGCATTGCCATTTTCTGCGCTCATGAGGCCATTCTCGATGCCGGGTTGAGCTGGCCCGCCGTCAATAAATCCCGGGTGGGGGTGTATATCGGCGTTACCGAGCATGGGAATGTGGAAACGGAAAACGAGATCTATCTGCTTCGTCAATTCGACTACGATACCCGGGTTTGGTCACATTATCACAATCAGCGCACGGTGGCCAATAATCCGGCAGGGGAAGTGACGTTAAACCTTGGGATCACCGGGCCGCATTACACAGTGGGAGCGGCTTGTGCTGCAGGAAATCTTGGGCTCATTCAGGGAGCCCAGATGCTGCGGTTGGGTGAGTGCGATGTGGCCCTCTGTGGGGGGGTGTCCGAAAGCATTCACACCTTTGGGATTTTTGCAAGCTTTCGTAGTCAGGGTGCACTCGCCTGGCACGAGGATCCGACCAAAGCGTCGCGACCATTCGACCGGGATCGCAACGGCATTGTCGTGGCGGAAGGCGGTTGTGTGATGGTTTTGGAGCGAATGGACCAAGCGGTCGCAAGGGGGGCACGAATCTACGGCGAGATCCTCGGCTATGCAGTTAACAGTGACGCATTCGACTATGTGCTGCCGGATTCCCACCGTCAGGCCGAGTGCATTCGTCTGGCTTTAGAGCGGGCCGGACGAGAACCGGAGGAAATCGATATCGTAAGTACCCATGCCACAGGCACCGTGGCGGGGGATATTCAGGAGTGTCAGGCTTTGCGGGAGATTTGGTGCACACCGGGCCGAACGCACTTCAACAATACGAAAAGTTTCATCGGGCACGCCATGGGGGCGGCGGGTGCCTTGGAATTGGCGGGAAACCTGCCCGCATTCGAGGATCAAATTTGTCACGCCACGATCAATCTTGAAAATTTGGATCCTCAGTGCGAGTTACCGGGATTGGTCGCCAACCGTCCCCTACAACTTGAGAAGGTCCATACCGTGCTCAACATTTCTTTTGGAATGCTAGGGCTCAATTCGGTTTTGATCGTGGGGAGAGTTTCCGGCGGGGTCTAGCCGCAGTAGCTCCGGCGTTTATAGTCTCGGCCTTCCCATACAATTCGGCCTTCCCGCTTTTCGTAACTAAAACGAACTGGGAAGGAATTTATGAATTTGTCGGGCAAGAGGGTTCAGTTACAATTGGGGAAGCTAACGAGTCAAAAGTCGACATTTTGAAACCGTGCTTAGCTGGTGGCTTGCCCTGTCCGATGGGTTTGTTACTGTGCACAAATAGGCTAACTTCAATATTAATCAAGCGAGTGTGCGTTAGACCTTCAAGCCAAGCTCAATGTTTTCTCCCTCTGGGGGATTAGGTTGAAGAGAGTGATTTTTGGTCTCCAACAACCCCAATACAACTCAGGTGGCCTCTGGCCGTCTTCGCCTAATGTAAGGCCGAGTTCCTCGCCCTGAAGAGAGTTTGCACCGTTTAAAGGTTGGGAAATCGGGTGACCGCGGGTTCTATTGGGACTACATGAGGGGCGTGTTCCGCGGGTCTCTAAAGATAGTTGAAGCCGGCACTCGGGGAACTCGATCCATTGAACACCGTCAACTTTTTGGCACATTTCAATGGCGAACACCGTTTCAATCAAGCTAAATCATTAGCGCTAGACTTGGAAGGCCTGGTATGATCGGATGATCAACATCTGAAGAGTGTCTGAGCTTTGCAACCAGTTCGATCCGTTCGTGAGTTACTGTTTTAGGTAAGCGCCGTTTCACACTCGTAACTTGCAACCATTTTCACTACCTCAGGTTTGCCGTTATGACAGAAAACGAAATTCGAAAGTTAGTCCTCGATATCCTCCAAGATATTGCCCCGGAGCAAGACCTTTCCCATCTGAAAGATGACGTGCCGCTGCGGGAACAGCTTGAGTTGGACAGTATGGATTTTTTGGACATCGTTATGGAGTTGCGGCGGAGGCACCGCATCCAAATCCCGGAGGAAGACTACCCGCAACTTACCACGCTTGCCAGCACGATTCAGTATTTAGAGCCGCGCTTACGGCAATTAAGTGAGCGCTAGCGCGGTGCCGGGGGAACCTTTTTCCCGCTAGCGCCCGATCAAGAAAAATCTTTTCAACTTTGGTTACTGTATTCGCGGTTGGAATTTCGGTGACTCAAAATGCGCTATGATGCGATCGTCATCGGGGCCGGAATGTCGGGTTTGGCGGCAGCAATACGCCTGGGAAGTTTTGGCAAGCGTGTCTGCGTTCTCGAAAAGCAAGCCAATCTCGGCGGTCTAAACACTTTTTACGAGCGCAACGGGCGTGTAATCGAAACCGGTCTGCATGCCTTAACCAATTACGGCTCTTTAGTAAGTGGCAAGGGAGCGGTAGCACGTCTGCTCCGCCATCTGGGGATAAACTGGAAGCAGTTGCGGCTTGCCCCGCAAAAACTATCAGAAATCCGGTTTGGCGACCTTCGGCTCCAGTTCGGCAATGACCCGGAAGTATTTTTCGATCAGCTCAAAACGTTTTTCCCGTCGGAGTCCCTTCAACTTCGAGAACTCATCGACGAAAGGTTGCTGCCGTACGAACACACCTCCATGCATGAAGGTCAACTCTCAGCGCGGCAAGTCCTTCAGGAGTGGCTTGCGAATCGCTCCTTGACGGAGATCATTCTTTTGCCCGTGTTTTTTTTCGGCTCGCCGAGGGAGCATGATCTTGATTTTAAAACCTTTAGCGTCTTATTTCGTTCCATTTTTCTTGAGGGCTTGGCCCGTCCCACCGGGGGAATTCGCGAGCTGATTCGCTGTTTGCACAGACGTTTGGAGGAACTTGGGATTGAAGTGCGGCTGAATTGTTGTGTCACGAGGTTAGTGACACGACACGATAGAATAACGCGGGTCGAGTTAACTGACGGGGAAACCTTGGAGGCCGATCTGTTTATATCCTGCGCAGGTTGGCCTGAGACATGGAATTTGCTCGACCAACCGAGCATACCGCGGCCGCCAGTTGGGCGACTTTCGTTCGTAGAAGTGGTGGCCTTTCTCGCAAAATGTCCGAGGGATTTGGGGATCACTCAGTCTTTGATTTTTTTTGCGATCACTCCCGAAGCAGAACATCGGTGCCCCAAGGATCTAGTGGATTGTCGGCGGGGAGTGATGTGCCTTCCCGGAAATTTCAGTTATGAAACCGATGGCGATCCTCAGCTTTCCAAACTCGTGCGGATCACCGTGTTGGCCAATCCAGAGCGTTGGGACGAGTTAACGCCTCCTGAATACGAGCAACGAAAGACTCAAGTCAGTCAGCAAATCTTTCGGGAAGTTTTCGGCCGATTGTTCACGGTGGAACCGGCGGTCGAGTTCTTGGAGGTGGCCACTCCCCGGACGATCCGAAGCTACACGGGCCGCTTGAGGGGGGCGATCTACGGAAGTCCGGAGAAACTTTATGACGGCCGTACACCGTACGGCAATTTGCTCATTTGCGGCACCGATCAGGGACTGGTAGGCATTGTAGGTGCCTTGACCAGTGGGGTGCTGGTTGCCAACCAATACCTCCTGCGGTCCATGGTGGATGTTTGACCGCCGAAGGGGATTTCTCAGCATGCGGTAAGCTGAGGTAGGTGTTCCAGTATTTTGGGTTCCCCGAAAGGATCAGAAACACCTCCGATTTGGGTAAACGTACTGCGGAACGGATAGCTGAGTTCTGCTGCTAACGGATCTCATTCACCATTGGGTGACAGTCTCTGGGGAGATCGTGAGCACCTCCCCAGAACCCTGATGCCAGAAGCCCTAATTCACCACCGGCTGAAAGGGATCACCGTGGTTTTTCTGGTGGAAGCGCCTTAGGACCATACTCGAGCACGGCTTTAGCATGGCGAGCTAAATGTCCACGAAGATCGCGGGTATACCTTTCTAGCACTTGCCGCCCCTGGTCTCCGTAATCTCCGCATCTAAATAAGGCGCGAGCCACGAGCAGTTCCCGAAGCGAGTCCCGCCTAGTTTTCACGCCACTGGTACTCGGATCCTCGGCGTTGTGGCGTCGCGCGTCCTCGATGGTCTCGTGGGTATACCCAGTCATGTAAGGTCGCGAAAGGAGTTCAGCCAGCGGCCGAGCAGCGCTGGGGTCACCAATCAGCTCTAAAGCGAGGGCCACCGAGCGATAATGAGAAAACTCACTGTTCGGGCCTAATTTGTTGAGCTTATCCAGTATGGCGGGAACTGCCCGCGGGCTTCGCGTTCGTCCGGCGGCGATAATCAAGCGATCTAATGGGCTTAACGCTTGGCCAAACTGCCCCATCCCTCGATAGTCCCAGCCCTCATCCCAATCGCTATGCTTAAGGATTGCCGCCAAAAGCGTATCCAATCCGGTAGCATCACCCAATAGCGCAAGGATATGAGCGTAAAGCAATTTATGCTCGGGTAGTTCCGCCTCCGAATAGGCTTTTTTGAGAAGAGGCAATGCCTGCTCAGGATGGCTGAGCAAAACCGCAGCACCTCGGCCATCCTCCGCGACCACCGTGCGGATTGCCTCCTCAATCCGCCCCATGGGTAACGGAAAATTGTCCGTTTCCGTCAACACTTCGGGTGGAAGATTTCCAATCTCCACCAAATGTTTCTGAAGGGCACGGATGTCGATTTCCCGAACATCAACGCCCGACTTGGCTGCCATGGCCGCCGCGACGCCGGCTGCATAACCTTGGTTCTGAATATCGGCTTGCATTCGGGTCATCGGCACGGCGTCCCGGTGCATACTGGCGGCAAGGCTGCCCACCAATAAACCCCGAGTACCCTGGGGAAGAAGGCAACGGTAGGGAACTCGAATGTAGAATCCCTTCTTGTCGGGGTGCTCCACCTCGAGCAACGGATCCACGGTATAGCCATGCGTGTCGAAATTGCTGTAAGCGATTTCAATCGTATCTGGATAAGTCCGACCGAGTAACTGATCGGCCAACGTCATCACGAATTCGCCGCAAATTCGGCGTCGTTCTCGCGTGTCGATCAGGCGTCCTTGGTCGAAGGCATTTCGGTATTTATCTTTCGCATAGATGAATACATGCCACACGTCCACCATGTCCGTTTCGTCGGTGAGGGTGAAATCCGTATTGGTATAACTCGCCCCCAAATTCCGGGGCGGAAGCCCCGTGCCTTGCATCGCGAATTCGGTTTCATCGGTGTAAATGCAGGGGGCGCCGGCGGCAGCGGCGATGTCGGCATTTCCCGTGGCATCGATCACCGCCGAGGCGAGAACCACACCGCGTCCCTGGGGGGTAGCCACGACCACTCCCTTAACACGGTTTCCCTCCGTCACGGCACCGCATCCGATTGTGCCGAACCAAATTTCCGCCCCGGTGTCAAGGAGTGCCCGGCGAAACCACTCCTTTTTTTCTTCAATCTGCCAGCGATTTCCGGTGGGAATACCGGCAGTGAACCCCACGCGATTACCCCAGTAATAGCTCGAGATCGCTCCCTCGGTACCAACCCCGCCTAAGCCGTGCAGGTATTCGATGACCAGTGTCCTCGCCCCCTGCCGGGCAGCGGCAATCCCCGCGGGGGCGCCACCCGTTCCTCCACCTACCACGACGACGTCGTACTTGCCCAGGACCGGAATGCTCGATTCCTCCTGCTTGATCGTGGGCAACTGTTGAACGGGTCGCACGCCGGTTAAGAACTCCCGAACATCGCCTGGTAGAGGCGATCCACTAGCTTTTTGTCCGGGGACATAAGCCCCGTCAATGCGACCGCGGTTTTTGGCCGCCCTGGCCACTTCCTGTCCCAGGCGGGCACCCCACACGGTGGCATTCACCGGACGAAACAATCTTTGGGCGACTTCGCGGGGCACATCCGCACATGGACCCAGGATGTAAACGAAGGGAATCCCCTCAGGTTGAAAAACCCCAAGCGGTAGCTCGTCTTCGGCTATTTGCGAGCCGGTGAGTGATTGTTCCCCAAAAATGGGATCTGGCGGAAGTTCCCAGACCACATCCGAGGTGAATTGCTGACGTGGGTCATAAGTTAGGGTGCGAATCTGCTGCTCTACCGCTGCGAAAGATGAAAAATCAGCCGAGGTAACAGGAAGGGAAACGGTGTAATGAAACACAGGAAACGGCCTTGACACTGCGGCTGCGGACCCCACAGAAACAAATGGCGGATCTACAGTTCGGCATTTCAGGTTCGGGGCCTCCTTCGGCTCACCACCGATGACCACGAACTCAAAGGAATGCGTTCCCGCAGGATAAGGACGTGCCTTGGCACCGGCCAAACGCGCAAACACCGCCCGATCTGTGGCATCGATGATACACTTCGCTAATACCGCTTGACGGCCTGCGCGATTGGCCATGACCATCCCTGCCACGCGACCCTCAGCATCTCGAACGACATCACACGGGTAACAGCTAAACAAAAACTGAACGCCAGCCTCCAGCAGTGCCTCGTCCAATACTTGTTTGATGTGCAGGGGGCGTGGCATAGGCTTCCGCGGTGGCGGAGCCTTTTCATCGGCGGGAGCAAGAATCTCCAATTCCCCCAGAAGAACACGCCCGGCATCACTTGTCTTCTTGACATAGACACGAACATATCGGGCTAGGGTCTTCAGGGGAATCTCGGCCGCAACCGCCGCATCACCGGTAGGATTTTGCTCCAGGATTGACTGCCCACTCCAATTTGCCAAAGGCTTAAGCCGGCTCGGTTCATCGCCAGCTTCGACTGCGATCGACTCCACCTTAAAGCTCTGGGCCACATCCCCTGCGCTTCGATGGTAAAAGATCACGCGGATCGCGCCGATTTCGGCCGGTTTGCCGAGATCTGCCAGAATCGCTACGTCTGCGTTGTACTGCACCGATTGATTGACCGCGTTGCCCCATTGGCCATCCGTCAACATCGAGGGGGGACTCGTATCGCGGTGGGGAGTTGCGCTGGGTTGATCGGCTTGGTAAGTGAACGCGAGGCGTTCGCCGCCCAGTGTTTCGACTTTTCCCAGGGGGTCGTCGTACATGGCTTGAGCCAGCGGCGTTGTCGGATGCTCGCCCGGCTCAAGCCAAAGGCGCAGAGTTGCCGTTATGTCCTCTCCCAAGTAAGGGTAGGGTGCAGCAAGGAATACTTTGGCCCCTGCTTTGGCAGCTTCTATTGCGGCCGCACAAGCACCCGTGCTTCCGCCTATCACGAGGACATCCACATCATAAGCCACGGGAATTTCCCTGGCGGACTGAATCAGCTGATCCCCAAAGGCACGCTCCGAAAAACCGAGGGAACCGGCAAGTACTAAAATCAAGAAAGCGACGACCGGTAACTTGCCGAGATTCCGCTCTAAGCCAGTGGGAAAGCCCTGAGCCAGATGCACCCCAACCTTACAAGCAAACCGCAGAACTGCAACCGGCTTTCGCCCAATCGGGAAAGATGCTTGCGACGTCATGCCATGACCCCTATCGAGCACACGCTGCCAAATGAAGTCAATTTCAATATCCGTTTCAATATCCGTGAAGACCCGAGCGAAATCCCAGATTTATAGCGTGGCGAATTCACACGAAGCGAACTAGGAGGGATAACCAATTCTTCACGCACCGCCTTGCAATCTGCCGACACAACCGGGTGACTCAACGGCCCCCTTCTGCATTGATGGAGCTGCTTCTCGCTAACTCGCACGGCAAGCCAACGACAAGTCGAAATAATGCTCCATCACATAATGCCACATCGCACTTTAAGACTGTTAAGAGATGACCCGGGTTGCGAACACCGATGTGTCCCATGACCATAGCCACCTCCCCTTGCGAGGCTAAATGACACCTGCGAAGCGTTCTTCCCTCTGAAGCCAAGATGCTCAAGGATACGTTTGTCCGGATTTCAAATAAACGCGTTTTGTGCCTCCAGGTTCCGGTGCGCTGCGGCTTCTTTAAACATCGGGCTCAAAAATTTCGAAAGATCCCCATCGCTAACTTATAAGTTCCTGCTGAGTGAAAAACAAGTATCCGGCTCTATGGATTCATGTGCGGGTATAAGGGGAGAAAAGCGACGCAATTCGCACGGAGGCATGCTCTTTCACGGGTTGCTGTTTCGTGCGAAGAATCGAGGGAGGTGTGGGCGGGCGGAACTAATGGTCATTGATTTTCGCGGCGATGGTCCGTCGGGGTCGGCCCCGTCCGAGGTTCACTCACCGTCCGCAGGTGAGCTTAAGGCCGTGAAGGCGGAGATCGATTCTTCCCTCCGGGTGATGACTGCGCGAAGGCGACCTCCTGCGCTTAACCCCTTCTACAGTAACTTCTGTTGCTCTCCATGCCACAATGCCATGCTTGTGGGCCCGATACCTAAAGTTTGTCCGCCATTAATAGACCGCAGGCAGCCCAAGTGAAGCCAATTCGCTTTATCGCAGCCGCTCTTTTTGCGAGGAGTCGACCGGCCCTGGAGTGCACCATCATTCGGTCGAACTACGTCAATCCAGGTGGCCAATATCCGTGTGAAAAGCCTCTTGAAGCACGACATTTTCGTGATGCTCATGACGCATTAATTCGGCCTTGAAAGCAAGGAACCGGCTCCGAGTTTCTGCCCACCATTTCTCGATTGCCGCCGGATCTCCACCGCCGGGGGCAAGGTCTGCTAGGGCCTTGGCCTCTCGAAGCATCAAAGGGTGCTGGGCCATGAGGGCGTTGGCGCGCTCAAAAAGTCGGGGGGCATGTTCGAGTGCTTCCGAAAAATACCCTCCTTCCTCCTCGGTGGCAAAATGTTTCACGAGTTGGTCACCGAGCTTGGCCAAAAGTCCACACACCTCTTCAAAGGTGCCTGATTGCTCAACTAATCGTGTCTCAATTGCACTTAACAACTCTCTAAGTCGATGATGCTGTTCCAGGACGGCTTCGAAGTTTCTAGCACTACCACTTTCGGCCATTGAACGACTCCTTACGTTCGTACGGGGAGCAGTCCCAAACCAAGTTGACCGGGCCAAGCAAAAATTCGGACTTCCACCTGCCCTTGTACCCTCCGCGATCTTTCACCCGCGGGTTTTTCGAAGGTTCATCCTCTGAGATCTACCACGTGTATGGTGAAACCCTTGGTACGAATTCTTCATCCTGCCCACCATGGGACAAGCATCAGCCGTAATTTGAAAAACCCGTTTACTTTAAAGTGCTTAACAGGCGTATAACACGAAGGAAAGTTAACAAAAACGTGTATCGAATCTAACGCAGTTTTAAATCGTCGCTGTTGCGCTGCATCCGCTCCTGCGGTTCAAGCTAAATTTTTGAGGATTGGATCCTTATGAAGAATACAAGTCTGCGCTAACGCGCCGGTGGCACCCAACTCGCACGCCTTTAGAATTCTCGTTGGCCGATAAAGACTCGCATCGCCCAATTATAAGAAGCAATCGTAGAGCTTACCACGGTTGCATTCCTGCTATTTCCCGTTCCGCCTTGTGTCATACTGCCGAATTCCGATGTATGGTTAGGGGCCCTTGGCGGACCGGCGTGCAGCGTAGTTGTTGGCCCGCGTAAAAATTGCTTATCGCATGGACGAAAGCAACGACTCCTTTTTCTTTACCGCATGTACGGAAAATTTACCGCACGTAGGGAGACAAGGACTCCTTCGAACGAGAGTCCTTCAATAGACCAACATAGGGGAGACTTGGTAACAAAAGCGAAGGTTTGCGAAGCCGGGAATGAAAAGCGCAAAGGTATCTGCTGCACCCCGGTGCCTTTGAAGAGGATTAGAATTGCTCAGTTCCCCTGGGCAAGGTTACCCGATTTTTGAGGAAGAAGACGACTCAATAAAAAGAAAACCGGGGCCAAAGCAATTTGTGAGAGCGTGATGGAGTAAGCGCACGCATCCCCTAGGAATTATGCGGCTAACGGTGGTGCCTGCCGCGCAAGAAGTGTGTCGCATGCGGTACAGACATCGTCAACGCCGATCGAATCCATGTAAATAGGAGGCGCTTTTCTACGCCGATGTGAGGGAGCATCCAGCCGCATTTTCTGAATGGCCAAACAATGATCGCCATAAGGGCCGCATCGGTCCGCGGGCCAAGGACCATAAAGGCCGACACAGGGAGTTCCTAAAGCCGCGGCTAAATGAAGCGGGCCTGTGTCGGAGCTAAGAAATAGCCGCGCACGCCGAGAGAGTTCTGCCAGCTCCGTCAACGAAGTGTTTGGGGCAAGTCTTGCCCAGCCGCCTGAGCGGGCAACCACCTGTTCCGCAAGACACCTTTCCTTCGACCCCGCCCAAACAACCAAGCTGGGCAGGCGCCAATGTTCGCCCCAATATCGGCTCACGAGGCCGAATCGCTCGGGAGGCCAAAGTTTCGACGGCCACCCGGCTCCGGGATTGATGATTCCAAAACCCCTTTCAGGCAGATCAAGGCTCGCTAGCAACTCTTTCGCACGATGGCCGGCCTCTGGCCAACCAGGGAAGCGAAATCGGGGCCGCGGCTCGTGAATCCCCACGACCCGCAATAGTTCCAAATTCCGCTCCACAACATGAACCCTGGTGGGATACACCAAATCCGTCGCAAGCCAAGGGCTTATTTCCCGGGCATCGCGCGTGCCGTAGGTGACTTGGCGGCGTACCCCGGCCAACCAACCGATCGTTGCGGTTTTGGTCAACCCCTGGATATCAAAGGCGACATCGAACTCTGTAGGCCGAAGCTCTGCTCGAATCCAAAAAAATGACCGAGGAGACCGAAGCCACTTTTTGGGAATCACAATCAGCCGATCCAAATCCGGGTGCCCCTCCAGGAGCGACCGACTGGCCGGCTCGACCACCCAGCAGATGTATGCTTGAGGAAAGCGTTCCCGAAGCGCACAGAGCACGGGAATTGACAAAATCACGTCGCCGATTGCGCTTAATCGGAGAATCAGAAACCTCGGCTCCCCTAAATCTTTTGGCCACTCGGTCTCACGGGAGCGTCCCACGGGGTTTCTCCTTTTTCATCCCGGGGAAATGCAACTTTTGTACCTGGAGACGTGCTACGGTCGCCCAAAAAGACTTCTCACCCAGAGTCGGATACCTCCCCGGCGAGCCTGAAGCCGCACTCCAGGGCAATGTTAGGAATCCATAAACGGAAAACCAAGACGACTTTCCCGGCTTCCCGGCTTGCGTTTCCACTTTGGTGATGCGAAGAGCGGACCGAAGCCGGTATTTCATAATGCGATGAGGACTTTCCGTATGCGGATTTTAAAGAGGCCGGTCAATATCGCGGAAAACCCATAGTTTCACACTCATTTATGTTGTAGATAACGACATATTATATTGTTTCCAAAAGCCGCGTATTCTTATCGCACACTCGCGAATTTTTTGAGTGTTTGCGCTTTTCGCTTTACTTAGAGACACTTGCACTCCTCTGTTAAAACACCATCGAGATTATCGCTTTAACGACGTTTTACACAGTGCCGGTCTTATGGCATTAATCCTTAAGCCGTTAGATCGAGCTATTAGGTTGATAAACACACTAACTTTTGTGGCAGTCACCTGCGGCTTCAAGAAACCTTTTTGGACCTGTGATCGCGGTCAACTCCCCCCAAAGAGCAAACAAAAGAGCAAAAAGAGCAAATAGTAGAATGCAGTCCTAAGGGCATCGCAAACTTGCCGGGAGGAGATTCTGAATGACACGATTCTCTTTGAACCGCGCACAGATGCGGTCCCCATTCTGCAGCGCATATCTCTGAACCGTTCCCTGTACATCGTTCGGTTGACCTTCGACGGCAAATGAATTTAAGCGGCGAACTCACATCGCCTCTTTAGCGGCTATTTCGACGATTATTGCCGACCGGCGGGCATTCTTCTCGGTAAGCGTAATCCAGAAGTTCAATAGGGTGCATGGCAACAACGGGGGCTTTGGCCCTGCGAATTTCCCGCATGATCTGGAGGAGGCAACCGGCGTTTGAGGCCAACACCACCTCGGCGCCGGTGGCCAAGATATTTTCCAGCTTTCGTCGTCCAAGGCGATCCGCCATCCGCGGGTGAAGTAAGTTGTAGGTGCCGGCGGAGCCACAACAGATTTCCGATTCCGGCAATTCCCGAATTTCTAGCCCGGGAATTTGCGCAAGTAACCGTCTTGGAGCGGCCGTTATCCGCTGTGCATGAGCCAGGTGGCAAGCATCGTGATAGGTAGCCTTCAGGGGTATTCGCCCTGGTGGGGGCGGAATTCCCAAGCAATCCAAAAACTCGTTAACGTCACGGATTTTGGCGGCGAATTGCCGGCGAGCCTCTTGATGATCGTCCTTCCAGTGGTGGGGATACTCTTTCAGCATGGCTCCGCAGCCAGCGTGATTCACGACGATCGCATCGAGGCCGTCGGCGGAAAAAGCTGCCAGATTGGCGTCCGCTAGATGCCGCGCGGTTTCGGAGTCGCCAACATGAAAGTGGATAGCCCCACAGCACACCTGGTTTTCCGGGATCACTACGTCACAGCCAGCTTGCTGAAGGACCCGGGCCGTGGCCCAGTGCACCCCGCGAAAAATCCCATCCGCAACACAACCCAGGAATAATCCTACGCGAGCCTTCGGTCGCCCCTTGGCAGGCAAAAATGCCGGAAGCGGTGGAAGCGAGCGCCCAAGCTCGGGAACCAGCGACGCCATTTCCCGCAATGGCTTCGGTAGGAGCCGAAAAAGCCCGAGCCTCTCGAGAGACCAGTAGATTTTTAGTCGCTGTGCCAAGCGCACGGGAGAAAGGGCCAGGCGGATCCTTTTCCGGTACGGAAATACACCAAGCAGCACCCATCGCTGCAAAAAGCGTTGCCAAAGGCTTTCTTTTTGGGGGAGCTGATGCAAGGCGTTCCTAAACGGCTCGATGATTCGGCCGTACGGTACGCCGGAGGGACACGCCGTTTCGCACGCCCGACAATCCAGGCAAAGCTCGAGATGGGATTTGACGCGGGCATCTGGCGCCAGGCGTCCTTCGTGCACTAACCGCATGAGGTAAATCCGCCCGCGCGGACTTTCGTTTTCGTCCCCCAATTCCGTATAGGTGGGGCATGCTGCCGTGCAAAGACCGCAGTGAACACACTGATAGTAGATGGCGGGATCAGGTCCCCACTTGCGAATCGCCTCCTGAGCCAAATTTGAGTTGCCAGCTTCGGGGGCCATGTTCGCGAGATTCTTTTCCATAATCTTTGAACAGCAATTGGTAGGTCGAAGCCAGAAGGTCCGTGTCAGTCGAAAATATATCGGCCGGGATTAAGTACATTTTGCGGGTCGAATTGCTCCTTAATGCGGCGGGCAATCTGGTGGGCCATCAACCGTCGCACATCGGAAGTGTTGCCGCCGGTCAGACCCCAAATAGTCGATCGTGAAAGTCGGGTTCCGGCGGGGTAATACCCCACGATCAACGATCCTGAGAGCTCTCTGGTAGCATGCCCGAACTCTTTGTCGACCCGATCTCCGAGAGCATGCTCCGGAATGCTAATCCATGCTTGCACCACACCGCTTCCTACGAGGACCAACATATTCGTTTCCGGAACGAGCTGCGAAATACGCTCTGCGTAGTTCAAAGTGTCGGTTGGCAGAAGATCCGCCCGGAGCAAGATCGGGACTTTTCCATTTCCGGAAAGCTCATCGCTCTCTCCCTCCGATCGGGCTTGATACGCCGTTGGAAAATCGGCGATAGTCTGCGCGAACTTATCGGCCACCTCATTGGAAAAACTGGCGTGCTCGCGGAGTACCTCGGCCGGAAAGCTCCGCTTCACCGCTTCCAGGGCCGCTCGAACTTCGCCCTCCCGACCTTCAAATCCGACGGCAAGCCACATCGGTGCGGAAGAGGAGAGCGAGGGAAGGTCTCCACTCTCGGCCCTCCACCGTCTGCCTACAAGCACGGCAAGCACCGACGGCTGATACGGGGTTTCAAAAAACCTCTCGACGGCCTGCGCCGCCAACTGCAAATTGGCTATCGGAAAAACCAGAAGTTCATGGACTGGCGGCCGTGGTCGGACCATCAAAGTAACTTCAGTCACAACGCCTAAGGTCCCCAATGAGCCGATATACAGCCGATGGAGGTTATAACCTGCTGCATTCTTGACGACTCGGGCACCAGTGAAAATCCGATTCCCGCGCCCATCCACCACGCGCATCCCCAACACGTAATCCCGAAGAGTTCCGTATCGAACCTGACGGGGGCCCGGCCAATTTACCGCGATGGCTCCCCCCACGGTCGCACGACTTGGCTGGGGAATATCGACCGGCAACCGCTGATTGTTCTCCCGCAGCAAGGCGTCCAGCTCACAGATTCGCATTCCGCTCTGTACGGTGACCGTCAGGTCTTCTGCTGGGTAATCCACCAAACTTCGCAGACGGTCTAAACGAACACCATATCCCGGGCGGGTTCCCGGTGCTCCCAACGCCATGAAAGTTTGCCCACCGACAGGATAAATCGCATTCCCCTTGCCCGCCGATTCCGCTATGAAAGTTGCTAAAGAGGTCTCATCCGCAGGTTCTACAATATCGTCTATCGGAAGATACGGGCATGACTGTGCCATCACTGTCAACCTGCTGTTTGAGCCGATGCTCGGAATCGAAAATCTCTCGTTCTTCTCAGACTTTTTCGCTGCTTCAGCGCTCAATGGCTCGCACAAAAATCAATGCCTCACGAAAAAATCAATGCTCGCAACCAAAAATTTGAGCACGTTGATCGATTCACGGTGCCCCACCGATCCGCGGATAGGTACCGAGCCATTCTAAGGACCGCTCATCGGGAACGAGCTTGCCTGGCGTCAATAATCCGTCAGGATTGAAAGCCTCCCGCAGCCGCCGCATTGCTGTCAAGTCTTCAGGCCGATATTGCTCACGCATGAGATGAAGCTTTTCCACCCCAACGCCATGTTCCGCCGTGATACTACCGCCCAGTGCGATACATTCCTCGAGCACTTGACGTCCGGCTTCGAGCACGCGGTCCACCTGTGCAGGTTCCCGCTCATCAAAGAGGAAAATCGGGTGAATGTTACCATCGCCCGCATGGGCAACATTGACAATACGGATGTTGAACTCCTGCGAGATCTTCTGAACTTTTTTCACGATTTGCGGCAGCTTTGTCCGCGGGACGACACCGTCCTGAATGCAATAACTTGGACTTAGCCGTCCGACGGCGGCCACAGCCGATTTCCGACATTTCCACAATCGTTCGCGTTCCTCAGGCGAATTGGCAAGCAGGATCTCGCGGGCATTCCAACGCTCGCATATCCGCCGAGTTATTTGCAGCTCTTCCTCAAGCGATGCTTCTTCGCCATCCAGTTCGATCACCAACACCGCCCCAACATCCAAGGGAAAGCCAAACTGGAAGGCGGCTTCCACCGCCTCGAGAATGCCACGGTCCATCAGCTCCAAAGCGGCAGGAATTAGCCCGGCAGCGATGATTTCGCTTACCGCTTCGGTCGCATCCTCCACAGTGGGGAACGCCACACGGAGTGTCCGTAACGCACTGGGCAGGGGCGTCAATCGTACCCAAATCTTCGTTACGATCGCTAAGGTGCCTTCGCTTCCGGTAAGGACGCCGCAGAGATCGAGCATGCCCGGATCCACGACCGGTCCATGCTGCACGATCGAACCATCCGCCAAAACTGCCTCCACGCCGAGCACATGATTCACCGTCACTCCGTACTTGAGAGTGTGCGGCCCGCCGGCATTGGTGGCGACATTACCGCCAATCGTTGAAGCCGTTTGACTCGACGGATCGGGAGCAAAATGATAGCCGCTGCCTACCAGAGCCCGGGCTAATTGCGTATTACGTACGCCCGCTTCCACAACGGCGAAACGGTTGCGCAGATCGATCTCAAGAATTCGGGTCATCCGCGTGAGCATGATCACCAGCCCCCCGCCAAGCGGCACGCATCCACCCGCAAGGCTGGTTCCCGCTCCACGCGGTAGCATGGGGATTTTGTGCCGGTGGCAAATCCGGGCTACGGCGGCTACCTGCTGCGTATCGGACGGGAAAACGACGGCATCCGGGCGATGCTTGGCGATCGTATAGCCGTCACATTCGTAAACCATTAGATCGGATGGATGCCACAGGACGTTTTGCTCGCCCACAACGCTGCAAAGCTCCCTGATCGCCTCAGCAGCAAGTTTCGTCGATTGGCCTTCGGTTATGCTGTCATTGATACGGGGCATCACGGGGCAAACTCCACACTCTGTTACGAGCTTTGACCAAAAAAGCTCTCGAAGCCCACCTGCAACCGCTGTTTGCGCCTTTCCATTCCCACCGAGCTTAGCCACCGGTGATCATACTGCTTCCCCGGCACCAAAGTACCGAGACCCAAGCACCATAGCGGCAAAATGCCGGGACACGAGTAACGGTTTTGTTCCTGAGCACCCATGTCCTGGGGTACCCACCCTTTTCTCGACTTTATTGAAACCAAGCACTCCCCGCTGACCTAAACTCAATTCGCGCTTTCCGGGAATTGAGAACGCCGATTTCGCCAACATCAATCGCCGATCGCGAATCTTTTAAAACACAAGACGGCGTACACGCAAATGAGCAACTTGCATGCCGTTCCGACCGCGGGACATTCGTACCGCGAAACGACATGCGGTCCTCAGTCGATAGTTCCGGAACTACCTCAACGCCGCACCGGGTGGCCCAGCTTCGCTTCAATGCTTTGTACCTTTCCCTCAATTCGCCCGGAAGCACCCTTACGATAATCGAGTTTCAAATAGCATTCGATGCGATTACAATCCTCTTGTAAAGCGGCAAAGCACGCCCTTACCACTTCAAATATTTGGTCTAATTCCCCCTCTATGACGGTACCCATGGCATGACAGAGGTAGTCCAGCCCGCTATTCTCAATTACCTTCACACACCGAGCCACGTAGTTACTAAGACTCTCACCTTTATCCAATGGATAGATGCTTATTTCGGCCACCACCATGGCTTGTATCCTCCATCCTCCTCATCAGCTGAAAGTAGCTCTGTAATGAGAAAAAGCCCAGCCAGATTCAGATCCAATTCACGCCTTTGCGCACTGAAAAGTTGAAACGAAGGCGATTCCCAAACCAAGATTTTTTGGCAAGGGGAAGATGCCAGGAACGTCCCCGATCTCAGCCTCGCCCAAGGAGAGTGCCTTTCTGATTTTCCCCGGAACTACAAAGCCACTCTCGAATCCAAGAATTTCGACGCTTCTTTTTCCCAATTATTGCAAAAAATGGTGGAAGAAAAAGCTGCGGAAAGGTTTTTTAAAAAAGCTGCCGGAAGGTTTTTAAAAAAGGGGTTAGTTCGAAGCGGAGTTCGGCCAATTGTTCAGGGCCTCTGCCTAGGATTCACAAGTGAATTTCTCAAAGGCAAGCCGCCCTCAAAACGAACTCCAAAGGCAAGCGACCAATTCGAGATTGCCACGCCGGACTTACCAAGCCCCTATGGCTGCGCAACTTCCTGAGCTTGGGCTCGTTTGACAAATCTGTTGTGCCGGCGCTTTGGAGCTGAGTCTCTCGGCTTAGTCAGTCCTTGTCCCGGCTGATTGCGGCAAAAGATCCACTTCTTCCCCAACCTGCTTCTACCACTTCTTAACAAACCCACCTCTGCCACTGCTTGCCAAACCTCCCTCCGCCACTTCTTGCCAAATCTGCTTCTGCCCCTCCTTGCCAAACCTGCTTCGGCCGCAAAAAGTGGCTTGTGGGCAATGATGGACTATCAGATCCGCTCGCTGAGCGCATAAAAGCAAGCTTGTTTGCCGTCGCCAACGTTTGATGAGCGAACACTGGGTTTTGCGAAAAACTAACGCAAGAAAGAAGGCAAGAAACTAGAAGCCGAAACTTCTCGGGTTTTATTCAGATGCGGGACTATAACCCAAGAGCCGTGCGGCCCTCGCAGTAGGAAACCGCCCAGGCGGACATGCACCGGCAATGTGGAGCACCGTCCATCGCGATAAGCTTGTCGCTTTGGGCCCGGTAAGCAATCGGACCAAAGAACGAAGGGCTTCTAAAGCGTCGGATACCCTCACGAAACTCGCCCCGAGCTCTTGCGGAACTTTATCGCCGGCTTCGAGCAAGCGACCAAAACGGAGGGTGATGACGCGAACTAATCCCTCACGGGCAAACTCGCGACAGACGAATTCCCCTAAATAAGATGATAGGCCCGTGGCTTCGTCATAAGCGAGCGGTTGCCAGTCCTCATCAACCAAGAACGAAGGATCGTACGATTCCAGCATTCGCAAGGTACTCAGGTATACGAAATTCGCGACTTTCGCTCGCACCGCCGCTTGGAGCAGATTGTAAGTGAGCCGAGTCCGCCGCTCGATTCTCTCCGCCGCATCTTCCGTTTCCAAGACGGCTGCCGAATGGATGACCAGCGGCACACCTTCGAGAATTTCGCTCAACCGCGATTGATCCGCCAAATCAACCTCCACCATGGGGACGGGACTTGGTCGCACGGCTGAACCCTGCGCAAGGAGCGTAAGCTCCGCGTCTTCCATCAAGTGCTGTGCCAAGCGGACGCCCCACGCTACCTCGCCTCCCGTTAGTGCCACTCGTGGCCGGAAAGCTGAATCGGAACTTGCGGAGATAGGCAGCGGCGAACTTTTTACCTCGCCAACCCACGATGCCGTGCCGAAAACGGAGCTACCCACACCAGCCAGGCCAACTGTTTTCAAGAGGGTCCGCCGTTCAATCATCTGGTCCATTCCCTAAATTCCGGTCACAGCCGAGGGCGTTACGTTACGATCTTGGGGAATCCTAAAATACGTCTCACACGCGGTGATTGACTTCATCAAGGTACTTCGCAGAGTGGCTTTTCCCTCGCGTGAATAACTTTTTGCTCTTCCCTCGTGTGAATGATTTATAGTTTTCCCCTCAAATGAATATCAAATGAATAATTTAACGGATCACTTGAAAAAGCTCCAACTTGTATAATCTTTTGGTTAATTTTAAAATCATGGCAAAATTTGCCGGGATCCTGTACCGCTTCACAATTTGCCGTCGCATCCTTCCGCGATTCTTCCAGAACGATTGCGTTTACACGAACCGATAAACTTCTCTGGAATGAATCCGCGAGCTCAATCGCGGAATTGTCGCCCATCACATTGGTACAGATCTTGGGCTATTCATCCCACGAGAAGGTCGTCGCAGAGTTCTTTGGGAATCCGAGCTGCATAAACATGGGGGATTCCCGAGCGATTCGAGTTGAAGATCACCCAGTTCAAATCCGGGGTCAGGTACGGATGCGGATGGGTTGATTGGTCTCTTGATGGCTGGGTCTTGGATTCACACACTTCTAAGCATTTTCCCGAACGCACCGAGCCGATTACCACCTTGAAACTCCCCCGCCAGTCGTCCGCAGAGAATAGCCGTCCGCACCGGCTCACTCCGACGTGGTTGAAGGAGTATCCTCTTGCGACAACACGAGCCTCTTGGTCCGCGCGCACCCCCAGAAGGTTACCCTTCTCCGGTGAGAACTCACCGGAAGCCGCCACGGTGAGGACAATTTCCTTAGAGGTACCGGCCCACGCTTCGTGCCCGGTGCAAGCCGTGGTAAACGGTAGCCCGACTTTCAGGAGCGTTCGCTCACCCTCCGGTACCGAAAGAAGGTAAACGGTGGCCCCCTCAGGACCCACAAGCCGTTCAAGCTTTCCATCGAGGCTATAACGGCCGCCACGATTGTGCTGAATCAGCAGTTGGCGTCCTTCAGCCGGTTCAAACTGCGGATGGGGATTTAGGATGAAAGGATCACGATCAATCGTGCGGTACCCCCCCGTTTTTAGGTCGATTAACAAGATATCGAACGACTTCCACTCAGGATCCGTGACTGCTCCGACGGCAAAATAGCGATGATCTGAGCTTACCGTACCCAAGCTGGTTAGTCGCATCCGTGGGAATTCGAGGAGTTTCTCCGGTTGGCCCTCTGCAATATCAGCCCGCCAGAGCTCATACACGTCCTGCCTTTGTTTCAGATAGTAAAACATGCCGTCGGGGCTGACTGCACAGCCCGAAATGCCGACAGAGACGTCAAGTCGTGCTTGGTTCCAGGAACCCAATTCCACCGCCATAAATTCCATTCTATTTCCGGAAAGGGAGGGGTTCGTGCGGGCATAAACAAACCATCGGGAATCGCGCGAGCAATACGGGACCTCGCAATAAATGTTCGATTGGGGATATTCTTCGAACGTTACCTGCCAGATTTCCACTCCGTTCGGTAACGCTTCGACCAGCTTTGAACCACTCCCAGTTTGGTGGCCGGTGTTTAGGAGGGTGAAAAAACCCGGATTTACAAGGCTACCGAAGACTAGCCCTCGCTTGAGCAGATGTCGCCGCGAGAACGCAGTTCCGGAATTCGCGGCTGAGGAAGCAAGTACTTTGCTTTGATCTTGACGTTGAGAGTGCATCTCAACACCTCCTTCGTTAAAAGTTAGAGATATGAGCCTGCGGGGAATCTGCGGCGATCCGGTGAGCTTCTCTTCGTGTGGGGAGTGTTTCGGGGGCGGTAGGTTCAGTCTGGCAAGTAGCTTGCCGTATAGTGGCAAACTAAAGTTTAACCTAAAATGGTAAACTAAAGTTTAACGGCAAGATTTCCCGGCGGCCACGTGCTGCCCAAAAATTGCGACCCCATCGCAGCGGGAAAATGGCAGTGTCGAGTTGATTCCAACTCGCGAATAACGAGTTGATTCCAATCCGGGAATAATAGGAATGATTTCGCGAGTCTCCGAACCGGAATTCTGACCGGTCATTTGCAGGACGGAAAGCTTACCAAGGGTTAAATCGATGGCCGATAAATCGCAAGTTGTAATGGACGTTCTGATCGTACGGGCTGACACGTTCCAAGCCGATGTGATTGACCTTTCGCATCGCAACCCCGTCGTGGTGGACTTTTGGGCTCCATGGTGCCAGCCGTGTCGTATGCTCGCACCCATTTTGGAGAAACTGGCTAAGGAATATGCTGGTCGGCTGGTGATCGCTAAGCTCAATACCGAAGAAAATCTGGAGTTGGCTGCGGCCCTCGGCATCAGTGCCATTCCCACCTTAATGGCTTTCAGCAAAGGTAAACTAGTTGATTACCGAGTGGGAGTACTTTCCGAAGATTCCTTGCGGCAATGGTTCGATTCTTTACTGCCGGATGAGTCTGAAAAGCTCGTTGCGCGCGGAAAGGCCTTGGGTCAAGCAGATCCGGCTCGGGCGGAACAACTCTTCCGTCATGCATTAGAGATTTCGCCGCGAAATCAAGAAGCGATGTTGGCCCTGGCGGAACTTGCACTAAAGCAAGGAAGATTCGAGGAAGTTGATCAACTCTTAAATCAGTTGTCTGATTTGGGAGCGCCGGGCTCGAAGGTTGAGAATCTTCGGGCTCAGCTTCTCCTCATGAAGGAGGCGGCCGGAGGAGGGAACCGCTCAGCCTTGGAAGCCGCGGTGCGTCAGTCACCTCGGGACCATGATGCCAAACTAAGGCTGGCAAAACTTTTGGCGGCAGAAAAGCAGTATCGCGAGGCGATCGATCTATCGTTGGACATCATTTCTCATGATCGGGGAGAATACAAAGAGAAGGCGCGAGAGTTCGTGGTTCAGCTTTTCCATTTACTGGGTATGGAGCATCCGTTGACCCACGAATATCAACGCAAGTTAACCACCGTTCTTTTCTGAAGATTATTGGACTGTAGCTTGCTAAAAGTCATCGAGCCGCGCTTTTCGAAGGTTAATCAGAACAGCCGTCCGCCAAGGCTTTGTCCATTCCGAGTTGACCAACGATTGGTCCACGAAGCTTCTCAGCCGGGCGGCGCTCCGCTTCCTTTTCCGCACTGTTTCACAGTAACGGCGGCAAGCACTCCGTGGTGAGCCCACTTCATGTTACCGAGCCGTCTTTAGGCACGTGAGTTCGCAAATTTAGTTTGGCGGAAGACTCACGAGTGCTGGTACGCTGCTGTGAAGACGCTCCTATTCTTCAAATTCTTCGAAATACTTGCGATCAGAATATTAGCGATCGTATTACTTCCGAGCGCACGTCTTTAGGAAAATCCTTAGCCAAGACCGCTGCGCCTACGTGGAAAACAAGAAAAAAAGACCCTCGCTTCAAGAACAAAGAAAAGGCTCGAGTCGTTTCGACCGGTTCACAAATGGTCGAACCCCCCCAATATTCTCTTGCCAGTTAATCAAAATTTTCCTTGCAGTAAATGCAGGATTTTCCTTGCATTAAAGGTCCCAGAAATGTCACAACGTAACGGACACATAAACCCCTCGTTTTTTCACCCTTATTAAGGGTA
The DNA here is from genome assembly GCA_937128505.1 of uncultured Thermogutta sp. Classification (GTDB taxonomy): domain Bacteria; phylum Planctomycetota; class Planctomycetia; order Pirellulales; family Thermoguttaceae; genus DTLM01. Next base: position 48,875 of record CAKZMM010000084.1, read on the forward strand.
ATTCCCCGAGGAAACTCAAACAGCATTGACTTTGTTTTTTGGTTCGAGCAGTCTCCAACGGTAGTTCAAGGGTAATTGCTTAATCGAATTTCAGGGGTGAGTACACAGTCGAATTGAGGCAAAGCAACTCATCCCGAATGAGTTGAACGTTACTGGCTTACCAGAAGCCCCGTTTCGGCTTGCCATGCCCCCCCGCTGCGTCCGCCACAAATGAGCGACCATTGTGTAAAATTAGGGGCAATCGACGTCGCAAACTTCGCTTCGGCTTAGGTGCAAAGCCTTACTCGGGGGGTGACGGTTTCAATTTTGATGAGACGGGTCCGTAGACGTAAGCTATATTGAAAAAACCGTTCTGATTTCAGCAAAAAGAACGAAAAATCCGAAGTTGCCTGGGTATGTCTCCACTAGTCACGCCACAGACAATCGCAGACGCAGGGGTCGTTGGCGCAGGCGGGGCGGGGTTTCCCACCCACGTGAAACTCTCTGCCAAGGTGGATTCGGTCATCCTAAATGCCGCCGAGTGTGAGCCGCTTTTGCACAAAGACAAAGAGATTTTGCGCTATTACCCCGACGAAGTCCTTGAAGGTCTCGGGCTGGCCCGACAATTAGTCGGGGCTCAAAAGTCGTTTATCGGCATCAAAGGCAAATACGAAGAGGTGATCGAGCTCCTGGCGCCCAAGGTGGATTCGGCCACCGAACTCTGCCCGTTGACGGATAGTTATCCGGCTGGAGACGAGCTCATCTTGGTGTTCGATGTGTTGCACCGGGTAGTGCCGCCGGGGGGCATCCCCCTGGCTGTCGGGGTTGTGGTCATTAATGTGGAGACGGCGTTAAATATCGCCAAAGCCGTTACAGAGCCGGTGGTGGAGAAATTTCTCACGATTGCCGGGGCTGTTCGCCGGCCGGTAACCTTGCGTGTGCCGATCGGGATTCGCCTCGAGGAATGCCTACAAGCCGCAGGAGGTGTGACGGGCGCGGATCCACACTTCTTTATCGGCGGAGTGATGATGGGACGAGTAACCACCGATACGAATTTCCTCATTGACAAAACCGTGGCCGGCGTGGTTGTTCTTCCCGGAGATCACCCCCTGGTTGAGCGGGCAACACGCAATTGGAAGCAGCAGGTCCGTATCGGCCGAAGTGCGTGCGATCAATGCAGCTACTGTACGGAACTTTGTCCGCGTTGGCTGTTAGGACACCCGATCGAGCCTCATCGGGCTATGCGAAGCCTCGGCTTTAATCGCGTGGGCCAGGCAAATGTCATCGGCACGGCCTTCTGCTGCGAATGCAATCTGTGCAGCCTTTATTCGTGTCCTGAAGATCTCGATCCCAAAGATGTGTGCGCGGAAAACAAGCGCCGTCTGGCGGCCGACAAAATACGCTGGCAGGATCCGCCGTTTGATCCTCGACGTCCCGTGCTACACCTTAACAATCGCCGAGCTCCCATGGCGCGATTGATCACGAAGTTAGGGCTTCAGAAATTCGAAAATGTGGGCCCTCTCAACGAGGATTTGCTGCAAACCAACAAGGTGGGCATCAAATTAAAGCAGCATACCGGCCAGCCATGTCTTCCGGTCGTGCAGGAGGGGGATACCGTGCGGCGCGGGCAAATTGTGGGTCAATTACCCAGGGACGGTGATAAGCCCGCGCTTGGCGCGATTGTTCATGCCTCAATCGACGGGAAAGTCACCCAGATTTCCGATGGGGTCATTTGGATTGAAAACCCTTACTAAGCGGCCAAAAAACCACGGGCTTTTAAAGGCCTGGCGTTGTACCTAGAGCTTTTGGAGTGTGGCTCAGGTAATCACGGCGGCTAGCGAAAGAAGCCCCAAATGACCGAAATTTACTAGATGCCAACATTTGCGAGACGGGAACTATTAACTGAAGGAGGTCGCAACGAAACTTCGAGCTTAGACTGGGGAAGCCTAAGTCGCGCCATTTAGGTAGTAAAAGCAAAGCTGTACCCTAGCTGGTTCAATGGAGCCATTTAGATAAAAATAGTGATATTAGGGCCTTTGCGGTGGATTTATTCTAGGAACGGTTGTTGATGGTTTGGCGGCCACAATTTCCGCCGTGGAGCGCGACGCAAACTCAGCGAGCCGCGAATAAATCAGTATCTCTAGTTCAAGGATAAAAAAGCTAAACAAACTATAGCTTACGGTCTTTGTGCTAGGCCATCGAGTGTCCGGGTGAATCGGCCGGTTTGTACGACACCAGGGTTAGAAAGGCCCTTCGAGGCCTGTATGGAGAGTATCGAAATGCCGGCGGCACGGTCGGTCGGAGCTATCGAGCTTTCGAGTATCGGAATCGGATTTCAGGTGCAGGACGAGATGCTGAAGGCAGCTTCCGTGGAGCTGCTGGTAGCCCGAACAATCTGCTCGGGAAAATACCTCATAGTCGTCGGCGGATCCGTGAGCGACGTAGAGACGGCGGTGCGAACTGCGGTTGGCCAAGCTGAGCATTCCATCATCGATCATTTGGTTTGTAACAATGTGCATGAATCGGTGTTCCCGGCCTTAGGGCAATCGGTCAGCCTGCCGGGGAATCATGTGGGGGCCCTCGGAATCATTGAGACCTTCAGCGGGGTAAGCGCTCTAGCGGCAGCAGATGTGGCGGCGAAAGCCGCACGTGTCATCCTATTTCGGATCCATCTTGCGATGGCTTTGGGAGGAAAGGGATTGGTGCTTTTGACTGGCAGCGTCGCCGATGCGCGGGCGGCTGTCCAAGCTGGGGCGGATGAGGTCCGGCGACGCGGACTTTTGGTTTCGGAGGTGGTTATCCCCCGTCCAAGTCGTGAACTTTTTGAAGAGTATCTGTAAGTTGCCGGCCGGGTATTATGAACACGCTTGAGCCGAGCGATCTGCCGATTCACTGCTCCGCTAAAGCACGCTGCGACCTTAGAAATATTGTTTTTTAAAAATCGACCTTCTGCGCATTCGTGAACTTCATCGCTTGGGCATTCTCGACTTTTTCCAGCGATGTATCCTCACGTTCCTTCACGCTCTGACACAAGCTTTAGGTAACACCCTCATCTACTTGTGATTTTTTTGAAACCCCCAGCTCCTTTGAGCTCATGCGGCTCACGAGATAACACCGCTTGTGATGGCAACTGTTTTGCGGAGAGCTCAATGGGGTTAGCAAGCCCAAGACGCACACTTAAGGACGAGCAGCGTGGCCTTATAGCCCCCAGAAAAGTTCAATCGACTTTTTCGGAGCTTTACAATCTAAAAAATTCAAAGGTGCCCCCATCCGATTTGACGTGCACTGCAAAATCTCGAAGGGGGCTACGTGGCTGCCGCTCACCGGGACTCCTACCACTCTCGGTTTCAGCCTCGCTTTTACAGCTTCGCTCGAAAAAAGGCGCCGGACAGAGAGCTTCAAACCGCTCGGCGGCATCGCATCGGGCGAAAAATGGGCTACCCTTATATTTCCTCGATGGGGAGATGGTGTTGGCGGATAAACTCTTCGGCCTCGGCCCGGTTGAAAACACTCTCCGTGGCGCCAATGGCGCGAACGCAACTCGCGCCGAGGGCGCTTCCCCAACGGAGGCAACCTACCGGGTCCTCACCCAGGAGCATTCCGGCAATGAATCCGGCATCGAAGGCATCACCCGCTCCCGTACCCCCGACAAACTCCACGGGATACACTCCCGCCTTCAATCGCAGCCCATCGGTCACAAGCAAGCTTCCCTTCTCACCCATGGTGATGACGACCATTTTGGCGCCGGCTTCCCGGAAGCGCTTCGCCTGAGCCAAAGGCTCTTTCAAACCGGTGATTATCTCGGATTCATCGTCGTTGGGCAAAAAGACGTCGGTTTCCGGGAGGATTTTCCGGAGCGTTTCCCAGTATCCAGTGCCGCCGAAGAGGACCACATCAAGAACCGTCTTTGCACCGCCGGCTCGAGCGGTACGAAATAGCTCCACCATGGCCTCTGTTTCAAGCCCCGGCATCATCAAGTATCCGCCCACATAAAACACGCGGCACTGCCGGACCCAATCAAGGGGGATATGCTGGACGGTAAACCGCGTGTTGGCACCGGCTGTACTGATGAAACGGCGATCCTGCCCCTGGACATTGATGATCATCGTCGAAGCCGAACCAATCCCGGGAAGGCGGTGCACCCCTCTGATGTCGACTCCCCCTGCTTCCAAAGCTTCAATGATCACGCGTCCGAAAGGATCGTCGCCCACACAGCCGCTTACCGCAACTCGAAAACCAAGTCGGGCTAAATCCACCGCCGTGTTGGAAGCGCAACCGCCCAAAGCCAGTTGCACATGGGCAGTCGGGATAAGCTCTCCAGGCTCAGGAATCCGCGGGATGGGGGCGCATGCTACATCGGCAAACAAAATTCCGGCACATAAGCAGTCCATGGCTTCCCTCAACGTTTGCAGCTCAAGAGGCCCTATTCAACGCTGAAGATCCTAAAATCGCTGTGGTACTTCGAGGCGATAGCCGCAGTTGCCCATGTCGCGATTTGAAAGGCGCAAAGCGTTTCCTCGGTGACGGACTCTGCGCGCAAGTTCAAAGTTTGACCTTCCATTGGTAAAACCGACCACCCGCTCCTTGTTGCTCCTCAAGGGTATTCATGCAACTGGCTAATGGCCGCTTTCGTTTGATAACGCCGAATCCGCTTTGTTCCCAAGATCCGCTTCATGCCGCATCGGTAATGCGGGCAGACTCGTGGTTTCATGTTGAATCGCTCACTTCTTGGCGCTGGGACTCACCGAAGGTGGAAATACGCAGCGGGCGTTGCAAACCCGTCGTGGAGCGATTCCCTAAATCCATGTCTTCGCCGAAATAACATTGCCGCGCCTCCGGATTAGCAATAACCTCTTCCGGGGTGCCGTGACAAAGGACGCGGCCCGCCCTAATCACATAACTACGGTCGGTAATCTGAAGGGTTTCCCGGACTTGGTGATCCGTTATTAAGATCGCAATCCCTCGATTCCGCAAGGTCCGGATGATTTCTTGGATACTATCGACCGTCACCGGATCGATACCGGTAAACGGCTCATCGAGGAGGATGATTTGAGGCTCCGGGATCAAAGCACGGGCAATTTCAAGTCGTCGCCGTTCACCGCCCGAGAGATTACAGGCCTTAGACTTCCGCAAGTGGGCAATCTGAAATTGCTCCAAGAGTTGGTCGCAACGCTCTCGCCGCCTTTGACGATCGAAACCCAGCAGCTCCATGATGGCGAGCAGGTTTTGCTCGACAGTGAGCTTCCGAAACACACTCGGCTCTTGGGCCAAATAGCCCATTCCTCCATCTCGGGCGCGACGATACATAGGCCACTGGGTGACATCCTGCCCCTGTAAAATGATCCGCCCGGCGTTCGGCCTTAACATGCCGCAAGTCATGCGAAAGCATGTGGTCTTTCCCGCCCCATTTGGCCCCAGCAGCCCGACGATCTCTCCCCGATAAACTTCAAAGCTGACTCCATCGACAGCCCGACGACCGCGAAACTGTTTCACAAGACCTTCCGCCTTTAGGATGGGCCCGAGCTGCTGAACATGAAACTCGGGATTTTCGGAAACCAGTTTCGGACCGTCCTTAATCATAATTGGCTATCCGTGCGGGGTTGATGGGCTCGAATTGGCAGCCGCAAGCGCAGAAAAATCCTTTCGCCTGATTGCTTTGCCCCATTACAGTGTCGACGCAAATCATTTGATTAGTTTCGACTCGTCACACGCAGATCATCTCGATCCCGGATACCGTTGCACCAAGCGCACCCGGAAATCAGCGAGGCAACCTTTCAGCAGGAAAGCTTATCTCGAGCTTGATCTGCGGTCGGTACCTCGGTGCCGGTCTTTACCCAATCCTTACTACACTATTTTTGGGGACGACAATACGCCCAGGCTGAGTTATAACGATAAATGGATGACTCAATCTCGCAACCGTGGAAGTTATCTCACGTACCGCATTCGCCAAAAGTTCGGGAAGAAACGAATGGGAATATTCGTCCCAGGAATTCGATCTAGTGACCGGGGCCAATAAATAAACAGAGCCCTTCCGATGAGGAGCTCGCGTTTCACGTAATACTCAAAATTGCGTCCCTCCCAAAGGCGACTATCCATGCTCTCCGGACTGTTATCGCCGAGGACTAGAAACTGATCTTTGTCTAACGGAAACCATACCACCCGCGTTCGAGCAGCACCGTAGGAATGACAGTCGGATAACACCCGGGTTACCGTTTCGCCCGTAAGCGGTGTGTACGGAGAGACCACGAAATCGTCGATCATCTGCTGTGAGGATATTCCTCCGTTCGCACGATAAGCGATGTAATAGATGTCGCGATAAACCCGCAGATGCCGCACGGTAACCTCGGTACCACGGGCTCCTATCCGAACCGGTTCGCGGTCGCGGAGTGTCGGTTTGGCGTTATCCATGGGTGAATATTCGCCCGTGGTTTCAAACGACATTGGCTTACCATTTACCCATAAATAGAGGCAATCGTCCACATTGGCGAACATTACCCAAAATTTGCCCTTTCTTTTTATGGGAGTGGATGTTAGGGCACGGAACTCCGGCAACGCGTCGATGGAGGCTACCGCCTGCCCACTTTCGAGGTTTAGATTGCACTGAAAGAGCCTTCCCCCTTCCACAAGCTCCAGCAAAAGGTTCCCCCGCGGAGTCACCACTTCCACCTGAAATTCCACCGCAAGATCACCTACCCAATGCAGCCCGAGCTGCTTCGGCGTGGGGCGCAGCGGATCGTAAGACCAACCTGGATAGGACGAATAAGCCAACGGCCCCCAGCTTTCGCTGCTAGGAAACCAACCTCCGCCACCTTGCGAGACTTCGCTATTATAGCTGCAAAAATCGCTGATTAATTGCGGCTGAAGCGACGCGATTCCCTGACCTTTTCCGTGCAACAGCCGCTGCCACTCGTCGTAACTAGGAACAAGATGCCGATACCGGAGCCAAGCCACTTCTCCTGATTCTGGCGACGCGATGGAAAAGCTCCGATAGTCTTCCGACACCGACCAACCTCTTCCCGACTGGGTAGGCTCGGAAACCCAACGGGGTGGCCAACCCTTTTCGATCCAGGATCGCTGCGTTCGATCATTGTCGTAAACCAGTTGAAGCATTGCCCGCACTTTCTCGGGGGGCTTGCGCAGAATCCTAAATTCCTCAAGGTTTAGCACGTAAGTACTGTGAAAATCCTCCGGCACCGCAGGTCTCGCGAATAAATCTCCGTTGCGAATCATGATGGTTTCGCCGGGCAGACCCACAATTCGTTTGATGAAATTTGTTTTTGCTCCTCCCGGATACTTAAAGACGGCGACGTCCCAGCGTTGGGGTTCGCCGAACTGATACGGAAATTTGACCACAAGGATGCGATCGCCCTTATAGGAGGGGTATTCCCTCCCCTGAGGATTCCCCGCCCCAACATGCATCGAATAACGACACACGGGACATGTACCGCCGATCACTTGGCGCCCGGTGAAGCGACCGGTTTCGCTATCCACTTCATCGCTCGCACTGACTTGAAATTGATGCCCGCATTGGGCGCACGTCAGGTCTTTGTGCCTTCCCAGCAGCGTCGGAGCCATTGACCCGGTGGGGATTACAAATGCCTCAGCCTCGAAAGTGCGAAACAAAAAGGCAAGCATAAAGGCGATGGCAATCGATTCCACAATTTCACGGATCGCCGCTAAAGAGAGAAATCCTCCGTGCGCGCTTCCTTCCCTGGAACTCACCTCTGAAGTAGTACTCTTAGTGCGGGACGAAGACTGGCGAACCTGCTTGCCACTGGTAGATATGGCGGTTTGCTTGAGGGGGCGTTTTGTGCTCATACGTTGACCGCAAAGGGTACCCTTTACCTATTTGCTTATATTTGCGCCTACATGGAAACAACAATTATCCGAAATTCCTTCCGCAAGCGGGGTGCCTTTCGGCTCAAGATTCTCCCAAGCATCCTCGAAGGGCATTTCGCACCCTCTTTCGGGAAGATCGCGCTTTCGGGAAGATTGTGACGACGTCCCGGAGGCGCAGCTCCGCATATAGAAGTCTTGCCAAACGATGATCTATCAACTCCGCAACCCGTTCCATTCATCTCATCGATCTGTCCGTATCCGATCATTCGTCTCTTCGCATCCGAAGTCAGTCACAACCGGCTGCTGCTAAAACAATCCGTTTTCACACCGATTCCCGGTTATGGGCGGCAATCCAAGCCGCCGAGATCCCCGCGATATTTGGCCTATCAGGAGACACAATAAAGCGGGGGGATTCGGGGCACATTAAAAACCGCTCTCCGAATTGGTTCAAAACGATACTCTGTTTCTTGTGAACTTGTGTGATGCTACCAAAAAACGTGATGCTACCAAATATATTGAACGGCCCAAAAATCCGGTACCCGATAAATGCGATTAAGAATGCTTAGGGGGCGGTAAGGAATCCGCAAGACCACAAGGCCAACGAACGACGATTCGTGTGTAGCCCGGTAGGGCCCAAAGATCCGGCTATCCTCTGAGATCAACGAGTTGTCCCCAAGCAGAGCGTATTCCGTACCACCAAGGAATACCTCCGGAGTACTGAGGAAATCTTCCCTACCGATTCGCCTATCATCGTAAGCATTGAAGCATTCAAATCTTAGCTTCGCCCGAGAACAAACTGCCTCGTCCGAGACCGTGGAGCGTGAATCATTTGGCGTCGCTCCTATGGTGTACGTTCCTGACCCGGTGTCTGCCGTCAGGTTCTGGGCACGTTCATCGGGAACGAACGATTTTGGATTCCCCTGTGATGGCTGCAAAAAGCCAGCTGACTGTAATAAGCCCGGCAAGTAATACAAATCTTTCCGAAGCTCAAGCGAGTATATGCTGATTTCGATATCCGAAGCACCTAACGCTACAGGGAAACGATCACCAAAAAACCTATGTGAACTCTCAACGTTTAAGTTTATTTTCGCGATTGAATTTCCGCCATATTCGGCCACAAACGTTCCATCAACCATTCCAATAGTGATCATTACTGGTAAGAGAAGCCGGGGCAGCTTGCCTCGAGCCACTAATCGCCATATCCCGCCTCCTTTGCCGTTGAAATCTCCCCAATCTTTTTCTTTTCTCAGATCACGCATTTTTTGGGGGATCGACAATTTCTCATCTTCTACGGCAACCAATGGGCTGTCGGCCGTGCCCGCCAGCGGTGGAATCTCGCCCTTGGCACGAGGTCGCCGGTTCAAGCTTACTCCGGATTCAGGGTTGCTAACTTCCAATTCGGGGCTTGCACCCGGCGGTTGCCCCCCGCGCGGGTCCCTTGCATCGGAAGATGCTTCGCCATTATGGCGAACTTGCGAAGAGCTTCGTAAAAGCTTGTCTTGATCGGCGGCTGGATCCGCGGAAAACCGTCCGTCTACCTTCCACCCTAGCTCCCGGCACCCGTAGTCCTCCTTTCCGGCGTTTGATACTCGTTCCGGACCCTGCATGTGCCACAAATAGAACTCTTGGGACTGAATTCTCAGCTCTAACCGGACCGCACCATTCGGATGATTTGTCAACACGTGTAAGGTCCCAGCCCCTCTGACTTTCTGCACAGAAAACCTGAGCAAAAGATCGTGGACCGGAAAAACAAGTTCACTACGAATTAAATACAGTTGATTTTCGGGAAGCTGATTGGTGATTCCCCCCCAATCCGTTCCGGTTTCCATATTCTCTCCGGCGCAAGTCACGGTAGCCCCCCACACGAGCGTTGAGTCGAACCGCACCCACGAGATCCCCCCGTCAAATTGCGGGACGAATACCAAACTTCCGTTTTGTATCTGCCAGCGGTTCCGCGATCCAACCTCACGCCAGGGAACTCTCGGCAAGTCGACCTTATTGCCTGAGTTTATCGCGAGGCTTAAAGATGGCATTCGGTACACAGGAACCGCCATTTCCCAAGCCTGGGCCAGATCTCGAGCTGCGGGCCGACCGTTAACCCAAATGTCTCCGCCGCGAATAGAGAAACCTTCCCCGGGGAAGGCAATAACTCGCTTTGTTGCCAGGCCCAGCGAGGTATCCGGATGGCGAAAGGCCACAATGTCCCATCGCTTCATAGGAAACCACCCGGCTATGCCCCGGAAGACAAGCACACGATCTCCCGGCAAAACCGGCGTCTCAGGAGAGAGAGTTAAAACCGCGCAACACCCTGGACACCGGACTTTGGTCCCAGCACTTTTCGGGTGGACAAGAACGCGGAGCACAGCTCCACACTCGCACCTCATCCAAAAATGAGGTCCCAACAAAGTGGGGGCCATTGAGCCCGAATTCACAAAAATGGGAAAAAAGACTCCCGCCAGGCACCAGGTGTCCACGACAAGCAGCGCGGCGGTGTATAAGATAAGAGTTTGAAAGAAGGCCAAAACTCGTTTCATGGTGCCGTTTCACGAAGCCGCGAAAAAACTGCGAATGTTTCGAGCCGTTGCGCTGCCACGAACTAGCAGCAGTTCCTGCCTGCTTGCAACGGGAAATCCCTCCTCTGCGCGATTCTAATCAAGCTCTGCAAGCCTTGTTTCGTAAGCGGTGCACCACCGCGACAATTCGGCGTACCGCTTCGTCGATTTCGGAATCGGTAGTGGTAGCCCCAAGGCTAAAACGAACTGAAGAGGCCACGACGGCGGCCGGAAGCCCCATGGCCCGAAGCGTGGGCGAAGGTTCCGCCGACCCACTGGAGCACGCCGATCCGATCGAGCAAGCAATTCCCGCTAAATCCAACGCCATCAATAGGGATTGGGCGTCCAATCCCAAAAAAGCAATATTGCTGGTATGGGGCAGACGTGCACTCGCTTGCCCATGAATGAGGATCTCCGGAAGTTGCTCCCGTAGCGCGCGTTCGAAACGATCGCGCAGCTCAATAAGCCGGCCGAAATGCTGGTCCACCTCCCTCGACCAAAGTTCTAAAGCTGTACGCATGCCCACGACAAGCGCTACGGGCTCTGTACCTGGCCGCATACCCTCCTGCTGATGCCCACCGAAAAAAATCGGTTCCAAGGGTGTGTCCTGCGCACAAAGCAATGCCCCAATACCGACGGGCCCCTGAAACTTATGAGCCCCAATGCTCATGGCCGCAACGCCGGACTTGCGAAAATCCACACGGACTTTTCCCACCGCTTGGACGGCGTCGGTGTGCACAAGCACATTTCGTCCGGCACACAATTGGACCACCTTTTCGATGGGCTGAAGAACCCCGGTTTCATGGTTGCCCCAAATTACGCTCACCAACCGAGTGTTCGGGCCCAGCCATGCTTCGAGCTGCTCCAGCCGGACCACCCCATCTGTTGTGGCTCCCACGGTGTCCAGCCGCCATCCCTCCTCGAGTAACCGCTCCGCAGGTTCCAACACGCTAGAATGCTCAATTCCCGAGATAATCAATTGATGGCGCCAGCAAGAGGAATCGCGCCCAGCACACCGAGCCCGTGCCCGGGATATTCCGAGGATGGCCAAGTTGTTGGCCTCCGTACCACCGCTTGTGAAAATGAGGCGATCCGGCCGGTGCCCTGAAACATCCGCTCCCAAAATGCTGGCGATGGCCTCGCGACTCTCCTCGACCAAACGTCGGGCACGCGCACCTAGTTGATGCTGACTGGCGGGGTTTGCGTACCCATCTTTCCAACAGCGGACCATCGCCTCGACGACTTCGGGGCGAATTGGCGTGGTGGCATTGTGGTCAAGATTGATGACATCCATCGCTAACCGGAAAAGCTGGGAACATCGATTTGTTGAGAATTATCGTGCTCAAACGTTCTTCCGACAAGTAATGAAGGTTCCGCAAAGTCCCTACAGGCATGCAGATTCGATCTCGTTTGACGTTCGGACCCTACTGAATTTATCGCGAAGCGGAGCAAACGCATTTGCGTCGTAGGTGGCAACCGCTATTGCCGAATCTAATAGAAGGGCGGAACGGTAATTTAAAGGGCGCAACTCGCAAGCACATGCCGGATTAGCCCCCCGGACCGCCGCGCCCCTGCAACCCTCAGGCTCATGCATTTTGCAGCTTTACCTCTTGAACAAGAAAGAATACCCGAACTTCCATTTCGGGGTCATCTCTCAAAAAGCTGGCGAAGGGCAACCCCCCCGACTGGGCAAGCTAACCTTAATTTTTACCCTTGTGGTCGCCGTGCCTACTAGTTCGTAGATAGTCAAAGGATTGCAGATTGGCCCGCGAAGGCTCAGCCAGCCTCAAACAGTGGAAGAGGGAACCAAAATGAAAAAGCGCATTATTCGTGTCATTACCCGGAGGGCTGATGGCCAGTTGCGGATTCGTGACTACGATAGTGCCGAAGAACTCCTGAAAAGGCATGTTCAAATCGGGGTCGACGACTGCAATACAGACCTCAGCCTCCGGGGATTGCCTGTGTTTCGGGGGCTCATCGGGCCGATTCCTGACGGTCCCAACTTCGTTCGATACGAGTCCCCTGAAGTGTTCGAATCTGAAACCAAGGACTGGTCACTAACAAGGTTGGCCCGCAGACGCCGACCGCGCAGCTCGCCCCGCATCAACCAGCCGGCAGAGCCGAACCAGACGCAGCCCATCCAATAAGCGGTGGCAGCTTGAATTGCTTCGTTTGCTACCGGCAAAGCTCGATACTCTTGCCGCGCACCGCCCATCGCGGTAAAGGCGAAAATCTGGCTGGCGAATGATCGAATTCAATACCGCCCGAAGCAAATTTCGCTTAAAGCTACTCCCGTTTCGCGCTATTCACGACTCTTTTTCGCCCTCTTTAGCAAGCGGGGTCGCGGGTCATTGATTTTGCGCGTTAAGCGCGACTTTCCAATCCCGCTTGCACGGGCAAATCATCTTAATAAGCCAAATCATCTGATTAAAAATCATCTGATTAATTTGCAAGGTTGTCCCTGGATCGCGGCAATTCAACGCCTTTGTGCTACGTGTGCCAAATCGCCAGACGATCGGACTATGGGCCTCCAACCTTCCGATTCGAAACGGCGGTATTATCCGCCTCGATTCCGAAGGGTCTTCTGCCGAATTACGCATTTGGGGACGGAGTCGCCTCGGCAGCCGGCAACTCACCGCTCTCTTCCGGTGAATTCCCCCAGGGGAAGAGATACGGCTTTTGTGCCTCAGGGAGTTCGGGTAATCGATGCAGCACTTCCCCCAATTCTTCTTCGGGCACTCGGGAAGAGCATCCCGGCATTGCCAGCCAAAATCCGATAAAACCGAGCAACAAAATCTTCCACAAAAAACGATAGCCGCTCATGCCTTCGACCCAATTCTTTCTTTGACCAGAAACTTCTTTCTTTGACCACAAACTCGGCCCCAGACTGACCATGAAAATACAAATGTAATCTTTTGGCGCATCAAAATTCGCACCATTATCCGAGGCTAAACGCGGGAAAAAAAGATTAATGCCAATCAACACCCTATGCGTTCTGAGCTTCATGATGGCTGTGAATACGACCCGATATGCGACCCTAATCGCTAGAGCCGATCCAAGGGCAAGCTTGCGATCTTAACCCGCCGAGGGAGCTGTCTCAAACCTTCGGCCGAAAAAAATCAAAAATTACTGAGGAGTTTTAACTCCGGGCGTTCTCCCAGCCTTTTGATCCCAGTGGGTAAAAAAGTTCCGCAGGTCATCCCGGTGGGTAAAACAGTTCTACAGGAAAAAAAGTCCCTAGAAATTCTAATCGCTGCCGAGAAAGCGGGTTAGGGGCAAACACCAATCGGGGCATTGCTCCGCGCCTCCCTTTAACAAGATGCATTTCGAAAGTAAACTCATATAATAAAACTGGGTCCCGACGAATCATTGATCCATCGTCCTCAAACTGTGGCTTTTGGGGACATAAAAACACTCGGTCGCCATACGCCTCTGAGGAAATTGTGCCGGGTTTCCACTTGCCGAATTTCGACTCAAACATATGCGAATCGCATACAAAGGACGTCGGAGGCTGCGCGGGAAAGCTCTTTAGAACAATCTTGGGCTTAAATGCCAGGCTATCGGCTTGGGAAACTGCGAGCTAAATTCCTCATGACGACCGCATCGGTGCCACCACTAGGGTGAACCGATGAAGAGCTTCCGACTAGGGGTGTGAGCTATCCTGCGTCCGGATTGAAAGTTTTTTCAGACCAAGAGGCTGATCGATTACCATTACACGCTTTTTTGCTCGGGAGTGTAACCAGTGAGCCCTCAAGTGACGGATGCGCGAAGTTTGACTCGGAATAGATGCTTTTCGAATCTCGGAGTTTTGCGCGCTTGTTTCTCGCCCCGGACCAAGTTGGTGTTTGGTCGCGGCGAAAGTCTGTTTTGGCGAGCCGGGTTTCTGCTCGTTGTGATATTGTTCCTACCCGCCAGTGCTTATGCCCAAGAATCTGCCGCGCCCCAAAGCAGTGGGGGCGGCGTGCAGATGTACGTGCTTCCGTACATCCTGGTGCTCCTGTGCATCGGTCTGGGGACCTTCATGGTTTGCACACCCAGCCGGCGGAGGGAGAGACCGAAGATGCTCGAGTGGAAATCGGCCCTGGGCATTGCCGAAGCTGTAGAGCAAGCAAGCGGTCCGCCGCAGATTGGCGTCGGCATGCGGATTGAGCAAGTTACAAAACTTCTCGGTAAGCCCAAGATTGCTCGGCGTGGTTCCGAGATTTATCGGGAACTTTTTCAGGCGGGCAAACTCTCGGAGGATGAGGCGGCTAAGGAATACCTCACCTACGAACATCCGGCAGGTCGCTACGAGCTGGTTGTGCTCGATAGGCGGGTCGTCCAGGTCCGCCGTCAACCTCCCCCAGTCAAGAAAGAAGGCAGCGCTCATAAGTAAAAAGGCGGGAAATAAGAAAAGATCAAATCCGGACCTTAAATCAAATTACAGGTGCCCGAAGAGTCTTCCCGCCGATTCTTGTTCAGAAGAATTTTGCTTGTCTGCAACGCTCTTTAGGCGGCAGCTTTTCGCGTATGCTGTACGGGCACAGCGGCTCGACCGTGATAGAACCGGGCAATTTGGCCCACCAAAAGCCGCTGTTCTTCGTAAGTAAGCTCGGGAAAAATCGGGAGGGCAAGCACCTCTCGTGTCGCCCGGTAGGTTTCCGGCAAATCCTCCGGGGCATAGCCCAAGTGAGCAAAACATTCTTGCTCATGAAGCCCCAGCGGGTAGTAGATCTCAGTACCGATTTGTGCCTCCGTCAAATGGGTCCGCAGCAAGTCGCGATTACCCTCCGGCACGCGGATTACAAACTGGTTCCAAACATGTTTGGCAGCAGGATCCACGTAGGGCAAGCCAAGGATGTGATCCAACTGAAATTCACGAAATAGGTCGAAATATCGCCGCGCGTTTTCCGCCCGTTGTTTTTCCCACTGGGGAAGGTGGCGAAGCTTGACCCGAAGCACGGCAGCCTGGAAGGCATCCAGCCGGCTGTTGATGCCGATCATCCGATGGTAATACCGGGGGTGCATCCCGTGGACACGAAGCAGGCGGAATTTGGCCGCCAACGTGTCACAAGCGGTGGACAGCATTCCCCCGTCCCCGGCTCCGCCGAGGTTTTTGGTTGGATAAAAACTAAAGCAACCCACTAAGCCCATTCCCCCTGCGGGCCGACCGACCCATTGGGCACCGATTGCCTGGGCTGCATCTTCAATCACCGCAATCTGACGGGATTGTACGGTGGCCATCAGGCGGTCCATCGGGGCGCACTGCCCGAAAAGATGAACCGCAATGATCGCGCGAGTACGCTCTGTTATTCGCGACGCAACATCCTTCGGATCAAGGTTGTACGTTGCCGGGTCAATATCCGCAAAAACCGGGGTAGCCCCTAAACGACTGACGGCACTGGCCGTTGCAAAAAAAGTGAAGCTGGGAACGACCACCTCATCCCCAGGCCCAATGTTTAACGCCATAAGGGCCAAAAGGAGCGCGTCGCTCCCTGAGGCGCAAGCGACCGCATGTTTCAATCCTAGGCACTCAGCGAATTCCCGCTCAAATTGGCCGACCGCTGGTCCAAGGGCAAAGACGCCGGAATCCCAAACCTTGGCCAGTTCCGCAAGTACGTCCTCTCGAAGTGAAACAAGTTGCCGACTAAGATCAAAAAAAGGCACCAGCATGTTGCCACCTTTGGCGGGAGTTCCCAACCGTGTTCTGGATTTCTATCTTTCTTAAACGCGGGATTCTGGGTCGAAGCCGCAAAAAACGGGCATCGGCACCGGTTCGCTCAAATCGGGGTGAGCCCCCCGCTTTTTAAACCTTTTGTCAAATGGACTGCTGCGGGAGAATAAAAACTCAGGTGATCCACCGTCAAGGCGACTATAGGCCCTTTGTTTCTGCATTTCTGAATTTCTGCACCGAGCAGAAATACTAAGCGATGGGTAGCGGAGTCGGAGAAGGTATAGGAACCGCCGACCGCTTTCACCCGATCAATCCCAAGCCAATTCAAGATGCCAAACCCGCCAATTATGAAACGTGTATCTTGGCTTTGAGCGCGGCGAGAACTCCGCCCAAGTCCGCAGGCAAATTCAGCCTTTCGTCAGATTCGCAGAGTCAGAGGAGTAATGTTTTAAGTTGGAAGGAAAAGCTAATTCCCGAAGTTTATGGGGTGGCCCACTCGTTTCAGCTATCGCCGAGAAGCTAAATGGCCAAAAAACCGAATGATGCGGAACTTCAAAGCTAATTGGAAAAGCCTGTGCACGCTGCTTCGGAGAGCCGGGACGATTAAGGCGTTCAGCTAGTTCTCAACCAAAGGTTTGCCACTCCAGTTTTTCAACAAATCCATGGCAAAGACCCATCGTGCAAAATGTTTAGACGCTTTCGCCTCAAAGAAGGCTTTCCTCGCAGTCCTCACATGCTCCAATCCTGAGTTAATTTATCAGCTAGCAGATAATTGTTCACGCAGCGAAGCGTAAATCATTGAAAAAACATTATTAATTTAATCGTCTTATAAGCTTTAAGAGTTAGGGGCAGTCTAGGTTAGTCTGTATTTGGCTGAAAAGCAGCGCGCCCGGAATATGCGTAGCTCGGGCTTTTGAACCGGCTAAATCACAGCGTCCCGATTGAGCGGAATCCCTCCTCGATTCTTGCTTTGAGTTTCGGGACCTTAATTTTTGAGGCGGGCGGATTTCGAGGATCGCAAACGCGGTGCGAGGGTGAGCCGGGTTGGTTGCCAGAGCAGCAAAAGGTCAACGCAGTTTGTGCCCAATTTTCCAACTTTTTTTACGGCCACTTTGATCTTCTTTGATAGCCAATTTGATAGCAATACACTACACTGCTTTGCGGATAACGATCGTAAAACTCCTCCAACTTAGGAACGATCGTGTTACTTCTACAACTTAAGATCGTCTAACGCCTGCAACGTAATTCTGGTGGAAACCGCTGAGCCGACAATCCTAAACCTATCCCAAAATCCGGCACTCTCAGAATGACGCCGGGGCACCGATTTGCTTCTGCTAGCGCGGTGTTTGCTTCCAAATTCGCCTCCTTCGGGGAGCCTTGGCTCATCCCGATTTGCTTTCGTTTGAACGGTGTTTGCCTCTGCTGCTGCCGTCAAAGCCACTCAGGACGAGCTTGATTCATTCAGGCCGAGAAGCGGAGTTTGAAATGCTTTTCACGGTGGGTTCGAGAAGCTTTCCTCGGGGGAGTGATTGCTTTTTGTTTAGCGCGGCAGTTCTTTAAAAAAGGCAGCTTTCAAGCTAAACTCATTTCTTCGTCATCGCTCGGGAAAGGCGAAGGTTTTTCGCATCCGGGCCTTCGCAGCCGCATGTCGGGAAGGTCCACAAGCTCTAAGGGCCGTCAATTACCCGCATTTCAAACGAGTGAACGGCGGACCCTTGGGGTGTCGCGGGGTAGGTTGTTGAGTACGAGGGATGTTTAGTATGATGAGTAGCGAAATCAAGGTTTTTTGGGGGCGTGCCAATCCGGAACTTGCCCAAAATGTCTGTTACTATCTCGACGAAGAATTGAACCGTGGCACCCTGAATAAGAGAACCTGTGCCGGTCGAGTAATAATTACTGATTTTCCCGACGGGGAGGTCCATTGCAAAATTGAAAATAATGTTCGCGGTAGGGATGTCTTTATCATTCAGCCTACGTGCCCGCCGGTTAATCAAAACTTGATGGAATTACTGATCATGATAGACTGCTTTAAGCGTGCTAGCGCGGGCCGGATCACCGCCGTCATCCCTTATTTCGGATATGCCCGGCAGGACCGCAAAGAGGCCGGTCGGGTACCAATCACCGCGAAACTGGTAGCAAACCTTATTTCTGTTGCTGGGGCAAATCGTGTCTTAACTATGGATCTGCACACCCCCCAAATTCAGGGGTTTTTTGATATCCCGGTTGACCACCTTCACGCCGGGCCTGTGTTTTACCGGTACTTTCAGGAGCGCGGCCTGCGGAGCGACGATATCGTCGTTGTCAGCCCGGACGAAGGAAGCATCAAACGAGCCATCCTGTATGCCACACAGTTGGGGGCCCGGCTCGCCGTGATTGACAAACGTCACGTCGGTACTTCAGTAGTACATGCGAATCTGATCGGTGGACCGGTTCAGGGGAAGGTTGCCCTGATTTTCGACGACATGATAAGTACCGGCGGATCCATCTGCGGTGCGGCACGCATGGTCCACGAAGCAGGAGCCACGGCGATCTATTTGGCGGCCACTCACGGGGTACTATGTCCCGGTGCGGCCGATCGGTTGCGCAAAGCCCCTGCCGACCAAATATTGATCACCGATACCATCCCCCTAACAGACTCTCGAAAAACCCCGAATATGGTCGTCCTGAGTGTGGCCCGGCTTTTGGCGGAAGGGATCAAGAGAATCCATGACAATGAATCCGTAAGCCACTTATTCGAAACATCGTTCGCGTAATTCGGTCGGCACCCACCTGGCGAATTTAAACGGACTCGCTCGTTTCGGTCTGGGTAGGAAAAAAGTTCCGACAGCTCGCCAAATGTGGTTCGAAGCTTGACCTTGGAAGCTAGGCTGCTGCTGTCCGCCATTAAAATTGTGGTGATCGGGAGCTTGAAAGCCGATACAAGACGCCCGTGGCAGGTCCGACAGAATAATTCCCTCTCAGAGAGAACAGGGCTTAGACTGATTTGCTTCGACTGATGTTGTGAATTTAGCTACCCCCAGATGAAGGGGTTCACGATGAAACTAGTGATTGCGATTATTCAACCCGATCGTTTGGAAGCGGTAAAGGCTGCGTTAGCCGATGTGGAGGTATTTCGGCTAACGGTCATGGATGTCCAAGGCTTCGGACGCCAGCGGGGGCATGCCGAGCAATACCCGGGACATGACTTCGCCTCAAAGCTTCTGCGCAAAGTTCAGTTAATGATCGCCGTCAACGAGGAATTTTTAGAGCCCACGGTGAACGCCATCCTAAAAGGGGGGAAAACCGGGCCATCCGGTCAAATTGGGGATGGAAAGATCTTCATTCTTCCGTTGGAAGATTGCATCCGTATCCGAACGGGCGAACGGGGGCCAGACGCCATTTGAGCTATATCCCCAATCGCTCCGGGGTAAGAGGACTCGCCTTGCCGCTCACAATGCCGGACCCTTCTTAGCGGCGGAACTTGCGTAAATTAAAGCCGACTATAGCCCGTTCGCTCTTGTGCTGCCTATCCTGCCAAACCTAACACGCGCTAACTAAAAAATGACGGTGGGGATTCCCACAGAACATCTCCGACTGTGCTCTCGAGTTTCATCCGAAGGCTTTGATCTCGCTCCTCCTCCATTTTGGATTTAGCCGGTCCTGCATTTAGCCCCTCCAAGATTAGCCTTCTCAATCTCGCCACCGGCCTTCGGCAAAGCGACTTCTTGGAGCTTCCGGATCAAAGCACGCGCGATACCTTTCGCTCAAACAGCTCACCGAAAGAGCGTGCCCGAGGTTAAAGGACTAGATTCATTTCGGCCTTTTTGAGCATCAAACCGTGCGGTTAGCCCCACCATGTTTCAGTGTCAGATTTAAGAAAAAAGCAAGGAACGGGCGCGAGATCGTCGTGTTAAAAGGATCCAGATCCTTCCGAACACCAAGGAATAACATAAAGAAAATAACGAAAATAATAATATAGACAAACTCTACCCTGCTAGGTGCCGTGCAAAGCACCGCCCCCTAACCCATTAAGTTCACATGGGTTATCAAAAGACTTGCACTTCGTACCACAGGGTTCGATAGTCAGGGCCAAGTTCGATGGCAGCTTTCCCGGACTGCGTTCGTACCGGTAATTCTTTCGTCCGGCGACCAGCGCCGTCGAGCGCCCAGGCTTTTAGGCGGCTAGCCGGTACCGACCACAGCACTTGGGCAGAAATCCCCTCGCAAAGGATCGGCTCTTTGCCCCAGTTGCGCCGCAGAGTCACGCGGTTTTCGCCCAGTTGCTCAAGTTTCCAACCGGTATTTTGAACCCAGCCGGTAGCCGCCACCAAAAAGCGACCTGGCCGATCAAAACCGCTACCTTCGATCGTGGTTAGGGTGATGGTGGCCCAATCGAGTCGAGTCGGCCCAACTTTGATCGCTATCTCGCCAAGGTCCATCTGTCGTTCGCGCACAAAGCCGGTGAAAACTTTCGTCCGCGGGGTATTGACGAGGAAATAACCCGCCCCCTTCTCGCTCGTATCCCAGACGATTTGGCCCGTATCCGAAGCGAGGACATCAGCCCGCTTGCTCTCACCGGTCTCCGCAGGTCTGCTACCCCGTGGTGACAGTCGTAATCCGACACCGTGGGTGATCGCCAGTTCGCTTGTCAGTCCAAGCTGCTGGGCAGTTAAACGCCACGGATCAAGAGTTGTGTGAAGGATTTCGCGTTCCCGTTCAGCCGTGAGCTCAAAGTCAATTTTTTGGCGTGCCTCACTGACGTCGCCCCGAAGCAGCATGGCAGCACAAGCCGGTGCGTGGACCAAGCGTGTGGGGTCGCCTTTAATATCGAAGTAACTTGCCAAACGCAGCGGCTCAAAATCGGTATTATGGGAATAACCGAATACGAAAACGCCATCCCAACCCTGATACGCCGCAAAGGCGGCAATCATGGGAAAACCCTCCGCCGCATAGGAATTGGGGGTCGGGTGATTGTACTCGCTTACGGTGTACGCCATCCCCAGGATTCGCCTCGCCGCCAAGCTTGTCAGCGTGCCCCCCGGCGAGTTCACCATCGCGACGTTGCGGACATACCAATTCTCAGGATCCCAAGGTCGACCTGGGAAAGCCGGATGCTGCCAGTACGAATGGGCGTCGATGTAATCCAGCTTTGCCTGAATGTGCACAGGGCTATAGCTGAGTTGGGTCCCGGAGACCAGTGATTTCACGCCTAAATCTTTCTTCAGGAATTCGTACATTCCCACCCAATAGCGGTATTCCGTGTCCCAGAGGAAATCTGAGAAATCGTGGCGTGCCATTTCTGTTACCCCCAACTCTCCCCGACGGAGGACGGGCACACTCGAATCCTCCAAAGTCTGCCCCGATTTAAGGCCGTAAACACCGCCCGGGCGCAGCGAAAACTTCGCGAGCTCATACACACCCGGTTCCAAGCTTGTGATGGTAATCCGCGCGTTCGCATCATCCCGATCCGGCAGAAAAACGAATCGGTATTCCTTCCATTCCGGGCTCAGTTGCACCGTGGTTGAAAATCCTAAGCGTTCCCAGGGCTCGTGGGCCATCATGCAGTTGAGGCTCAACGATCGTGTCCGATCGGCCCGAAGATAGCAGCTCAAGGTATACGCATGATTTTTCCGCACCGCGACCCCCGGATGGGAAATTTGAGGCCGCCAAGGCACCGTTCCCTTTTTCTCGACAACAATACGAAGAAAAGCAGTGCCCTGCGGCCCACCAGATTGGGGGGTACACTGTACGAGCGTCTCCGCGTCGCGCTCGATTCGCCAATACTTTTCGAAATCGGGTCCGAACTCACCCCCCGGCAAAAGTTCTTCACCCAAAGGTATTTCGCCGACCCCCCATGCCCGGCGTAAAGCATTCGTTGTGCCGTACTTATCTAGCAACCAACGATTCCAAAGCTGACGGTAAGTTGTTGCATAGGGCTCCGGCAGGTCGTCCATATCGCCCCAATTCCAGACCGTAAACAAAGCGTCCTCGTTACTGATTTCAACAAAGGCTACTGCCGGTTCATCCGTATATCGCGTTCGGGTGTACGGATTTAGGTGGGTAAGGAGATCTCGAGCATATTTCTTTTGAAGCTCGATCATTCGCGGTTCAAAATTCCCCAGCCCCTTATCGTAATTCGGACGCTGGTTGCGGTGCGGGAACCCTTCTTTCTCGTCGAGCCATCGGGACACATGTAAATTTATGTTCACATAAATTCCATGTTGTTTGAGCTGGTAGATGAGATAGTCCAGCCTGTCCAGCTTTTTAAGGTCAATGATCGTTTTATTCGGGCTATCCCCCCAAATCGAGTAACTATCCATGTGATGCAATCGGACGCAATTGAACCCGAAACTCGCTACTCGCCGGGCAAGCCGCTCGGCATCTTCTTTCGTCGGAAAGCACGCCTCAAAGCACAGGTTGGTGCCCCAAAAACGAATTGGACCGGCATTCGTCACAAGTCGACCATTCTCCACCCGTACGAAGCCGTGCTTACCAGCCGGCTTGTCAAGCCAACCCGACACATCCGTCACAACTTCCCGATCACCATAGCTTACCTGGAACGGAAAAAGCTCGGCTCCTGTGGAGCTGCTAGCTCCAAGCAGGGACCAGGTACACCATGAGGCGAGAAACCACACCACCAGGCACTTGCACATCGTCTTGGCTCCCTGACATAAGCAAAATCTTAACGGTGAACCAAAAGTCGGGCTTGATCGCTGTTAACCGTAGGGGAATCTAAGGCGGGGTTTTAACAAAGACGTGTTGGTCCCATATAAGCGGTCTTTTCGGAAAATGGATGCTTTTATTTTGCGCGGTCACTGCACGATAAAGAAGGCTTTCCATTTGCCGAAAAAATACTTTTGAGCAAGCCACAGTTTAAAGTCGCGCATTTGGCTATGCAATGACCGGCATTACCGCCCCGCTTTAAGCTCAGGGCTGCGCCGCGCAAACTTTCCCTTCACACGCCAACCGCAAGGTCCCGTCACGCGATGGCGATCAAGCCGGGACTATGAATGGGAGACCTGGAGCGACCCTGCGCCGCGAGTGGGCAGATTCGATAAGGGAGCTATAAATTCGGAGATGCCGAATTTTGTAGCAAGCTTCGCCACATCGATGGGAATTTTTACGCCAGCTTCAGTTCGTGACGTATTCCGCCGGTTGCGTGAATAACGACCGCAAGCAGGCTGCCCAAGGCGGGCCGCTGGGGGGGCACCGCTCACGGTTTTGGCACGGCGATCATGTCCATTACCACCGACGAACCGGCATGCGCCACTCCCGGCACAGTGACTTTCGAAGCGGCCGGCGGTCGGGTAGGATCGAAATATTGGGGCCGCAACTTATCCAGGGCAGAGCTTGTCTCTTTATCCGACACATAATAGGTCGCTTTGGCCAAGTGCCGCAAATCGCTCCCCGCTTCCTTAAGAATCTGCTCGAGCTGGTCAAAGATCTGTTCTACTTGGGTAGTTCCATCCACAGAAGCTTGACCGAGCAACCCGCCGATAAAAAGCTGCTGCGGGATTTGCACAGCGGCGGCCCGACTAAAATTCGGAGAAGGTTTTACGCCTTCCGGATTATAGAACACAATGGGCTCCTGTCCGCGGAACGATCCCGCCGGCAGGTGGGCAATCAATTCAATCTCCAGCGGTACCGAGGCGATCCACTCGACGTATGTAATGGGCGGAAGCGGCCGACTGGCAAACACCTTTTTCAGCACGGTTTCAACTTCTTCGACACTTTCCATCGGTTGGAGAAACACTTTGATCTGCACCACGTGCTCAATCCCTAGCTTCCAGTCCCCGAGCATACCGAGGAGAGCTTGTGCCGATTTCTCAGCAGCTTCCGCAGAACTACCTTTCTCCGGATACCCGGACAAATAAAGCGTGCCTCCGGGCGGTACAATCGCGGCATCAGCACATGCAAGCCATGGTGACCCTACTTGAGCACCTTGAAGCGATACTGCGGCAACGGGTTCCTGCGCATAAGCGATCACATCCAGCGCGATCTTCGCTTCAGGAGTCGGTAAGCGACTTTGAACTGCCGTAAAGGCCGGACACCTTTCGGCCCGTGTTCGTTGGGCTAAAGCAGACCGGAATTGCTGTAGTGTTCCAGGGCCATCCACGTATGCATGAACCCGAACAAGCTGATCAAAATTCGACCCCGCCTGCGTGAGCACCTGTCCCAGCAACTCGAGGAGTTTGTCAATTTGACCTGTCGTAGACTCGGGCGAGACTACTTTTCCCTGCTCATCCACGGGAAGGATTTGCCGCGTAAAAACGAGCGGATACCCCTGGACATAAACTGCTCGGGAGAACCCTTCGGCATCCGCGGACAAAAGATACCGAACCTCCGGAGCGAAGGGGCCCGAACGTTGGCTCGGTGCCGGAGATGACCGCGATTTTGCCGGTGCTCGAGCCTGTTGGGATACGCGGGGCTCGGTTTCCCGTGTGCCACACCCGGATAGACAGACGATTAACAGAGTTGCACTGGCCAGAACAAAAATCCGTCTTAACATTGTCGCGATTTCTTTCAAAAATGCCTTTCTCAGAATTCGAGATACCAAACGGTTCGAATTGAGTCAAAAGCTTTCGGCTCACCTGCCTATGAACCCAAACGCATTACTGATTCGCCCATGCGCGTGGTATAGATCATCTTCCCCTGCGAACTGGCTTGACTCCGGGAAGTGGGCTAGCTTGCCGATCCCAGGGTCATCTCCCCCCACAGACTGGCTTGACGTAACACCGATCGAAACTCGGCTTGAACCGCGGCTTAAACACGGTGCCTACCGAAACAGCTTTTAAAGCGGGCTTATTCGCGTCCAAACGGAATGACTCGGCTTCGGATATCAGGAAAAAACAAATCACCCCGGCGCACCGCGCTTGCAAAAGGACTGCTACGATTTACCGGCTTAATCCTCAGCATGCCTGCGGGGTGGCAGACTCGCGCTCTGGATTATCTCATCCCAAATCTCATGCCCTCCGCAAAGGGCACGTCGCAATACCGCATACCCACTTGCATCGGATAAAAGAACGGAACCTAAAAATTTGAGAATCTAAAGGTTCGATCGTCATAATCAAGAAGCAAGTCAACCACGGGCTAAGAACTTCGGAGCAAGCGGCGGGGCGCCATAAGAAACCGCCGGGATAGGAAATTTAAAAAGTTGAAGTGCGGTGTCCTCCCGGTGTGGCCGCGTCGTGCGGACGCCAAAATAAAACTTAATTACTGGCTTCTTCCGCCACGGAGACAATCACTCTCGGGCCTGCGACTTTCCAAATCGCTGTCACCTACCACCGCACTTCAACCGAATGCAAACCGAATAATTGCCGGGAAGAAATGCCCCACAAGGAACCCGTTATTCCAGGAAAGATTCCCGCGGCAACTCAACATTCACCGTTGGGTCGCAACGGGTGCGGCAGCCCTCCCCGTAATACGGATTTACCGAGACTTTAGCGAGCTTCCCAAAAGCTACTTTGATCCCGAACTCCAGATTTATTTCGCTCCCAAATAGTATTGAACTGAAAGGGCGTTTGTGATGCTTTCAACAACTCACGGGGTAAGCCCTGTCTTTAAGGCGACTCCCAAAGGGTTTTAGACCTCCTCGGGTAATTCGTACCCCTTACGTTTCGGGCAATCGAGATATTGATTGGCCTCATCATCGCCGATGAAAATCTCGTTCACCGGATCCCAACGCAAGCGTCTTCCCAACCACCGCGCGATATTTCCCAGGTGGCACAGCGTCGCCACTTTGTGACCGCGCTCCACACTCATAATGGGGTCTTTACCCGAGCGAACGCAGTCGAAGAAGTTTTGCATGTGGTTGTCGCTTTCATACACCCGGATTGCATTGGGCGGCAACGGATCTTGATCCAAGTCCTTGGGGTCACACTCATAACCGTTTCGGAAAATAGTGATCTTTCCCTTATCGCCGATGAAAATACCGCCACCGCCCAGCTTCTTGTCGGTGCCCTCCAACTTCAGGATAACACCATTTGGAAACTTATAGTGAATGATGGGGCGCGCCATGAGCTCGTCGCCGCGATTGCGTTTCTCCGGCTTATCGTAAACGAGGGTTTTCAGCTTTTCGGGGGGCTCGACCCAAATTTCTTCCGGTCCACTTTCATCCATTCCAACAGCCCAAAGCACCATGCTTAACCCATGGCAACCCCAATTGACTAACTCGCCGCCGGAATAAGGTCGGAAGGACATCCAGCCTGGGCCCACGGCCTCCTTTTCCGCGGGTTCCAAGGGGTATTCCCCCCGCTCATAAGGAACCCGTGACAAGTAGATGTTGATGTTAAACGGAACAATAGGGTTTTGGCCACACCAGTGATCCCAATCCAATCCCGGCGGAACCGGTTCCTCCGGAAACTGACATTCCCAGGGGCTGGGATAGTTATAACCAATGACCGTGTGTACTTTCCCTATTCGACCATTAAGGATCAATTCCACAGCTTTCCGGGTTTTTGGGTCGGATCGCTGTTGTTCGCCAGTTTGGAAGACACGCTGATACTTCCGCACTGCGCGGATCATAACCTGCCCTTCTCGGATCGTATGACTTAGCGGTTGCTCCCCGTAAATGTGCTTCCCGGCCTGACACGCGTGAATGCACGGCAGGTAGTGAGAGTGTTCCGGGGTGGCATAGATGACCACCTCCACCTCTTTCAGTTCCAACATCTTCCTGTAATCTTGGAACGCTTGACATTCGTACTTATTGGCCCATTGCTCGGCCCGGTGGATGTTCACATCGGCCACGGCGACAATTCGCGCTTCCTTAGGAAGCTTACCGACATTTCCCGTAACCAATTGACCATTGCGCCTGCCACAGCCGATAATGCCGACCCCAATTTGCTCATTGGCGCCGAAAACACGACGCGGCACCGGACGGGGTACCTCTACGTTTCCGGGAGTGACCGGTGCTTGCGGAGTGCAACCCAGGAGTTTTGGGACCGCAGCTCCCGCCAAGATAGCGGCCGTTTGCTGCAACACACGCCGTCGTGAAACGCCTCGAAGCGTATCGTTGTTCTTTGAGTTCATACCCATGACTTTTCTTCCGTTTTACACAAGCACCAACCAACGATAAAACACTTCCCCAGACTGCCCTCCAAAACACCGCTTATCGCTGTCAACCGGCTCTTGCACCTAACCCACGCAGCTTACGATGGTGACGATCGGTACCCTGGGTTTTTCCGGCTTAAAATTTCGTGGCCCTCTGAACCACAGTTCCATAAATCGCCCATTTAGCTGGATTGTAAACCGGTACAAGTACCCAGCTCCATCTCACTCTCACTAGATGAAGTTTATCCTTACTCCTTGTAATTCATTAATAGCCCGCTACTGCACGCAGGCCGCATTCATCCCCACGAAACGCCGACTTTCCTATTAATATTTGTTCCTATGACCCGTTATTAGTGGATTAGCCGTCCGGATGGCTACCAATCGATCGGTTCCACTGACTGTTTAATCTAGTTAATCTCGGCAGCGGACACCGCGCCTGGCGACCTCGGCACCCGGAACCACTAGTAGGACGCAAGCAGCCGGCAATGACTAAAAACGCTGCAACCTCATCCCCAAACGGAGGCTTTCCATCTCGGTTTACGCCGTGCCCACGGCCCGATATACCTTCCGTATTGCCCGAATGATGTCTTTCAAATCCTCCTCCGAGAAATTCGGGTCCATAATAACCCCGCCAAAACGACCGATAATGTCAATCGTTTTCGGGCAGCAAGCGGCTCCATACTGGATCGCCTTTCCCTCCGGTGTTTGGAACGAAGGCCAGGCCGAATGCACCGTAAGCTTCTTCTCAATTCGGCCGTCTACTGGAAGGATAACGGACCCACTCGGCCCTGATGCAGCAATGTTTTCTGCCCTCATGGCTCGGAGGAAGCGATCGCGACGCTGCCGATTGCCGAAATCGATGAAAACACCCACACCAATATCGCCCTCAGGATCGGGGGTTTTTCGCAGTTTAATCCCCGGCAAATCGCTGATCCCTTCACGCACAATTCTTGCGCTCCTTCGGAGCCTTTCGCAAATGGTTTCAAGCTTTTGCAATTGGGCTTTCAATACCGCGCCGGTGAACTCGTTCATCCGGAAATTACTGGCCGCGAAGGCGTTCAACGCGCCGCCTTTGAGCCACTCGGTATACGGGGCACGGATGGCTCCCACGTCATGGAACCGCATTGATCGTTCGAATAGCTCAGAATCGTTCGTGGTCACAGCACCCCCTTCGCCGGAGGTGATTGTCTTGCTTAATTGAAAGCTATTGATCCCAATATCGCCGATCGATCCAACGTATTTGCCTTTATATTTCCCCCCGCAGCACTGCGCACAATCCTCCAAGACGCGGATATTGTGCTTTCGTGCGATCTCCAGAATGGGATCCAGGTCCGCAGGGGTCCCTTGCAAATGGACAGCGATAATAGCTTTGGTCCGAGGAGTAATCTTGGATTCAATGTCGCTTGGATCAATATTGAAAGATTCGTCAATCTCTGCGAAGACAGGCAGCGCTCCCGCTAAGACGATGACGTCATAATCCGCATACCATGTCCAAGCCGGAAGGATAACCTCGTCCCCGGGGCCAATCTCCAGAGCAGCCATCGCGGTCATCAGCGCCGTGGTTCCCGAGGTAACGGCCAATGCGTATTTGACACCGATATGGGCCGCGTATGCTTTCTCAAACTGCAAAACCTTCGACCCGTCATGCCACCACCGGAATGGCGACTGCGATTTCAGTACCTCGATTAATTCCCGCTGCTCCACCTCATCGTAAAACTGCGGACCATATGGACGGGAAGCCAAGAACTGCTTGCGGACCGGTTCTCCCCCTTCCAAAGCAAGTTTCTCCTCCGGTGCGCTTCCGGTTTCTGCCCGAGCGGCACCGGTAAAAGCCCATTGGCTCCCCGCCCCTAACAAACCCAACGTCGTAAGAAACTCTCGCCGATTAGAAGCCGTTAGGAACATACTTAATCTCCTGTGAGCGACCGGACCAACCCTCGGTAGCGGAGCAAGTCGAGGCTACCCACCCCGCTCGGCTGACAAAACTTTTGAACCAGTCCGAACCGGATTAGCTTCAATCCTCACCCTAAACCGCTTTTGCCTTGCCCATTTATCCTTCGCGACTCCTAGTCTGAAGGATACTTGATCGGGCATTTGCCACTGGCCCCATTGTCCCCTTCCCGGTCGGGCCGCTTGTACACTTACTTTTTGCACACAGGATCCCAACTACCAGGAAACCACACGCCTAGTGCGCCGGACGGTGGTAACCACTTTCATGCATACGGGCCGGCTTTGCCTTATCTCATGAAAACTTACCGGTCTCATGCAAATTTACCGGGACCTCCCATGTAAACCACCAAATTAGGGGTCCTAACTGCTTTCCAAAGATTTCACCTTCGCTTCTTAGACGCAATCCTCCACTGAATAAACTCGGCCTTCCATGAACTACTTTCGTCGTCCTTGTCTTTCCACGGTCTTTCCACGAACAGATGTATTGAACCGCGAGCGAATCCATTAGAAAGCTTATCTGGCTGCCGCCTTTTTACGAGAAATAATTCCCACGATTCAAAGCCGTACTGCCATCGCTTGAGATTCCCTTGTGCCGGGATCTTCTTGATGCTGCACATCAATGCGACGTCCAAAACCTCTTGTCTTTGGACTACTCAGCCGCCGATTTAATTACAGCGGGTCGTTCACACCAGTTGGCAACCTCCCTGGTAATCCTTTTCCCGGAAGCCTTCTCTCTCATGCCGGGCATGTAGCATTGCCTTTTTCTTAAGCCGCGTAATGGCGGGCTACCTTGGCGATCGCCTCCGCCACCTGGGAAATGTATTCCTCCGTCATGTATTCGTAGATAAACACGCGGATGCACGTCTGAAGGATGGCCTCTGCCTCCGGGCACTTAACCTTCGTGTAGTCCATGCCAGTAAGGCCCATTTCCTTAATGGGCCAACGTCCCGCGAAAAACGAATGGTTCTGAAAGATAGGTTCTCCATAGAGGGGCTTGGCAATGTAACCACCCGAAACGCTAAGCCCCTCCGCAGCCAAAGCCCTCACGAATTGCGAACGATTGCATCGCAGTTCCGCGGGCCGAAGGCGGAACATGTAGAACCAGTAAACCGCGCGATCATCCGGATGAACTTCGTGCGGGATAACGCCTGGCAATCCAGAAATTTTTTCCGTCAAGAGATTTCCAAGCTTTACCCGCTTCGATGCGATCTCTTCCAGTCGTGTTAACTGCGCCGCGGCGACTGCCGCTTGCGGTTCGCTCATGCGGTAGTTGGTGGCGAAGACCTCGTGCCCACCCCATTTGCGCCGGTCGCCGCCTTTATCTCCGAATTTTTGTAACAGCGGACCAAATCGCTGGTCACCACTCCCCACTACGCCACCGTCACCGCATGTGACATGCTTGGAATTCTGGAGCGAAAAGCAGGCAAAATGACCGATCGTACCAATCGGACGACCCCGATACTTAGCTCCCCAAGCCTGCGCACAATCTTCGATCAAGATGAGATTATGCCGATCGGCAATCTTCTTCAGCGCATCCATATTGCACGGATTACCCATCAGATGCACGGCGATAATTGCCTTAGTCTTCGGCGTGATTTTTCGCTCGACATCCGCCGGGGCCAAGTTGTAAGTAGCCGCCCCGAGATCGGCAAAAACCGGCACAGCTTGCTGATATAGGATCCCAATGACCGTGCCGATATCGGTAATTGGCGTGGTGATTACCTCGTCGCCAGGTCCAATTCCTGCCGCTGCCACCGCAATATGGATCGCTGCGGTCCCTGAAGAACATGTCTGCACATACTCGACCGGGCAAACCTCCCGAAAACGTTGGATCAAAAGCTCAGTTTGCGGTCCTCCCCAATAGAAGAGGGTACCCTGCTTCAGCATGTCGCTAAGCTGCTTTAGTTCAGGCTCCCCCCAACGCGGCTCAGCTCGGCAGGAAATCTTGATCGCCTTTTCTCCGCCGTCGATGGCTAGCGGACTCCTCGATTGAACGGCCGGAGCTTTAGAAGCCATGAGGGTGCTTGTCGCCAATAAACCTCCCGAAGCATATTTAACAAAGTCTCGGCGGGAGACCCATTTAATGTTCCTGCCTTTCGACATCTACGGTCCCCTTGTCATGATGCCCACGATTGAAAGCACCGTTTTGATGCGATGATTTTCTGTTGAAAAATTTTAAGGCGGCTTCCAGACTGCTAATCCCACGTGGCAGCTCGTTCCCTTATCTGATGGAACGCTAACCCAGAGCTCTTCATTCGCTAGGATTCCACGATGGTCTCGCCAACGCATCACGCCTTTGCAATCTCTGATGCGTACTGATGGACCTTCCGGAAGGCCTCCGCAATTTGATCCATATCCTCACGCGTCCCCAGCAGCACCGTATGCAGGAACCAACAACCCTGCTCGCACAACTTGTCGTTTTGCGGACATTGGTTTTGCTCTGGCCAAGCGGCTATTCGCTCTTTGCCGTACACCCGTAGGTAACCCCGGCTGTTGAGCGCATCGACCAAAAATCTGTCTTTATTGAGCGGGCCATAACCCTCAGAGACCGGAATTCCCTCGGCCCGTAGGGCTCGGACAAACTGCGATCGGGAGAGGTTGGCAAACTGCTCTGGGATATACCGAAACATATACAAATGATAAGCATTACGCGTACAGCCTTCGTACATCTTCGCCGGGACTATACCTGGGATTTCGCTCAGCATGCCCGTCAGATATTCCGCGTTTTCGCTGCGAACTTTTGCCCGTTCCTCAATTCCCTCCATCTGGCTGAGCAGGAGCGCACCCTGGAACTCGGTCATTCGTACATTGGTGTTTCGCCCCAGGCGGTACACGAAATTGGATCGCGGGTCACGTTTCCGCGCACAATTATGGAACGCGAAACATTTGTCGGCCATTTCCTCATCGTTCGTGACGATTGCCCCACCCTCGCCTGAGCAGAGATTCTTGCTGAGCTGGAAGCTGTAGCAGCCTGTGGTGCCCCAACTGCCGGCACTGCGTCCGCGCCACTGAGCTAAATGTGCCTGACAGGCGTCGCCGATCACGGGGATATTGTGCTTTTGGGCGATCGCCAAAATCCGATCCAAATGCGCTACAGAACCCCCAATGTGCACCGGAATGATCGCCGCTGTCCGCTCGGTTATGGCAGCCTCGAGTTTGTCCGGGTCCATCAAAAAGGTTTCAGGGTCCGAATCCACGAAGATCGGAAGTGCATAGTGTTGCAGCACCACCGTTACCGTCGCCATGAACGTATACGGCGGGACGATCACCTCATCGCCGGGCCCCACCCCCAAAGCACCCAGCGAAGTGTAAAGAGCACTAGTGCCGCTGGAGCAAGCGATACAGTACTTCGCATCGTTTCGCTCCGCATAAACCTGCTCAAATCGTTGGACCCAACCATTACGGTACCATCCCCCGGATTTAACGACCCGCAGTACCGCCTCCTCATCCTGCGGGCGAACCCTTGGCCACGAGGCGAAACCGGCAGAGCGCACAGGCTTGCCGCCCAAGATCGCCGGCTTCTCCTCGGCAAAAACGTTTTTCGTCAACACAGTAGCCAAGCCGATGGAGCTTGCCGCTGCAACAAATCGGCGGCGATCGATTTTTGAAAAGGCACCATATGCCTGTGCGCAGGCTCGTTTCACGTCCCTATGCATAGCTCTTTCCACTCCCGCATTAAGAGGCCTGACTTGCCAGGATCCTGGAAGCTATTGAGGGTTAAGTACCCGACTGAGAGTTAAGTTTTCGTATCAAAAATACTGGATTAAATATGAACGACAAAAAAACAAAACAACAACAAGGAAAAAGGAACTTCTCTATCGGGCACATGCATGAGATTCTCTATCGGACACATTCATCGTGGGGCTAACGTGAGATCATTTGCTTCTAGGTCGGATCGCTTTGAATCTCTCGATCTCGTCCTTTGACTGGTGACTTGTTCGCCGGCTTTTTTGAGCTAGTGCGAGATCTTTGCGCTGGTGCGATACCTCTACTTTCCTCTAGGACTTTCTTTCATCTGGGACTTTCATTCCCTTTCATTTACGACAACTTTCAGTTACTTTCATTTGTGACTTTTGTGACTTTTTTACTTTCTCTTAGGGCTTTCATTCAGGCAAAGCCGCGCCAGTTCCACGGGATCCGTGGGCAACTACGACCCAAATGGTTCGAAAGCACTTCTCCACTCTAAAAATCAATCCTAAGAGAGGTCTCCGTTTTTTGGAGTACAATTTGCGCAAATGAATTACGATTTTGCGGCGGAACGTTATTCTTTTAGACCGCATTTAGGCCGCAATAACTACAGATTTAGACCGCAACTACTACAGGGTAGGACTGTGCTAATTCCGGAGATATCCGCACCCGTAAAAGCCGCATCAAACGAAAGCAGAATTGGTGTGCTAACAACACCCCAAAGTCACCCAAATAAGTTTCGCTGAAACCGCCAATTTTGGGTGCAAAACGATGAGAAATACGCCAATTTGCACCCCACTTGAGGCGGCCACAAAAAGCGCGGCTTTCCTTTTGATCATCAGGTTGCCCAACAATATGGCGATTATCGAAGGATATTAACAAATCATGAGAAAAAACATGAGCCATTCCTATGAGAAATCGGAAGTTTCGGCCAAACAATGGGTTACGCAGGAGATGGCCGGGGAACGGTTGACCCTGATCATGGATCGCGGATCAAGCCTTGCCTGCGAGTTCAGAGTCTTCGTCTCCGAATCTCGTACCAGCAATTGACGGGAACCGGAAATTAACACGGGCACCGGAAATTAAGGAGCCTCCTTCCTGGAAAGCAAAATCTCGTTAATCCAAGCTTAAGCGGGGGTGGTCAATGTCTCCTGCGCGAAGAGTGGCTATTTTGTTGGACCGCAGCCTTCACTTCGTTCGGGGGGTTTTGCGCGGAATTCGGGCCTACGCAAGTGGGAAATCAGGTTGGGTTTTACGAGATGGCCCCCCTCGACCTGAATTGATCGACATGGTCAAGGCTTGGCGGCCGCATGGGATCATCGGAGGGATCACCTTGCGGCGTCTGGAAAGAGGGCTGAAGCAGTTGGGTATACCCGTGGTCGATACGGCCAACGTATTGCCCGGGTTGAGGTTCCCGGTTGTCGATGTGGACCCCGAAGCTCTCGGCCGAATGGCAGCCGAGTATTTTCTGGAGCGGGGATTCTGCAATTTCGGTTTTTACGGCAGCGAAACGGCTGTTTACTCCCGGCTTCAACAGCGGGCATTCATGGAGCGCGTACAGGAAGCCGGCTACTCCGTTTCCGTGTGTTTTACCGAGTACCTGGCGGAACTGGCTTCGACGGTTCTTTGGCAGAAAACGGCCCGGCAAACACGGCGTTGGCTGCGCTCCTTACAGCGCCCCGTGGCGATTTTTTGCTGCGATGATACGCCGGCTCGAATCCTGGCTGACGCATGCACGCAAATTGGCTTGCTCATTCCGCAAGAGGTCGCCCTTCTGGGACTGGGCAACGACGAGTTGGAATGCACCCTTACCCGACCCCTCTTATCAAGCATCGCCGTGCCGAGCGAGCGCGTGGGATACGAGGCTGCTAAGCTCCTTGATCAGATAATGTCGGGGGAAGTAGAAAACCCTGACAGCGTCTTTCTCCCGCCGCTTTACGTCGTCACACGGCAGTCGACCGATACGATGGCCGTCGAGGATCAACTTGTTCGGGAAGCCTTGCAGTACATCCACCAGCATGCAGCGGAGGATCTTGGGGTCGGGCAGTTGGCGCGAGAGATCGCCGTAAGCCGAAGGTCTTTGGAGCGACGCTTTCGTCAAGTTCTCGGCCGGTCAGTTCTCGAAGAGATTTACCGCGTGCGCATTGATCAGGCCAAGCAGCTCCTCCTGGGGACCAATATGTCGATTGCGCTTGTCGCTTCGCGGACCGGATTTTCCGGGGTTCGCCACCTCGACGTTGTCTTCCGCAAGTTCACGGGTTCAACTCCTACGGGGTTTCGGCGGCAATTTCAATTGGGATAAACTTTCAACTAGGATAAATTGGCTTTCGAAGTAATGGATTCAGTTGCACTAACTGATAAGCGTTTGCACTGAGTTTGAAAAACGCATTTTTCCGCATTGCCCCCGATTTTTCCGTTGCCTCCAGAGGCCGGGGTGAGCCATCAAAACGAACAAGTGGCATCGATCACCTGGATGGTAGCCAGTTCGGAAAAGCCGTCTCCCCACACTCAACTTTCATTCTTACGCGCTTATCTCTCGGGTACTTTCATTCTTGCGGGTTTATGTCTCGGGTACGCAGTTTTCGAATATGCGCCTCCAGGGAAAAATGCTGCACAACGGCTTCATTGACAACCGCAATCATCCCCACATGCTGGTTCACTTAGGACCTTCGCTGCGGATATGGGAAACATAACCCAGTTACTCACACGGGTAAAATTTCACCAGTTTCCCGTGAAATTCACCGGCAAATTTGCCTGATTTTAAACCTTGTCTGGTGCCACAGTATGACGCTCTGGAGGGAAACTGTCTTGGGAAGCGACTTCAAATTCGAGTGGACAAGCTATCATGCAATCCTTCGGGATTTTGACCTCGCCCAAGATGCAAAATTTTGGATAATGGATGATATGCGATAAACGAACAAGCCGCATGCGAACATTCAGTGGACAGCGCGTGCCCCTCTGCAGTGAGAGTGCCCGCTAAATCCAAAAGCAAGGCTCGGATCAAGCAAGATGGGGAGCGGTCCTATGCCCGATACTACCTACTTGCCCACCACAGTTACTTTCAGCATAAATGCTCCGACTTTCACCCTCGGAGGTCATCCCAAAAGTCGTATCCCCTCCGAGTTACAGACTCAATATGAAACTTTGCTTGCAGAGGAGAGGCTCAGTTGGACCGTGCATCACCG
Organism: uncultured Thermogutta sp.; assembly: GCA_937128505.1. Taxonomy (GTDB): domain Bacteria; phylum Planctomycetota; class Planctomycetia; order Pirellulales; family Thermoguttaceae; genus DTLM01. The sequence continues at coordinate 84,748 of CAKZMM010000084.1, forward strand.
GTTGATTCGTCGCCTGGGATCGGGGGGCCAGGGTGTGGTTTATCTGAGTGAGCGGCGCGGAACCGATCACTTCACACTCCCGGTGGCCTTGAAGATCTTCTGTCCCGAGCGGTATGAAAGTGACCGGGCTTATGAGGAATCGATGGGGCGGATAGCCTATATTGCCGGTCGGGTCGCCCAAATCGGGCAGGACAACCTGATTGATGTACAAAACTGGATCGACCGGTACCGCATCCGCATGATGGAAATGGAATGGGTCGATGGCTACGACCTTTCTCGGCTGCTGACCCCCAGCATGCTGGCCCGGGTGTTCAACCGCGTCAGCGACAAGCGCAGAAAACACATCATGGATGTTGTGGCCACTCCCGGTTTGGTTCAAACCCGGTTAAAACCGGGAATAGCCATTGCCATCATTAGGGAGTGCCTTGGTGCCCTGGCGGCCCTGCACCGCGCGGGTATTGTCCACGGGGATATTAAGCCATCGAATATCATGCTGAAAAGGACGGGCAATGCGAAGATCGTCGATATCGGCTCCGCCTACGAAGTGGCCAATCCGCCGCCTGTACGCTCGTGCACGCCCACTTATGCGGCACCTGAGGTACTGGAAAATGGCGAACCGACGGTGCTTTCGGACTTGGCAAGCCTCGGATATGTGTTGATTGAGATGTTAGCCGGGGTGTGTCCGTTTGACGGGATCCGAGATCGGCGCGAGCTCTCGACGGCCAAACTCCTCCTCGGTCAAAAGCTGCCCCACTTGCTGCCATCCGATGTGGCCTCCAGCGAATCCCTGATGAATTTTTGCAAACGGCTGATTGCCCCGGACCCTACCCATCGCTTCTCGAGCGCGGAGCTTGCCGACGTCGGACCCGAAGGGGCTTCGGTGTTCCATCGGGAGTTGGTCCGCGGGAACCTGGCCAGCGAATACACGAATGATCTTCGGTACTGGCTTCAGGAGCTGGGCGAAAATGAACCGGATGACCCGCCCTCTTCACCCCCAAAGCAAATCAGTTGTTAAAAGCGGTGAGTTCCATCGGGAACCTTCGTAGCAATCGCAAGTTGGCGCTGCCCCAGACGCGGAGGCTTTACGACACCGCTGGAAAAATAGTGCACTTGCCCATCTTCAGTTCGCGCTCTAAAAGCAACCGAGTGCTGCTGCTTTGGTCGGTTGAGGGCGAAGTTTTGAGCATTTGCGGCCTTTCCCCTAGTTCCGCTTTCGTTTCTGAGAGGATGACAGGCCCCACGCACCCACTCCGTATTCCGATGATCCGGATTTAGTCGTAACATTAGCCGCGCGTTGGTTGGGGTAGCGCGCCCTTATTCCTCCCGCATAGCTTCTCCGAGGAATTCGCCTGTTCGGCTGGCTAAGGACGTCAAAGCAGGTAACAGAGGAGCTTCTTGGCCACTGCTAATATACCTAAGACCGTTTTACTCCGATATTTCGTGTTTTCAGCGACCTCGGCAATCGTCGAGTGGCTTGCTACGGCGATCAATCTGCATAGGGAATTCTGACGGTGATTCGGGGGTTTCCATGCCCGAGAGACCAAGATGATCTCAAGCGGTCTACGGGGGAAAATTCCCAGGATCCTGCGGCTGGTGGGTCTCGCGCAAAAGGTATAGTTTGCTACATTTGGCGGCTCGATACTTGCGGCGCATCAAGCCGGGCACGACAATCGAGATAAGGTGGCGGGCAAAAGTAGATCGGGATGTGCCTAGGACGTCTAGCCATCCGACGGTGCGTCAGCCGTTCTTGAGAAAAGAGGGAATATTTTTAATACTTTCCCTCTCTAAAATGAGTAGGTGAAAGGGGTGAGCATGGGCGGGGCGGATGAAGCGACGGACATCGCGGGGCTGGTGGTAGCCCACCACGCGGCCGTTTATCGGTATGCCTATCGCTTGACCGGCTCGACGGTTGATGCCGAAGACCTCACCCAGCAAGCATTTCTAATTGCCCAAGAAAATTTGGCACAGCTGGCCGACGCGCGAAACGCCCGACAATGGTTGCTGAGCATCCTTCGGCGGCTTTTCTGGGCACAGCAAAAGCGCGGTAGTCGCTTTAAGCCGCAACCGCCAAAGGCACTAGAAGATTTGGCCGACCCGCAATCGGCGAGATGCGAGTCCAGTTGGGATCCAGAGCGCTTGCAGCAAGCACTCGACGAATTACCGCCCGGGCACCGGCTGGTAATCGTCATGTTCTATTTCGAGGAACTTAGCTATCGCGAAATCGCAGCTGAATTGGACTTGCCTTTGGGAACGGTAATGAGTCGGCTGAGTCGGGCCAAAGCGCACCTTCGGGCCAAACTATTGGGGGAGAAAAAAGTCACAGTCTTCGCTCCAAGGGGGATTCGATAATCGAGGGGAGCCGCACGCGATGGATGATTCATCGAAAGAGAATCGGCACGATGGCCCACCGCCGACGAATCGGGGGGGACAAGATGGGATTGTCCGATCGGTTGCAACCAGCACGAATTTGGGCCGCAGTAATGAGGGCTCGCGGCTCGAAAACACGGAAACGGCTGCCCCCTCGTCCCGCGCGGCCAACGAGCGGACAAGGCAAGAAGCTTTTTTCGACGAAGACGGTTTTCTGATTGCACGCCTCATGGCCGGAGTTCCGGTGCCGCCCGGGTTAGCCGAGCGAGTACTTCAACGATTGAAGGCTGCCAAAACACCCAATCCTCCGCACGGGTTGCAGGCACCATGTCCTATGCAGTACGAAGTCGAAGCTTTCCCGGCGGAGATGATTCGGAGTAATGTGGCATCGCCTCCCGCGAGTTGTAGTTCCTTGGAGGAGCGGCCTGCCGACAATCGGCGAGAAGCCACCGTCTCGAGACGCCGCTTGCTAGTTTTGGCACTGGCAACCAGTTTGCTGGTTGTGATCGCTTTCGTGGGGCTTCTCAGCAGGTTCATCCGCATCTACTTCGGGCCGAAACCCGTATTGGAGGTTTCTCAGCTCCTCGAACAGGCTGTCAGTCATTTCCACCAAGAGCTCGTGAATTACCGCTCGGGGCAGTCAGTAGCCGTCGAATTGCCCCCGAAAGAATTTCCCCTGAGTTCTTTTGTGAGAGTTGACAGATCGGTTTATTGGCGGTGGATCGTCGGCGTAGGCAGCGGCAAAGGCGTGTCGTATGATCTGACTAAGCCGCCCCAGCCGCCTGCTTCGCTGTTCGTTTTAAATGAGACGGTTCAAGGACTTCCCCCGATCCCGGTTTCCCAACCGATGTGGAATACCGGTTCGTGTGTGGCAACGGCCTGGGCCGAATCGGGACGCGTCTATATTTTGGTCGTTGCAGGGGGAATCAACCAGTATCGATATATGATCAGCGGGGCGACACGGCCCATCACATGACCGTTTCACCCGCGGGCTCCTCGATCCGCTCTTCTTTTTTCTCTATCCCCCCTTTACGACTTGTTGTGTGTCCCGATTTTACTACTCCGCCGTGTCTTTAGCGGGCTTAGCGCGCCCCCAAAGCTTCCTTGGTCCGGGAGCGTCCCCGGAGAAGCCAAGCGTGTTTTTAGCGAACTTACCGCGTCGCCGGGGTTTCACCTTGCCGCGCAGCGTCAAGTAGGTTGCCTAAAAGCGGGAACAACTATTTGGGGACGAAGCTCACCTTATCGCGATCCATTGCCTCACTAATTTCGATGCGAATCGAACGAGGAATTAGAGGAATTGGTTTTCAAGGACCGCCGGGTAAAGAGAAACTTCAAAGGACTGCCGCGCAAAAAGAGATTTAATCGGCAAAAGGAATAGCATTATCGTTTGTAAGATTAGTGGGCAATTTCGGCCCGTTTCAACGTGCATTAGGACTGAGATCTGCCGCAGTGAGGTAAAGCATGGCGACCGCACGAACGCCAAATCGACCCAAGTCCATTTCAAGCTAATTTATACAATTTAGGTATTGTGGGCAAAATATTTTGTGCGCTCCGCTTGTGCTCACTCAAAAATTTAAAAAGGACCGAAGGAAATTAAGGAACGAAATTTCTCCGCCATTGGAACGTCTAGGATCGAGGCGAACGGGGCGAAGCCATTGAAGACCCAAGGGGCTCAGCCTTTAATGTTTGTTCAAACTAACGAAAAAAACTTTTAGCAAATAGCAAAAACGTTGAGATGGTTAGGGAGTCAGCCCGGTAAGATATGAGCCTCAAACGTAGCCTCGCACTCGGGAGCTCTAGCATGCCGGATGCCGCCGGCGAAACCGACCCCGGGATGGGAATAAAGGTGTGTTTCCAAGTTTAAGCCTGGGTTCTTCCGGGCGAGAGCAGTTTTTCTGAAGAGGACATAACGAAGGAATCATATCACCGCGATTTTGCCGGTTCACCATTTCTCTATCCCGGTTTCAGCGGAGGTTCTCTATCCCGGTTTCAGCGGAGGAATGTTGAACATAACCTGGACCGACTTGTCGGACATGTTGCTATGCCGGTTTGAGCGGAGGAATGAAAAAGGTCACCCGGATGTTGCGGTAGAAAAGTGTTTCTTTCGGTTGTCTTAGCTCCCTGACTAGCTGCGGTGGGCTAACAAGATCGAGTTAGGAACGAGAGAAAACTGAGTTAGGAACGAGAGAAAACTAAAGATAGGCCGCGGAATCAAAACCTCGGTTCGGAATTCGCGGGTGCAGTTCTACATTAACTGCAAAATTCGTGACGATATTTCGACGACGAATCAGAAGAATTTTCTCGAGAGCGGCCACTGTTTCCACACTTAGGTCAAGGAGTTTTTAGGGATGAGAATCCTTGCCAATTTCGCCCTCGCCCTCGCATTGGGTGCATTTGTTCATGCGAGCTGTTTTGCCCAAACCACAAGCCGAGAATCTCGCCCGGTTACTGAGAGCATCGGCATTGCACCGGGACAAATCACGCCCACCCCAGAGATGTGGTTCTACCAGCAGTACATGCAGCAACAGCAAGATCCTAAATTCTTGATCCAGCAGCGTGCCGCATTCATGTCCGAACAGCGTCGGCTCCGTATGGCCTCCCGAGCTTGGTACGGGATTTCACTGGCAAGACCCTGGACCACGGCGGATTTGATGTACTCTGACCTGGCACCGCGGTGGACCTCGGGTGCAATGAACTATCCAAATCGTTGGGTGGCTAGGGTTCCTTCTACAGTGGTTGTCGTTCGCCCGGATGCGACGCGGTTATACTGATTCGCGAACGGAGCGGTTTGCAGCCCATTTATCATCGCGGGTACCTAAGAGCTACGATTTACGATTCGATCGCTTCCGGTATCGTTAGGCCCCCCTTTTTAGTTTGATAGGTCATTGAGTAGGGGGGCTTATCCTTTTTTCCGGGCACTTCAACTTTTCCCAGCGTGTTGCCCAGCAATTTTTTCTTGGGCTCCGCTAACCAATCGGTCGCGCCGGTAAATTCCTTTCAGCCCGGGGTGGTCGACCGCTCCAAGACTCGTCGAGCGGCTTCGGCTTGTGAAGAAGTAGAATTCGGCTTATTAGGGGGTAGGAATTGTCACCTGCGAATGAAGGTAATGGCACAAACGCCGAGAGGACACAACCGTCTTTCAAAGCAAATACCAGCTCCTCCATCGCCAGGTTCGCGACAATCCTCTGGATCCGATGGCAACACACTTGCCCGCAACCCTACCGCAAACGGCAGTTCCAATACCGCACGACGTAACGCGAAGGGCCTTATGCTAAACCAAAGGCCGCGAGAAGTTCCTCAGTTGGATGAAGCGAGCTCACGCACAGGTCCGGGACAGACGCCCTAAGGGTTTCTACGGAGTATCGGCCGGTTGCTACCGCCACGCTGATGCAGCCATGAGCTTTGGCACTAACCACATCGCGCGGGGTGTCCCCCACGACCGCCACCTGTTTCGGAGAAACCGCCTCCCCAAAGAATTCGGCGGCCCTTTGCAACGCAAGGAGCACCAAGGAACTGCGATCCGGGGTTTCATCTCCAAAAGCATTGACTCTAAACTGGTGGAAAGGTAATCCTGCCGCTTCGACCTTCAACTTTGCCGAAGGGCCGAAATTCCCGGTGACAAGCCCTTTGACCAAACCCGCCTCATCAAGCCGCTCCATCAGCTCCTTTACACCGGGAAGCAGCCGGAAATGACTCCCGGCGGCAGCCAATAAGGGGAAATAAAACTTCTTAAATTCTGCAAGGACCTCAGGAGTAATCTGGATCCCATGAGTGCCCAAACCGTCTTGCAAAATTTGCGGGTCCAATCGCCCGTTTGGGTCCACCCGGCTAAAATCGGCTCGAATGCCGAAGGCTGCCGCCGCCGCTTCCTCCATGACTCGAAGAGATGCTCCATGAGAGCGGACCAAAGTCCCATCCACATCGAATAACACGAGTTTCACTTACGAGCATCCTTGTCTACTTCGCCCATCCACCACAGCAATACTTTGAAGCTCATTCTACCTTCCATTCTAAGATTCCGCCCGACCATGGGCCAGTGGAATCGAGCTGCACTTCGATCCGCAGCGCGGTCGTTTCGATGGGCGAGAATCTCACACGATTGAAGGCGTCAAGCTTCACTCCATATTCCGAAGGTCCTGGGACCTCTAACCACTGTTCACCACTCCGATAAAGAAGCCGCCATTTCTCCGGCACGCGGCAGTGTCGATTCAGTCGCCGGTCATCAAACCAGAAGACTTGGACCGCCGAAACCCGCACTGGCTGATCGAAATCGTATTGAACCCATTCCTGAGTTCCCCGGCGGTCCCACCACGTGAACCGGGGAATGGTGTGGTCGCAGGAGTCCGAAGGCTCAAGCCCGTCGTTAAGTGCGCTCACGATGTCCGACGGATTGCAATGGGAGGCCGAGGGCGTGGCTAGCTCCGCCAATGAAATGGCTTTATCGTGGGCCAAGGTGGAAGGATCCAGCGGACGATAAAGTCGGCCCTGCCAGCCTGCGAGGTCCACCTCGGCCATGCGAGATTTCCCAAGCTGCGTGACCCAAACGACCATTTCGCCCGGTTCCCGATGATCCCAAGCGTAGTAAGGAATAGCCGTGAGAGGCCGCCCGAAGGCGTCTTTGCCGGTAATAACCGTCACCCCGCCGAGCAATTCAGGGCGGAATTCTGCGGAGAATTCGGGATCCCGAGGCAGGCGAATGGACCGGACGGGCCGCCCGTGATCAACCGCCTCAAAACAGTAGACTAAAGGCCCCCTTTGAATGGCTACTCGGCCCCGGTTTGCCGCTACAGCTGGGTGGGCTTCGATTCGAAGAACTTCCATCGGCAGCTCTAGCACTAAGCGGTCCGAAGCGGTCCAACGGCGGCTAACCACAGCATATCCGCGGGCAAGCTTCATTGGTTCAGATCGCCCGTTAACCGAAATTTTGGCCCCTTGGCACCAATCCGGAATCCGGATGTGAATAGGAATCGCCCCGGTATGCTCGGTGATGACCTGTAGCTCGACACGGCCCTCCCACGGGTACTTCGTCTCCTGACTGATTTTGATCTTCCGGTTGTCCCAAGTGAACTCCGCATCACTCTCCACGAAAAGATTCACGAAGATTCCCTCCTGGTTCGCGGCATAAACGAAGCCGGGCACTTGCGCCACTAGCCGCACCACATTCGGTGGGCAACAGGCACACGGATAAAAGGGTTGCCGGTGATGGTGTCCGGATGATTCTAACGGGTTCACATAGAAAAATAGCCGGCCATCGAGCGACACCCCTGATAAAAATCCATTGTACAGTGCTCGTTCCAATACATCGGCGTATCGCGCGTCGGCTTCAAGAAGGTTCATCCTATGGCCCCAAAGGACCAACCCCACCGCAGCACAGGTTTCGCAATACGCTGAAGCATTCGGAAGTTCGTAAGGTGCCCCAAAAGCCTCGCCTTCGTGCCGAGCGCCGACTCCACCCGTGATGTACAGCTTCCGCAAAGTTAAATCCGCCCAAAGCTCGCGAAGGGTATCAAGCAGGGCCGACTCCCCCGTATGGGCAAAAAGATCGGCCATAGCGCAATACAAGTACATGGCCCGAACGGCATGGCCCACAATCTCTTTTTGCTGCCGTACCGGGAGATGATCCTGAAGAACAGGACCGTATAGTTGCCGGTGGGTAGCATCGCCTCGAATATCGATAAAGAATTTCGCGAGATCGAAATAGACCCTTTTCCCCGTGAGCTCGTAGAGCTTCACAAGGGCCAATTCAATTTCCTCGTGCCCATCAACGTCGTAGCGTTTTTCGGGACCAAAAACCTCCGAAATGTGATCGGCAAACCGTGTGGCCACCGTTAGCAAAGACGTTTTGCCCGTGGCACGGTAATGAGCAACGCCTGCTTCGATGAGGTGTCCTGCCAGATAAAGCTGATGCATGACACGAAGATTGCTCCACCGATTTGCAGGGGCAACCAGCGTGAAGTAGGTGTTCAAATACCCATCAGGCTGTTGAGCCGCAGCAATTCGGGCAATCACCTCGTCCAACTTGCGATCCAACTCTTGATCCCGGGTAGCCGCGAAGACATAGGCTGCCCCCTCGAGCAGCTTATAAACATCGGAGTCGTTGAAATAAATGCCTTCGAATTTTCCTTCGAGCTTACCGGCTGCCTTGTCAAAATTCGTGATCCGCCCCGTCTTCTCGCACCATTCGAAAACGTGCGGAACCGACGCCCGATGGTTAGTCTCCAGCCGCGGCGCCCAAAAGCCATCGTTCAACCGCACAGCAGTAAAGGGCACCGGATGGAGCTTCCGATGCGGTGCGATAACCTGCGGTCCTTCGCTGGCCCAAGCGTCCTGAGAAATTACCAGCCCAAGATTCCCATCGAGGAAAGCCAAAAAAACACCTCCAAAAGATACGACGCCAAAAACCCACAACGAAATCACCGATTTGACCCACTCCATTTGCCAAACCCCTTTTCTCGCCTTTGTTCGAGGAAGCTACACTCAACGAAGTTGGTTTTAAAACCCTCGGGAATTTGCTAAATGACGATGCCGTATGATCTTAGATACCCAAGCGTTCGACAAACTTCAAACGTCTTAGAACTGAGCATACCGCAAAAATTCGTATCGGGCCGACGAGGTCAACCTTGTAGGCAAACTTTGACCCAATGCCCGCGGAAGTTGTTAGCTTTTGGAAGAATTTGCGGCCATCTTTTAGCGTTTTCACAGTCTCCGACCGGCATCGAGTTTTTGCTGCCGCTTTGGATAACCCCCGTCAACTTATAGCAATGCCGAACCTCTCTAAACCTACCAACACTTGGGCATCGCTCTCCCACCAGAAATGGACATCAAGTTTCTACAACAACAGGGTTTCTTTTCTTTGATTAACCTAGGCAAAAACGCAACTTTATTCCTACTCTAGTTCAACCTTGGCACTGGTCAAAATTATGACTTACCGGTTTGACCAATTCAGGTGTCGGTGAAGAAATTCAAAGGTACCCACGCCGTGAATCGTATGCGCTCCTACAAACCACTCGATCGCACAGCGGTCCGGAAGGCCCAAAGTGGCAGCGTAAAGAAAGCGGACCTTCGCAAATTCATAAGCTACCATTTCGTCTGGGGCTACCCCGTCGAAGTGTCCGCGTTCCACCATGAAAGGACGCGGAGCAATCAGTGCAGCCATTTCCGCGTAATTGAATGTGCTGCCTAAATCAAACTCGAAAATCTCGTACTCTCCCGTGAAAACATAGCTGTAACGTCCGCGGGTATTCGTGGCGGCATTCTTCCAGACCCATTCATTGAAATCAGCCGAGCAGATCGACAAGCAATAATCCTCCACAATTGCGGGGACGCGCATCGCCGTCTTACCGCCGTAAGATAAACCGTAAAAAGCGATCCGCTTTTCGTCGACAAAGGGCAAGGTTTTCAGCCAACGGATGATTTGACAATGCTGGGGAATAATAATCGAGAAAAGCGTCTTCCCCAAGGGATTGGCTTTACGTTGCAAGGTGCGAAATCGGTCCCCAAAGATATAGGGATTTTGTGGGGCGAAGCAAATAAAACCCCGTTCGGCCAATCGCGCCGCAAAGTCGTGATAAGCGGGGTGAGCACCCGTGATGACCTGTTGCGGACGTCCCTCCAAGCCGTGTTGGCACACAACCACAGGTCGGCGCTGGCCCCCAAGAACTCCCTTAGGCACCAGCAAGATCCCATACGCGAAAACATCCGGCGGAAAGACATCAAGTAAAACCTCGTAGGCAGTCCATGCGGAAGTTTCCATCCATTTTCGCGTCCGTGGATTAGCCGGGCCTAAAGGGGTCTCAAATCGTCCGATGATCTCCTCGTAAAACTTTTTACGGTAACCCTCCATTTGGCTTGCATATTCCGCGAGGGTGACTTTGTGCTGACGGCCGGTATCTAAAATGGGCATGAACTCTTTCCGGACAAAGCGGCTTTCCTCCAGTAGCCACTGGTTATGGCGAATCAATTCATGAATAAGCCGTTCTTCACGCTCTTGAAAGGATGTGACTTGCCGGAGCATTCGCACCGGTTGCGGTACCTCGGCCAGCTTAAGATCGATATTTAACGCCTTCCAAAACCTTTGGAGTGCATCTTCACTCATCGCGGCTTTCTCGCCCTGATGGGTCGGGACAAGAATCCAGCTTGGCTTTTCAAGCCAGGCGGCTACTAGTCGGGTAGCTCGATCCAACTCCGCCCGGGCTTCATCAACGGTGGGCGTTCGCGCTTCGCCAGGTGCACCACCTAAACCCGGGGACACCGTGTGAGGGCTTCCCTGAGTGGTCTCGATGATAAGAGCGGTGGGAGCCGCCATCACAGCAAGCTCGGCACAGCCGAAGTATTTCAAGAATCGGAAGATGTTGCGATCGACGGGTTCCTGCCACATCCGCTCCCGTGGGCCGAAAAACCCGCGAATCAACACGGCACGTACCTGAATCGCAGCTTTCGCCGCGTCTTCGGACTTAGGCGATTCGCCCTCAGCACGCGTTTGTGAAGTAGGCGTTGTTCCGAGCTGCTCGCGTGCGAAGAACCTGTCGCTATCCGCCGCGAGAACCGAAAGGAAAAGGGCCAACATTCCGCCCTCACGAGTCCCAATGATTCCGACTGGGCCCGGTTTCGCCGGTTGCGTCGCTATTTGGAGAGCGACTAAAGCGCGCAACCCCGAGATAATCCGCTGAAGCTCATACCCGATGATATGTCTACCCAATTCGTAGGCGGGCCTATAAACAAACTCTCGCTGCGATAGCTTTACCGAGTAATACGGGCGAATTTCCCGCGTGATGATCCCCGGCACGAGTACCCGACACCCGCTTTCTGCCAAACGCAAGGCTGTTTCAAATTCCCACTGGGATAATCCCCCTAATTCCGCCGGTGGTTCGCCGAACGGTGAGGGCGAGACATCGGGGATGATCAGAACTTGCGCTCGAGGCTCTTGGGTTCGGGGCTGAAAAAGGATTCCCTCTCCCCAAACATCGTCGAATGCTGGCCAACGGACTTCAAGAATATCGACCCGATCTGAGGCTGCCACTACACCCGAGTTGCCTACGGAGACACGCACGTGAAGCTGAGGTCGCGGAACGAGGTTGTCACGGACTCCCAAAATATGTCGTAGTTCCCCACGCAATTGAGCGAGTGCCTTCGAGCGTTTTTCGGGTGGGCAGACCTCGTTCTGCCAAAAGGCCTCGCGTCGGGCGGGAGCCTCCGCCAGTTCACGGAGCAAAAACCGATCGATTCCTTCAACCATTACCGACGCCAAATCCTCCGTCCCCTGTAAGAGGACGGTGCCGGGAATCGATTCAGCTTCGTGCTCGGCGGAGCCTTCCGCCGGTTGACCGATTTCTTTCGCGGCCAAGCGTTCAGCTTTCGCGGAGTTTGAAGATTGGGCTATTTCGCAAACCGCAGCCTCGGATTTCGAGCGGCTCAAAGGTGCTTCTTTCACGGGGGTAGATGCTTCGGTTTGCGCTACGGTCAAAGATTCGGCCTTTTCAGCCCGGTAGGCTTCAGATGGAACCGATGCCGCAACAGATTTTGTGATGACACCTCCGCAGAAGGCAAATAGGATCACCGCAGACAATAGGCTTGCTAGCAGTGATGGAAGTACCGAACCCGGATAATCCAGGTACTTTTCTCCGGATTTTGCCACCTTCATGATACACTCCTTCCGCATTTTAGATTCAGGATTGAAGTTCTGCCTTTTCCTGCCGTCTCATGGGAACCGTCTCATAGAAAAGCGCTTCTCGGCAGTCGCCGCAACCACTTTGTAACCTAGAACAAGCACGTTGGGAGCTTAAGATTGCCACTTGGGATTGCACGGTTTCCACGTGGCAAAAAGCGGGCTTCCGCAACTCTTTTGCAAGATCGGGAAAACCAAAATGCGGATTTCCGTAGTAATTCATGCAACGGAGGTTACCTGACTGTATTTGGGGGCGAAAACCGACTCCATCCCGCGCGTTGCCGTTGCCTCATGTTTAGCTAAACCTTTTGAATAATCGTACTTTATCGATGCTGTGGTCGAGCGTATAGATTATGGTTCAAAGACGCTTGTTTGAGAAGCAAAAACGCGGAGATTCACAATCTTGATCCCGTAAGTGCGTAGGGTTTCCGCAGTCAGTCGCGATCACCGGATCGCCGACAGGCTTGATCCCGTAAGTGCGTAGGGTTTCCCTTCCCCCCAAAAGTTCCTCACAAAAAGTGATCCAAGCATAGCGTCCACGGCTCCCGGGGATAGCATGGCAAAAAGGGCTTACCAAACCGATCTGCCCCGGTAGCTAATGCCCCAATTTGTGTTTGTTACTATTTTGGGACTACCTTGAGAGCATCTTAGGTTACCAGTTCGAAAGATGTGTTATTCCAGATCATTGCTTCGGCGAGCCCAACCCTTGAATGCGGTCAGCCTCCTTGAACCCATGGCATTAGCGGTTTTCAACGGAAAGATCGAGTGGACAAGGTGGCTACCGCGGATAACAATTATTTTTCGTAAGCTCGACCGGCCTGCCGCCGGAGGGCTGGGCGTTTCGTTCCCTGAGCAATTGTCGCTGTCGATCGAAAGGGTTGACATATGGGTTCAATGCTGTGGCTTCTGATTTGCCTTTCATCGCAGCTTACAGAGGCCGATAGTCCCCCGGTCCCGATTGCCATCCCGACTTTTCACTGCATCGGGCTTTATTGGTCTCCGCCAGGTGGCAGCGCGGAGAAAGTGGTGGAGATACGGTATCGGCTCAAGGGGAAAAAACAGTGGGAGCCGGGTCTTCCGATGCGGTACAACCCCATCGAAGGAACCGATCTGGATTTAGCCGACTATCGCGGCAGCTTAGTCAACTTGAAACCCGGGAACGAGTACGAAATTGAACTGACGCTATCGGGAACAAACACAAAGGCGGTGCTCACGGCACAAACGTGGAGCGAACACTTTCCGATAGCAAGAATCATTCGTGTTCCGGGGGGTAACCAGCCATTGGAGATCCGAGAATCGGGTTCGCCCGAGGGATACTTAGTCTTTGACGGTCAAGGGGCAACCATCGATGTAGGCCACCGATCCAATTATTGTGTTCGGATCGACGCTTCCTACGTCATTGTCCGCAATTTCCAATTGAAGGGTGCCGGCACTGCCGACCCCCCTCTTCGAGGAGTCTGTGGGGCTATTTTGATCGAGGGAGGACAGAATATTGTCATTGAAGACTGCGACATTTCCGATTGGGGGAGACTCGATCCTCAGACGGGGTTTGGACGAGATTGTGACTCGGGGATCTACTCGCGGGCTTCCTCAGTTGCGCGGTTAGTGGTCCAGCGATGTCGGATCCATCATCCCACGTGGACTACCAACCCCTGGGACGATCGATTCCAGCGGCACACCACAGGGCCGCAGTGTATCTCGCTCTTCAATACCGCCGGTAACCATGTGATTCGTTACAACGAATTCTTTTCCGATTTGGAGCACATGTACAACGACACCCTCGGCGGCGGGAGTAACGGGAGCTATCGAGGGGCACCCGGGCCGGATTCCGATGTCTACGGGAACATTGTCAGCCATTGCTGGGATGATGCGATCGAAGTTGAAGGAGGCAATCGAAATGTGCGGGTTTGGGGTAATTACATTACTCAGGCCTTTATGGGAATCGGCAATGCCGCCACCTCGATTGGTCCTCTGTATGTGTGGCGAAACATTTTCGGACGTTGCCAGCGCAATTTGGATATTCCCGGTGCCCATTTCGTCAAAATGGGCTATGCGGATAGCGAGGATTGGATGACAGGACATATGTACTTTTTTCATAACACAGTCTTTGACGAAGGGGGTTGGCTTCCTCAGGGGGGATTAGGTGGGGGGCGAATCCTTAAACATGTGATCTCTCGAAATAATGTGCTACATATCCGATCGGAGCGTGGGCAAAGCATCGGAATTCATCCCCATAGCATTGATATCGATGCGGACTACGATTTGTACAACGGCCGGATTCCGCCGGGTCAAGAAAAGCATGGTGTCCGCGGTATACCGAAATACGTAGCCGGAGCTGGTTTCGACAAAACCACGGGCACCGGCGTCTTTCAGTTAGCCGAAGATAACCCAGGAGTAGAAGCGGGGATTTTTATCCCCAATTTTACCCCAAGTTTTCGCGGCCGCGCTCCTGATGTAGGGGCCCATCAGCGGGGGGAGCCGCCCATGCGGTTCGGCCTAGCCGCTGCGGAGGGTTCACCGCAGTGATCCTAAAAATAATGATACTAAAAATACCTCTTAGTGAATTGCTTACAAGTCAGGACTGAACGCAAACTTGCCCAAAGCTCGGCGCGTTCTGATGTTTCAATTCAAGGGCGGGCAATGAAACATGCATTCCTGGAACGAGCACCCATGGATATCTAGCCGAATTCCCCGCCTAAAATTTGCCGAGCTCTTGAAGCAAGTAACGTGTTGAAATAGCCGGCTTCGGTGGAGCCCTAAGGCAGGGACTTTCTTAGACCGTTCGGGAATCACCAAACCGCCGTAGGCGTTGTTGCTTGCGTCGAAAACAAGGAACTCATCTTTTCCATTGGCAAAACCAGGACGACAAAATCCAAACAAGTTAGGATTTTCGCACTTGAACTCAGGCAGCATGCAGCTCGCCGGCGGCTAGGGCATTTGGTGATGGGGTTGCGCGATCGAAAGGCCGGCAGCCAAAAAAAGCTAATTGATATGTCGCTCGAAGATCCGATACCAAAACTTACCCGAGATTGGCTTGCGGCGGTTACGTGGATCTATTTGGCTATTCCGTACTGCATCTTTTTTTGGAGCTGGCTTTGGTTTCCTTACGCGGGGATAGTCCTTGCATTATTGGTCCTTGCGGTTGGGTTCGCGGTGAGCGCGGAGCTTACCCTTTCGAGACGCATTGCTCTTTACGCTTCCGCTACAAACCATTCTGATTTTCGGAACGAATTAGGAGTTTACCCTGCGCAAACTCTTCGCGTTTCCACCTGGGGAATCGGGGCATTTGTGCTTAGTGTTGTGGCGGTAGGTATGCTTTGGGGCACGGGGGGTTATGGCCCCCAAGATGTGGACCATCCGAAGCATAACGCCTTGTTGAAAACATTGATCAATGAGCCCTGGCCAGCTTGGGTCGAAAGTGATCGGGGAAATTTCCCCCTCGTTTATTACACGGCTTTTTATTTGCCGGCGGCTGCTGTGGGCAAAGCCCTCGGATGGTCCGCCGCCAATCACGCCCTTCAACTCTGGGCATTGATCGGCCTTGTTTTAAGCCTGACCTGGTTTTGTCGGTTATCCGGGGGATTTCTCGCGCGGAATGTGCTGCTATTCTTGGTGTTCTCAGGCCTCGATATCATCTCCACCTTGATTTTCCGTTGGAACGAATTGCTCGGCACCAGCTTTCAGCAGCTTTCTTCGGGCAACTGGGGGGCCGTGGATTGGCGGACATTCCGGTTTTGGAATTGGCAACTAGATGCCGGCGACATTTGGCTGGGACGCACTTATCCGTCGCATTGCGAACTGGGGTTTTTTGCCCCGCAGCACGGAATTGTGGGGTGGGTTGCCGCCGGGTTGCTCCTGCGGGAAGGCACGCTTTCCGTGAGCCTGCGCCCGGCGAAAATCGCCCTACTTTGGGCCCTAACCACACTTTGGTCGCCCTTTATCTCGATTGGTTTAATTCCTGTAATCGTTGCAAGCTTACTCGCTAGCAATGTTCCGAGTCGAAGGCGTACGTTGACGGAAACGCTTACGGACTGGCTAGCGGCTTTTGCTATCGGAGGCATGGTTGCTTTGTACTACTTCAGTCGCTGGTGCGAAATGCCCTTTTCGGCCGCACCCGAATCGGGATTCGGACTGGGAAGTATTTTCATGACGCCGTGGACATTCACTTGGCGTCTGATTCTATTTGTTCTGCTCGAAGTGGGCGTGTTGATCGGCCTCGTTTGGGCAGCGGGGGTAATTTCGCCGAATCTGAAAAAGACGTTAACGATTTCCGCCATTTTTTTGGTGGTTTTACCCATCTTCCGCTACGGTGGCTTGAATGATTTGGTGATGAGGGCCTCGATTCCCGCCCTTTTTGTCGTCGCAGCGGCGACCGGTCAAACGTTGGTCCGGTGGTCCAAAATAGGAGTCTATCGTTGGCTGATTGTAGCGGTCCTGCTCATCGCTGCGAGCAACCCATTCAGCCACGCATATCGGCATATTCGAGAAGTCATTCGCCGCGGCTACTGGATCGAAATCCCCAAGGTCCAGCATGTGGCGAGCTTGTGGCAGATCAACGAAGAATGGAAACGACAGGCCCGGAACCCGAACAATCCCTGGATGCGGAATTTCACCGAGGATACCTTCTTCGTTCAGTACATCGGAAGTCCGCAATCCTTTTTCTTTCGATATCTAACACCTTCGCGTTCTCTTGATATTTGAGCCCTTCGTGTTCTTTCGATAGCTAATACTTTTGCGTTCTTTATACTTTTGCGTTCTTTTGATGTCTAAGACCTTCGCGTCCTTTCGATATCTAATGGCTCCGCGTTCTTTCGATCCCTAATGGCTCCACAAGATTAAAAGATCGGGTACTGACTTGCCGCCGTGCCGCCCAGGGGAGAATCGAGGAGCTCTTCTATGACCACTTTCTTACCGGGCACCACGTCGTTTCCTGGAGAAAGAACCACAAGTTCACCCTCGTGAAGGCCGTCGAGGACCTCAACCGCCCAATCGTTGACTAAGCCGATTCGGACATGACGAATCTTTGCCCGCCGATTTTCCACGGTGAAGATCTGAGTCTCTTCCGCGACGTTCCCCAAGCAGGCAGTCCGCGGTGCTAGGAGCGCCTCTGCTTTTTGACCCGTGATCACGCGGATTTGAACCTGATAGCCCACTCCGACTCCGAGCTGTGCTACACGGCTTAACGCTTCCTTCTCAAACTGAACAATCACTTTGACTCGCTGCTCTTCAACACCTAAAGAGCTTACTTTGGCGAAGGCGGCGGGAAATATTCGC
Source organism: uncultured Thermogutta sp. (assembly GCA_937128505.1). Taxonomy (GTDB): domain Bacteria; phylum Planctomycetota; class Planctomycetia; order Pirellulales; family Thermoguttaceae; genus DTLM01. Next base: position 102,053 of record CAKZMM010000084.1, read on the forward strand.
TCCACCTTTCCTTCGAAATACCCAGGCGACTGAGCAGCCCCTCCAATCGATCCCGAAACATGAATGACAACGCGTTGGCCCGGCTTTATATGTATGGCATCACTGGTCAGGAAATCGGCTTCTACCTCTAGGTCTTCCAGCCGACCTAGTTCCAAGATGGCCGCCCCGGCCGGAAGGACCTGTTCACTGGCAACAAACCGCTGCAACACGACGCCGTCGACCGGAGATCGCAACTCCCCACGATGCTGATCGAGCAAGGCCATCTCGCATTGGGCCAGAGCTTCGGCCCGTTGCTCCCGAAGAATCGCATCCGCCAGTTCGCGCTCCGCAATGTAACGGTCGACGATAGCGGGTATAAACTCAATCGCCCCCTTTAAGGCGAGAACCATCCGATGGGTAAGTTGGTCTTGGACGTAGGAAGATCTGGCTTCGACTTGCTGGAGTCGTGCCTGCTCCAGATCATCTTCTGCGATTGCTTTGCGTTCAAACAGAAGGGTCATGCGCCGCAGATAACTGTCGGCATAGTCGGCTTTGGCCCGCCCTGCCTCTACCCGCTCGGCCGCCGCCGCTGCTGCCCGTTCCATTGATTCCACCATTTGGAGGGCCTGCCGTTTGATGAGTTCCTCAAGGGTGGTGTCGAGATTTTGTTTGATCTCGGCATCCAGCCGCCTGACCGTCGCCTGAGCAACCTGCACTCGAAGGGCGAGATCTTCCGGAGCGAGTGCGGCCACAAGTTGTCCTCGGCTGACCCGGTCACCCTCTCGGAGAGTCACGGCCTGCAATCTTCCCGCACAGGGCATACTCACAAGGTAGGTTCGTGGAAGCCGCGTTTTCCCCTCCTCTTCGATGAATGCTTCAATATTTCCGCGATGAACGCGAATCGCGCGGACCGCTACCGGCTCCCCGAATACTCCCATACCCCAGGAAATGAGCAACCCGGTTAATAGGACTCCAGCAACGGACCACGCAACGAGCTTTTTCATCGTGTTCGGAGATGCGTTTGTCCGATCTGTTCGGAACACGTCAAAATGGTGCAGCCGCTACTTCCTTACAAATTATGGCCCACTGCCCGCGTGTTTATCACCTTCTCTTAGTATATTTGATCGCGTATTATATTTGACCGCCTATTATATTTGATCGCGGCATTCGTGTTCCCATCCTTTGAAGCCCTTTACTGATCAGTGACAGTGCCCGAGCGAATCATCGCGCCAAAGGCCCCGCGTAAAGACTTCGGTCAAGAAAGCTGAACAATCGACCGTTCCCCTGCGGCTAAGCTTCTTTTGGCCGAGATCGTGCAGAAATTAAAAAGCACTCAGCAAGACCAAGATGGCTACGCGGGTTGAACCGCGATTGCGTGCCGGCGTCTCCCACCAAGAAAAATGAAGTATTCGGTTTGCGCCATTAGTTTCCGCACGCCGCAAGAGTTCCCGAATTCGAACCGAACCTGCTCAGGACAGACTTCATTGCCGGGGTTCAACTTCTTTTCTTCGACACCCTCATACGGCGGGAAGATGGCAACACAAAATTCACACAATCGGCTTGCTTTGCGCAATCGGCAGGTTCAGCACAATATGAACTCCGTCAAGGGGAGGCAAAACCCCTGGAGCCTTCTTCGCTATCCGACGATTAAATGGTGGCTTCGGTCATTTGAGCGATGCGTGCGTGGCCGACTCCGCCGCTCGACCTCTGCTTATTCACGTGTCTTGACCCATTCAACCCAGTCGGAACGCACGACCCTCCGATAAACGATAGCCTGCGAAATCAACAGAAAAAGCAAGGCAAGCCCCGATACCCATAACCAAGTACTCAAGCTCACAACCACGGGAAACCGAAAAAGCTCGGTATCGTATGTCTTCGCCAAAAGGACGGAAAGAAGGTACCCGATCGGCATCCCGAGCACCGTGCCGATTAAAGTGATCACCAGGTTCTCCCGGAAAAATAAGCCCCCAATCTCCCAGGGACGATACCCCAGGACATAAAGCGTCGCAATTTCCCGTCGGCGTTCGGCCAGTCCTATCAAAGAAAAGTTCACGAGGCTTCCCAAGAAAAGGGTGCCGGCAAACAAGATAAGAACGTTGATGAAAATCCCCATACTCGCAGTCAAAATCTGCTCTAACCTCTCGATGAGGTCTCGACGCGATGTGACCCCTTCTATAGCCGGAATCTGTTTGAGTTGCTGATAAAACGGCTCCGTTTCGCGGCGATAGCTGTCGGTAGCAAACTGAAAGCCGGATGCCACCACCGGCTCGCCCAACAGGCGACTTAAGTGCCGAATATCAGCAAAGACCTCCATACCCAGGTAACTGTCGGCAACAAAGCTGACTGGCACGCGGTAGATGCGACGGTTTCCTTCGAGTAGCTCTACTTGCAGCGCCTCACCCGGTTTTAACGATAGAACCTCGGCTATTTTTCGGCTTACGACAAGCCCGCACTCCGGCACCGTTATCCGCCGTAACTTTCGATCATGTGGCACCGTCAAAGTAGCCCCCGGGAGTAACCCGGTCACCGCCCCTTTCCGCCGCCGATCTTTGTGGACAAAAGTGCATGGAACCGCGAGTACCGGCTCGATGCGGTCAACCTCAAGAGTTTTCTTCAGCTCGAGCAAAGCGGCCAAAGACCGTCGATCTTCGAGGCTGATTTCAAAGTCGCTCCGTGAGATGCGGCGGAACTGAAATTCGGTCAAAAAATGAGCTCCCTCCGCCAGAATCAATCCATTCACCAACCACGCGGAGCCCACAGCTGTGGCAAAGACGCCAACCGCCACCCGCCGCTTATGCCGAAAAATTTGACGGACGGCCAACCTCCAAAGCGTGCTCAGCCGGGCCCAAAGTATGGGTATTTTTTCAAGGAACACCGGGCCTCCACGAGCCGGAGCTTGTGGCCGCATCGCCTCGGCCGGTTGGAGCTGCAATGCACGGATGGCCCCTTGTAAGGTTCCCCCAAGAGCTGCCAGAAGGCTGGTGATGAAAGCGATCGCCCAAATATCCAGGTAAACGCGGTTTTCTAACTGCGGGAACTCATAAAACTGACGGTACGCATGAACCATGCCTTCAGCCATGGCATACCCTGCCGCTCCGCCTACAAACCCGCTCAATAGCCCGATTACCAAAGCCCATTTCACAAAGTAGAGAAAAATCACCCTATCGGGGGTACCGAAGGCTTTGAGCGTACCGATCACCGTTTGCTCTTGATCTACCACCCGCCGCATTAATACCTGAAGTACGAGCGCAGCAGCCAGGAGAAAAATGGGCGGGATCACCCCTACAAAAATTCCCAGCCCCTCAATCTCCTCCATGAGAAACCGGTTGGAAGGTTGATCCTTCAGCTCATACGCGGCCAAAACACCATACGGGGCCAAGATTCGCTCCAGAGCTGCAAGGACTACACCGCCACTGGCCACGAAGTCGCTATCAAACTTCCCCACCAATTGATTGCAGGCGCCACTGAAGTCGAAAATCTCCTCGGCAAAACTTCGTTTGATGAAAAACACACCAAACTGAGCCGGGTCAGGGATAAGAGAACCGGGCTGAAGTAAATACACGAATTCGCTGGCTACCGCTATCCCCACAACGTGAAGCCGATGAAGCCTTTGATTTGCTAGGATTTGAATGACTTGTCCGGGTTTCAGACGATGTTTCTCGGCGAATGCGGCGTTTAGGATGACCTCCCGCGGCCGACTCGCGGAAAAATAACGCCCCTTTCGAAGGATGATATCGTTCAGCACTGCTTCACGCCGATCGGGAAGTGATACGACGAGTCCTCCCACGGGCCGGATTGAGCCCGGAATATCGGCCGTGCATCGAAACACGATTCGGGGCTCAAGGCTTTGAATTCCCGGCACCTTCAATCGTTCGCGCACGGCGGAAAGTGGAGCTTTTTTGAGCTCGATCCAAAAATCCGCCATGCGACAGCGGGCATAAAACTGAGTCTGCGCCCGACACAAGTTGCGATAGGATGTGGCCAACGAAACGAAACACGCCACGCCGATCACCATGATCCCCACGATGGCCGCCAACATGCCGGCTGACGCCTTCAGGTCGCGAAGCAGTTTGCGGTTGAGCGCTTTCACCACACAATCTCTTCCGGGGGAGCTGGTTGTGGATTGGAGTAAATCTCGATTAACTCACCGCTTCGCAGGCGGGCTACTCGGTCGGCAATCGCGGCAATGGCGGTGTTGTGGGTAATCAGAACCACTGTTTTGCCCCACCCTGATTTCAAATCAACCAAAAGCCGAAGCACGTTCTTACCGGAAATGTAGTCCAAAGCCCCGGTCGGCTCGTCGCAAAGCAATATCTCAGGGTCCTTAGCGATGGCCCGGGCAATGGCCACGCGTTGCTGCTCGCCGCCAGAAAGTTGGCTTGGAAAATGATCGCCTCGATCGGAAAGCCCCACCCGCTCTAAAATCGAGTGAATATCTACTGCGCCTCCCGTCAATTCTGCGGCAAGCAAAACATTTTCGGCAGCCGTCAGATGTGGCACGAGGTTAAAAAACTGGAAAACAAAACCAACTGTTTCGCGACGATAACGGGAAAGCTCCGCGGGGCGGAGTTGGGCCAAATCCTGCCCCCGAAACCAGATGTGACCGGAGTTCGGACGGTCCAAGCCACCGATCAGATTCAATAGTGTCGTTTTCCCCGAACCACTCGGCCCAACCACCACAAGCAATTCACCCCGACGAACATCCAAAGAAACCTGGTGCAGGGCGCGAACCGTGACCTCGCCGATGGAGTACTCGCGGCAAACCGATTCTAACCGAAGCAGCAGTTGATGATTTCCGATGGGGGGCGAAATCGGTTCCATAAGGGGAGCGATCCGACGGATTTGAAATGCTAGATTCTCGGCAATTCGGCGGGGCTTGACGGTTGCCATCCGCCTACTATTTGCCCCCCAACAACCGGGGTAAATCAGCCGAGCTTCAAAACCGACCGCACAACCGAGGTTGCAGAATTTCGGCGGACTTTCCGACTTGACGCGCGCATTTCGGAAACCCTGCAGTTAATGATAAACTGGCGTAGGATTCAATGCGCGAAAAAATGAACATTTGCGGATATGCGTAGACATTTAGACATTTAGAGCAGGGAGGCTCCGCCGAAAGCCTCCGATGAAGTTAGCGTCCCAGTGGTCTGCCCGGCAATAACCTCGCACTTTGGACCCATCTTGTCAAGAAATCTGAAAGTTCGCGGGAATTCGAAGAGTGTCGATGATTGGGCAGAGTTACCGGCTCCTTCTTGTTGACGACGGCGATCAACCAATTTGGGATTCGGGAACTCTCCTTCCGGTCCGTTTATTGGGATTAAGCGGACAACACGCTACAAAAGCGGGCTGAAAATCTTTACCAAAATTGCCGTCACTCCAAACCGTGTTGCTGCACGCTTTCATGTTTCTCTGATAGACGTAACCATTTGTCCAAACATCAGTTACGTCAGTTAAATTCCTGGACACTTTTATTGATCTTCAAAAATTCATTGATCTTCAAAAATTGTTGTAAAAATTCAAACACAGATATGCACAGATTTGCAAAGAGTATAAGAACGATGTCGACCTTTTATTATTTTGCATTAATTCAAACCGGCATTACGACTGAGTTTTGTGGTTATCGTTGAAACATAAGCCTTTTATTTTCACTGATTTACGTTAGAAATTAAGTTCCCGTAGACTGTCACTTCCATAACAAGCAAGCGCGATCTCCCCCGCAGTAAGTATGGAGGATGACCAGTCTCCGCTCTTCCCGAGCATATTCTCTGACTTATTTCCCGCCCAACATCTCGTATTCCCCTCATTCCACACCTCTTTTCCTAACCTCTTTTCGTATAGCAGGGTCACTAAACACGGGATGAATGCTGCACTTAGCATAAAAAAAGGGAGCCGCACAATTATTCATCATCTTTATCACCTATAAGCCAATTCTGAGTCGCCGTAATAAGCCGTTCGAGCTGACCGGAAGCCCAAGTTCCTTTTAACGGCCAACTGACGTAATTGCGATGGTTCGCGGATGGTAATTGGTCATAATTTTCCAAAGCAGGGAACTTCCGAACGGACGAGTCATTTGCTAATCTTTCGTATTCCACTGGGCAGAAATCGTTTAATCTTTTCAGAGCCCCCTCCGTCGCCTAATATGCGACAAAACTTGGCAAATATTATAGAACGCGAGAGTTTAGGACATGTTTAAGATGCTCTACCGATAGCGCGAGACAAAAGGGGGTCAAAAAACCATTGTTAGAGATCGTCACAAGGGAAGCTGCCAAGACGCGTGTGCATTGAATTTTTGTTCGCATCGCCAATTCATACACTACTTAATTGATTGTGATGCTCGTCTTTTCGGGATCAATTTTCATAGTAACATCGTGTTCTAACGAGTCATGACGTTCGAGCAACGCTGGCACCCTTTACGGGAAGAGTGGGTCGTGATTGCCGCTCACCGGCAGGATCGTCCGTGGTCCGGAGACGAGGCCCATTTGGGCGACAAGCCACGCCCGCCCTATGATCCGAATTGTTACTTGTGCCCGGGAAATCGTCGGGTCAGTGGTAAACAAAACCCGAATTATGAGGGGATCTTCGTTTTTGATAATGACCATCCCTGCGTGGCGATGGATGCCCCGGTCGACGTTCCCCCGCCGCCCGGCTTTTACCAAAATCGACCTGCGAGAGGAATTGCGCGGGTACTGTGTTACACGCCGCGACACGATTTGGCATTAGCCGAGCTCACACTGCCGGAAGTCGTTGCTTTGATCCGGGCTTGGCGGGAACAATACATCGATTTAGGAAGTCGGGAGGAGATTGCTCACGTCCTTATTTTTGAGAATAAAGGGGAGGTAGTCGGGGTCTCTAATCCCCACCCGCATTGCCAAATTTATGCCACCAACTTCGTCTTCAAGACGATCGAGAACGAAGCGGCGATTTGTCGCCGTCATTGGGAGAGGTATCGCCGGGTCTTATTCCAGGAAATCATCGCGACCGAGAAGGCAGATGGACGACGCATTCTGGTCGAAAATGATGGAGCCATCGCTTTCATTCCTTACTTTGCCCGATACGCATACGAAACTTTCGTGGCGCCCAAGGAGACTCACTTAAGCCTGGCGACCTTATCGGAGCGAGAGATAACAGAGCTAGCGGCCGTCTTGCACGAGGTTTGCATCCGTTTTGATAATCTGTGGGAGATCCCATTTCCTTATGTGCTGGCGTTGCACCAGGCACCTACGGATGGTCATGACTATCCGGGCTTTCATTTCCATATGGAGTTTCATCCACCGCTGCGAAAGCCGAATCTGCTAAAGTATCTTGCGGGCCCAGAGATTGGGGGCGGCTCTTTTATCAGCGATACCTCGCCGGAGGCTAAAGCGGCCGAACTACAGGCGGTCTCAAAAATGCATTACAAAAAGCGAACCTCGTCGTAATGGCCGACCCATTCCTTTCTGGGACATCGAGAGAGCGGCTTGCAGTCGGTAATTATCGCATCGATTCTCCGGATGGATATGCGTCCAACTGTATGACCCATTTTTCGGAGTGCAGGGCAGCCCTCCGTAAAGCTTTGCAATGCGGGGCCACCAAATTTGGGCTCACGATGTTGAGGAGACAACCCCGCCCCTACCGAGCGGTTGAACAGGTGTATCGATGAATGTAAGGTCACGCAGACCCCCGGGTATCGAACACCGCTTTTAGAATCGAGCATGATGCCGAGCGAACCTCCGAGTAGTTACTAAACGGAGAATGTGCGGTGAACGAAAAACGCGGACGAAAAACTCGCCCACACCTAGAGCTTTGAACACGATCGGGAGCAGAAAAATTACTCCGACCCATCCCGATCACACTGGCCATATCTTTTAATGACTTCCCCCAGAAGTTCCGCAGAATTGGCGTAGCCAAAATGTAGATACAAACGATGACTCTTGAAGAACTCGTACTCGAGATACGGCACATCCACGATCAGCTACGTGGGCATCTTGCCGCAAGCTGTGAGGCGGAATCCACGCGGGTTTTGTCGGCGGTCGAGCGGGAGGAATCGGGCGATACCATTTATCGCTTGGATAAGATCGCGGAACCGCTTTTGCTTCGGCTCTTTGAAAACCTGGCGAGGAAGGAACCGCTTGTCCTAGTTGCCGAGGGTTTGCCTTCCGAAGGCATTCAGTTACCGCGGGGAAAGACGGATGTGCCGGCACGTTGGAGGGTGATTGTTGACCCGATCGACGGAACCCGCGGGTTAATGTACCAGAAACGAAGCGCTTGGATTTTGACAGCCGTTGCGCCGGATCGCGGTCCGGAGACGCGACTGCGAGAGGTCGTGCTAGCTGTACAAACAGAGGTGCCGTTGGTCAAGCAGCATTTGTGCGACCAGCTTTGGGCTATTCGAGATAGGTGTGTGGTTGCTGAGCGATTGAATCGATTTAGTGGTGACCGCACGGCATTTCGCCCCAACCCCTCGTCGGCAACCACGTTGCTTCACGGATATGCCATGTTGAGCCGGTTTTTCCCGGGTGCTCGCGATCTAATCGCCGCGGTTGAGGAAGAAATGCTTTTCGATTTGCTCGGGCCTCAACCGGCGGGAAAAGCCTTGTGTTTCGAAGATCAATATGCCTGCTCCGGTGGGCAGTTTTATGAGCTGGCCATGGGGCACGATCGCTTTAACGGCGATATTCGCCCCTTATTAGCAGAGGAACTGCGACGCCGCGGTCGGCCTGTGGGACTGTGCTGCCATCCGTACGATGTTTGCACGGCTTTGATCGCCGAGCAACTCGGCATTGTGCTGACCGATCCGTGGGGAGAGCCGCTTGATTGCCCCCTGAACCTAGAAAGCGATGTAGCATGGGTGGGCTATGCGAATGAAGAACTCCGTCGTGTGGTAGAGCCGGTCTTTCAACGGGTCCTTCGGCAGCATGGGTTGCTGTGACCATAGCGCTGGGGTAGACACGCCTCATATCGAGTTTCGGTTCGGGTGTAACCGCTGACGCTGAATAAAAGAAGCTAGTCTGCCGCTCATTGTTCGGGGGAAATAGCCATAGCGAATTTTGCGTGTTTTAAGAATCGTTTCACACGAGGGACTGATAAGCTAATTCGCTACTTGGGACTGATAAAGTGTTTCAATATGTAGTGTAGGACCATAAGACTGTTTCGATACGTTTCAATGCTAGACTGTTGGAATAGGTGGCACTGATAGAACGTTATAGTCCGTGAGATTGATCAACTATTGGAAGTTGTGTCAATGTCGCAGTTCCAGTTGACGGCAGTTCAAACACGCGAAGATGTACAGAAGTTTCTCGAGTCGCTCGAAGCGTACACGGATCCTCAAAAGTTGACAGATTTAACGGGAAAAGAGGAACCTTTAGTTAGAAAAGATCTTCCTTTGGTAATTGCTCGGGCCCCCGGTCGACTTGATGTCATGGGGGGTATTGCGGACTACAGTGGTTCCTTGGTCCTGGAGCTCCCCCTTTCGGAGGCAACCTTTGTCGCAGCCCAACCGTACGAAGCCCCTGTGTTGATGGTGGTGAGTCTTCCGGGCACGGATCGCCCTTTGCGTACCGCGGAACTTCCCTTGGATTTAATCGAACGGGGAACACTGGCAGACTACGAAACTGCCGGCCAGTATTTTTGCCAATCAGATGACGCTCGGTGGGCAGCATATGCGGCCGGGGTGTACCTCGCTCTGGTTTATGAGGGAAAATTGCGCCCGTCGGGCGGGGTGAAGTTGATCATTGGATCGGACGTACCTGAGGGAAAGGGCGTTAGTTCCTCAGCGGCTTTGGAAGTAGCTTCCATGATGGTTGTTGCGGCTCTGCACGGAGTGGAATTGGAGGGCCGCGAATTAGCCATCCTTTGTCAGCGGGTTGAGAACCGGCTTGCTCGGGCTCCTTGCGGAGTCATGGACCAAATGACGGTTGCCCTCGGTGGAGAGAATCAGCTTCTCGCGCTGCGATGTCAACCGGCAGAGTTATTGCCAACTGTGCCGATTCCTGATGGTCTGCGTTTTTGGGGAATTGATTCCGGGGTTCGACACAGCGTATCCGGAGCAGATTACACGTCTGTTCGCATCGGGGCCTTCATGGGCTACCGCATCATTGCAGAATTGAAAGGCTGGACAGTGCGGCCGGGAACGCGTCCTGGGCTTGTTGAGGTTGTCGATCCATTGTGGCATGGCTACCTGGCGAACATCCGACCGGCGGAATTCACCGCGGAATTTGCCCGGGCATTGCCTGAAAGAATGAAGGGTGGAGAATTTCTCCAGCAATGCGGGGGCACAACCGACCCGGTAACGGAAGTTCAACCCGATCGCGACTATCCGGTGTTTTATCCCACGGCTCACCCGATTTATGAGAATGATCGCGTTGAGCGATTTGCCGAACTATTGAAGGACCCCAATTTACCGGAATCCCTTGAGAAACTTTGCGAATTGGGAAATTTGATGTACGAGTCGCACGACAGCTATTCGCGATGTGGTTTGGGGACACCTCAGACCGACCTTTTGGTCGATTTGGTCCGGCAGCGTGGCCCTGAAAGAGGACTTTTCGGTGCCAAAATTACGGGCGGTGGTTCCGGCGGTTGCGTCGCCGTATTGGGAAAGGTCGGAGCAGAAGTGGCGATTGCGGAAATCTGCGAAATATATGCTCAAACTACGGGCTACCGTCCCTATGTATTTGCGGGTAGCTCGCCTGGGGCTGTTCGCTTTGGGGTGATTAGAATTGAACAAGAAGCTGCGTGAATTAGGGCCGAGAAAGATCCTGGTAACTATCCGCCGCTAAACTTACGAGTTCTTTCTGAGTTTGCAACTAGAATGCGTGCCTTTTCGCCCGGAGAAAAGTTTTACGGGTGGGGCAATTCCGAAGAGTTTAAGTTTCCGGGAATATCGGGCGAACGGGCAAAAAGCGGAAACTGAATCGCGAAAGACGGTAGCTGAAAAAAACCAAAAGTGGCAACGATGGAGGATTTGGGGGGATTTGGCTCGTAAGTGCAACGGGGCAAACCAATTCCGGCAAAGAATGTTTTCTTGAAAATTTTGCGTCTTGGGATTAATCTGAATTAAAGTTGGCGTAATGGTGCATTAAATCCGCTCAAGTTTTCGACTCAACCGATCGCAAGCCGAATCTGGATCGCTGCTTGTCGCGGTTAGGTGTCTCGGGCTAGCGGCGTATTCGATGATTAGACAGTCATTCAGACAATTAACAACAAAGCTTCGCGGAGAAATCAAGATGTTTGGGTGGGCACTGAAGGCCGATTGGAAACACGGACGCGCGGGGGCAATCCTCCTCGTTGTAATGGTGACGGGTTTGGTAGCCGCAACCTCAGCGCAGGCTCAGCAATTCTTAAACCAGCGTGCAGTAGGGGGTGTACTAGTGGACCCCAGCGGGATGCTTTCCAAAGCGGGCCTGAGTGATCTTCAGGAGATTCGCAAGGTCCTTAGTGAAGCCAGCTCGGTAATTCCCCCGGGAATGCGGGCCCGCGCCGAGATGCGTAAGGTGTCGTTGGCTCGCTTGGGCCAAGCGATCCGCGAGGCGGCCACAAGCGGTAAGGATTTGCCGGCCGAAGTGCAATGTCTGGCAGGGTTGCAAACCATTCACTATGTCATCGCCGACCCCGAGACCAAGGACATATTTTTGGTTGGCATTGGTGAGGGTTGGAAGCCGGGGCCCAATGGCAGCTTAATTGGTCTGGAAAGTGGCGAAGCCATCATGCTTTTGGATGATCTTGTGGTGGCGTTGAGGGCCACTCATACCCCGCAGCCGCAAGTCATTAGTTGCTCCATTGATCCAAGTGCGGAGGCTCTGCGGCGCTTGCGGGCGTTTGCAAACCGGGTCCCACGGGGCGCAAACCCGCAAGCCATTGCTCAAGACCTCGAGAGAATATTGGGGCCTCAGCAAATTACCATTACGGGGGTACCTTCGGAAAGTCATTTTGCGCGGGTCCTGGTGACATCGGATTATCGGCTCAAGCGTTTGGGGCTGGCATTGGATCCGTCGCCGGTTCCGAATTTGCCGGGCTTTATGGAGTTCATGGGACCGCGGGTGAATTCCACGCTTATGCCCCGGTGGTGGTTAGCTCCGGCGGCAGGGAATTTGAGCCGAGATCCGGAGGGGCTGATATGGGAGCTACCCGAGGTTCGGGTTCAGGCCTTCACGGAGAACGATTATCTCAACAGCCGGGGCGAAAAGGTGACCGGAGGTGTAGCCGATCCGGCCGCTCAAAAGTGGGCCAATCTCGTAACCGAGCGGTATGGGCAGCTTTCGCGCGCCGAGCCGGTGTTCGCCCAGTTGCAGAATTGTATGGAGCTTGCAGTAGTCGCTGCTTTGTTGGCTCAAGAACGTTTGGCCGAACGGGTGGGGCTAGACTTATCTCCCTTCTTGGATACGCAGCTATTCACCCCAGTAAGTTTCACGCCCCCCAGTAAGGTAGCAAGCCAATCGTTCGTGGTTCGAAAAGGGGACACCAGCTTGGTCGCTTGCGGGGGTGTGGAGATCAATCCGTGGAAAATCGTAAGCCGCGTCGAGCAGAAGGATGAACTCAGTAGGGTTCGTTCAGTAGCCACTATCTCAGACGCTAACACGTGGTGGTCGAATTAAATTCTGAGTTTTCTCACGCATGACCAGCCACCACAACCACCAGAGGAAGCGCAATTCAAGAAAAGATATGAGCTTGCGGTCCGTCAGTGGCATTAGCCCACTGCCGAATGGAAAATCTGTCGTCTGTTGGACCGGCGATCACAGTGTCGAAAAGCTCTGCCTAATGGGCTTTAGAGCTGTGCAGTCTTGTGAGAATGAACCACCGACGGTTCTAGGCTCTCCTTCCCTTCGAGCACCTGAGCCAATTTTCTGAGCGCTTCCGTTTCGATTTGCCGTACTCGTTCCCGCGTTAACCCGAGGGTTTCGCCGATCTCTTTCAGAGTCCTCGGCCCATTATCATCGAGCCCAAACCGCATTCGGAGCACCGTCGCTTCGCGCGGGTCCATCGTCTCCAATTTCGCCAGCACTTGCCGCAGACTATCGTTTTCCACCAGTTGCTCCTCGGGGGTGCGGGCCTGCTCGTCCATGAGGATTTCGCCCAAAGACCAGCCGTTTTCCGACTGGTCCGATTGAGCCGTAAGATTGTAAATGCGAATAGCCTTCTTAATAATAGGAAGCTTCTTACGCGGAATTCCGAGGACCCGGGCCACTTCCTCTGGTGTGGGGGATCGACCCAATTCCTCACTAAGGCGGGCACTCGCTCGGCGCCATTTGGAGAGCAATTCGACCATGTATGCTGGAATACGAATAGTCTTTGCGCAGTTGATGAGCGCTCGCTTGATAGATTGTTTGATCCAATAGCTTGCGTACGTAGAAAACCGGGTACCCATCGCCGGATCAAAACCCTCGACGGCGCGGAGGAGCCCGAGGTTTCCCTCTTCGATGAGATCTTGAAGGCTGAGGCCTTTGCCTGTATAGCTCCGCGCAATATTCACTACAAGCCGTAAATTTGCGCGGACCATCCGATCCCGTGCTTCCGGATCTCCCCTCCCAATCGCGATAGCTAATTCTTGTTCTTCCTCGGGAGTCAGCAGCGGAGTTTCATTGATCTCCCGAAGGTAGGTTTCCAGCGGGGATTGCGTCGCGGTGGCGGAATGTTTGGCTCGAAGTGGCTTCATCGTGGATGCGGCGTTGAATTTACACTCTTGGGTAAAGACTCCTCTCGATCACTGAGAACTATCGACCCTGGAGGTGGATTTCTCCACCGAACCCCTGCGGCGAACAACCAAACCGGCTATGCATGGCTTGCGGAGATTGACGATCAGGCGAATAAGCAGATTATGCGGAGGGATCCCTGCAACCTAAGTTCTGGCGACGGATACCGCTCTTCCCCGACGGAGGTTTTCAAGAGTCGTTTTTGCGGATTGCCGAAGGTGCCTTTCGACTTTAAACCGTCGTGCAATCGAGCGGGAGGTGGTCCAAAAAAAAGCTTAAATCCGTACAGACGCGGTCAGGAACTCAGCAAGGAAAAGATTAAGAGATTGAAGAAGACGATAAAAACAGAAATGACGGGCACGCAAGATTCCATCGCCCCAGTTGATCATGGACGCCCCGCTTTCGACCTGCGCGAGCACCCGCAACGATTGAACAGATCGGCAAGGTCAAAACAATCGCGTGTTAAACTCCGACGATAACTGCCAAATACCCCAAATTGAACCGAGGGAAGAATCGGGGATAAAGGTGCGGCGCGATGCACAGTACTCGGCTTGCTCCCCCGCATTCAAGCTTTTTTCACCGTTTTTCAAAGTTTTTTCAGCGGCTATCCTACCCGTATATCGTGCCTTTACCGACCCGCACCCCACGGGGACGATCCGAACGTCTGGGTGAATCCGTCGGAGTTCCCTATGGTAACTTACGAACCCCTCCCAAAGTGCGCTACGAGGCTTTCAGGCCCACTATTTGTTTCCATCTTACGCGACTGCCCCCCGAGAGCTACGGGGACAAGACGAGATAAAAGCTGGGGAATACCCACAGGAACTGCTTCGCCATGTCCGCATCTATTCTTCAAAGACCGGAGTCCCAAACGCAATGGGCGGCCGATGCGTATCAGAACTACTAATTGAAGTGATTCGCCAGCCGGTACCTTCCTGGCTCACCGTAAATTGCTGAACCTCGTTACGGTCGGCATAAATCAACTCCGTACGAATCCTCACGGTGTTTTCGTTCACCGGTTGCGGGGAATAGATGGCAAGCCCTTTCAATCCCTTGGTGGTCTGACGTAGCTGCTCTTCGAAACGCTCGCGAGCCATTTGCTGACGAAGGCCCTCGAGCGAGCGGCGAAGCTCCCCCGAGCAAAGCTTCAGGCATCTTTTGCTATCACCCCGGCTGGCCGCATCGAAGAATTGCCGAATGCTATCCTCCGGCTTTTCCGGACCTCCGGGATCTGACCGAAGTGCCCAAGCTAGGCCAAGCAGTAGTCCCAACGTTATCCATGGTATCCACCGGACAAACGGGGGGCGTCTCTCCGGCTTTTCACTGCATCTATCCACCTCGTGCGGCTCCTGCGTTAGAGGGGCCGATCAAAGGCCAAACGAAAGCTCAATCGCGTATTTGCCCAAAGGTTCCTTAAAGTCAGCATGCCGACGCAACGGTCAGATAGGCAAGCAAGCTTTTGTCACTCGATTTCGATGAGGCTCAGCCCCGCCTGCTCGGAAGTTTCGCGGTCCAAAACGATTTTGCGCAACCGCGGTAGGATTCTCTCCAAACTTTCCCAGTAAAGCCGCCGAAGGTTCGCCGCTCGATTGGTGCCCAACTCCCCGACCATCTGAAGGAATCGATCCCGATTCCCTTGGGCTCGCGCGAGAATTTCGTTCCCGTGGCTTTCCGCTTCCTGCAACAAACGGTCAGCCTCTCCGCGCGCTTTGGGCAGCAAGCTGTTGGCGTAGCTTTGCGCTTCGTTGACCAGGCGCTGAGCGTCCTCTCGCGCAGCGGTTACCTCACGAAAGGCATTCGCTACTTCTGCCGGCGGACTTAAACCCTCCAAGGATATGGACATGATCTCTACTCCCAAGCCGTATTGATCCAAGATTTCCTGCACAGTTCGCTGCGCAGAACTTTGGAGGGTTAGCCGATCCACGGTCAGCACACTATCCACCCCCGATCGCGACATCAGCTCGCAAAAAACAGAGGTCGTGACCATCGCAACTGTTTGCGGTACATCCACGCAGGCGAATAGGTAGGCGTGACAATCGCGGATCCGGTACTGAGCGATTCCCGACAAAAGAATTAAATTGTAATCGCCGGTCAGACACTCGAGTTCCTGCGGCTGAATTCTCCGCCCCAAGGATCGCTCCATGAGTAGGCCGCCAATCGGCACCCGCTTGTGCTCGAAGACCCGGAGGCGATCGACGCGATCTAGCGGTACGGGGAGTCCCCAATGGAGCCCTGGCCCAACCACCCCGGGAATTGCCCTGCCGAACCGCCTCACAACGGCTCGCTCGTTCGGTTGCACCACGTAAAAACCGGTTGCCAGATAAACAACTATCCCCCACGGCAGTGCCCGAAAAAGCCACCCGCGGATTTTCGCGCCCGCGCCTTTTTTACGAACCAAGGTCCGTTTATCTTCGTAAGTGCGGTGCATGCTTCAGTCTTTCTAACCCTTTCCCGGCCGGGTCGGAAAACGGATGCCTGTTTGGTCAAAGTGCTCCGTTCACGCTACCCTATTGCGTTGCGGAAATACCCCCGGGGCCGCGATCCGCAGCCATCGGCGGCACGGTCGTCTCGGCAGGAGGCTGCGTTAAGAGGCGCAAGAGCTCGGAGTCGGTGGATAGCACGATGGTCGTTTTATCGTCCAAAAAGCGTTCGTAGGCTTCCAAAGTGCGAATCAATTGGTAAAAGCGAGGATCTGTGCCATATGCTTGACCATAGATTCGGATCGCTTCAGCCTCGGCTTCTCCTCGAATGCGCTCGGCTTCCGCCTGAGCCTTTGCCAAGAGGACGGTTCGCTCTTTATCGGCACTCGCACGGATTTTTATCGCCTGCTCTTCCCCTTCGGCTCGATACTGGCTGGCAATCCTCGCCCGTTCCGTCCGCATCCGTTCGAAAACGCTTTCACGCACTTGAGCGGGGTAGTTGATCCGCTTAAGTCGCACGTCCACGATCTCAATCCCATAGGCATGCCTGGCCACCCCGCTAACACGCCGATGGACCGCCTCGATCAATTCGGCAAGCCGATGTTTTTCCGGGTTCACACTGACTAAGGCCTCCAATTCGTTGCGGCCCACTTCCGCGGCCAACTCCGACCATATCAAGTCGTGCAACCGAGATTCCGCGCCCGGAAAATCGTTTACGGTCTCGAGGAACTTTTGCGGTTCTGCTACCCGCCAACAAACGAACACGTCCAAATCGACATTCTTTTTTTCCTTTGCAAGAAACTCCGATGGCCGTGGATCATACATCTGTAATCGTCGATCAATACGAATCACAGACTGGTACGGCAACTTAAAGTGCAGGCCGGCATCGTCGAGTCGCTCGTTGAGAACGGCAACCGGGCGACCAAATTGCGTGACGATCACCGTCTCGGCCTGATCGACAAAAACTACCGACCTTCCGATGGCCAAAACCCCCAAGGCGACCAGAAGTAAAACCCACCATCTCATACCGATCACCCTTCAAATTCCCCGGGCTAAGAGAAAAGCGACCGGCTCCTCGCCAGCGGCACTCATAGACCCGATATCTTTCATATTCTTCAGCTTCTTCAGCCCCGTTCAGCATTTTGAAATCGTTCTTACCGCCGGTAACATGAATGGTGATAGCTGCCAGATTCCCAAGCTGGCACTAGGCCGCCGAATGCGAATTCCTCAGCGCGGCCCAGCAAAGTCTTTTATTGCTGACCTCGGTCCTGCAAAAGCGGTTCAATTCCATGGCCCAAGGCCGGTGAAATTTCCGGGGGCAAAGGCACAGCCGCAGCCCTTTGTTTGGAACCAAGCCAAAGCTGCCGGTGGGCGCCGTCGGGGATTCGATCAAGAATCACTTTTTTCCGGCCCGCCAAAATCTTTTCAATCATCCGCCAGTAGTTTTCTATCAGGGCTGAATCCGGGTATTGACTAAAGGCAGAATTTACGGCGACAATCCGCTTCGCCTCCCCGCTGGCACGCTCTACCCGCTCGCTTGCCTGGGCTTCCGCCCGCAGCAGCCGCTGGGCCGATTCCCCCCGGGCACGAGACTGCGTTTGATATTGGTAGGCTTCCGCCTTATTAATCTGCGCTTCCTTCTGCTCGCGGGCTGAGGCAACCTCGCGGAAGCTCGGTACCACTTCCAGCGGCGGGTGAACATCCCCCAGCCGAACTCCTTCCAACTCGAAACCGGTCTGGTATCTTGCCAAAATCTCGCGAAGCCTCAGCATGATCGCCGCCTCGATCGTGGTGCGATCCTCGTTGAGAATGCTGTCGGCCGGGTAGGCGGTCAGTACCTCTCGAAGGGCTGCCTCCCCAAGGGCGCGGACCAATCGATCCCATTTGGCGCCGTAGTCGCGACGTGCTGAGCCCATCCACCTTCCGATCGCCCAACGGAAGCCATCGGCCACGAATCGATAAGCGATTTGAAAATCCGATATCGGCGCTTCGGTGGATTCTGCACCCTCGAACGCCAAATCTCGTAGGTTTGCGGCGGATTGAAAGCCGATTGCATCTCCCCCCGCAATGGACTGCGTACCTGGCACAGTGGAAGCATAATCCACACGATTTGAGTGCGAGGGGTTAAAAAACCCGCTTTCTGGAGCAAAATTTCCAAAAAGTTGAGCCCCTCCCTGAGCTGCTTCAACCTGCCCAGTATTTTCCGAATTCCTTGCTTCAGCAAGGGCAGCAGGATTCTTGGCCAGCGCGCTTCCAAACGAGATGTTCCAATCCATCAGCTCGGCACCGACCGAAAATAATGCTCGCATCGGATCCGCAACCCGATATTGTACGACCAAATTTATATCGACAAGCGTCTCGTCCCCCATCAGCAGGATGGCTTCGTCGGCGTATCGGATGCGGCGACCGGCGCGATGTTGCACATTCCATTCGTACGCCGGTGGTTCACTCAAGCCCCCAGCGTGGGTGCGGAAACCGATTTCAACGCGCCGTACTTCCGCAGGTCGCACCACCCAATGGGTGCCAAAAGGGGAGGGCCAGCGGAAGTGCAAGCCAGGCAGCCGCAGCGAGTCCTCTGCCCGGCCAAAATGCTGGACAATTGCAACCTCACCTAGCCGCACCATGAAAAGCCCCGTACTTAGGTAAGCAAGCAACACACCCCCACTGGCGACGGCCAATACCCAGCGGTTCGTACAAAAAGCCTTGAAGCGTTCCCAACGTTCCAGCAGTTCTCGTCGGTCGACCAGCAACCGCAACGAATTGAGGACTACTGCCAACGAACTCCCTTGATGAACCACCGCCGCTAACACCGGCGAAAGCCAGCCTAACCCGGCTGCCGCAATCGCCAGCACGTTAAAAATTAAGGCAAAACCAATAATGTTCTGCCAAATAACACGAAGGACCTTTCGCCCCTTCTCAATAGCTTGCGGCAACTTGCGGAGGTCATCCCCAATCAAAACCAAGCCTGCACTGTTAATGGCTACGGCAGTGCCGATCTCGGCCATAGCCACCCCGACATCGGCGGCCACCAAGGCAGGTGCGTCATTGATTCCATCGCCCACCATGACGACCGGTGATGCTTCTTGACGCAGGCGATGAATCTGCTCGACCTTCTCTTCGGGAAGCAGGCCGGAATGAACTTCTTCGATTCCAAGCCGTCTGGCTACGGCAGCGGCTGGGGCTGCATGATCCCCCGTCAAAATCACCAGTCGCGATACACCGAGGCGTCGGAGCTGATCAACAGCCTCGGCCGTCTCCGGACGTAAAGTGTCCCGGACCGCAATCGCCCCGATGACTTGGCCATTGTGGGCAACGAATACGACCGTAGTCCCTGCACCTCGCAGGCGTTCGGCTTCCTGCAGGAGTTCTGGCCCAATCTGAGCGCCATGTTGCTCGATGAAACGGAAATTACCGACGCGGATCCAATCCGAGCCGATTTGTGCTTCTGCCCCAAGCCCCGGGAAAACCTGGAAAGCTTCCACTAAAGGGGGCACCAGCCCCTCAGTCTGCGCTTGCTGCCATATCAAGCGAGCAATCGCATGTTCCGAGTTTTGCTCCACAGCAGCCGCAAGTTCAAGGAGGTTTGCTCGGTTCCAGCCGGGCGCCGGCACAATATCGGCGATTTTAAGTCGGGCTAAAGTCAGTGTTCCCGTCTTATCAAAAACGACACAACGCACACGCCCGATCGTTTCCAAAACGCTCCCGCCTTTGACCAGTACCCCGCGGCGAACCAACCCCCCGATGCCTGCCGCGATAGCCGCCGGAGTGGCCAGCACCAGTGCACACGGGCAGGCGACCACAAGTACCGCCACCGCCCGGAGCAGCTCGCCCGTAACAAGCCAAGTAATGCCGCCAATTGCCAGCACAATCGGAACGAAGTAACTCGCATACCGATCGGCCAAACGTTCCGAGGGGGCTTTGGCCTCTTCAGCCCGTTCGACGAGGTGGATGATTTGCTCCAGCCGTGTATCCGGCCCGATCCGCTCCACGGCGATTTCAATCGCCCCGTACAGGTTAATCGTGCCGGCATACACCTCATCCCCTACCCCCTTATCAACGGGAACCGATTCACCTGTGATGGGACTTTCATCGATCGAGGAGCTTCCCCGAAGTATACGCCCGTCCACCGGAATACGTTCCCCCGGACGCACAATCACTACATCGTCCAATCGGATCTCTTCGACGGGCACCAGCCACTCGTGTTCATGTACGTTTAACTCATCCGCCTCGTGCTCATGGGTGTTTGAATCATCGGCGATCACCTCCGTGGTGTTGCCGGACTCAGAAAATGACCCCGACGAAGCGTGCTCGGTTTTCCGGGGATTTAACGGCTTGTTAGGTGTCGGGTTATCAGCGTTTTCGGCATCGCCGGCAGTGCCTTCTTCCCCGGACCCGGAGGAGCGATTGGTCAGATCTCCTGAATCTGGTTTCTCTGAATGCGGGGGATGATTTTTTAACTGGGAGCGATGATCTGGCGTCCTGCTTTCGCCCGGCGAGTGATCCGCCTTCTGGCCGAGGGCTGCCCCACTACCGGGGAATGTGCCCCAGCTTGCGGAAGAATCCGGAATCGGTGATGTCGACCGATCGCCAGTTCCAAAGTCCTTTCCTTTATCTTGTCCACTTGTCGGATCAGTATCCGGTCGCGGAAGCTCGCGGTGCGAAGCCCCGGGGTGCGCAGGCTTTTGCCGATGCGACGGGAGATCTTCCGCACGATGCAAGTCGTGCGAGTGATCGGAGAAGCGGGAGTGCCCGTGTCGTCGCCGTACTCGCGCAACCTCAGGCCGTAGGGCAAGCAGCGCAGTGATGCCGGCACGCGTCCGCCCAATGGCGAAATGCTCCAAACTCTCGCCAATCAGGACAATGAAAATCACCTCCGCAGCGACCAAATATAATGACGGATCTTCTTGGGCTTTACCGAGGATTAGCGCCGCCAGGGCGGCCAAGCTGACGGCCAAATTTGCGGAGATTTTCCCCCGGGCCAATGCCCCTGCGGCCTCAAGATAAACAGGCAGCCCCCCAATCAGGGCCACGAGCACCGCCAGGTCAAAACCGGCAATGGATTGGAGCTTACCCGTGAGGTATAAGACAAGACCAAGGCCCGCAAGGCCCGTCAGCAGTAAATGCCGTCGATGAGGATCCTTAAGCACCTGCAACATAACGTCCCAATTAAACGGTGATCTTAACTCCGCGCAAGAGCACGCCGTCGTCACCTGCTGGTTTTTGCAGCGGTGCCGCCGGGTGCATCACAGCCTCTGCGAATCTGATATCGATAACCTTCCTAAAATTCCTCCTAATGCGTTTCCCAGCTCGAAAGTTCGCGATTGCGAGCATTTCGAAATATGGCCCCGCAAGCGCGAGAAACCTGTGGGTTGCATGAGGCGTTGGCGGATTCTGCAATCCCGGGAAATGAAAGCATGTGGAAAACTTCAACCGATTTATCCCTGCCTCCAAGCGGGTGTGAATGTACCGGCAAATTCCCGGCTTTGCGACCGCCCCGGTTTTCTACTCGGCTGCCGGAAGATGTCCTCCGGAAAAACCAGGGCAAATTCAAATTGCAAGGCCCCCCTCGCTAACATTATAAGCCCGTTTTATCGCCATCACAATTTCGGCAAGGGACCGGTAAATTCGGGGAGAATTTGGGAAGAATTTTCCGCAGCTCCGTGTCTCAATGGTGGTAGATACGGTATCAAAAGCACGGGGTTTGGGGGCTGCGTTCCTGTGTATCGGAGGCTACCCAGGACTTCAAACGGCTTAAAACAGTCCAACCTAGTCAAAACCTCATTACAATTCAGCTTGGTCAGAACATGTGAATGGCCCGCGAGGTGGCAGGCTCGCGCCGGGGGTTACTGCGACTCTCCATACTTTCTCTTGTAAAAAACTTCACGCTGGTGGAAATAATTTGCTGCCGTGCCTAACTGATGGTGTCTGAAAGGGGCCTTGTGTGAATGATGAATCCAGAAATCTCATAGCGGCAAGGGATGCTTTGACTGCAGAGACATGTGCATACGGTTAATCCCCCTTTGTGCGGGAGAATTTGAGCTGCGGCAAACGCTGGGTGGTTACGCAACATCTCCGGGATTAGCTTCGTTGGGTGAATCCAGCGGTGTGGTGGGTTCGAGCCCCGACGCTAGCAGCCACTCACGTCGGAGCTTCCATACCCCGGCGAGCTTCTCTCCTCGACAAATAAACCGGATCGGTGCGGCGCCAACTAGTGAGAATCTCGAAGCTCTCCTCGCAAAGCTCTCATGACGGCGTGGTCATGTCGCACATGTCCTGCGCAGGCCTCTAACGGCTCCGCTGGGCCATGTTTTTAAACACCGTTTACAGATGTTTTTTCCCACTTTAAAATACTGACTTAACAAGACGCCTTTTTAGGGATTTTCGGGGAGCCTAGTTCAGAGGGGATCTGCTTATGTTTCGGCGCAATTCGACGGCCGGTTGTTGCCTTTCCAAACATGATCTGATCGCGGATGAGGCCACTGCGAATTTGTGTCGTCGCGATTTCCTGGTTGCAGGATCTTCTGCGGTTGCCGGCAGTGTGTTAACCCGATTTGGGAGAACGGAAACTTCCAGTGATTTTGGTCGGCATCGCGCGCCGGAAATCAAGCCACTGCTCGTTCAACCGGTGTTTAACTGCGAGATTTATCCTCGAAAGGAGGCAACCAGTTGGCGGGTCACCGGTGCCATTCAGGACGAAACCCAATTGCAGGCGGAGGAGGAGCACATTCGCCGGGATTTAGCGGCCATGGCCCAAGCTGCCGACTTCCCGTTGAAATTCGCCCCCCTAGTTACCGTACGCAATGTTGAGGAAGCCACCGCTGCCGCCTCGCGGCCTTGCGACGTGATGCTGATTTATGCCGCAAGACGGAACGTTCCGATCCTAGAGGCGCTAGTTCGGCCTAGGCCGTGGAATCTGATGTTCGTCCGGCATCGCTCAGGTCCCCTTTACTACATGTACATTGGTGCTCATGTGCACTTCTTGCGGAAGCGTCGGGATTTCTTCGCAGAACCCGGGATGAGCGTCGAGGATATCGTGGTGGATGATACAGCGGAGCTGCTTTGGCGCTTGCGGGCACTTCTTGCCCTGAAGAATACCTTCGGAAAGCGAATTGTGGCCATTGGTGGTCCTGCCGGTTGGGGAGCGGATGGGGCGGAAGCGCCCAAGCGGGCTCAAGAGGTGTGGAAGTTTGAATATCACACGGTGACCTACCCTGAGTTAGGCGAAAGGCTAAAGAGGGCCTATGCGGATGAAAAACTCGTGGCTTGGAGTCGGCAAAAAGCTGCCGATTACCTCCAGGCACCGGGAGTTTCGCTGGAAACCCCGCGAGAGTTTGTAGATCGCGCCTTTTTATTGACCGAGGTATTTCAGCAGATCATGGATGAGGTCGAAGCGGACGCGATCACCGTCGGTCAATGCATGAGTGTGATCATGCCGATTACAGAGACGACGGCGTGTCTGCCTTTAGGTCTCCTTAACGACGCCGGTTACTTGGCTTTTTGCGAGTCGGACTTTGTGGCGATTCCCGCAGGGATTCTGCTGCACTACGTCTCGGGGAAACCAGTGTTTTTCTGCAATCCCTCTCTTCCGCACAAAGGGATCGTGACGGTCTCCCATTGCACGGCACCTCGCCGGATGAACGGCCAAACCCTGGAGCCGGTGCGGATCCTCACCCATTATGAATCGGATTATGGTGCGGCCCCAAAGGTGGAGATGCGACGCGGCGAGCCGGTCACAGTGATTGATGCCGATTTTGCGGGCCGACGTTGGTTGGGTTTTGAGGCCACGATACTTGACGCACCGTTTTTTGAAATTTGTCGCACGCAATTGGATTTAGAAATCCGCGGAGATTGGCAAAAGCTACTCCAAGAAATACGCGGTTTCCATTGGATGCTTGCTTACGGAAATCATCTGCAATGCGTGGGATATGCTGTGCGTAAAGCCGGCTTAGAGTTCCTGCCCATCGTGTAAGGGCGAGGTTTTCGGTATTGGTTCGTCGCTGTCGGGGGTTACCCCGGATCCCACCAGTCCGGTTTGGCAAAGCATTGCCAGCAAAACGACGGCCCTTAAGCAAAAAGCATCATCCCAATTTCTGCTTTTTGCGTTCTTGTGATTTGAAGTTTTGGGAACAGCCGCTGGCGAAAAGGCACAACACAAAGAGGACTCAACACAAAAAGGTCACATCGCGAATAGGTCGCGCAGAGAAAGAAGGCAGAAAAAGAAAGACACATTTAGGGCCCGAACGAGATGCCCGATAGCATTGCCGAAGCGGTCAGAATTGCCGAGCTCGGTGAGGACGTCCCGGAGTCCTTGATGGAGGAAGCGGTGACCTGCCTCATGCAGGGGGGGGCAGAGGAGGAGCTCATCGCCCGGTTGCTGGTAGCCCTCGCCGAGAAGGGCGAAGCGGTTTGCGAAATCGTAGGTGCGGCCAGGGCACTACGCCGGATGATGCGACCGATTCGCTCTTCTCACCAGGTTGTTTTAGATATTGTGGGGACAGGGGGCGATCGATCCGGAACCTTCAATATCAGCACGGCGGCAGCGCTAGTGGCGGCGGCAGCCGGTGTCCCAGTGGCCAAACATGGAAACCGATCGGTCACTAGCCCGTGCGGCTCAGCCGATGTGCTGCACGAAGTGGGCATGAATATCGAGGCCCCGCCCTTTGTGGTCGAGGCTTGCTTGGAAAAATTCGGTTTTTGCTTTTGTTTTGCCCCCCTGGCTCATCCTGCGATGAAAGTCGTGGCTCCGGTGCGTAAAAAATTGGGGCGTCCCACCATATTCAACATTTTGGGCCCCCTGGCTAATCCGGCTTCCGCAACCCATCAACTGCTGGGGGTGGGACGTGCAGAGCTACGGCTGAAACTGGCGGAGGCACTCCGCTGGCTTGGTACCGAACGAGCGTGGGTTGTATTCGGGGCGGATGGATTGGACGAAATCTCGCTTTCGAGTTTCACCCATGTCACCGAGGCAACGCGTTGGGGTATCCGGCATTTCGAGCTGGAGCCGGGGGATTTTGGCTTGAGGTCTTTGCCCCGTTACGAGCTTCTCGTGGATAGTCCCGCCCAAAGCGCGAACATGCTCCGCCGAATATTGCGCGGCGACCCTGGACCAGCCCGGGATGTGGTGCTGGCAAATGCCGCGGCTGCGCTCGTCGTTGCAAGTAAAGCAAGCAACCTTACCGAAGGCGTTGAGCAGGCAGCCGAGGCAATCGACTCAGGAAGTGCTATGCGGTTGCTCGAGGAGGTGATTTGTTTCACACGCGAGTTGACTTGAAAAAGATACTCGCCAGTGCGACTGCCGAATTCGTGCTCAAATTGACCGCCGATATTAACCGCCGATTCTAATGGAATAGGGCGATATTAATGGAGTAATGTTCCTTATGGGAAAGCCCCGGAACTCAGATGGCTCCGGTAGCAAGGTCCTATTCCTAAGACGGCAGTGACGCGGCCTCTACCGGGCTACACGAGATACGTAAGCACCCCCTGGCAGCCAAATGTTACTCTTGAAACGGCGGTAACGCCTCGACTTTTCTTCGGATCATTTCTCAGAGCTCAAAGTGCTTCAAGATCGGTTCCCATCTAAATGGGTTCACCCTCGAAGCATTTTTTGGCTCCATCTGAATGATTTCACTCATGAAGGATTCTTGGGCGTAAACGCATACCTGCTTGTAAACGCGCAGCAAGTCGAAAGATTCTGCTAGGTTGACAAACCAAGCTCATTAGAGGCGTCGGGTTAAAAGGAGGAGGGTCTTTTGGCCGGGATACCGTTGCCCACCACACATTTCGAGGTTGCCCCGGGGTACTCGCTAATCGCCTAGAGTCTAGAATATAATCCTAGAATCTAGAATATAGAAATCGGCGTCCGCAACTGGGGACTTTCCTCGCCCTATTTTCCTTCCAGTGAATCATTTCACTGAAATGAGTGTTCTTGTCCGGGAAATTTGCCGTGTTGCACCTCTTGGAAGTAAGCCGATACGGCATCGGTGATGATCTGCTGCAAGTTCGCATAAGCTTTCGCATGTCGGGGTACCCGGCCCAAACCCAGTAAGTCGTGCAACACGAGGATTTGCCCATCGCAATGCGGCCCGGCACCGATCCCGATAGTCGGTACCTGCACGCTGGCAGTAATCTCCCGCGCGAGCTCGGCCGGGACGTACTCCAAGAGGATGGCAAAGGCCCCGGCTTGCTCAGCCGCTTTGGCCTCTTGGATGAGTCTTCCTCGATCGCGCGCTACTCGATACCCCCCCAATTGGTGGATACTTTGTGGTCGAAGCCCGAAATGAGCCATCACGGGTATTCCGGCCCCGACTAAGGCCTGAGTGACTTCGAGCTGCTCGGGTCCCTGTTCCAACTTCACCGCTTGGCAACGTGTATGTTTCAGGATAAGGCCGGCGCTCTTGATGGCTTGTTTGGGTCCCAATTGATAGCTGAGGAACGGAAGATCGGCGACCACAAGTGCGCGTTTCACAGCCCGGGCTACCATCTCGGCATGATAAATCATTTGCTTCATGGTAACCGGCAATGTGTTAGGATGCCCCTGAACCACCATTCCCAGACTGTCGCCCACCAAAATACCGTGCACACCGGCTGCATCCAGCAGGGCGGCCGTGGTGTAGTCATAAGCCGTGAGCATCACGATCTTTTGACCGGCCGATTTCAAGGCGACGAATTTCGGCACATTGAGCGGCTCAATTCGGTGGCTCATGGCGTGACAACCTTGTTCTAATATTCCCGACGCACCGAGGCGTTGGGGCATTCTAACGGCGTTTAGTCGCGTTCACCCGTACGTCCAAGTTCCGATCACGGGTCTGCCCGGGGGTATTCAACCCTTCGGCGGCCGAAAGCTGTAAAAACCTCTTCCCGCCGCACGTGCCGCCGATTCACTTAGTGGGCAAATTATTCATGGCCCCCCTTTTGCCTCTTTTTTGCTGATTTTATTGTGGCGGAAAAACCAAGAATTGGGGAGTGGGCCAGCTTGCGATGCGGAACTGCTGGGTTGGGTCATTGGGCGAGTAACGGTCACCGAGGTTCATCTGATTGAAAAAACGCACTAAACCTTTAAAAACCGCTTAACCAAGCGCAGGGCAACTTCCAGCGGCCTCTCGAGCGGATGGCATGGAAATTCCGGCGCGCCAGTACCAGGGAAGGTCTCTCTCACCAAGGAGGGACCACCAATGGCTAAATTTCTCCCCGCAAGTGCGAGGGAAGCTGAGGACCAATCGTTCTCGTCATACCGTGCCGAAGGCCTCAGAACGTAATCGGCAACGATTGGCAGATTCGTATCCCGGCGGTCACGCAAACTGCACGGCTTGGCTGATTGACGAATTTGAGAACCACCTTTAAACTCTTGCCCATCACAAAGCCCAGTTTTTGACCCGGATGACGGTGGTTTAAGAATAAGCATGAGCTTCGGGGTTTACTCGAGTGTGGGGCAAAATCTTTTGGGGCGAATTTGTAGGTACGACGCCGTAATTTGTTCGGGTGGCGATGATTTTCGGGTGGCTTTTTGTCGGTGGGTTTTGTCGAAGACTAAACTAGTTTTGTTTAAAGTTCATCCGGCACCGATCTATATGACGGATATTTTGGAACGCGGGTAAATGGGAGCCGAAAAACTATGGAATCACCCCAGATTAAACGGGCGATCGTCAGTGTAAGTGACAAGTCCGGATTAGCCGAATTTGCCGCTCAGCTATCCGGTTGCAAGGTGGAAATCTATTCGACGGGTGGCACACGCAAATATTTGCAAGAACAAGGAATTGGGGTTTGCGACATTTCGGAATACACGGGATTTCCCGAGATGATGGATGGCCGTTTAAAAACCCTCCATCCGAAGGTCTTCGGCGGCATTTTGTGTCGACACGACCATCCGAGCGACATGGAGGCGCTCCAGCAGCATGGAATCCTCAGTTTCGAGCTGGTGGTTGTAAACCTTTATCCCTTCGAGCAGACGGTTCGCCAGCCGGGGGTCAGTTGGCCGGAGGCAATTGAAAAAATTGATATCGGCGGCCCCTCTCTTGTTCGGGCGGCAGCCAAAAACCATGCCTTTGTGACCGTAGCGACTTCGCCCCGTCAATATGCCGAAATCGTTGACCAAATCCGCAGGGATGGCCGTACGACCTTGGAGCTGCGTCGCCGACTGGCCGCCGAAGCATTTGCTCACACGGCCTTTTACGATCAGGTGATCTCTTCGTTTTTCCGCAGCCAACTTGGGCAAAAAGATCTCCCCGAAGAGCTGACCCTGGGTTATCGCCGCAAAGAGGTGCTTCGGTACGGGGAGAATCCCCACCAACAAGCAGCTCTTTATGGGGAACCTTTGGCGCGGGGTGCAAACGCCGTTTTGGCGGAGCAACTTCACGGAAAAGAGCTTTCATATAACAATCTGCTGGATTTGGAAAGTGCGCTAGAGATTGTTCGGTACTTTACCGAGCCTGCTGTTTCCGTCATTAAGCACAACAATCCGTGCGGAGCAGCCGTGGCGGCATCGCTGGCCGATGCGCTGCGAAAGGCATTAGCGGGGGATCCGGTCAGTGCTTTTGGTTCGGTCTTGGGCATGAACCAAATCGTGGATGAACAAACCGCAGAGGTGCTTACGGATCCAAGCCTTTTTATCGAGGCAATTATAGCGCCGGATTTCGCCCCCAAAGCTCTCGAAATCTTGACTTCTCGGCCCAAGTGGAAGGCGAATGTCCGGCTGATGAAAACCGGGCTTTTGGAGGGCGCAAGAGCTTCTTGGGCTTACCGGTTTTTAGAGGGCGGTTTGCTGGTGCAGGAGCCGGATATTTACCCGGATCCTGAAGACGAGTGGCGTGTGGTCACGCAGGCTCAGCCCACAGAAAGCCAACTTCAGGAGCTGCGGTTTGCTTGGGCCATCGTCCGGCATGTCAAGTCGAATGCGATCGTTATCACCAAGGACGGTATGCTATTGGGTGCAGGTGCCGGTCAAATGAGCCGCGTGGATTCGGTCGAAATCGCCATCAAGAAGGCCGGCGACCGGGTGAAAGGATCGGTCTTAGCCTCCGATGCGTTCTTCCCGTTCCCAGATTCGATCGAGCATGCCGCCAAGGCTGGGGTAGTTGCCATTATTCAGCCGGGGGGTTCCGTACGGGATCAGGAGGTCATTGAGGCGTGCAATCGCTTTGGGTTGCCGATGGTCTTCACCGGTCGGCGCCATTTCAAGCACTGATTAAGGGCACTATCTCAAACACCGATTAATTCGGGACATGGTGAGCCGCGGTTGAAAAGGATAATTTAAAGGGGCGGGTGTACCCGATCGGTGATAGCGTGGACCGCTCGGTTTTGATCAAAGGAGTATTGTGGTAGGTCACCCGTGCGGCATAATTCATCGAAAAAACTTTAGCTTTGCCGAAACTTTCGAACGGTATGGGCTATAGTATTATTTGAAATGGTTCCAGGGTACGACTTTGGCCTGCTGCATCTGATGGTTTGCTGCATCTGATGGTTTAAGGAGTGAAGTAATGGCTTACGCTCGTTTTGTTTGCAGAACATTGATCGGAATTGGGATCGCTTTCAGCTGCATCGTGATACTATCCGGGCTAGGTGCCGGAAATGGTTGTTTTGGCTCCGCTGATTCATTCGGGCAGGAGCTTCTCCCCAATTCGTCATTCGAAGCTGCCGCGGACGGAGCTCCCGCCGGCTGGAGGACCCGGATTTGGCGAGGTGAGGCAAAGTTCGAATACGCCACGGTGGGTAGGACGGGTAACCGGAGTGTTGCAATCTCCTCGGAAAAGGGGGGAGATGCAAGCTGGTTTGTTGAAGTTCCGGTGGAACCTTTCGCAACCTACCGGTTGAGCGGCTGGATTAAAACCGAAGGGTTGAAACCGACTACCGGCCGCGGGGTTTTGCTGAATATTCATAACCTTCAGCCGACAGCTACCTCGGTCGTAGTGGGCGACTCCGACTGGACTAGAGTCGAGGTAGTGTTTGAGACAAACGATCAAGATTCTCTACATATCAACTGTCTTTTCGGAGGTTGGGGCTTCGCAGTCGGCAAGGCCTGGTTTGACGATTTGCGTCTGGAACTTTTAAGCAAGAAACCGTTGGAACCTGTGATTCGAGTAGACGCCAACGACCGTGCCCAGCCAATTTCCCCGTATATCTACGGCCAATTCATCGAGCACCTAGGGCGGTGCATCTACGGGGGGATTTGGGCGGAAATGCTCGAGGATCGGAAGTTCTTCTATCCGGTGGGTGCGAAAGAGTCGCCTTGGGAGATGCTTTCTCCCGGCGGTGTCCGCATGGCTAAGGAGTCGCCTTTTGTGGGCGAGCATACCCCCCTGGTGTCCGCTGGTAGCGGATTGCGGCAGAAAGGTCTCGGGGTGCGTACCGGCGTCAAATGCGTCGGTCGAATTTGGCTTCGCTCGAAATCGGAGCCGGCTAATGTGGAGGTTTCGTTGATCTGGGGCGACGGCGAAACCGAGCGAGGGCTCGTAACCTTGGGACCGATTCCCAACAATTATCAGAAATATTCACTGGAATTTCTCCCTGGCAAGACTACTGAAGAAGCAATTCTGGAGATCCGAGTAAATGGCGGCGATTGCTATGTCGGCACCCTTTCCCTTATGCCGGCGGACAACATCGAGGGTCTGCGTGCGGATACTCTGGCCCTGCTCAAAGAGCTGGATGCACCCGTTTACCGTTGGCCCGGGGGGAACTTCGTTAGTGGCTACGATTGGCGGAAAGCCATTGGCGACCCGGATCACCGCCCCCCGATGAAAAATCCTGCTTGGCAGGGACTCGAACACCACGACTTTGGCATCGATGAATTCATAAAGTTTTGTCGGATTTTGAACACCGAGCCGCTTGTCGTGGTCAACAGCGGCTTGGGGGATCTGCAAATGGCGTTAGAGGAGCTGGAGTATTGCAACGGCAGTGCAGAAACGCGTATGGGTTCATTGCGGGCCAAGAATGGTCATCCTGAGCCTTATCGCGTTAAGTACTGGGGCGTCGGCAACGAAATGTACGGTTCTTGGCAGCTAGGACACATGCCCCTAGAGCAGTACATCAAGAAGCATAATCAATTCGCGGAGGGAATGCGGGCATTGGACCCCTCGATCGAGCTGATCGCCGTGGGGGAAGTCGGCCGTTGGAGCGAGGGAATGATGCAGTATTGTGCCGATCACATGGACTATATCAGCGAGCACTTCTATGTCGGCGAGCGTCCTGGCCTTCTTAGCCACGTGATGCAAATGCCGCAGCGCGTTCGGGCCATTGCTGAGGCTCATCGTGAGTATCGCAAGAGGTTTGCCTCACTCCAGGGAAAGGATATCCGTATTGCTCTCGATGAGTGGAACTACTGGTATGGCCCGCATGTTTACGGGGAACTCGGCACCCAATACTTCCTCAAAGACGCCTTGGGGGTGGCGGCAGCCCTGAACGAATTTGCCCGAAATACCGACATGTATTTCATGGGCTGTTATGCCCAGACCGTGAACGTCATTGGCGCGATCAAAACCAGCAAAATTGCCGCCACCATGGATACGACCGGCGTAGTCCTTACGCTTTACCGAAAGCAGTTTGGCCAGATCCCTGTGCAGACGGAAACTGGCGGACCGATTGACGCGATGGCGGCTTGGGATGAGGGGCGAAACGCTCTGACGTTGGCCGTTGTGAATCCCACGCTTCGTCAGCTTGAAGTACCGCTTGAAATTCGCGGCATCAAACTATCGGGATCCGCCCAAGTGTTCCAAATTTCGGGGGATAACCCTCGAGCTTGCAATCGACCCGGTCAAGAGCCCGAGGTTTCCGTGGTTGAAAAAGCTTTTGACCGCGTAGGAGATCGATTGGTATTGGAGCCGTGCAGCGTCACGCTACTGGTGATGCCGACGACCCAGGGCGAATAGAGCTTCCCAGAGATAAATCGGGCTGATTCCAGCCTAATAGTCGCCTCTTGGAGTTGTCCGATAGTCGCTTCTTTCAGTCGTCTCAGGGGCTCTCACATTGCGGCTCGCGCCGAGTCGTACAAAAGACAATAGACAAGCAACAATTCTTACAGTTATGGCGTCTCAGGGGTTTTCACGTTGCGGGAGCCCTAAAGTGTTGCCAAAAAATTGGGGAATTTGACAGGTTTTGCGGGAATCCACGCCAAATCTCGATGTGTGGATTCGTATTAAGTCGTGGTGACTTCTTTCCAAAAGTTATCGGATAAACCCGCTGCTTGACCGAAAGGCAAAAAGGCTGTCCCGAGTTGCTGCCGGGTGCATCCGATCAGCAGGTCCATAATTATGGAACGACCTATACGTTTTCGATAAGCCGGGTCGCATTTGAATCATCGAAACCGCTTACGCCAAGATTCGCGTGCGAATGGGAAGATTCGCCTGCGATCGGGCAAAGTCTTCGTTTCCCTTTGAATGAGTCGCCCGCTGCTATTCGGATTGGTTAGCCAGCGTTTCGACAAGTCCACATTGAAACCCGGTAACCGTAGTATCCGCCATAAATTTTGATGACTTACGCGCGAAGCCACGAACATTTCACTCGAGCAAAGCATCTAATGCCGGGCGGAGTGAATAGTCCGGCTCGGGCCTTCGGAGCTGTCGGGGGTGAACCCGTTTTTATCGATAGGGGTGAAGGACCCTTTTTATACGACGTAGATGGCAACCGATATATCGATTATGTGCTTTCCTGGGGCCCGATGATCCTCGGACATGCCCATCCGGAGGTCGTCGCCGCCATAGTGCAGGTGGTTCGCAAGGGGACAAGTTTTGGGGCTCCCACAGTCGGAGAGAACTTGCTGGCCGAAAGGATCATCTCCGCGATTCCGTCGGTCGAAAAAATTCGGCTGGTCAACTCGGGCACGGAAGCCACGATGAGCGCGATTCGACTAGCCCGGGCTTACACCGGACGGGAGCTGATCGCGAAATTCTCCGGCAATTACCACGGCCATGTGGATAGCCTGCTTGTGGCAGCCGGTAGTTCCGCTGCCACTCACGGCGTGCCCAGCTCTCCGGGGGTGCCCTCAGGCACCGTGCAGCACACCTTAGTGCTGCGATATAACGATGTAGACGGGCTTCAAACCACTTTCGAGACTTGGGGCCGGGAAATTGCCGCGGTAATTGTCGAACCCATAGCCGGCAATATGGGGTGCGTTTGGGGCTCGGAAGAGTTCCATACAAAGTTGCGGGAGCTCACTTCACAGTACGGAGCACTCCTCATTTACGACGAGGTGATGACCGGGTTCCGCGTAGCGTGGTCCGGGGCGCAAGAGCTGCTGGGAATCAAGCCGGATCTGACGACCTTGGGAAAGATCATTGGTGGCGGACTTCCTGTCGGAGCTTACGGCGGTCGCCAAGAGATCATGGATCATGTGCTTCCCGAAGGAAAAGTCTTCCAAGCAGGCACACTGAGCGGAAACCCTGTGGCTACGGTAGCAGGGTGGACAACGCTTCGGCTTCTGGAAGCCTCCAAGCCGTATCCCCAGCTCAAGGAGTCCACAGAGTTTTTAGCCCAGGGATTGCAACGCGTGGCTCAGGAGGCAGGCATTGTTTGTCAGGTCAATTGGGCCCCAGGGATGCTCACGATTTTCTTCAGCAGGGACCGTGTGAACGATTGGGACACGGCAAGCCGCTGCGATACCCGAGCTTTTGCGCGGTTCTTCTGGGGAATGCTGCGACGTGGTGTTTATTTGCCATGCAGTCAGTTCGAGGCTATGTTTCTTTCCGTACTTCACACGCGTGAGCTTCTCGAACAGACGATAGCGGCTGCAAAAGAGGTTTTCACCGAAATAGCAAAGGAAGGATTCTCGTAAGTTCGATCGGCTTTGATGAATCTCAGGCATCCTCGTGTTCAACCCAATTTGTGCTTCGGTGTTTCGGCTAACTCCAAAAGTTCCTTATCTTGTAAGGTGTAAATGACCGCGAGTATCTCGCCCTTTAATGTAATCGCGACTAGATATCTCGTGCTTCCGTACGCTTTTCGCACTTCAGTACACTGTTGCCAAAAAACGATCGATCGCCGCTCCCTAAGCGAAAACTCTTTTCAGGGCTCCGCTTCTTATTGACTCATCGGAGACCGGACCCTTAATGCGACGGGCAACTTTTTCTAGTCGGAACAGTGCGCGGATGATACAACCTGCGTCTCCCCGCCACGGGAATCCTATCAGAGATTCGTGATCGTCCTACCGCTGGTCCGCAATTTTTCTAAAGATTCGCTAAAGAATTCGAAAGACTAATTGGCGGAGCTTCACTCGAGCGGGCTCCACGACTTTTCAAGGAGCAAAGCCAAATCGAGCGAACGCCCCATGGCAAAATTGATCACAGCTCTAAAATCGACGGGTATCCGCACGCGGAAGCCTGCTAAGGAAATTCGTAAATAACTCCCGCAAAAATTCCTTTGGGGGCCCCTCGTGGCAACACCTCGCCGCGAAAAACCTCACTCGCAACGCAGATTTCCATCTTCTTTCAAATATCCCATGCCTCAAGTGCGGCTAACGGGCCGGAGCGGATGCCCGGGTGCAACCACGATAGCTTTCGGTTTAGTAGGACAGGCGACTTGACAGGCCCCGCATCCGGGGCAGCGTCGCGGGTCTATCACCGGAATAGTGGTGTAAGTTTCCTCGGAGAATTCGTACCGAATCGCACTGTAGGGGCAAGCCCGTACACACGCCCAGCATTCTGCCTCTTCGCCCAGCAAACAAACCCCCATGTCAACTTGGGGAAAACCGATGATTGCCTGGACTTTTTCCGCCGGTTTGACACGTCCAATAGCTCGGGAGGGACACACCTCGGTGCACCGAGTGCAACCCTCCCGGCAGTAGCCCTCCTCGAAGTGTACCACTGGCGTAAACCAACCTAACCAACCGGACTCCAATGGCTGCGGAAAAAGAATAGATTCCGGACAGCTTTCAACACACTGCCCACACCGGACGCACAAACCGGTAAAAACTGACTCTTCGACGGCCCCAGGGGGTCTCAACAATCGCGGCTTACTTGAGGTTGTGTGACATACCGCGAACCAACCGAGAATAGCTCCGCCTGCCGACGCAATTGCCACGCGGCGGCTCGACCGCAAGACGCTTTCGTCCTCCGAGTCTTGCTTCGAGTCGATTCTGCGCGGAGTTTTCTCGATCTGACCGGCGACCATCCCCGCCGATCGCGCCGCCTGCTCTTTCGCCTGCTCCCTCGTGCCGCTGCTCCGGCACTCCAGATGCCCGATGCTGTAAAGTGTTTCCTGAAATCCTCCCAACGGACAAAGTCGAGTACACCAAAGGCCGGGAAAAACGACGGTGATGAGAATAATTGAAAGCGGAAGCAGTCCGTAAACAACCGTATTGGCAGGATTCAGGCGTACGGCCTGAACGCCAGCCGCAAACAAAGCTAAGGGATCCAGCCATAACATCAACGGATAGCCCAGCAGTGCTCCTGCTAAGGTCGCAAGCGCGATCCCCCAACCTATTTTCGGAAATGGAACCCCTTTCAGCCCAAGCCTTTTTCCGAACGAACCCGCCCAGTCGAGGCACTGTCCCGTGGGGCAGATCCACCGGCAGAAAAACCGTCGACGTAAGGTAGCAGCAAGCCCCAGGGTTAACGCCGCCCACGCACTCTCTAAGACGACACTTCCGGCTAAAAAGCTCGAGAGGCTCACCCAGGGGCTGAGGCCGACTGCTAATCGCTTCAATTCATAGAAGGTTCCTACCCAGCCCAAAATTAATGCGAAGCCCGCCACCGAAAGAATTCGGCAAAATCGCTGAAGGAGATTTCGCTCCCGTATCGGCTCTGATCGATTCCCGTCGCTTGCAATTTGGCTAACCGCGTTAGTCGGTAGGGTATTCGGGGAGGAGTATCCGGCCTCCGGCTCCGGGTAACTGGAGGAGTTCAACATCTGCTGTGAAGTCATTTCAATCGAGGGAGTTCTCAACGAGATTCTTGATCCTTCATGAGATTCTTGATCCTTCATGGGTAAATAAACTGCGAAACCTTACTACCAAACGACACAATCATCCCCCTCAAGCCGATAAGATCCTCGCTTGGAGGGAACAAAATATCGGGCCATGAAACCACAAAAGCTCAAGCCCGCGAAAAACGAGGCTTCTTCCTGATCGATTCTCCGAGATGGCTTTCCTATTCGATCAACCCAAATAGGCCCCTTGCTCACGAAGAATTCTCTGAACTTTTTTCACGTCAACATCGCGCGGTCGACAACCATCCTGAACCGCGACGGCCGCAGCCACGCCGGCGGCATGTCCCGTGACAAAACAATTGGGAATGAGCCGCACAAGGTCAGCCATTCGCATCTCTGCAGCGATACAACGGCCAGCCGCCAGGAGATTGTCGAGCTTTTCCGGGACAAGGGAACCGTACGGAATCGGCCATTCGCGAGCGGTGCCGCCCCCGTATCCGACCACATCCGGAAGTTGGACTCCGGCCTCCATGTCCGACCAACGCACCATGCTCACACCGAGCAAAACCCGCGTGATTCTGACTCCCAGTTGTGGTGCGGTTTCCACCAGGTACAACCTCTCGAATCCCGGCTGAGACCGCACCTGCTGCAAATGACGCCAAATAAACTTCCGATGATTCAATTCCATCCGCGTCAAAGTTTCGAGATCCAGGCCATCGGCCTCAGGACCTCGCATATTGACCCAGTGTACCCCGGTAACCGGAGTCGGTCGTCCCAATCGGCGCATGATCTCCTTGACCTTTGCGGCAGCCTCCGGCGGAGGCTCAATTCGATCCAGATTCCCTACCCGCGAGACCAAGCCGATGTTATGGCTCCGATGCTCGAACTCCGCGCCGGCCGTGGCGAAAATGTCGCCGTCGCCCGTGGCGTCAACGACCACCTTGGCGAGCACCGCGTGCCGACCGGCCTTGCTTTCAAAGACGACCCCCAAAACCTCGTTATCCCGCACGATAGCGTCCACACCCCAACAATGGAGGAAGACCTTGAGTTCGGCCTCCTCGACCATTTCGACCATCAGATACTTGGCGGCTTCTGCATCGACAGTGGGGTCCACTCCGGGCCGGCGATCGATGATCCCTCCGTCGAGCTTTTCCAATCGCTGCATGATCTCTTCGCCGATCCCTTGGCACACTTGCTTTCCGCCTTTGACGATATGCCCCGTAATCAGCACGACTAATCCGCCCGTCCACAGCCCGCCGAAATGCCCATAACGCTCCACCAACGTGACTTCCGCGCCGGTGCGTCGAGCAGCAATCGCGGCAACCACACCGGCCGATCCGCCCCCGACTACAAGCACATCCGTTTGATGCAAAATAGGAATCTCACGTTGGGGCTGGATAACCTTACCCCGAACCAACGTGGGATTGGCCCGATGCGGCATACTCGTGCGGGGAGAAATCGTGTGACTTTGAAATCCGCTACCTTCCGCCGACCCAGACCCCGCAGGCTGGTTAACCGCCGTCTGTGCCCCCATGCCGCCAGTGACGCCCGCACCCCACCCGACGGCTGCCACCGAGGAAATGCCTAGTCTCCGGAGCAAATCACGACGGTTCATCGAATCGCTCATGCTGCACACCTTTCTGAGCTTCGGACGGTACCTCGGAACGGAAAATTGGTATGCGAAGAACCAAGAGACCACCGAAGAAAATCGAAAGTTATTTCAGTTTTTGTGTCGCTGCATGCTTCCCGAAACCAATTGTCGTTCCGGAAAAGCTGGTTGAATCAATCACGGACAATCCAAGCGGAAACGAATAAGCGGCCCGGCAAGCCCTTCGTTAATAGTTCGGGGTGGGAGGTCGGTATTGGCTTAAGTCGATAGATCGGAACCACTCGATGGTCTTTTGAAGCCCCTCTCGCAGGGATGTGGTGGGCGACCAGCGAAGCTTTTCCCGGGCTAAGGTGATATCCGGGCATCGCTGCGTAGGATCATCGGCGGGAAGCGGTTTGAAGGCGATTGGGGAGCTAGTACCGGTAAGATTGATCACCAAATCGGCAAGCTCCCGGATCGTAAACTCTTCTGGATTCCCCAGGTTGACCGGCCCAATGACGCCAGATTCATTCTCCATTAAACGAATCAATCCCTCGACCAAATCATCCCGGTAACAGAACGACCGCGTTTGACAGCCGTCGCCGAAGATGGTCAACGGCTCGCCCACAAGCGCTTGGCGAATAAAATTGGAGATGACTCGGCCATCGAACGGATGCATGCGTGGTCCGTAGGTATTGAAGATTCTCGCAATCCGAATATCCACGCCGTTCATTCGGTGGTAATCCATGAAGAGGGTCTCTGCGGCCCGTTTCCCCTCGTCATAGCAGGCCCTCGGCCCTATGGCGTTGACCGCGCCCCGATACCATTCCGGCTGGGGATGAACCTCCGGGTCTCCGTACACCTCGCTCGTCGAAGCTTGGAGGACCCTAGCACGACACCGCTTGGCCATCCCCAAAACGTGAATGGCTCCTAGGACCGAAGTCTTCATCGTCTTAATTGGGTTGTACTGATAGTGCCCGGGTGCGGCGGGGCAAGCTAAGTTGTAGATTTCGTCCACCTCGAGGTAAATCGGCAAGGTTATGTCGTGCCGAATGAGCTCAAAATTCGGACGATCAAGCAGATGCTCCACGTTGGATTTCTGACTCGTGAAAAAGTTGTCTAGGCAGATGACATCGTGCCCAAGATCAACCAGTCGTTCACACAAATGGGAGCCGAGAAATCCCGCCCCTCCCGTTACCAGAATTCGCTTGATCCTAGCCATGAGTATTTGCGCGAGACCAAAGCAGGTAGATTTCCGAATGTTTCACGAGCTTTTCCATCGCACCGACTGCTAAACAGCTTCGAGGACTCAGAAGCCGCTTAGTGAGCAAGAACTTGTGCGGAGTCGCTGAACATGATGCATCGTCATTCAAGACCATGCATCGCGAAAATTAAAAGAGGTTAACAACCGATTGTCCACCGGAACCACTTCTTAAACCAAGGTTCTATCAAACTCGACGCCTTTGCGTAAAGCTCTTGATCATTTCGTCCTCCCGGGGCGAATCGTCCGCCGCCCACCTACCTTGTTATGCCTCCTTTTTCGCGGATCACTAAAAGCTTTTGGGATTGCCCAACTGTAGCGTACCTTCTAACGCACTGTAATGCTGCCTCCTCATACGCTCAAATAGCCTGCGACTTATGACTGCTCGCATTTTCTGCCCTAGCCATGCTCTACATTCTTTGCCGGACGGATGCTTACCGATCCGCGAACCTCAAGCGAAAACCAAGATGACCCCCTAGCCTCACCCCCCTGCAAAGCCCTCGATAAAAAACAGAAAATGCTCTAACCGGAAAACTGAGAAAATTATGTTGGAGATGACTTCCTCGCGTGGCCTTTGGCGCCACACTTTGCTCCGCACCCTGCGAGAGGTGAACCGCACCCGGACGTGCTAGCGCTCGGCGAGCTTCTCGCCGGATCTTTCCACCGCTTTTTCAGAAGATTTGTCGGCTGATAGGACTTGGCGCAAAAGTGCGGAGTAATCCTCGTACGGAACGTCGCTGGGGGGACCAGGGGCATACTGATAAACGGCATTCTGCGTCCTGTCCGGGATGGCCATTAGAGTGGAAGAGACCGTTCCGTAATCTTTTCCCACAATCACCAATCCTCGACGCCCTTCAGAGTTTGCCTTTCTGGAAAAAGTTCGGCTGGCGACAGCAAGAAAAGCCACGGCCGAATCGAGCCGCTGAAGAGTCAACATCCGGCGAGCAAATTCTTGCCGAGGATCGCTCCAATCGTCCACGTTGGAACTTGTCAAAAGGTGTAACCCCGGGGAAATCGGAACAACCTCTAGCTGCTCACCAGCATGGATTACCGCCGCGTAATTTTTGTCAGCACACAATAAATTGACGCCAGCATAATTACCGGTTTTCAGCTCCCGCAACGCTGATTCGACAGCTTCCTGAGCGCAGTAGTAGCCCAGTAAATCGCGGCACAAGAGTCCCCGCGAACGCGGCTGCGGAGGCACATGAAGCTTGGGCCGGTTGACCACCGCCACCACCAACCCATACTGATTGACGCCAAGCCAGGTTCCACCGGCCTTGCGATCCACCCCGCAAAGGATCTTTGGTCTGCCCGGCTGAATGCGTGGCGGATGTGCGGCCCGATTGTAAAACTCGTCTCGGTTATGAACGAGCAAGATCGGCGCGTCGTTCGCCGCCTGATATTGTAGCGCTAAAATGCACATTTACTTGAGCGAAGCTATCGTGACGAAGCCAAAAACCGATCTCTTACCTGCCGAGCCGCGGAAGAAACCGTCTTCCGGAAACTGAGAACCCCAAAACCGCATTTCGGCCCGCGATAACCTCCGCTCCTCCCCCAACTTCGCCGAGATTAATCCCCGAAATAGTGCGCAAAAACATGCTTTAGTCGGTTAAACGCATCTCAAATCGGTCGACTGGACCGCCACGACTTTGAGCACCAATCTTGAATCCTGATAATACACTAAAGCGATAAACACACTGACCAAATATGGCGATTGGTATAAAATTCTTTACTAAAGGCTACTTACGCGATCGAAATCCTTTAGAACCTCCTTCTAACTTCTTAAACTCGGAATTTTTTGAACAAGGCCAATTTGTTAGCATTTTAATCAAGCAACTGTATGAAAATTTGCCTGGCTAAACTAATTTGGGACCTTCCCACTGCTCGCAAGACACTCGGAGGTTCACGTGCGACATATCACTTCGGAGAAAGATTTCGACAACAGAGCTACTCTACACCACTTTTTCCCCTCATACAACCCCCCTAAAGGGTTATATCCTCGACTGAAATCACAACAACTTTACGAACTTGCGCGAGACTCGCGCGGCGGTGCTTGACTCCGAGGTTTGAGTCTCACGCGGCCACACCCTACTCCGGTTGTTAAACAATACAGGTAAATAGCTCGACAATTCCCTGCCGATTGACCAACGAAACCCTCTAAAAGCAAAGGGGAGTTCTTTCCTCAACCTACTCGAGTTGCAGCAAAGATGACCGGAGGATAGCGGACGTTTCGCCCCCAGGATATCATCAATCAAAGATACCCGAGTGCTCGGCGCCGGCTGCTTACAACCCTCGAATCTTCGGACGACCGCGGGAAAGGGAATCGGAATTTACCCTTCCCCCTTGCCCCCGAGGAACCGACTGCATTTGTAAGCCTGTGGCGGATTGCGTCGAGTAGTTAACGCTCGTTAAACTATCAAACACATCAAACTTCCGGGCGACTACCGCAAAAGCTTGGCATTGCCTGGTGTGGTGAGAATGTGGTCCTTTTTTGGGCCGCATCGGACTGAAAGTACTTCGGGAAGCTTGGGCATTAAAAAAAGTTGGAACTGCCGTAATCTTCGGGATAAGGCCCGGAAGCGGGCCGGCGATTACACTCTAAAACCCTGAGTTCATTACAAGACCACCCGCCTCAAGCATCGCACAGCATCGTACCCAAGGGAGCGATACTGAGCACCGACGGAAAAAAGCCGGCATGTAGAAAGATCAGATCACTCGACTTCGCTAATATCAAACTTTAAACTCGTAACATCAAACTTAGGACGAGCTCCGAACTTGGGGAGCACGATTTGCAAAAGACATCTTCGAGCTTGGCAGGAACTGACTGCATAACGGGAAACCGCCTTCGAATTACGAATTGTCCTACTTATCGTGGGCAACTCACGTTTCTTTATCTGTCAAACTACCCTCAATTTAGGTTCAATCAATCTAGGGTAACGGTATGAGCGAATCTTCATCGCCAAGTAATAGCCAATCTAACCGCCTTACCCGATCGGCCGAATCAAAAACCGCGCGATCGACGACGGTCACCGCAGCAAGAAGGTCGCAAGCGAAATCCGTATCACGCACCAAGCCCTTGGACAGGAAAAAACAGAAGCCTCAGATGCGTTTGAAGGTGTTTTGGGTGATCTTTACCGATACTTTCACGCCGGCTGCCGTCTTTGCTTATAAAGATCGCTTGAAGGCAGAGCAAAAAGCAACAGAGCTAACCGCTGCAACCGGCACAACCCATTTCGTACAAATTGTGAAGCGTGTGGTGCCGGAGTGAGCCGTAGGATCTTGCTGCGTTTTTTCCACCCGAGTTTCTTCTTCTCTAGCCCCGTTTGGTTACACGGGAAAATCAGTCGGCTGGAGGGAAAATCGGGGGCAGATAGCCTTGTATCTTGGGACGACTGACAAAAAAGGCCTTAAGACGCTTTAAGGCATTCCTAGATTTGTGAGAACTGCATGCTCTAAATCGATCGAGTCGTCAAGCACAAGTTTGTCTTTCACAACTTTGACGAGATAGATCCCGAGTGTTGGGTCTCCTAGTCCAAAGCTCTATCGCCCTGTCCTCAAAAGTACGAAGAACCTACTAAAACCACGAAGAACCCACTCGTCAAAAAGCTGATAAAAATCTAATTATGCTGAGCCATTGGTTGAAGCCGTTTGAAATGATTTCTCCGTGGGGCCTATCTTTGAGCAAACCGCGTAAAAAACTCCTCGTTAACCACGTTTGGAAACTCACGTTTTTTAACACGGTCGTGCTACTGAGTATTGTTGTGCTCGCGTTCGTGAGCGGGTGTAACGGGGGACGGCAAGGCCCGCAGGGTACTCAAGGTTCGGGGGGCGTTTCGCGGCCCGCCTTAGGAGCCTATTTACCCCCTCTAGATGGTGGCCGGGTCGAAATAGCGGGGCCCAAGGATTGGGAGCTCATGCCTCGATCCGGTAAATATCTTTTTCGCATAAAAAAGGCCGCAGACCAAGCAACCCCGTTAATCGCTCTGACAGCAGAAGACTTCAAGGCTGGGGACCTCGTTAATCTGGATGGCAATAGCGTCCAGCAATTCGTGGAGTTGATGGCCGAGAAAACCGGGAAATCTGCCAAATCTATGCGGCCCATTAAAGTGGGGGATCGTTATTGGGTAGCTTACCGCCGCAGAGCTCAGGCTTCTGGAAGGGTAAGTCGTTCTATGGAAGTGCTGCGGATGGATACATTAGCCGGAGGCCGCTTGTACTCGTTGCAGTTGGTCTGTGAGTTGGGGGAATTAGAACAGTTTCAGGATTACCTTTTGGCAGTGGCTCGCGGTGTTCGTTTTATCGGAGCGTCTCAACCAGGTAGCCATTCGACCGCGCTGGCTACCACTAAAGCGGGGGTGAAAAGCGCCTCCGGGGAGGACTCTCTCGCGAGCGAAGCTAGTCCAGAAGATGCGGACGCCACCGCACTCGCTGGTAGCGGTGGGGGTATGGGGACAGGAAAGCCGGGAGCTGCTCCCGCCTCTTCGGCAGCAGGTGGCCCATTGGAAGCAACTACTACAGCAAGTGGTCGCGAAGCCGAGGGGGGCGCACCCTCTGCGGGTGGCAAGCCGAAGCCGCCTACGATTCGGGAACAGAAAACACCCAAACCCTCAGAGCCCACGGAGAAACCGAAAGCGGATGGAATTGACCTGGATCTCGACGCCCTAGACGAGCTTTTGCGGTAATCATTCCTTTCGGTGTCCCTGGACAAAAGCACGGGCTTCAAGCGGGGGGTGAATAGCGGGGCTTT
Organism: uncultured Thermogutta sp.; assembly: GCA_937128505.1. GTDB lineage: Bacteria > Planctomycetota > Planctomycetia > Pirellulales > Thermoguttaceae > DTLM01. The sequence continues at coordinate 145,554 of CAKZMM010000084.1, forward strand.
CCAGCGAAACCACCGAGATGGACCGGGGGAGATAGTTCTTCTGCAAGTGGAGCACTGCCGCCCCCGGTTGGATAATAATCGCCGCGAGTCGTACACGTAGGGTTAAAAGACAAACTCAACAATTCTTAGAGTTATGGTGCTCCTACTTGTCGATTGGGGCTAATGTCGGCGCAACCTGATATCGATTATGAGAAGCTACGCGGTATCGGGTATGTCGGGAGCCGGGTCGATTTGCAGGGGTTTACACAAAAAATGCGGACGGTATGGGGAAACGGTCGTTCATAGGGTAGTTCCTTTGAATGCCGATCCTTAAATTCCGGATCTCAAACACCGGTTACCGGTTCCGAAAACCGGAGACTTAATGGCCCCGGAAATCTGGTTGATCAGCGGAACAAGGTTGGGCAGTCATGAGCGAACAGAAAAACGCACAAAACCTCGATGTTTACCGAGACTGGCTCAAGATTCCCGACACGAATCGGCCGCTTAACTATTATCAATTATTACGATTGGGACCTTTCGAAGACGATGTCGCTAAGATTCGTGATCACTATAGCAAGCTTGTCGCTCAGGTCAGAAAGTTCCTAGATGGCCCGCATTCGCAGGCAGCTCGGCAGCTCCTGGAGGAGCTTGCCCGCGCTATGTTCTGTTTGACGGACCGGGCCCGGAAACAGCTCTATGACGCGTCATTGGGCCGCGGCGATGTTTTGGAGAGAAGACGCCGGTCATTCGAGCAGATCCTGGTCGCCGATCAGATTCTGACGGTGGAGCAATTGGAAAAGGCTCGGCGCTTTGCCGATGCAGTGGGTTTGGACTTACGCGATGCAATTCTTCAGCAAAAGCTCGCGCCGGTTGACCGGGTCATGCTGGCCTACGCGGAGTCGGAGGGTCTACCTTATATCGAGCTTGAGGAGGTCGAGATCGACGAACACTTGGTGCGGTTGGTCCCTCCCAAACTCGCTCGTCAACATTCCTTTGTCCCCCTGATGGAGGACGGAGAGCAGATCTTAATTGCGGCGGCTAAACCCTTAATCCCCGACGTAGAAGAAGAATTGCGCCTGCGTTTGGGCAAGCCGGTGCGGGTCGTGATTTCACGTGCTGCGGTGCTCAACACCTTCGTGACAAAGTACTATCCTAAGGACGCACCCTATCAACCGGTTGCTACGGGCAGGCCGGCCCCAAAAGCGCCAGTGGCCAAGCCGGTGGAGAAATCAACGGAAGAAGCCCCTCAGGAAATGGCTTTTCCGGTCGCGGGCAAATCCGCCGAGCAGCAATTTCGCAGTAGTTTGATGTACGGCATCATCGGGTTCAACTGCGCCGTGATCGTAGCCATGCTGGGACAGATGATCCTTCTCCCGCCCAACAGCTTCAGCTTTGTCTGGGCAACCGGCATTGCACTGAGTTTGGGCCTCATTGTCGGTGCGGTGGTCTTCGGGTTGGCGCGGAAGTACCAGTGGTAGAGGCCCGACAACCGAAAGATCTCACTAGCATACCGCACTTGATTGCAGCATTTGTGGCGTGCAAAGAGGAGGGCCTTTAATCGTCGTGGAGAAGATACTCCTTCATTTGCCGCGCTTTGTCAGGAAACCTCCTATTCTGGCAACTTTAAATGGCTTCGGGCCTTGGCTCGGCTGTCCCCTCCGACAAGACCGAAGAACGGGCATTTTGGTCAAGATGCTGCGAAATCCAGCGCTCCAATTCTTCCCAATCCACAGGGGGTAATTCTGATAAATCCGGGCGAAGATTCGAAGCCCCTTTGATGTACACGTGCTGTATTTCGTCGGCTGACTTATCTGTATTCCAGTGGATAAGCACCCGAATGCACCGCCGAAGTGATCCCGGCACATCCAGTTCGTGAAAGCACATCAGGGCAACATTTGTCCATCCGAGTTGACGCGCCGCCAAAGCCGGGAATTCGGCATTCAAATCGACCGTTGTGGTGAAGATGGCACTGGCGACGTCCTCGACCTTGATCCCATTACGGCGGACCATCAGGGCCAAAAGCTGACGCGTTGCCTCGAGGATGGCTTCCCGCGTGTTGGCATCAGCAGTGGTTGCCCCGCGAACCCCACGACAAGGCATCGTTGTCCCCCTTGTCCGCTCAGACGTTATTTCCCTCATCAAAGTATTTAAGAGCCGAATCCATAAGGTATTTAAGTGCGGAATCCATACGGTATCTAAGAGCCGAATCCATATGGTATGTGAAAGCTGAATCCATGAACCGGTTTTATTAATGATTCTGGTTAGAATGGCACTAGGAGAGAAGGCATACTGCTATGAAAGACCTAACAAGTTTAATGTGCCAAAGAGTCGGCCCATAATCAAGGCATGAGTTTTTTGGCTTCGGATTGAAAACTCTACAGCCTGTAGCACCCGGCTTCGCAGAGGATTGGCGGGAAGGGATTTCAGCGGACCTGAAAAGAAGACCTAGGTGTTAGAGGAGTGGGCCGTCGCCGGAAAGCCGCCGGGATGGAACCCGAGATTGTACGTAGTCGCGAGGAGTGAACTAAAGATTAGAGTGAAATCTACGGATTTCGCCGAAATACGCTTCCTCCTTGGGTCCCGAATGGTATCAGGCTCCGTTTTCCACAGCGGTTACCCGGCCACAGCCCAGAAGTGCGGCGGATTCTTCTCAGCACCGGTTGCTCCCGAGGGCTTGAGCCAGACCTTTATCTGTGGAATGGAAAAACCAAAAACCGTGTGCAAAAAGGCACGCTGCCACCGCTGAAATCGCAAATTTTGGCTTTCGCAAACCCGCAGGCTGCTCTGTCGAAAGATCGGGTCTGTCAAAAGATCGGGCTTGATGGGCAACCTGTCGGCATAGGCTACCTATCAAGCCCCATCCTAGAGTCCAGGATCTTTGGAGGTTTGCTTTAGGTTGGCCAAAGCATGCCAACTAAAACATGGGATTTAGCCCACCTAAGCCGATTACTACCGCTGAAAGAACTCCGGGTTGTTCGGCCAGATCATTCCCGTGGTTGCGTCATATTGCCACCCACCTTGATTATCTGCCGGCGCCGTGGGGACCTGCCCGGGTGTGGGTACCGCAACCACCCGGTTTCGCCCGTCATAGGGGTTAGCCGGTAGAGCCTGTTGAATATAGGGGCCGTAGGGGTAATTTGGACCCGGTGTGCCAATTTCGCCCTGGGCATTCGTTGCGTTTGTCAACTGAGGAAGGTCGTTGTTTTGTATTACGGGATACTGACCGAGGTGGTGGATTCGGTACAGTTCAATTTGCGACCTCAGGGTTTGAAGATTGAACCTCAAGGTACTCGCTTTTGCATCCTCGGTGGATGACGCAAATTGAGGGATCACCACCGCGGCAAGAATTGCCATGATTACCACGACAATCAGAACTTCGATTAACGTTAACCCCTTTCGCCGTAAAGCATTGTGCCCGGGTGACATAGGCATTCCCTCACATTTCGGTTCAGTCATGTTTTTTCGTTAATTGTACCTCGTCCTAGTTCCGCGGAAAAACTTCTCCGACTTTTTGTAGGCTAATTAGTTGGACCGAGGATGGTTCACATCGCGGTGATGAAGCCTGCACTCTACTTTCACGATAAGCCTGCACCTTCCCTTCAGGGAACAACCAAACCGTCGAATCTCAAGCGGTCGAATCCGTGGGCCCTTTGAAAAGTAAGCCTTTTGAGGCTTCATTTCCTACTCGAGGCAAACCCTGCGCGAACTATTTCCGCTCCTTCGCAACTATTCTCTCTCCTTTGGTGAAGCACACCCTTCAAGTTCTCATTACGTCACGGCAAAGCCGTTGTCAAACCGCGAAAGGCGGAAAAGCTCTGCGGGTGAGAGAAACCTCAAAAATTTCGAAGAAACACTCTTCTTCGCCTATCTCGCAAGTGAATACCTCACCAAAACCAGCAAGAAATTAAAAGGTGCTCGATTCAACATTCTAAGAAAAGTGGGGAGTTTGGTTCGGCCCGCGGAGCTTCAGTGGTAATCAGCTCAATTTCCCGCCGATATCACCTATTAGCAGGTTAACAAAGGCAGCTGATCTCTTGAACAGAACTATGGCATGGTGTGGCAGCGTCGGGCGTCCAGAGATCTCAAATCGAGTATCACCGCCAAAGTGCGACCCAGTTTGATCCTAACCAGTTGATCCTACCAAGAGCATGTTTTCGATATTTGGAGAGTTTTCGTTGTGAATCGCTTTTTTGGTTGGGGCCGTGCAGTCGCTTCATCCGAAACGATCGGTAGCATTTCTTATTTTTCCTAAATTTCCCCGAGAGTGCCTAGCTAACCTGCGTCAAGCAATCATTCCAAATTGTCGATCACTCCATTTAGTGAGAGTGTCCGCATCCAGCTTCTGACCACAGGGGCTAAAAAATTTCTAAAGCCCTGGCTGGTCTGGAAGAATAGTTAAAGTGAGTGATTTGGGAGGGCCGAAGCAAATTTGGGCGGACTTCGAATCGGCGCGACCAGGCTATTTGCACACGGGAACACCTTTGGAAGGAGAGATGTTATGAGAGGCGTCTGGAAGGTGCCGCTGCTGGCCCTAGTGTTGGTAACCGCGGCGGCTGCCCAGGCTAATGGTAGTTATTGTGGAGCGGCCCGCTACCACTGGCTGGCCGGGCGATTCTTTGGTGCCGCATGTTGCGAGCAGCAATGCTTCACCGTAATGAAGACTTGCCGGCAGGTCGTCTTCGAGCAACAGCAAATCACCTGCTACAGGACGTGTTACGAGCGGGTTTGCGAGCCCCGTACCGTTACCGTTACGAAATACGTCCCAGAGATCTCCTACCGCGAAGTCACCTGCACCGTGATGAAACCGGTGTGGGAAACTTGCGTAAAAGAGATCCCCTATACCGTTTTGAAACCGGTTTGGGAAACTTGCACTCGAGAGATTCCCTATACCGTGGTCAAACCGGTTTGGGAGACCCGGGAAAAGCAGATTTGCTACACGGTCATGAAGCCGGTCTACGAGACGCGGACCTGCACCTACACGGTGATGAAGCCGGTGTGGGAAACCTGCGTCAAAGAGATCCCCTACACCGTGATGAAGCCCGTGTATGAAACCCGCGAACGGCAGATCTGCTACACGGTCATGAAGCCGGTCTACGAGACGCGGACCTGCACCTATACGGTGATGAAGCCGGTGTGGGAAACCTGTGTCAAGGAAATTCCTTACACGGTCATGAAACCGGTGTATGAGACACGGGAAAAAGTCTGCCGGTACACGGTGATGAAGCCTGTGTGGGAAACCGTGACTCGCGATATCTGCTACACCGTGTGCAAACCGGTCTATGAGACTCGGGAACGGGAGATTTGCTACACGGTGTGCAAACCCGTCAAATACACCAAGAAGGTCAAAGTATGCAGCGGGCGGTGGGAAACCCAAGTAATTGAAAAACCGGGTCCGGTGATCACCAAATGTGTTCAAGAACCGGGTCAGTGGGTTTGGGACCCCTGCACTTGCCGCTGCGTCTATTGCCCTGGCGAGACCAAGATGGTTCAAGTGCAGTGCCCGCCCATCAAGTGCGTCAAGAGGGTCTGGGTACCGGAGGTCATCGAAAAGGAAGTCGAGTGCGTCAAATACGTCACGGAAACCTGCGTCAAGAAGGTGCCCTATACTGTCTGCAAGATGGTGCCCGAACAACGGGTCAAGACCTGCACCTATCAGGTCTGCAAATTGGTGCCCGAAGTTCGGGAAAAGCGCGTCACCTATACCGTGTGCAAGATGGTTCCGGAGCAACGAGTCAAGACCTGCACCTACAAAGTCTGCAAGCTGGTGCCCGAAAAGCGCGAGTGCACCTATCAGGTCTGCAAGCTCGTGCCGGAGCAGCGGGTGAAAACCTGCACCTATCAGGTCTGCAAGCTCGTGCCGGAACAACGGGTCAAGACCTGCACCTATAAAGTCTGCAGGCTGGTGCCCGAAAAGCGCGAGTGCACCTATCAGGTCTGCAAGCTCGTGCCGGAACAACGGATCAAGACCTGCACCTACAAAGTCTGCAAGCTGGTGCCGGAAAAGCGCGAGTACACCTATCAGGTCTGCAAGCTTGTACCGGAACAACGGGTCAAAACCTGCACCTATAAGGTCTGCAAATTGGTCTGCGAACAGCGGGTGAAAACTTGCACCTATCAAGTGTGCAAGCTGGTGCCCGAACAACGGGTCAAGACTTGCACCTACAAGGTGTGCAAGCTGGTTCCGACCACTTGCGTAAAGCGGATCCCGTACCGCGTGTGGAAACCGGTTCAGTGCGAGCAAACCATCCATTGTGTGCGGTACGTCGCCAAGCAGGTTCCCTACACGGTCACCCGCTGTGTGCCGAAGGTTGTTTGCACCCAAGTTCCTGTGACGGTTTGCTGCCCCGTGCTCCGGTGCTGCATGCCGGCATGCTGCGACCCATGCGGTGAGGAGCGAAAAGCGGATCATCCCGCCAGCGATCCAAACCCCGCGTCGCACACCTAAAATTAGCCAACACTGTCAGCGCGATCCGTGAGTGCCCCAATGCCTCTTGGCCAATAGCGAGGCGGTGGGCCTGGTCGCGAACGACCCGAGCGGTCTGGTCCTTCCCTTGGATCAGGCCGCTTTTTTTTGCGCGCATCAGGTGATCCCAGTGTCCCCCAAGGGTGTCAGAACGGGTAGCATTCGCAGCTGGATCCCGCCGAGGTCTTTTCCACAGAAGCGGAAAAAGCTGGAAATTGACGAGCTTCCCCGAGTTAACTACCCTCCGCGGCATTGGTCGGAGAGGATCTGTGACATTCAATTTCTGATATTCAATTCCTGAAATCCACGTCCTTGGATCGAACTCGTGGAATCCTAGTCCTTAAATCGGACCTTTGGACTCAAATCTCTGGGCCCCAATCCCTGATATCCAATCCCTGGCATTGAATCTCTGAGATCTCACTTCTTGGATTCGATTTCTGGGATTCCATTTCTAGGATTTTATTCCTAGGATTCAATTCCTGAGATTCAATTCTTGGATTCGAAGTTCCCGCCTGCAGGCACGGGAAAGCATCGCCGGGATCAACCGCAGATTCTGCCGGAACTGCTGACGAAAGTCCTAACTCGCTCAACCAGCCCTTCAAAGAATGGTTGGCGTGGAGGTTTAACAAGCGGCTCTCACCGCTTACGAGGGCCGTCGGAGCACACACGCTGTTAGTGATCCGCCCTGAATTCAGAGCCGGTCTGAATACGGAGCCGTTGTCCTCTGCGGTTTGCCGAGGCTTGCAAAATCTGCCAACTCATCCTTACAATCACTCCCCGAACAAGGCAGGGGACAAAACGGCTAGTCGGTGTACTGGGTATTCATCGGTCTGCCGAGTGTTCGCGGTAAGTGAGCCTGAGGGTATGGCCCTGGTTTTGGGGTGATGCTGAACCGGAGCGGTTTAAAAAGTGGGCCTTTGGCTTCCTGCGGCGTTGAGTCTTCCATGAAAGCAGCTTTGGCTAATTGCTGCTGGAGATCGGTACGTTACCGCTACGGAAGAGACTTGATTTCCCAACCCGATGATGGTGGTCCCGCACGGCATCAATCGCAGCAAAAAAACGTTAATACCCCATTTTTTGTGAAAGCCCGATAACAGATTTCCCATACCGAGGGAATTTGCCGCCGTTCGAACGACCCATGCTAACACTCGTATTCAGAGGAGGTTCCTCAATGCCCATTCGGAATTGGACCTTGTGCGACGTGGAAAGGGACGAGTACATCGAATCCTTGGCAATCGCACCAGCCCAAGTGGGGGGAGCGGCCAAAGGTTACTCGGTTACCAAACGCCGCCTGCATGGCGGGCTGAGAGATGGGGTAGATGTGGTTGAGATTGACAATGGGCGATTCCGATTCGTCGTCGTTCCCACTCGGGGAATGGGGGTTTGGCATGCACGAGTTGGGGATTTGGTCCTGGGATGGAGGGCTCCCATCCAAGGCCCGGTGAACCCGGCCTTTGTGCCCCTCATGGAGCCCAGTGGGCTGGGCTGGCTGGATGGCTTCGACGAACTTTTGGTGCGGTGTGGTTTGGAAAGTAACGGTGCTCCGGAATTCAACGACAACGGCACTTTGCGCTACCCACTGCACGGTAAGATCGGGAATATTCCGGCTCATCATGTCGATTTGAGCATCGATGGGGACTTGGGCCGAATCAGTCTCACCGGCGTGGTGGAGGAGGCACGTCTTTTCTTTGGTAAGCTCCGTTTGACCACTACCTACATAAGCGAAATAGGACAGAGGGGATTTACCCTGACCGACACGGTCATCAATCTTTCGGCGGAGCCCGGGGAATTCGAGCTACTGTATCACATTAATTTCGGACGTCCGCTGCTTGAGCCCGGCAGCCGGGTCGTTTTGCCCGTCGCCAAATTGTGCCCGCGGGACGCGGTAGCAAGCGAACATTTGCCATCTTGGGATCGGTATCCCCCTGAAACACCCGGCATCAAAGAAGCTTGTTATTTTATGCAATTGGCCAGCGATGATCAGGGCAACACCGTGGCCGTGCTTCACAATGCCAACGCCAGTCGGGGCGTGAGCCTGAAATTCAACACAATCCAACTCCCCTATTTCACGCTTTGGAAAAATCCACAGGCAGCGCGCGACGGTTACGTGACCGGATTAGAGCCCGGAGTCAACTTCCCGAATCGTCGTTCGTTTGAAAAGCAACAGGGGCGAGTGGTCAGTCTCGCCCCCGGGGAGTCTCGAACCTTTCAGATCACCATCGAAGCTTTGGTGGAGCCTGGCCAGGTGGCTGAGGCCGTTGATCGGGTGTCGCAACTATTAAAAGGGCGGCAACCAGAAGTTCTGTCCGCCCCCGATCCGAATTGGTGTATGACTTAAAGCAACCGCAGATGATTCTAAAGTCCAAGTTGCCTACACCCTGCTGGATAGGCTTTGCATGTACGACGGAAAACTAAGTGGCAAGCGGTTCGGGAGGGAACGAACGGTAACTCCCGAAACGCCTTACTTGCTGCGATGTGAAGTTCTCATGATATCGCGCTGTCGCCCGGTAGTTCCGCAACCACCATTAAAATGCGGGGATCGGCATCCCCTCACCCCCACCCTAAAATGGGGCAAGTTGAAGCCTTTGGCTTGCAATGGGTGCTGTAGCGCAAGGCGATGCACAAAGTAGTCGACCCGAATCATGCCGGTCTTACCGCAGAGTCAAGTCTCGCGGAAACCAACACGAATTCGGTTCGACACCAGCCCGCCGACTCGCGGGGATTACGGGCTACCGCGTGCCCTGGCTGAGCTATAGGCCGACCAGCCTTCCCCGCGAGTTCGCTCGGGATCGCTAATCCGTCCTTAGCGGACTACCCTTATTGACCCGCCTTGATCGGAATCCGCCGGGATTGAGCTTCAGCGGTTTTCTTCAACCGGATGGTCAGGACGCCCTCGGCAAGCGTAGCTTCGATCTGCTCAGGATCGACCGTCTGCGGCAGATCGAGCACTCGGCGGAACTTGCCGTAACGGCATTCCGATCGGTAGTACCCACCTTCCTTCCGTTCGGCAGTTTCCTTCTTTTCGCCGGAAAGCGTCAGTTGCCGGCCGGTTACCGAAACCTCAATCTCCTCCGGTTTTAGACCCGGCACTTCGGCACGAAGCACCACATGTTGCTCATCTTCGTGCACATCCACCGCAGGCCACCATGCCTGACCGGTGAACCACGCCGGCCAATCGAGGGCACCGAACGGTTCTGCGAAGAATCTGTCAAAGAACCGGTCAAACTCCTCCCGCAAAAGCGCTAGAGGGGATTCCGCCGAACTTTGAACCTCCGAAACTTTCCGCCGCCAAGGAATCAATGCCATATGCCACCTCCTTTCCCAACCTCCCGAATGTGAACTTTTGCGTTTCTAACGAGCCCTTTCCTTCCCCAAAAGCCGCAGACTAGAGACCTCGAATCGATCGCGCCGATTCGTGGCGAGCGGGACACATCGTGGATTCCATCTTTCACCTAAGCATGCGTCATTCTCCCGTTTTGACCGGGATTTTTCGCGGCTTTGCCGCTTCCGCCTTCGGCAGGTGCAAGGTGAGGACACCGTCGGTATAATCGGCGGCAATCTTGCTGGAATCGATGGTCTCGCTCACGCGGAAGGTGCGATGGTAATCCCCGACTCTATACTCGCGAAGCAGAAACTCCGTATCCGGAGCTTGTCGCGGTTCAACCTTCGCATAGATCGTAAGCAACCCATCCTCGAAGTTCACATCGATGTCTTCGGGCTTCGCTCCTGGTACCTCAGCCTGAACGACGATTTCTTCCGGAAGCTCTAGAATGTCGACTACTGGCTGGTAACAGGTACCGGAGCGGAGATGCTCCACTTTACCTTCCTCAGTGCGTCGTTTGACCCGAGTTTCGTTCGCCATTGTCATCCCTCCTTTCCCTGGTTGTTCCCCGCCTCCGACCCCAATGGGAAACAAGCACATTGAGAAATCAGAGGAATCGCTACGAAAGCTTGCCTTATCCGAATGCATTACCCACGTAAGAGACAGCCCACCATGACGGCAGAGCGCCCCCTTTTTCCCAACTCATTTTGCAGCCACCACAATCTTCCGCGGCTTGGCGGCCGCAGCCTTGGGTACCCGGATCTTCAGGACTCCATACTGGAGCTCAGCTTGGACGGCGTCGGCCTGAACTTCGCCTGGCAATTGAACCACCCGGCTAAAGTCGCCGGCCCGCCGTTCTCGCCGATGATAGGTCACTCCCTCTTCCTTGGGCTCCGGCCAGTGAAGCTTGATGGAAAGCTCATTGCCGGCGACCGAAAGCTCCACCTGATCTGCCTTCAGACCCGGCACCTCTAACTCTACGAAGTACGCTTCAGAATCCTCCCAAATGTTTACCGGTGGACGCCCGCGCTCTACCCAAGCTGGACCGGGCCAGTCGGTCATATCCCTCAAGGTAGAGAGCATGCGGTCCATCTCACGAAACAGGTGTGAAAACGGATCCCTTGCACCAAAGAAGCCTCGGCTCATAACCCTCCTCCTTCGCGAAAAGATTATCCCGTCATTGTTCGCCCACTGACCCCTGATATTCGCCCCAGCCGGTTTGGCGTGAGTCACTTTGAGTTGTCCGAGTGAGGCAACCTGAAGATTTGGTTTCGCATTTGAATTCCTTGCAAATCGAATGCCGATTATCGAAGAAAGAGCGCAAGTTCAATTGAAATAAAGACTTTCGATCAACAAAAATTTCGCCCATCCGGCCCTAAAACCACTGCCAGATTGGCAGAGTTGGCTCTAAAATCAAAACACACCCATGACTACGATCAGAACTCCGAAAAGCCGAAAGGCCTCTAGCCCGAGGATGTACAAAACATGGAGGGCACGTCAACTTTGCCCCGCCAACAAACCCAGCAGGTCCTATGCGCGATGTAGCATTGCGTATTCAATTGGCAAAAACGCAACCGAATAGAAATGGCACTAGACACTTTTCAAAAGATTAAGGGCTTCCTCTCGGAGGTAGTGGCAAAGACTGAACCACCTAGAAACGCCACTTGAAACCGCACTCCACTCGTCGGGCAACCAATAGGTTAGCCCGTCGACCCCGGGCCGGAAGCTAATCACACACGCGATTTAGCGGACTTCCAACGGAAGCGAGAAGTGGACGTTTTCCTTCTTAAAAGCATGCAGCTCCACTTCGGCTCCGAAATTCACGCGGAGATATTCGATACACTCTTCGACAAGCGTTTCTGGAGCACTAGCGCCTGCGGTAACCAAGACCGTTTCCGTGCCTGCCAACCACTCCGGACGAATGGCCTCCGGACCATCGATCAAGTACGCTCGGCTTCCGGCCGCGGCAGCAATCTCGGCCAGTCGGCGACTATTCGAGCTATTTTGACTCCCCAAGACCAAGGTCACTTGGGCCAGAGGAGCAATGGCCCACACAGCCTCCTGTCGATTCTGTGTGGCATAGCAAACGTCGCCTTTTGGCGGACCCACTATTTTCGGAAAACGCTGACGCAATCGCTCGATAATCGCTTGAACATCTGTTACCGATAGGGTGGTTTGCGTGAGGTAGGCTACCTTTTCCGGGTCAGGCACCTCAAGGCGATCCACTTCTTCGATCGAACTGACGAGCCGGATTGATTGGGGAGCGTGCCCCATAGTTCCCACGACTTCATCATGATCGGCATGACCGATTAAGATGATGGTAAAACCTCGCTCCGCCAGGCGTACGGCTTCCCGATGGACCTTAGTGACTAGGGGGCAAGTTGCATCGATGGTCCGCAACGATCGCGCTAAAGCATGCTGACGAACCGCCGGGGCAACGCCATGTGCGGAATACAGAAGTGTCGAGCCGGGGGGAACTTGCTCCAGATCGTCGACGAAAATCACCCCCCGGGATTTGAAGTGCGACACAACCCATTGATTATGGACAATCTCGTGATAGACATAGAGAGGACTTCCAAATAGGGTTAAAGCCCTCTCCAAAGTTTCAATAGCCATCCGAACGCCGGCACAAAAGCCGCGTGGTTCGACCAAAAAAACTCGCACCTTTCCACCACTATTTGCGATCATAAGCCGTGTCGGTAACTGTAAGCTAGAAAATCGGTCACTGTAAGCTATAAAAATTTAATGCGGTAAGTAATTGATCATTGTCGCGGGTGATTAAAGGGAACTGCTTTGAGACTCGTATTTCGAAATTCTCCCAATTCCGAATCTCGATCGCCAGAACCTTCAGTCCTTTCGGCCGCAACGCGGTGCGAAGCTATCCGCGGTAAAGCTTCTCCTAATTGAGCTTTTTAAGGGAAATGATACCGTAAGATGACTGCTTCGTTTCTTGCAACCGATTTGCAAAGCTACGGCCCGTTGAGCACCATCCGGGAATCTGTCCCCCTACGCCAGGCGCGGAAATACTGTCGGCAGCTTACCCGGCAGCATTTCGAGAATTTTACGTTTTTGCTACTATCTTTTCCGCGGTTTTTACGCCAGCACTTTTGTAATCTTTTCGCTTACTACCGGTGGGGAAAGGAGCTCGCCGATCAAGTGCGCGATTCAAAAACCAGCTTAGCACTCTTGGACTGGTGGCACCACCTTCTAACTGAATGCTATGCCGGCCGTTCCAGCCACCCCGTTTTCGTGGCCTTGCAGGAAACCATTCGTCGCTTCGAAATCCCGCGCGACCCTCTGGCCGAGCTCCTGGTGGCATTTCGCCAGGATCAACAACTTGCGCGCTACGAGTCGCCCGATCAACTATTGATCTACTGCCGATATGCGGCGAATCCATGGGGCCGGCTCATCCTTTATCTCGGAGGTTGTCACGATCAGTTTCGCGGCTCTCTCGCTGATGCTATTTGCACGGGCCGTTGCTGGCTGCACATCTGCCAAAATGTTGCCGCGGCTTGGGCCCGGGGCCGAGTCTATCTACCGCAAACCCATTTGCGGCGTTTCGGTTGCTCCGAGGCTACCCTCAGTGAGCAGGCAATGACCGATGGGTTCAAACGATTAATCGAGGCCGAATTGGCCGAAGCCGAAGGGTGGCTTCGACGCGGCTTAGCCCTCGTAAACTATGTTCCACGTTGGCTTCAGTTCGTGGCAGCCCTAATGGTGCACGAAGGATTGACGCAAATCGAGATCTTGCGGCAATCTGGCTTCAACGTATGGTCACGCTCGTGCCGCCTAACGAGCCTTCAGAAATGGCAAGTGATGGTGAAAGTTTGGTGGCAATGGCGCCGAGGACTTCTCATGAAGGCTGCCGCCAGTTGAGGAGGCCGTTAGCTATCTCGTCGAAATCTCAATCTATCTCGTCGAAATCTGACTAACCACGCCACGAGAAAGCGACACAAGCCGGTTCGAATGGCTCTGTCATAAAAAAGTACGAATGCTTCTGGCATAGAAGAAAAGAGCTAGCACGCACAGTTCTTTCCGCGTGATATCCCGGAAGCGACTCCTGCACCCCTCGCGACGGCGTCACCCCACCCAGCCACGCGCGCCGCCAAGCCCCCCCTCATACAGCGGGCGGTGCTCATTCAGCCTACAACCCGGTCCCCCACGCGCTAAGCTTCCCCAGCCGCATACCCCAACATAGCTTTCGCCAGCCGGAGCGTTGTCAGAAACACGCTCAATCAGAGCGTTCTCGCCAAGGCTTATTCTTCCCCGGTGCCTTGCGGCTGGCTTTCCGCCTGATTTGACGCGGCTTTGAGCGGCTTGCGAATCCATTCGGCAAGTAGTTCCAACTCTTCCTGCGACATAAGATTCTTATGATCTTCCTCCGCAGGAAAAGCACGATAAGAAGGCATTCCGTCGTTCTTTTGACCGTAGAACCGTCTATGGGCCGGATCCGCAATGATGTCAGCCGTCCATTTTTTCGAACCGTACGCGGTCAGATCGGGCCCCGATCCTCCGCCAATGTCGTAAAATTTGTGACAGTCGGCGCAAGTGAAATCCTCAAACAGTAACTTTAAATCCTCATCAACCTCATCCGGGGCCGCCGGCTGATCGCGCTCCGCTTCCTTCGCCAAACCATCGATTAAACGATCCAGCTCGTCCCTGCCGATTTCCTCAACCAATTCGCGGAGATTGCCGCGAACAAATTTCACCATATCTCCATTGGCAAAGGCAGAATTACCGAAATACTTTGGGCCCGCGACTTGCTTCGGGTCGAGCATTCCAGCAATCCATTCGCGACTCCCGAATCCGCCAAGATCCGGAGCGCTAGGCTTTTCCGCCACGATGTCGAGCTTTACATCCGCGTGCCCGGTATAGTTATGACAGAGGCTGCACAGTTCCTTCTGATAGAGCCAGCGGCCGAGCGCATCGTTGTCCCCAGGGGCCGGAGTGGATACGGCTACCTGCCGGGCCTCCCAACGACCCGCCACCAAAAGCGGTGGTTCGGGAGGCTCTAGCCCCCCCTGAACCATCCCACCCTGTTGAGGACCACCTGCATCCGCCCCTTTGGCCGCCGGTGAGGGCGGCTCATACCACTTGCCGCGGACAAACTGTGCCAGGACTGCCACCTCCTCAGAGCGGAGCCGGTTAGCCGCCGGGTCGCCGGGCTTCGCAAGATACGAGGGCATTCGGTCATTACGTGCCCCGTAGAAATAGCCGTGGCCCGGATCCATCAGGATTCCCACCACCCATTCGTACGAGCCATATCCGTCTAGCACGGGGACAAATCCCACGGGGCCACGGCCCTCATAACGATGACATTGCGTACAGTGCTCCACAATAAGTTGCCTACCGCGCTGCAAGCGCTCGTCGCCTTGCCACGATGCCGCTCCCGAGACATCCTCCTGAGCCTCGGCCGCTAAAGCCGTTATGATGGCCTGCTGATCCTCCTCGGAAAGTTGAACAAAACGCGTTTGGACATAGCGCACCATCGCACTGGCAGCAAACCGCGTATTGCCGAAATATTCGGCCGTCCCGACGCGCTTCGGATCCAAAAGTCCGGCAATCCACTCCCGGGTAGCAAATCCAAAAAGTTCTGGAGCCGAAGGCTTCTCGCTCACAGCGTTTAGCCCGCTCGGGCCACTGTAGTTGTGGCAGATTACGCAATGTTTCTTGAAAAGCTCCAACCCGCGCACCTTCGGATCACCGGCTATCAATGCCAACCCGCCACCGGGGGGAAAGCCGCCGTACGCCTCCGCCAGTTGCCTGACCCGCGTTGCAAGCTGCTTGCCTTCGGCAACCGTCAACAGGTACTCCGAACTGTGAGCATCGTGGCGGAAGGATGTCCAGGAAAGGACCACCAGAGCCAGCACGATCACACTTGTCACCACAATATTGATCAAGTGTCCATAGCTCCACCGCGCAATAAACGGCATCAGGATAAAGAAAAGCGCCGTCAGACCCGGGAGGACAAAAACAGGCACAATCTGCCACGAAAGGCCCAAGCCGGGGATGGCCTCCCCAGGAAAAAGCTTCGTGAGTTGATATAGCCCCCGGAAGCTCCATTCCGGCCTTGCGGCAGCATACGCGCGTGCCGGATCTTGATCCGCCGGTGCTAAGAGCCCCACCCCCCATGTGTGCGTCGCGGCGTCCGTGCCGACGTATTCCCACGGATGAAAGACAAGCAAAAAAATAACCCCCAAAACTGCCAACCAAACCACGGCATTTCGCCAGAACTGATTCGGCCAGTAAGGCTCCCCGTAGCTTTTCTCACAAAGCAGCTTCTCCTTTCCGGCTTGTCGAAACCAAAACCGGCGAAGCCCCGAGCAAATCGCACATTGAGGGGTCGCGTGGGCAGGGTCCAGGGCTTCCGCCCTTCGTAAAAACCAGTGATGCACCGCAAAAATTAGCCCAAATCCCGTCGCTATCACCCCGACATGCAGGGAGAAAAACCGGCTCAAAGTGTGATGTCCGAAGCTCGGTCCGCCCGCAGCTAGGGCAAACAAGTCGTCGCCAATCCACGGAATCAAGAGGAGGAACCGCACTCGAACCAATGTCGCGGAATAAGCATTCTGATCCCAACACAACAAATCGCCCGTTAGGCAGCCCCCCAAGCTCAAAACCAGCATGATGAGGGCTGTCCAGAAGACTAACTCCCGCGGCGCCCGATACCCCCCGGAAAAAATTAAGTGTAGAACGTAGATACCGACTAAAGCCACCAGGACCTGCGCCGAATAATGATGGATTCCCCGCACCAACCAACCGCCTGGCAAAATGTATTGAATGTAGTACACACTTTCCCAAGCGGTCTGAGCGCTCGGGCTATAGTAACCCCAAAGGATGAAACCCGTGATTGCCTGAACGACTAAAGTGAACAAAATTGCACTGGGCCACACGCGGCACCAGCTTGCTCCTCCGGGGATTATTCGGCCGTAAGTCGCTTTCCACAATTTGGACCATCCGGTGCGGTCTTCCCACCAGCTCATCACCGGACACTTAGAAGCACCGGTTTCCCCGACGCCCGACTCAGTCTGCATTCCAACCGGGCCCGATTCTTGGGATGGCCGATTCTTCGCAGCCTCACCCTCAGTTGCACCTTCAGCGCTTTTGTGATCTAGGAAAGACGAACCTGGCGGCTCCACGGTCATTTTCTCCCGTTCGTTCGATCTTTGGTTCTTCCCTTTGAACCGTTAAGTTACTCGTCTCTTAAAAAGCCACGCCCCCTGTGCTTTTAATCCCTGCTTCCTTATTGCCTCCGAAATGCCACTGGTAACCCGCGTCATTTGCCGAGCCCCACCCCGGTCGCTTCTACTTCCCTCCGCCTGCCGGTAATCGGTGCGGGGATGGCCGATTTCGCGGGGAATCCCGTTGTGATCAGCCGCAACACAGCGCGGCGAATTCGGCTTCGAATATTAACCTCGTAACTCCCAGGGTTATGCCTTATTCGCGTTATTCGGGAATTTTCTCCGGGGTACCAGTGCGAAAATTCATGAACTGGACCCATACCTCGTTCCCGTTGCGCACCTCGGCTTCCAAAATGTCTAAGTCACGCGGACTCATCGAGTTCGGCTCCAAGCGTTTTCCTTCTAGGTCAAAACTCGCCGAGTGGCACGGGCAAAACAACCTTTTGGACTCCGCCTGATATTCGACGGCACAACCTTGATGAGGGCAAAAGACATTGATCGCGAGAACTTTGTCAGGGCCCAACCGCCGCAAAAGCACTCCGCCTATCGGCTGATTGGGGACCCGATTCCACGCGTCCACACGGTCGGCCAACACTGGCACACTAAGCGGTGAACCATCTTCGGGAATGGCATCCAGAAATGCCACCCGGCGGAAATCCCCGGCTTGTGCCTTTTGACCAAGCGGGCCTAAAAATGCCCGCAATCCGGCAACGATCGGAGCCCCATACGCAACCACGGCTGCTCCCCAGCCAACGAGCCACATCAGCCAACCCCGCCGGGGTGTCGAGCTTGCCACTTCCGTTAAAGAACCGCTCCCCGCGGAGCCTGAAGCCCCCAATGGAGTTCTTTCCGGGGACAATTCTCCGCCTGCCGTAAAGCCCTCGTTACTCATCGATCGCTCGCCCTTCTTCTATTAATGTGAAAACATTGACTTGCCCATCAAGATTCGCGCTATTGCCGTAAGTTGATCTCCAAAATGAAAGATCCTCAAGGGGCTTCTCTGGGTACCGATTCGGCAGATCGCCGCAGCCCGTTAACCCGTGGGCTGTGACCCACTTCGGCTTCATGCTGCACGATTATTCCATTGCCCGACGTACGGCGTCAAGAACCAACTGGGCTAACGTTTCCCGGCACTGTTCGGGGGATGCTGTCTTCGAAACTCCCACGAAGGGAGGATTAAAAAGAATTCCGGAGGCATTGCGGTGGCCCCCGCCGCCGAACTGAGCTGCCACCTGCGCGCAGTCCATCTTCGAGCGGCTCCGCAAACTCACTTTCAGGGCCCCTGAAGGTTGCTCGATGAACATCACCGCCACCTCGGCCCCATCGATGGTCAGCATCGTATTGATGATATCTTCGCTGTCGCTGGCTAAAGCCCCGGTGGCGTCGAAATCGCGCCGCTCTAACGACGTATACACCAAGCGGCCCTCTTGCTCCACTTCCAACTTTTGCAAGGCGCGCCCTACCAAGCGAAGTCGTGCGGGGGATTCCGTCTCATATAACTGACGGTAGATTTGATCCGGCCTTACTCCCAAAGCCACCAAGTCGGCTGCCAGCCGATAGGTGGCCGCGCTCGTCGACGAGAAACGGAACCAGCCTGTATCCGTCGCCACTGCCAAAAAGATAAGTTGAGCGAAATCGGCACTCTGCGGCACTCCTAATCGCTGAGCGAGCTCCCAAATCAATCTTCCCGTAGCCTCGACATGTGGATCCCGAAAAACCTCAGCCCCCAGATCATCCCCCGTAACATGATGATCGATGATGATCTTTCGAGCGTCGCTACTGCGGATTATGTCGGCCATTCGCCCGAGTTGCGCCCAGGCCGAGGTATCCACGACGATCAGAACGTCGATTTGCCCGAGCCACTCCTGCGATTCGGGCTCATCCAGCGTATGCAATTTGCCATGCGAATCTACAAACTTCAGGTTCGGAGGCACTTCGAAGGCATTGACAATCCGCACCCGCTTGCCCAAGTGCTCCAAGATATGCGATAAAGCCAGCACGCTGCCCAGCGCGTCGCAGTCCGGCCGGATGTGAGTCGTCAAAGCGAACCGTTGGTACGAATGCAGGAGACCGATTAACCGCTCCCACTCGATCGGCTCGGTTGCTGGGCCAAAATCCCGGTGCGATGGGTCCGGCGCGGTACCTTCGCCGGATATCCCCTTGACTCTTCCCACGGGCCTTACCTCAACCTGAGTAGAATGACCTAACGTTGAAATCCCGTATTCCCGCTCGGGAGATCCGACGGATTTTCACCGACAACTCCGGTACAAATCGTTTCGGGCTCCGTCGTGAACGAATTCCTCCACGATTCGCCGCGTCGCCGCCACATCTTGTTCCATTTGCTGGAGCAATTCAGCAACACTTGCGAATCTCACTACGCCACGCAGCCGATCGAGAAATTCTACCTCAATCCGCCGTCCGTAAAGATCCCCCTCAAACCCGATGAGATAAACCTCGATTTTAATTTGGTCTTCCCCGAAGGTCGGATTTGGGCCAATGCTCACGGCAGCAGGAAACACTTGCTCGCCCACCCAAGCGCGCCCGGCATAGATCCCTTGACCGGGAATCAACGTGGACACCTGGCCCAGGTTAGCCGTCGGGTAGCCCAGGTCAGCTCCGCGACCGGCACCTCGAATTACCGTACCACAAATCCTGTACGGCTCCCACAACATCTGGTTAGCGCGGCGCACGTCTCCTTCGGCGATCAATCGGCGAATACGCGAACTGGAAACTAACTGGCCACCCACCGAAACTGCCTCAATCGTTTCGACGATCATCGAGCGTTCCGCGCCCCACTTCATCAGCAAGCGCATGTCGCCACTGCGACCGTGGCCGAACCGGAAGTCTCCCCCCTCCACGATCCCCCGGGCATTGAGCCGGCGGCATAGAATCTCGTCGAAAAATTCCCGCGCCGACATTTTCAGAAGTTCCCAGTCCGTCGGATAAACGATGAGCGCATCCACGCCAAAAAGGTCGAAAACTCGCGCTTTCCGCTCCGGATCCGTGAGCGGGGTTGGAGCCTGCTCAGGATTGAGCAAATAAGCCGGATGCGGGTCGAAACTGAAAACGGTAGCCCAGACCCCCAACCGCTGGGCCAGCCGGCAAAGGGTCTGAATCAGACGGACATGGCCCAAGTGGACGCCGTCAAAATTGCCGATACTTACTACCGCACCCCGCGACTCCCCGGGGATTTCATCGAGTGAGCGGAGGATAATCACAGGCGATACGCTTATCTAGCCGGTCAATCCCGTGTTGATGTCCTGATTGGTAAGACGCCGGATTTCGTCCCGAAGCAAAGCGGCCTCTTCGAAAGCCTCAGCGGCTACCGCCTCCTGAAGTTTTCGGTGCAAAACCTCGAGCACATCGCCGGGCCGAGCACTCGCTGCCGCACGATTCTGCGTGAGAATTTCTTCCCGCCACTGCCGAAGGGTGTTCAGTTCGACGCATTGCTCGACCTGCTCTTGCAGATCATATTCCTCAAGAAATTTTTCGATGGCAGCAATCGCCGACTCGATCACCTGCAAACCCTGCTCGATTTGTCCCGACTCGATCAACGGGGTCGCTACGGCCCGGGCGTTCATCATTAGAACATAGGGCCGAAATTGATCAAACTGCCAAACGAGCCGCTCGTCCCGCGCATGGCGTCGAACAAAGGCAAACAGCCGCAAATTTCGCGCCGTATCCCGGGCACAAGCTTCATAGCGTTTCAGAAACCAAAAACTGAGGTAACGATGGTAATATTGGATCCCCTCCTGCCAAAGCTGCCCACACGCCTCCGGGTCCAGCTCGAAATTCTCGCCCTTTGCCCGCGCAGCCTGCTCCTGCGCTTCGTAATACTCAAGCAACGAGGTGTACCCATGAGGGCGCTGCCCATCGGGTCTTCCCTCCACCTCCATCTGGAGCAATCCGAGGTCCAGCCGAAGTTGGACCTTTTCCCGACCGTCGTCGCCCTCAACCACGCGGACAACGACCTCGTCCGGATTATAGTCCCAACCCTCAAGGATTCGGGAGATGTCTTTGGACATGATGCCAAACTGCCTTCTTTTAGTTTTTGTTCTTAAGACACAGATGTTTTTTGTTCTTGGGACGCGAAAAACTTCTTTTTCTTCAACGTACCCGGCGAGCCGGCCTGATGACCTTCGCCAAACGCACAAGCCTCACGATGCGGTTTCGCTACCAATTTTCCCCTTTTCGAATAGCCTTTAATCCGCCCTTATCCATTCTACGACCAACCCGTGTGCCAAATCACGTTGATGGTGTGTTCCCGCAGAAGTCTTTTGGTCTATTTCCGCACGAGTCCCGCTATGCAAACCTCCCGGCTGCTGGAGATTGCGCGCTCGAGGACGCACCACATGACAAAAACGCATCACTTGATGCTAAAATCTTAATCCGGCACAGATTCCATACGAACTCTTACCGACATTCCCCTCGCTTTTTTCTGGCTAGGTCTTTAACAACTTTTAGGCGTTGTCCAAGGACTACTTACCAATACCGAGATAAAAACGCACCGGCCTATTCCGAAAATTCTTTGTTTCTTTTGTGCCAAAAATTCGGATCCGATTGTGTCAACTAGTTGCAGTCAGAAAGGAGAAAGCATTATTAAGTCTCTAGCTAAATAATTAAAGCTTACCCCCGAAAACACGCAAAAGTTTACGCACGATCTCAGGAATCCCCTTGCCTTGAACGAACCGTACATGGTCATGGTAAATAACGGCAAACTCAATACCATCCCCATTCCCGCGGTTTCTGCTGACATGCTTACTCTGCTTTTATTAAAAGGCACAAACTGAAGTTGCCCGCATTAAAAGAGCCCTCTACGGATCTGCTCCCCTTGCCGTAACCCGCGGCAAATCCCCTTTTTGAGTGCGACATTTCCCCAGCCTCAAGGCTCCTTTTTGCTTTGCGATTCTCTCGTTGCGGCCTCTCACAAGCTCACACTTGTCAAGCGTTTTCCGAAATACCGACCCGCCTTTCAATTTTTTCCGTAAATCTGATTTTCCTCAAATCTGGGAGTGCCTTCCGCCCGTTCCCATCAAGCACTTTTCCCATCGGGCATCCAAGCATCCCCGCCAAACGTCTAGGGCGCTATCTGATGCTCGTGGTTTTTGACAGCTACAAAATCGTGACCTAACTTTTCCCAGGGTTCAATGGGTCTCCAACCAACCCGTCTGAGGCGCGCGTACTTAGCCCACGGAGCGTCCGGGGTAGATATAAGCAACCAAAACCAACATTCCAATTAGCCGGCCCAAGATTCTGCCCTCGCCGTTCCACCGACCATGAGCCGGCCCAAGTGAGGGTTGTCAGGTTCCGGACGACCTAACGCACAGGTGGTAGTTTCAGCTCAAGGTTACTGAAAGTCGCTTTCAGCAAAGGGAGATCCTCCATGAAGCTTGGTTTTCTTTCACGGTTCTCCTTTAAGAGTAAGTTAATCGGCGGTAGCCTCGTGGTGGCTATCATCGCGGGAATTGTCGGCGGTGTTGGCTATTACAGCCTCCTTTCAGTGGAAGATGACCTCTTGCAAATCTCCGAGCGAGGGCTCCCAAGCGTGAGAACCGCTCTTAAAATGCTCGAATCGTTCCAGCGGATCAAAGCCGCCCAGCGGACGCTCATGCAGCTAGACTTGGACCTGGAATCCCGTCAGCGTCAGTATGAAAACGCACAAAAGGCTCAGGACGCTTTTCAGGCCGCAAGGAAGGAGTACGAGCCCATCAAGCAAACCGAAGAGGAAGCTAAGATCTGGAAGGAATTCGTCGCGGAAAATGATACTGTCGTTAAAGAGAACGAGAAGTTCTTTGAACTTGCCCGACAGTTCGATCAGTTCCTGGCCCAGGCGGCTCCGGACGAATCAGGCAAACGGCGGGATCTTGTCGAGCAGCTTGCGCTATGTTGCCATTATAACGGACGTGCGGGGAATCTCATTGGGCAAATCGCAATCGATCTGAAGAATGCTTTGTTGAGGGCAGGGGACCCGGAAGCTCAAGCCCAAGCCCTCAAGAGTTATCGGGAAAAGCGTGACGAGCTTTTCCGAGCCATGGAAAGTCTTAAGAAGTGCCTTTCGCGAGCCGGGCTTACCGACCAACATCTGACCAACTTGGACGCCGCATGTAAGACGATGTTCGAGGAGTATGAGCGGGCTATCTCGCAGTACAATGTTGCGGATTCAGATTCTTTGCGAAAGATTGATGAGCATGTCAAAGGCACTTACGCGGCGGTACGCGCAGCCAGCGAGAAACTGGTAGAAGTGATTCATGCGCGTATTGACCAAGTCGATGCACTGGGTAATGAAATCATGCGCCAGGCGGTGGATGTCTGCCGCGTGCTCTTGGATCGGCAGGTTGAACGGCTCGAACAGATTGTAAAAATTAATGACGACCTAAGTCGGCAATGGTCAGAAGAAGCCAGGTCGATTGCTCAATCAAGCAGGACGCTGATGGCCGGCGCCTCCGTGGCCGGTTTCATCGTGGCGCTTGGAATCGGCTTGGTCCTTGCGCAAATTGCGCAAAGCATCATCCGGTCCTTGCAACGCATTGTAGATCACCTAAAGCACCTTGCCGATGGAGACTTCACCCGGCGTCTGCAAGTGGATTCGCAGGACGAAATCGGTCATCTGGCCAATAGCTTCAATACCTCCTGCCAGACGCTGGAAGAAATTATCCGCGAAGTTGCCGCCAGTTGCGAGCAATTTAACGAAGGGGCTCGAGTGGTGGCCGAGGCTTCGCAATCGCTGGCCTCCGGTGCCCAAGAGCAAAGCGCCAGTGTCGAACAAGTCAATGCGTCGTTGCAACAATTGACGCGGATGGTCAAGGAAGTCAGCCAGGCCGCCGAAGAAGTTAACCGCTTTGCGCAAGATACGATCGGTATAGCAGAACAAGGACGTCAGGCCGTTCAAAAATCCAGCGACGCGATGGCCCTCATTCGTGCCAGCTCACAGCAGATCGCGGAGATTATTCGCGTCATCTCCGAAATCGCCAGCCAGACGAACCTACTGGCCCTCAATGCGGCGATTGAAGCGGCCCGGGCCGGCGAACACGGCATGGGCTTCGCCGTGGTGGCCGATGAGGTGCGCAAATTGGCCGAGCGGGCCAACCAGGCGGCCGGAGAAATCACGAAACTCATCAAAGAGTCCACCGCCCGCGTGGAGGACGGGGTAAACCTCAGCCACCAAACCGCTGAAGCCTTGCAAAGAATCATCCAGGCCGTGGAGTCGGTGGGTGCGAAGATCTCGGGGATCGCTTCGACAACCGTCCAACAAGCAGCCAGTGCCGAAGAGGTGGGTCGGGCCATGCAGAATGTCTCGCAAGTGGTCGAGCAAGCGGCTGCCGGCAGCGAGGAGCTAGCCTCCAGCAGCGAGCAGCTCGGAGCCCAGGCCAGCACCCTGCGGCAGTTGGTCGGCCGGTTCAAAGTCCGGCAATAACCCGCAAGCTTTCGCGAAACGATGGCATGATTTTTCGCGGAAAGACCCCGGCAAAGTTGCAGATTTGGTGGGCTGGAGTCGCGATTTCAAGTGATGGAAGTTGTGATCTTGAGCACTCCCAGCCTCCACTCCCCATGACTCCGGTGATACCTCCGACGAGAACGTTCGCTTGGAAGTGATGGAAATCACCCCTTGGAATAACGGAGGCTGCAATCGCTAGCGCGTGAAGCTGTTTTCGCAACCAATTTGAAGCCGCGAGAAGCGGACGACCGCAACGTCCGCTTTTTGGCCGGCTTTCGTCAGAACACAGGCGGCAATCCGAGGCAAATCGAGTCCGGTTGCCGCCGCGCCTATTTTGGGCTCCAGCCCATTTTCGGCTCCACCGCAGCTTTCCGCCGTGCCAAAGGACAGCTCTAACCCGGGTCTTGGGCGTATTGAGCAACTTAATCCCCCAAGTAGACACGTCAATCCACTATATTGAGCTTGATTTCTGAGGAGTTGGCCCGGAGTTCCGGGGCGTACATTGCCGCGGCCCGCGTGGGAAGGGCACTGAATCGGCCCGGGATTTCTGCCCGCAACCGATAGGCGACGCTGTGTCGGCCTTGAGCCAGCCACCGGGTGAAGAAGACCACTCGGTTGTCCCGGAATTCGACGTATGCCCCCAGCGGGTTGCCGGTATATCCGCTGCGGAGATCGACGGGTTCAAAGCCGGCCGGCTTCATATCCTCGAACACCAAATACTCATAATCGTTTTTGCTTTCGATTTCCAACTCCACTTCAACCAAATCGCCACTTTTGAGAATGGCTAAATCGCTCAAAGGTTCCCGCTCATATTTCTCGACACGCTGCTGGACCAATTGTCCTCGAGAACCGGCCGCCTGGACGGTCGCCTCCACCGGCTTCAGCCGGTAATAGCGGCGATCGACTTTAATTTCCAGACCCGCCTTGGGGATATAATCCTCCAAGCTAAAGGTCGTCAAATACGCATTGAAATACAGGGGACCGCGGCCCCGTCTGCGAAGCTCGATCTTATGCTCGCCGGAGCCGAGGCCTTCGCCTTCGATCACCAGTGCGCCGTCAAATGCAAAGAGGTTTTGCGGCGTAATTTCGACGGCTTTTTGAAGCTGGCCATCGACGAGGATTTCCACGGTCATCTCCGGCTTGGCTTCGCCACTAGCGCGAAGGAATTCGGCCATAGCCTCGATGCAAAGCGCGGTATCGCGTGTGCTGTTCCAGTAGGTGGCGTGCTTGCGATTATTGAGCAAATACTTGACCAAGCGGCGGGCCAATTCGCCGCGCGGATCCGTTCGCGCCAAAAGCTTCAGGTAGTATGCTTGGGCTTCAAATTGACTCCCATACCAATACCACCAACTCCCCTCAGGAAGGCGCAGCCAAGCGGTTTGATTCTCGTCGTCTTGCTGAACGTATTGCCGCAGGTTCTGAAGGATCATTTCAAGCTTCGGCTTGTCGCCCAGTTTTTCGACGGCCAGCCCAAGCATCGCTAGGCAGTAAGCGGACAGTTTCAGACGGTCCCGGTACAGATATTCACGCATTCGCGGTTCATCGATCCCGCTATCAACCAGCACCATGTACACGAATGCGTCGAGGTTATCGGCATGGCTTTTCCATGGTTTCACCGGAGGTTTTTTCTCGCCGTTTTCCAACCGCCGCAATTGCTCCTCCTGATAAGTTTTCAGCCAGGCCACGCCACGTTCGAGCACCTCCGGAACGATGGCGACGTCGTTCTGGTGAGCCACTTGCAGACCGTGCACCACATAAGCCGTCATATGAGGGCTGGAATGCTCCCCATAACCGGAGAACCACCCCCAACCTCCGTCGGAGAGCTGCATTTCGGTCAGGGCTTGAACGCCGGCCCTAACCATGCGATCTACCTCGGCCCGATCGAAAACCGGGTTCCGCTGATAGCGCTGCCACTGGCGGGCGCGCTCGGTTGCCGGGCCCAGTTCCTGCGGATTGAGATTGACCTGCTTACGTCGAACTTCTTCAAGGTCGATGCCCATGTCGATCAAAACCCGCTGCACAATCACTGTGGGGAGAAAGCGGTTCAACGTCTGCTCGGTGCAGCCGTAGGGGTAATCGACCAGATAAGGAAGGGCGTCGACTAGCGCTCCGGCCAGCGTGGGTGACCAGCGGACTTCAAGCCGTGTTTGCTCCGGACGACGCTCCTCCGGCACTCGCACCGTAATCTGCGCTTGCTCCTCCTCCGGCCGGAGGACGCCACAGTAGCTATCCATCTTCAGCATTCCATGGACATAGCACGGCAACTGTAGCTGCATGGCATCGGACTCTTCGTCCGTCAACGCTTTCATGCGAACGGTGGCGGTACCCTCGGCCGTGACAGCGACCCGCCAATCCACGCGGACTTCGCCGCCAGAGCCCACTTCCACCGTCCGCGTCAGATACGATTCGGTCGCCAGCTCCGGAGGCACAAGCGGGCGAAGGGCGTCGCCTTCAAGCTCAAGGCTCACTTGCACCTGTTTGCTTCGCGTTAAATAGTTATGAACATTCGCGGAAAGGACCACCTCATCCCGCTCGATGAAAAAGCGCGGAGCCTGCAACCGAATGATCAGATCTTTCCGGGTAATCACTTCCGTTTGCGCTTCGCCGACCTTGGTGCCATGCCCCATGGCCCAGGCACATACCCGCCAGGTGGTCAAGTTTTCCGGCATTTGGAGGGAGACTTCGGCAGTACCATCCGACTGAGTTTCCAGGTTCCCCACCCAAAGGGCCGTATCGGCGAAAGCAGTGCGGATCATGGGCTGCACAAGAGAACCAGGGCCACCATCGGGGGCTGGGGCGCCGGGCAGAGCGGCTTGCTTTTCCTCGACCGTGCTCGCGTCAGCGGCCGCTTCCATGGCCGGAGCTGCGGCCATGGGCCGAGCCGGAGCCCCATTCAAACCTGCGGCCACACCTCCACCGAGACCCCCCGGGGCTTGATTTCGTCCGAAAAATAGGCGATCTGTGGCACCGGCTCGCGCTCTCGAAGCCCGCAGGCGTTCCGGGCCCAATTCGCCACCGAAAAGCCCCAAATCCGCCATCCCCATCGTCTTCGGTGGCACCCAGTTTGGCTCGACACGGTCCAAATTCGTCGTGCTGTGCGGCCGATGATGACGCTGCCAACGCCAGAAAAACTCCCGGATCTCCGGTACATTCGAACCCCCGGAGATGTACTCCAAAGCCTTGTCGTAAATCGCCACGACCATCGACCCGACAAACGGCCGACCATGGAAATCGGTAAGCCGCATTTGAACCTTCGCTGCCTCCCCCGGACGATAAGCGGTTTTCGACGGCAAAAGTTCAACGTTGAGGACTCGCTTTTCGGGCGGGACGGCAATCTGTCTGACCTCCACGTGGACGCGCGCTCCGCCTATCGTCATCGCCTCGACGAAAAAGTTCGGCATGTCCCGGGTGGTAACAGGAATGGGAACGATTGCGGTCTTCCCCCGAAGTCGGATGACTTGCGGCGGTAAATAAACGCCGTTGGTTGGCCGTAAGAACAAAAGCACCGTACTGTCGGCTTGCCGCGTGTTGACCTGAAGCTGCACCGTTTGACCCGGCTGATACTCCCGCCTATCCGGGACGAGCTCCAATTCGTTGAATTCGAACTCGGCACGCTCGAGTTCGGGACCGACAACCGAAAACACGTATCCCCCCTCGATGGTATGCCCTTGCCGGTCAGACAAACTGACGGAAACCCGAAATTGTCCCGGTTCCCCGGCACGTAGCTGACACGAAGCCCTACCCGTGGCGTCGGTGTTTAGCGGCTGTTCATGAACTAATTGTTCGACAGGTTTACCCTCGGGGTACCGAATTCGCATGAGCCGGAGCGTACCTTCACCTTCCACGGGCTGGCCATCTAGCCGCCGGGCTTGGGTCGACACGCTGAAGGTCTCGCCTGCCCGTAGATAGCCCCGATCGACCCAAACATAAACCTGAAACGGTTTCCGCGCGACAAGGACCTGCCCTGTGCCGACGATGGTCCGCCGGGATTGGTCGGTCACTTCAGCTGTAATCTCGTATCGGTGATCCTGATCGGGGTGAAGGGCCAAAGCCGAAGCGGTATCGAGCGTAATCGAAACGGTCCCGTCTTCACCAATCGGCACTTCTTGCTCGGCCACCAATTCGGGCGGTGTTACCCCGATGTGCCACCAAACGGGTGAAGGTCGCGGGCAACCCCACAATCGCCACCCCGGATACCACGCATAATCGTAGGCAAACCACCAGTACCCCGGACCGTAAAGCCAATCCCAAGGCGCAGGGGGGTACCATCGCCCCGTGAAACTATGACGAAGGACTTTGTACTTGACCTTCGCCTGGGTCACCGGTGCCCCGAAATAATAATTCGCCTTGACTTTCGCCGTTACTTTCTCGCCGAGGCGGACCGGCTCGGGAGGGGCTTCGACCAGGACTTCGAACTCCGGTTTCTTGTACTCTTCAACCCGGAAAGAGCCCCCGCCCAAATCCTTCACTTGAACACTGTAGACACCCAAAGTGGCGTCGGCTGGCAACTCGTATTGTCCCAACAGACCGCCGAAGGCGTCGGCAGTTTTCGATTCGGAAACAATGCGTTCGCCCCGCGGATCGTAAACCTCAACGACGAACGATCGCCCCGCAAACTCGGAAGTATCCTGGAGATCATACTTCGCATGTCGGACCCAAAGCTTGTAATGAACGGTTTGTCCGGGGCGATAAACCGGCCGATCGGTGATGGCGAAGACCTTTGTCGCTTCATACTGCGGATCGTATCGCTCGGTGAACCAAACTCCGCGGAAGCCTAAATAAGCGAATCGTTCCCTAGGTCCGCGGGCAATCACCAGCCATTGATACTCCTCGCTCATTTCCGATCGTGTAAGCGCGACCTGCCCATTCTCGTCGGTCCAATGCGCGAATTGTCGTACTTCCACATCAAAGCGATTGCCGCCCAAGTGCTTCTGGCGGAAGCCGAAAAATTCCACATTGGCCCGAGCAACCGGCGCTCCGGTAATGGCGTCACCTACGTAGTACCACGTTCGGCGATCCAGCGGCTTTTGGACGATGGCCGTGTCCGCGATCCAAACAACCACATGGCTTGTGTTGCCACCGGTCATTTTCGCCGTAAGAAAGTAAGCCCCGGGCTTTTGAAGCGGTGTACTTACCGTGATCCGGCGATCAAAATGCTGCGGCCGCGGCTCAAGCCCGAGCCTCCAGCGTGCGACCTCCGGCCCAAGGTACCGCCTTTGGTTCTGCTGCACCAAGAGATACCCAAGGTTTTCCACCATGAAGCGATCATGCGACAATCGCTGAGGATTGCTCTTCAAATAAGCTTTAACGTCGCTAAGGAGCTCGGCAACTCGGATCTCGTGGGCCGTGAACTCCACTTCGCGGCCGTTGCGAAAGCGGAAATCGATGGTAGCCCCTCTTCCTGCCGGTTGCGTCAGCACCGGCTCAAACCTTCCCCAATTGCCCTCGATTTGTTGTAAACGGTGTTTAGCCTCCTGAGTTTGTGCAGGGCTGAAACCCGTCGACAATTTCCGCCAATATTCGGCCGCACGCGGGAACTGACGCCGGTTCTCAAAAATTTCTGCCAGGCTCCTCCAAGCGCGGGCTTTGAGATCTCCCTGGGCCTCCTGAGCTACTTGTTGATAAATTCGAACGGGGTTGAATTCCTCAGGCAACGAGAACCGCCGCACACCCGTAGCAAGCCGTGCTATCGTCTCGTCATCACTCAACGTATGAAGCGCGAAAATTGCTGCCGATCGATCCAACGCGGATTCATCTTCATCGAGCCGGAACCAACCGAGCTCCGCCAAGGTTTCCACCCCGAACTGGCTTCGCAGAAAATCAGCCCATTCAAGCCGCGTTTCGTGAAGTAAAGACGCATTCCATTCCGCAGCCTGAATCAGGCACCACCGCCAGCGTTCACCATCGTTTTGCGCAGCTTCCCAATTTGCAGGGACGTTGTAGAAAATCGGATTCCCCTCTGAATCCACCGGTGCCCCCCGGGGCGAGTCGATCGCTTGCCAACCGGGCTCATAATCCGGCAATGTGCTCAGATCCGTGAGGGCTTGGAGCCGCCAAGCCCCGCGCTCAAGACGATTGCCCAGAAGGTACGTAGCAAACCGAAGGAAAAACTGGCCCACATCAGCTCGAGAAGTCTGCTCGGCGGTGGCCAAAGGCATCGCTTGGTGCATGAGCTGAAGAGCCCGAACACGATCGCGCTCGAAACTATTGACAAACTCACCGCCCCCACGATGGTGTCCGCGCTGAAATTGCCCCGCGATCATGAATCCGAAGTGTGGAATTCGGAAATAATCTTCGGCCACGGCCTCTAAAGCACGCCAATTATGCTTTTGGGAGGCTGCAACCGATTCCAGCAAGCCATCAACTTCCTCGGTGCGGGCCAATCGTTGGAGGCAATCGACTGCCTCATGGATGGCAGAGCCAATCAACCGTGGGTCCGCCTGCGGGTCAACCACCAGCGGCTGAAGGATCCTGTAGGCATCTGCAAAATTGCCGTCTTCAATGAGCTGCTTTGCTTTCGCGAAAGACTCTGCCCAGGTAGGAGCAGCAGCCGGGGCATTCCCCCAAATTTGTGGGCCAATCACAACCCCCACAACCAAACCAACCGCTGTTACCAAAAGCCATCCCGAAGCGATACCCCTCTTCCCAAGTAAGCCACCCATTCTTTCCACCATATCAATCTTTCCTTTTTAGCAGGGGACTACCCTTCGCGGTGCCAACGTCGTTTGCCGAAGAATGATTCGTCAAAGGGGCGACGCGATTAACTTTCTCACGGTTTATACAGCCGTTCTTTTATTCTCATGCGGCCTGGTCAATGGCTCACCGGCACTCTGGCAACAAATTCAGATTCAAAGTTGAAATCTGCGTCAATCCGTCGAGAAGCTCGCAAAAGCCGAGCGGATCTCCAACCGAGCCAATGGCAGAACCTCAGTATTTTTGACGCTTTAAGGAAAGAAAAGTTCCTGAATTTTTCGCGGAGTTTGCCGTTGCGTCCTTTTTGATTGCAAGGCAGGCTATCCTCGCCTGCTGGAAGAATCCTACCAGCGGCCAACTCTTCTTCCGAATAATCCCACTCTGAGCTGCACTTTAAGGGCAGCGCAGCATGCTCCGACAACGCCGCACGAATAGCACGAATACACCGTTAGCGTAAACAAGGGGAGCTATTTGGAAAAGATGAGATTATATCAGCACGGCGGAATTTCCGGCTGAGAATTGCGCCGTCTGCTACGGCTTTAGCGATACTATTCCAATCTCAACGTAATCAATTCCAGCGGCGAAATGACCGCGATGCCATCGATCGGCTCAAGCTTTTCTTCCAAGAGATTGCTTCGGTACACCTTCGACCATGAGGCCGCAGGTCCGGGCAAAATACGCAATTCTGTAGGTTGTAAAACGGTGCCGAAAAGCCGAAGAATGAATCCTTTACCGTCGCGAGACACTTTGAAAGTTTCCGGCAGGATTTCGTCTGGTTGCAAAATCACAGGAGCACCGAGCTGTGGCGGCACTTTTCCACCGGCAGGAATGACCACTAGCGGCCGATTACGCCCCACCGCATATCGAGCAACGGAAGCAGGATTGAATCCGCCCTCATTCGGCCGCAAATAATACTCAAACGTCGTCGGCCCCTCTTGATCGGCCTTATAGTTCGTCTCCCAATAATTGTTCATCACATACGAGTAAATCGTCTGCGAAGGAGGGATTTCCGTCAGCCAACCTTCGGGCTGAAAAGGTTTGGGAACATCGACCCGGATCGCGCCCAATTCCACCATCGGTGCATGCAAATTAACCCAGGTAATACCCATTCGGTCGCTCGAGACATCGATCCAACGCTGGACCGTAAAATAGTTGCGGCAAGCCCCCGGCAACTGATCCACCTCCGGTCTAACGATTCCCCATGGAATCTCCATTCGAACCGTGCCGCCACTTACGGCGAAGGGGAAGGCTAGGTGGACTCCCTCCGGCGTACGGACTTTCTGCTTATCGATGGTCACCGTAATCTGCAGATCGTCCTGCCCTTCAACCAATTGGTACGTACGGATGAGTCGATGCGCTCCTGGGGCCGGTGACTGGACCCGAATTGCGGCCACCAAAGGTCCACCTTCGAGCACTTCGATAGTGACCGGACCCTCCGCGCGTTGGGCGGCCGAAGGATCCCGGCCTGCCACATAGAAATAATCCGCCAACCCTAAACCTCCCGACCGATCGACGAAATCCACAGCGGTAATCTTATCGAGCATCTTTGCCACCGCTCCGGTTTCCGGATCGATCTCCACCAAAAGCCGCGAGTTTTCCAATCGATTTCCCACCGCGCGGGCCGCGGGGGCTGCCGGGGCTGTCGGGACCGCCGACGGCGGGCTGAAAGCCGCACTATTATTTTGAAGCTTGGACGTCACAGCCCCATAGCCGGGAATCGGACCGCTCAAAAAAGCAAGCCGACCATCTCGGAGTCTCTGGGTCGGCAATCGCCTTCCGACCCCATCGACCACGCAATCACTCTCAGCCGCCCACTGTTGCGGAATTACGACGAGGCCGCTGCGCGTCCACCCACAAGGATTGAGGACCAACAGATGCCCAGAGTTCTCCTGGGCATCGATCATCAGGGGTGCAACAGCCTGAAGAAACAGCTCCCGCGATTGCCGATCGGCGTCAACAGCGAATTGCCGCTTGATGGCCCATTGCGCTTGGGCAAAAGGACTATCGGGCTCCGTCACACTGTTGTAAGCCCCCCAAGTATGTTCATCGTAAAGCAACACATTACGCCATGCTTGGTAAAATGCTTCATCAGGATATTCGCGGGCTCGCCACCGCGCCCAGAGCGCCTCAGCCATGACCAAACGCTCGGCCGCATCTCGGTTCAACGCCGTTTCCAGTGCGGAAGAGGCTGCCCCGTCTTCCCAATATGGGGTAAAATCACCGCCTACCTCAGGCAGCGCATCTCCGTGACGTCTTTCGAGTTCCTGCATCATCTCCGAGCTCGTAGCAATTACCAACTTAGGAAAGGTGAAACGGCTATTCCACTCGCGGACAAAAGAGCTGATCGATACATCCGGCCCAGCGTTGTCGCCCGCACAGTGCCTCAATTGAACAATTTCAAGCGGGTAACCTGATTTTTCTAACTCAGTAAGATGCTCCCACAGGGCCTCCTCGCCCAAGAAGCCCCTGTAATAACCGCGGCGAGGAACCCAACATAGAACACGATGCTGCCCATCGGGCGATCGCCACCAAAACGCTTGATCCCCCCAAACCCGAAGCGTGTGCCCAACCCGGTGTCCCAGATTCGGCCCGATCGAAAAATACTTCACGCCCGCGTCGGCGAGAACAGATACGAGCCCCCAGGTATAGCCCGGTACATCGCTGATCATTGCCGAGTCGATGGTCAGACCGTACTCCTGCGAAAGCCTCGCCGCGCAATCGATCAGACGCACCAGTTCCTCGGGGCGACAGAGAGCGGTCAACTGATTTCCATACAAAGCCTGAAGCCCAAGGTGCCCCTCGCGGACAGCAGCCAGAAAAGCCTCTTTTTTCTCAGGAGAAGCCTGCCTCAAATAGCTGTCTACAGCCCAAAGGACCTCTACATTCCATCGGAAAACGGCCTCAGCGGGGCCATCGCTCGTCTTCCAAGCAGCCTCGATCGCTTCCTCGAAAAACCGCCAATGATCCTGCTCGATTTTGGTTTGCAATTCGGTGTATCCAATGTCCACGTGGGAGTGTGGCAGGATATAAACCGTCCATGCCCGTACCGGCCTTATACTGATTTTGCGCTCTACCACAGTCTTGTCCCCAACCCGTAGCACGAGGACGCTATCGGTGGGCTCTTGAACCCGACTTACCGGGACATAAACCACGTGATCACCGCGCGGAAGTTCGCACGACCAACCAGGACTTAAGCCCCATTTTGCCTCCAGCCGAATCGTTTCTTCCAGGCTGCTGGTGATTTGACATTCGATCACCTGGCGTAGCTCCCCCTGATACTCGATTAAGGCTGGCAAAGGCCGAATTTTCCGGACCAACAGTTGGTCGTTTACTGCGACCAATTGCACGTTAGAAGGCGCGAAAAGGGCGACCTGATCATAAATGAGCCAACTCCCCTCCACAGTAATCAGTTCCAGGGTATTGGTTCCTCGAGCGAAAAACTCCGCGGGGATATTCACTTCGAGCCGCCGCTCCTTCGCCTCCGACAGATTGCCATGAACCGAACCTTCGGAACCTGCCGGTAGTCTGCTATCCGCCACCACACGCCCATTTAAGACAATCTGCAACCGCGGAAAGACCGTAGGATGGCTATCTACCAAATCAACAATAAGCCGACACGCACTGGTTGGCCGATCCGCAAGACCGAAAAACACCGCAAAGGTATGCGCGCGGCTTCCCGCCCACTGATCCGTAGGGCCAGGATGAACATAGTTCCAGTCCTTTTCAGGTCGGGAAAGCCCCACGATGAAAACGGGATCTTCGCGAAATTCGGCGAAGCGATCGGGAGCGAGGGCAAATTCTTGGGGTCGGTCATCCGCCGTGCCAATCTCCCAAAGTAGTTTAAGCTCGGAGTCTACTTGGTCATGTCTTGCGGATGATGCTCCAAATACCTTGGAGCCACCTAATACCAAGCTGAAGCACGCCAAAAACGGGGCTACCAAGAAGCTCCCGAACGTGGCTACCAAGACGATCTTTGGAAGCGATCGTGCCCCGGGACGCCCGCAACCACGAAGGAAAATGCGCGGCAACGAGAGCTGCGTACCGATGTCTTCCTCGGCGAAAAGCTTAATAAACCGCCTGGTGCCATTTGGCATCTTCGACCCTCCGTTTTCCAGACAAAAAATTCCCCAAAGCGCACGAAGGAAAGCTCAAGGAACATCAACCGCCCCTCAAACGTGCCTCATGAAAGACGCCTTCAATTTTGAAGGCGGTCCTTGAGATTTTTGGGCCCTCGCAAGGTAGTTACTGCGCCTTCGTGATAACTCGTGATAAGCTTATTTACTTAAATTCCAAATTTACAAGGTGTATGGAAATCGCTGAGGTCGAGAAGCCAAACGCTGGGCCTGTTCATCTCCCACGATTTCCCATTTGGACTCGTCCCAATGTAATCTCCGGCCCAAAATGTACGATAGATTGCCGAGGATACAAAGGTTGGCAACCCCCGCCCCGTACTCGATGTCCATAATGCACTTCTTGCCCGTGCGAATTCCCAGGAACCAATCTTCCATGTGACCGGGACTTTTGTACACGTCCTTAGCTCCCGGGGGCGGTTGCCACTGGCGAACTTTGCGTTCGGCCCAAGTACCCCCGTCGCCTCCCCAATGCATGCAAGTGCCATGCTCGCCATGATACACGGCGCCGTACCCGGGACGAATTATCTTGGTGATTCCCGGTTGAGCCAGCTCTTCCGCAGTACGCTCTTCCGCCGGATAGCGCCGAGTGACTTCTTCCATGGGCATCTGGGTCCAAGTCATGATCCAATCCGGATTTTCAAATTTGTATGTCACATTCATCAGCACAGCGCTATCCCAGAGGCCTTCGCTGGGTGGCGTGCCCGTGGCTTCCACCCAAACCGGACCTTGATGATCGGCGTCCAACCAGTACTTCGCGCAGCTCATAACATGAGCCCCCCGGTCGCGGATCTGTCCGCCCCCTGACTCCAGCAGCCAACGGAATACCCCGTGCAAATATCGC
The DNA here is from genome assembly GCA_937128505.1 of uncultured Thermogutta sp. Taxonomy (GTDB): domain Bacteria; phylum Planctomycetota; class Planctomycetia; order Pirellulales; family Thermoguttaceae; genus DTLM01. The sequence goes on from CAKZMM010000084.1 coordinate 181,601, forward strand.
GCGTTATAGGGCCGCCACGGGAGCGGGCCAAGCCACAAATCCCAATCTAATTCCGGGGGTGGGTCACTATCCGGGGTACGAGAGTGATCCTCGGGGCTGGGATAGTGAAAACACTCTACGCGGTGCACCTTCCCAATCACTCCGTTAGCCAGATAGCGGTGCATTAGATAGGCTTCCGGCTGAGACCGCCCCTGCGAGCCGATTTGGCTGGCGATCTTCGCCTTTTTTGCGGCCGCTACCATCGCTTTACTTTCTTCGATGGTGCAACATGCCGGCTTCTCGCAGTAGATGTGCTTGCTGCATTCGGCAGCATGCACAAATTGCACAGCGTGCCAGTGATCCGGCGTGCCGATCACTACGGCGTCGATGTCTTTCCGAAGCAACACATAGCGATAATCACGGTAAACGGCGACTTTCGGCCCGAGTCGTTTGGCGGCCCGCTCCAAACGTTTTTCGTCGACGTCGCAGACAGCCACACTTTCGCACTCACCGGCCTGCCGCAAAGCCCCCAACTCGTCGTAAAGCGACAGGCCCCGCCCACCGACACCAATGTGCCCAATGTAAATTCGTTCATTAGCGCCTTTACGCCCGGAAGACGCGAGCACCGTTGCCGGAACAAACTGTGGAGCAACCCCGACGAGTCCCGCTGTCTGGATGCTGCGATTCAAGAATTGGCGGCGGGAAACCGCACCTGTTGAGGTCCTCATGCGTTAGCCCTTCGTACGTCAGATGGAACGTTAATTCATACCTCTGCCGAATGTCTATGCCGAACCGATTAAATGTGATCTCCAATTTCTGCTCTTTGTGCCCCACGCCGAGCCCTCGGCACCTCGTGAGTTACTTCTGCGACAAAACGAGAGTCACCAAACTGCCTCATGACCTCAATGTTTTTTCGCCTAATGGAATCCCGACTTCCATTGGTCTAAAGCGGCAGTTTTTTTCGGAAAAGTTGTTTACGCCAGCCCATGCTATCTGCCTCAGTTTAACCTCCAGATTACTACCGCTGCTAATCGCCAACTCCCATCTCCGCCGCAACGGCGATCTCCGCGCGCGAGGTAACCCATCAATGGGTTGTTGGTGATATCTGGCCAAAAAGCTGCAATCTCCGCGCGAGATAACCCAAACGCTGGAACATTGCTGGGCAAAACGTTGATCCAATCCTACGATCCCCTCTGAAACCTTCCCTAGAACCCAGCGATAGCGTATCCCCGAATTCGGGCACACTCAAGCATGTTAGCGAAAACAAGTTCAGATAAACGACCATTACCTAATAAACTTTATGGCCATTCACCCGCTGATTTGTGACAGCTTTTACATTAGTGACCGCATAAGGTTTACGGGTGCCAAAAATCGTGTTCCCTGACCTGTCCGCCGGAAAACTGATAAAAAACGAGGGGTTGACACGACCAAGCCGGGAAAATACTCCGGGCGGTTCTGCCCCTAAAATCCTCCCTGCCATTATGGCAACCTTCCAAATTTTGAATCCGATCGGTTTGTCGTGTATCGGCGGAAGTCTTATGTAGGTAGGATGTTACGGCTGAACCGTGAAGTTGGCACACTGATTGCTGCCGTTTTCAGGCAAGTAAAGCTTCACTGCCATTTAGTCGCTGCGTTTCTCTGAAAGCCGCTGGCGGCCTGCCATCGCCATTTTTGGAGGTCATTGTTCTCTCCGTGGTTTAAGACCGGAAAACCCCTGCGAGAAATTGGAAAGGCAGTCAATAGCCTTAGGAAACTTGAAAGGACTTACGAAAAGCGAAATGGGTTTTTGCCCCGATTATTGGCGAGTATTGGAAGCCTACAAGTTTTGAGTGGGCGAAAAACTTCGCGGACCCGATCTCCGGAGCGATTCAAGCGCAACTTCTGCAAAAACATTGGAAAAAATTCGTAAGAAGTCTCTGGTGAAAATGCCATTTGCTATTCGTGCTATTCGCGGGAAACGAACGCATAGGAGGAGTCAACGGTGGCAAAGCAAATGCAATTCGAAGACGCTGCCCGATTGTCCCTCGCCTCGGGGGTGACGAAGCTAACTCGGGCCGTGCGTTCTACCTTGGGGCCTCGCGGCCGGAATGCCGTACTCGATAAGGGTTGGGGATCACCGAAAATCACCAAGGATGGCGTCACGGTCGCGGAGGACATCAGTCTGGAGAATCCGTTTGAAAACCTCGCTGCGCAATTAGTTAAAGAGGCTGCATCAAAGACTAACGATGTGGCCGGTGACGGCACCACAACGGCCACCGTTCTCGCAGAGGCCATGTATCGGGAAGGGCTCCGCATGATTGCCGCGGGGGCCGACCCTATGTCCTTGGCGCGCGGGATGCACGCGGCCACCGAAGCGGTGGTTGAAGAGATCAAACGGTTGGCCCGAAAGATCGACGACAAAAACAAAAAGGAAATCATGCAGGTAGCCACCATTGCCGGCAACAACGATCCGTCGATCGGCGCGGTGCTGGCGGATGCCTTCATGAAAGTGGGCAAAGACGGCGTAATCACCGTCGAGGAGGGGCGGCAGTCCGAAACCACGGTCGAGCTGGTTGAAGGAATGCAGTTTGACCGGGGTTATCTCTCTCCCCACTTTATCACTAATCAAGACGAGCAAACCTGTGAACTGGAGAATTGCTACATCCTGGTTCACGAAGAAAAGCTCTCAACTGCCAAACCGCTCATTCCCTTGCTGGAGGCCGTGAGCCGTTCCGGGCGGCCGTTGCTGGTCATCGCGGAAGAGGTTGAAGGCGAAGCTCTCGCTACGCTTGTGGTCAACAAAATGCGGGGTATCCTCAGCGCGTGTGCCGTGAAAGCCCCCGGATATGGCGAACGCCGGAAGGCAATGCTGGGTGACATCGCTATCCTCACCGGTGGGCAGCCGATCTTTAAGGATTTGGGGATCAGCTTGGAGTCGCTGAAGCTCTCCGATTTAGGGACAGCGAAAAAGGTGATCGTCACTGCCGATTATACCACGATCGTTGGCGGCGGTGGCAAAAAGGAAGCTATTGAGGGCCGCGCCGAACAAATCCGCAAAGAAATCGAGACAACAACGAGCGATTACGATCGTGAAAAACTTCAGGAGCGCCTCGCTAAGTTGGCCGGCGGTGTGGCTCAAATCCACGTGGGAGCTGCCACCGAAACCGAGATGAAAGAACGGAAAACCTTGATGGAAGATGCCCGTGCGGCCACGCAGGCGGCCTTGGAAGAGGGCATCGTTCCCGGTGGTGGGGTTGCCTTGATTCGTGCGAGCAAGGCAATCGATAAGCTGGAACTCGATGGTGACGAGAAGCTGGGGGCCAAGGTTGTGCAAAAGGCCCTAGAGATGCCGCTCTACTATATCGCAGAAAACGCCGGTTACGACGGCGCCGTTGCCGTGAATAAAGTCAAGCAAGCAAAGAACAAGAACGAGGGTTTCGACGCGGAAAAGGGCGTCTATTGCGATATGGTTGAAGCGGGCATCATCGACCCAGCTAAAGTGGTTCGGGTCGCTTTGCAGAACGGGACCAGTGTGGCTTCTTTACTGCTGACTACTTCGTGCCTCGTGACGGATATTCCGAAGAAAAAACCTGAGAAGCGACCGCGAGGCCACGAGGACATGGAGGACTTCGAAGAGTGAGTCTAAAACCGTGGTTCGATTCACCAGAGTGGCAAAATCGGCGACTGTTACGCAATCGGCGAGTGTTTCTTGGAAGCTAAGCTTATTGATCAGGTAAGGGTTGATAGGTGAAACAAAAAATCTGACATACTAGATGGGGAACTAAGCTATGGCAAAGGAAATTAACCTTAAACCGTTGGATGATCGTGTGGTGGTTGAGCCGGTAGAAGCCGAGGAAAAGACCGCTGGTGGAATCGTGTTGCCGGATACGGCTAAGGAAAAGCCGCAGCGGGGAACGGTGCTGGCGGTTGGACCGGGCAAACTCCTGGACAACGGTCAAAGAAGCCCGATGTCGGTCGCCGTTGGGGACGAGGTTATCTACGGGAAGTATTCCGGCACCGATATCGAGATCGACGGCCGGGAAATTAAGATTCTCCGCGAAAGCGATATCCTAGCCAAGGTAGTCAAGGGTTAGAACAAGGCGTTGGAGACGCTTGGCGAGCCCGGTTACCCGCGGGTGGAGATTACTCTGGATCACTGAATCGTGGAGGTTACTCCCGAAAACGTGAAGACCGCAAGAGAACCTTCACCCGTGGCAGTGATCGGTCCAGGCGGCAATTGTGGGGTGCCGCAAGGCGAAAGGGGTTGACGAGCAAGAGCTTATTTGGTCCCCCGGCGACATGCGGGATACAGGGCACGTCTCAGAAGCGGAAAAAAACCGGCTTACACGCCCTAAGAAAACAAACCGGGCAACTATCCAGCGTCCAAATAGCCAATACAGCCCGATCAAGTTCCGGCCATACGCCGCAATGAGTAACGCAAACTTCGGTCAGACTTTCACCTGCTGACTGAGTGGCTCAATCAGGAAATACTAACGATTGTACCAGGCATCGATCATGTAAACCGGTCGGGAAGCCGACCGCTCAACCTAAAGCTTCACGAGAATATTCTGCGGAAGGTTAACCCATTTTAAGTGAGGGTGGATAACCGTGGCCAAACAACTAATGTTCGAAGATCAGGCTCGTAAGAAGCTTTTCGACGGCGTGGATAAGCTGGCCAAAGCCGTCGCAGTAACTTTGGGGCCTACCGGCCGAAATGTCATTCTGGACAAGACGTACGGTGGTCCAACCGTTACCAAGGACGGGGTGACGGTCGCCAAGGAGATTGAGCTAGAGGACCGCTTCGAAAACATGGGGGCGAAATTGGTGAACGAGGTAGCCTCCAAGACATCAGACATCGCCGGTGACGGCACCACCACGGCGACGATCCTTGCGCGCGCCATCTACCGTGAGGGCCTTCGGCATTTGACGGCCGGGGCCAACCCGACGGCTTTACGGCGCGGAATCGAACGCGGGGTTCGTGCCGCGGTCGATCATCTTTACACAATTGCCAAAAAAATCACAAGCAAAGAAGAAATCGCCAGCGTCGGTGCTATTAGCGCCAATAACGATCGGAAAATTGGCGAATTGTTGGCTGAGGCCATGGAAAAGGTCGGCAGCGACGGGGTGATCACTGTCGAAGAGGGGAAATCTTCAGAAACCACCTATGAGATTGTTGAAGGGATGCAGTTCGACAAGGGGTACCTCTCCCCATACTTCATTAACCGTCTAGAGCACATGGATTGTGTGTTCGAGGATGCCTATCTGCTCATTCATGAGAAGAAAATCAGTAACCTCCGCGACTTGATCCCCGTACTTGAACGGGTTGCCCAGACCGGTAAGCCGCTCCTGATTATCGCCGAGGATGTCGAGGGGGAAGCCCTGACAATGCTGGTGGTCAACAAGCTCCGGGGCGTGCTCAACGTTTGCGCGGTAAAAGCGCCGGGCTTCGGCGACCGTCGCAAGGCGATGCTCACCGACATCGCGATCCTTACCGGTGGTACCATGATCAGCGAAGATCTGGGATTGAAGCTGGAGAATGTCACGCTGGCACATCTCGGCAGAGCCAAGAAGATTACGGTCGATAAAGATTCGACCACAATCGTGGGAGGGGAAGGTAAACAAGAGGACATCAAGAACCGGATCGCGCAGTTACGGCGGCAAATCGAGGAAACCGACAGCGACTACGACCGCGAAAAATTCCAGGAGCGCTTGGCGAAGCTTGCCGGCGGTGTCGCGGTGATTTCTGTCGGGGGTGCGACAGAAGCGGAAATGAAACAGACGAAGGGTCGGGTCGAAGATGCTCTGCATGCAACCCGGGCGGCCGCCGAGGAGGGAATTGTCCCCGGGGGTGGCGTTGCCTTGCTTCGGTGCCGTGAGGCTGTGGAGAAGGCTCGGCAAAATGCCCGGGGCGATGAAAAGCTCGGCGTAGATATTGTGTGTCAAGTCCTGTCCTATCCGCTGGAGCAAATTGCCGAAAACAGCGGATACGACGGCGCGGTCATTGTCGAAGAAGTTTTGCAGAAGCCAACCAACTTCGGCTTCGATGCTAATACCGGCAAGATCGTGGATATGTTTAAAGCCGGGATCATCGATCCGCTTAAAGTAGTGCGGATTGCACTGGAGAACGCGGCAAGTATCGCCGGCCTCATGCTCACCACAGAGGCCCTCGTAACGGACCTGAAAGACGAGGATAAAAAGAAGGCCGTCGAGGGAGCAGTGCGGTAATTTGCCGGGCGGCCACGGGGTGCCGCGGTAAAGCTTAGCAATATCGCAGGACACTTGCTTTGGCAGATGCCTCAGTACAGCTTTCTTAATAATAGATCGGATGTTTAGGCGGTTCATTCGCCCTGCCAAACGCGGTGAGCGGAAAATTAAAATCGTTGCTATTTTCCGTCAAACGGCTGGCGGACGATAACGCGAAAATCGCAGGAAATGGCGGCACTTAGCCGAAAGGCATTATGCCGAGCACAAAAGCGTAGCTTCTAGGCGATGAGAATTCCGAGGTAACTTGGCGGGGCCACGTCTCGAAATGGAGGTGGCCCCTTTTGGCTTCAGGCAATTTGGCTGCCAAACAGTTCATCAGGCAATTTGGTTGCCAAACAGTTAAGGAGAATACTCGGGGCTTTTGCGCGAGAGGTCTCGGAGGCATCTAGTGAACAGTTTTCGTCAATAGGTCTCATTGATCGGGTTTGCATCCGTTAACGAATGACCCGAGTTTTTCGGATGTTACGTCGGCGCTTACTAATTCGAAAATGCTTGGCAAACATCGCCAAGCAGCTTCGAGCAAACTCACTCAGCCCCAGCGCGGTTCATATCGTTGCGGAAATAACTTTGATTTCACGTTTTGTCCGTTTTCAGGTGGATTTGATTTAGAAGTCGGAATTAGCAGCCGGATGAGGCCGTCTCCGCGAAACCGGGCGGTTGAGTATTTCGGCGGGCAACTGGGGTGCGCGGCTCTGGGCTAAGCCGAGCTCGAGGAGCTATAATCGCTTAGGGAATTTATCCGTCACACAATTGCCTTATGGCGACGATGGCTAGCAAACGCGATTATTACGAAGTGCTGGGCGTTGATCGCTCGGCGACGCCCGAGGAGATTGCGCAAGCTTATCGCAAACTCGCGCTCAAATACCATCCGGATCGCAACCCCGGCGACGAAGAAGCGGTAGCCAAGTTTAAGGAAGCTGCCGAGGCGTTCGAGGTCTTGAGCGATCCGGAAAAGCGGGCCCGTTATGACAGATATGGTCATGCGGGTTTGGAAGGGATTCCGGGTGGGGCTCCTGAATTTCGAGACATCAGCGAGATTTTCGAAGCCTTTAGCGACATTTTTTCCGACTCGCTCTTCGGCGAATTTTTCGGGATGCCGCGCCAACGGACGCGGCGTGCACGCCGTGGGCAGGACATCGTCTGCGAGATTTCGATCGATTTTTCAGAAGCAGCACGCGGGACCTCCAAAACGGTGCGCTTTCACCGCCATCAACCGTGCGATCGCTGCGGAGGGAGCGGCGCGGCATCCGGAACCCAACCGGAAAGATGTCCCTATTGCGGGGGCCGCGGCCGGGTGGTGCAAGTTGGGGGTTTCATCCGCGTCCAAACCACCTGTCCTACCTGCCAGGGCAAGGGCCTGATTGTTCGAAACTTGTGCCGCTTTTGCGGCGGGCAAGGATTCGTGCTTGGTGAAGTGACACGGGAGGTAAAAATCCCGGCTGGAGTAGCGGACGGTACTCGTTTACGTCTTCGGGGGGAGGGAGAACCCAGTCCTGAAGGTGGGCCGCCGGGGGACTGCTATTGTATCGTGCATATCAAGGAGCACCCGCTGTTTCGCCGGGAAGGCGCTCACCTCATCTGCGAGGTACCCATTTCTTACTCACAGGCTGCGTTGGGAGCTACGATTGAGATCCCGACTTTAGATGGCCCGGAAAACTTGACTATCCCGCCGGGAACCCAGTACGGGGAGCAATTTGTCCTTCGGGGACGTGGAATGCCTCGGCTAGATGGTCACGGACGAGGTGATTTGATCGTGCAGGTGTATATTGATGTTCCAAAACGCTTGACGCCGGAATACGAGAGACTTTTGCGACAATTGGCGGAGCTTGAAAATACTCAGGTTTCACCGCAACGAAAGAACTTCTTCCAAAGGTTCCGGGAGTTTTTCGGAACTTGAAAAACCTTAACTCTGAAAGCAGTAAAAAATCTGTAAACAGTGAAAAAACGCAGATCGTGCGGCATAAAACCTCACGCCATCATGAAGCGTTAAGGAAATTGGAACGCGCGAAGCGCGGGGCATGAGGATACCTGAGAGAGTCGGAAGAACGACTCTTTAACCTCGCGGATTCTTCTTCCGAATTCACCTTGGAGTAGAAAAAGAGCGGCGGCTGTACATGTAGATTTGTGCAGCCGAAGGTAAGTTCGTTGCCGGTTAAGTTTTACGGCAACTGACACACTTTCGCTCTTTATATCCATTGAAAACTCGGGTGAGGATTCAGAAGTTATCCGTGTCGGGAGTCGAAATATGGCGGATCGAAAGCCGAGACGTTCTATACCGGAAGGTAAGCCTCGTCCGCAAGAGGAATTGCCTGCGGACGAACCGCCTGCCGATATTCCGCTGGGGGCACCCGCATCGGCACCAGTTTCTTCCGGCAGTAACGAAACGCCTGCCTCAACAAACGTCAACGAATCAGCTAGGTCGTGCGCCCCCTCTTTGGAGGCTGGGGAGGATAGTATCTTGACTACCGAAGGTTCTGAGACTGGAGCGGCCGCCGAACATCCGCTGACGGCGCAGCTTCAGCAGTTGGAAGAGGAGCTGAAAGAGACTCGGGACCGTCTGCTTCGGGCCCATGCGGAATTGGATAATTATCGGAAACGCGCGGCTCGCGAGCTCGAAGATCAGCGGCGTTATGCCGAGCTTACACTACTGCGGGACTTGATCCCGGTGCTGGACAACATGCACCGAGCCGTACAGGCGGCTCAAAATGCGACCGATCCGCAGGGGCTCATTCAGGGCTTTCAAATGGTAACCGCTCAGCTCGAGGAAGTGTTGGCGCGGCACCATTGCTTGCGAATCGAGGCGGAGGGGCAACCCTTTGAGCCCCACTTTCATGAGGCTGTTGCTCAAGAACACAGTACCGAGGTCCCTGCGAATACGGTACTTCGGGTGCTACAGCAGGGGTATCGCCTGTTTGACCGGGTGGTGCGACCGGCGCGGGTGGTCGTCTGCTCAGGACCGCCCCCATCTTTCGGGAGCGCCACGAGGGAAAATCAGGACCCAAACGAAAATAAGAAAAATTTGGACCCAAATTCGCCAGGCAATTAGGGAGTATTGTCAGAATACTGCGGCATAGTGGCTGACCTGATACGGGGCAATTGCCCGCCGCCGGTGCGTTTTTCCCAGATGCCCGGGCTTTGTCAGGCGATGCTCGGTCTTCGGCGGAGCTACCCTCAGTTGGGCGTCTCAATACACATGAACACGATTAAATGCGACAATATCGGGCGAATGATGCGTGGATGATCAGGCGACATGATGAGCTACTGAAGAGGAGGTGATCCATGCCTACCTACGAATATCTGTGCGATGCGTGCGAGCATCAATTTGAACTTTTCCAGTCGATCACCGCAGAGCCGGTGAAAGTCTGCCCGGAGTGCGGCAAGCGGAAGGTCCGACGGCTCATCAGTCCAGGAGCGGGGATTCTCTTCAGAGGCTCCGGTTTTTACCAAACAGATTACCGGAGTGAATCTTATAAAAAAGCGGCAGCCGCCGAGAAAGGTTCCGATGGAGCGAGTCGCTCGAATGGCCAGGATGGTAAAAACGGAAATGGGAAGGCACGCTCCAAGGCCACGGCCAAAAAAGAAGCCTGATGCAAGAACGTCGATCGCGGCATGCAAGTCTCCGCACATGGAAACTCGGTGGCGATGCCCGATTTGTGACCGACTCTTCAACCCAAATCACAGCGGGGCATTGCCGTTTTGTAGTTCGCGTTGTCGAGAGATCGACCTGGGACGGTGGTTGGAAGAACGATATCGCATTGAGGGTGAGAAGTTGAATGAATCATCCCCAGAGTCAAGCCAACCAAACGCCGACAGCAATGGTCCGCCCGCGTAATAGCTTTCGGGCATTGCTGGATGCCCCGTCGGGACCTATTGCCGCAAGTCGCCTCTTCGATTAATCTGTCAGCTGGTTCATGCCAAGGTGCCTTAAAGCCGGCTGGGTCTAACCTTTCCAACACTTCGGCAGCATGTTGCCTGCAACGATCCGAGGGTGAATGCGGTGCCGCCGCGGCTCTTGCCCGACGAAAGTCCCGGACCGGGGCATGACAGCCGCTCTTGTGGCCGGGCAACAAGGGCTGGTATAGTAAGAATAGTAAGAAGTGTAGCAAGCTGGCTGCTTCGCTTTGGGTGACCCAGGCACGTTGAATCATCGAAGGAAAGCAGCCTTTAATTTTTGGCGAACTTGGGTCGAGCGCACAAACTTTAACTTATGGCGGAAGCGAGTATCAAATAAGTCGTTTTTGACGGTTGGCGTCACAAAACTGATTGCGTATGACACAAGTCATAGGCCCGGCTTAATTCCCGGGTAGCGCGCACCGAACCTCCAGCGATATGATCCCTTGAAAGCGCGAGTTGAACACGTTAGTTTCTGACGCACTATTAGCATAACTTCAAACGAGGGAGACTTTCGTGGGCACTAAGAAAACAGGAAAGGGTAGACGAAAAATTGGGCGCAAAAAACGACGCATGCGTTCGAAGATTCGCCATCGTAAGAAGTAGCGGTTTGGAAGATTGAGGTGACCGGTTGCCGGCCCAACGTCTTCCCTTTTTTCACCGTTACGCGGCCCAACTCAAAGGTCCTCTTTTGACGGGGTGACGATTTACGCAGGGGCGATCTAAGGCACAGCAATGACGCCGTCGGAATTAATCCCGCCGAGGGCAGGTTACGGTTCTGCCGTCAGATTGCCTGCTTCGTAAACGGCAAGATCGACAACCCGAGCGGTACGCACATGCCGCTGAATGACCCATCGCGAAAGGTTTACCCAAGCATGGCAGTAATCCAAAACGATGCTGTCGGCGGTCGCTACGGGGACTTGCGAGTCGATGAGCAGCGGGTCGGGGTTCGGCACAAGCTCTACAGACCAGTGCCAGCCATTTTCTGCGGCCACTTGCTCGATCAGCTTCTTAAGCCGTCCGCTGTTTGAAACGGGGCGATCCAGCAGCCAGCGGGCACTTGTACAACCTAACTCCGATAAGCTTTCTCCCACGAGATATAGCGCCGGAAGCGTCTCGGCCACTTTGCGATAGTGTCCGTGCATGCTGGCCATATCGCGGTAAGTGGAATCACACGCTGCCAGAATGATCCCTCCGCCCAAAGCAGCCTCGACCGTAGTCAGTACATTGTAGCCGTCAATCCAGAGAGTGGTTCCTTGCGTTGCTTCAATCTCTAATCGGTGCTCTAAGCGTCTTCTGAGCTCTGCAATGGAGCAAGCCGAGCGCTCAACGGCGCGACGCTGTCGTGCGGTCAACCGAAAGCGATCCCCTACCAGGGCTAACGCCGAAGGGTTAACATACCCGCGCGAAAGAAGCCAACATAAATCCCTCGTGGCTTCGCGGAGAATCCCCCAAGTGCTGGGGGCAAAAAGTTGTTCATCTTCCGGGTGGGGGCCCCGGTGTGTGCGGCTATCAGGCACGAGTCGCTACGCTTTTTGCTGGGTACGCTCTTAAAAGACCTGCCACAAAGCGTATGCCAATCGCTTTCTCGGTCTCGCAGTAACGATCCAGTTTGAGCGATGAATTCGGGGGTAACAGATTGCCACCTGTTCCTTCACAAGTCGCGAAACAAAAAAACACAAACACGCTTCAGAAGAGTATGCCGTTTTTCGTACCGCAGTAGGTGACCAACACCGATCGTATCGATCGATGGAGTCCCTTTCGCACACGGCCGACGGATACTATTTCCTCAAAACCCGAACTGTAATGGCTCCCTTCGGTAGCACCAAAAAACTTGTTCTGAGCCGGGCAGCGTACATTTTCGGTATCGTTGCCTAGCGCTGATATGTTCCCATCAGCTCGCCTTCGTCGATGATGTGACCAGAGATTTCCTTCATGAGACTTTTCTTGTCTTTCCCCGGTTCAATCACCGGTTTTCCATCCAGGGCATAGACACGAAAATAATATCGATGAACGCCGCTACCGGGTGGAGGCGCCGGTCCTCGATACCCGATCGTCTGACCAATCGTCCACGAATTTTTCCCTTGGAGAACCGTGACGGGGCTTTTCACCCGGGCTTCTTTCGGAATACCCTCGGGCAAGCCCGGTAACTCGGCCGGGATTTTGTACACCACCCAATGCACCCAAGGTTCGGGTGTGGGGGCATCGGGGTCCTCACAAATCAGCACAAGCTCCTTTGTCCCCTTCGGCAAATTAGACCACGAAAGAGGCGGCGAAATATCCTGCCCATCCCCCGTGTATTTTTGGGGGATAGGCGCCCCATGGGTAAAAGCGGTACTAGTGACTTGGATGGCCATCGGCAACTCCTCCCATTTTACGCGTCGGAACTGACCCTCACCCTTCGCTGACATCACCTGAGCTCGCACTATGCCAATCTTCGGAAATTTGATAGCCGCGACGAGATTTAGGGCTCTTCTGCCAAATCTCGACGCACCTTCACACCTTCATGGATGCAGGAATTTGGCGACCCTAATGCGTTACAACTTCGAACACGGTTCCGGAGAATCCCCGGACGAATTGGCATCAGCGTTCATAAGTTCCAATCAATTGGGCAGTGGCCAAGGTGTGTCCTCGGATAGCTGCCAATAGCTCAAGTTTCGTCAAGCCGGGTTTCAATTCCAGTTTTTGGCTTAACGCATAAAGGGTGAAGATGTAACGATGCGGGCCACTGCCCCGTGGCGGAGCCGGCCCCCGATAACCGACCGTGCCCCAAGAGTTTTTGCCCTGAGCAGTCCCCGAAGGATCGTTCAGCCGCTCTTGTGGGGGAATCGCTTCCGACAGCCTGGTGCAATCGGGCGGGATCTGATAAATGACCCAATGCACCCAAGGCTCCGGGGCAGGCCGCCGTGGGCTCGGAGCATCAGGATCATCACAGATTAGAGCCAATTGCTGCGTTCCCTCAGGCCAATTACCCCAAGTTAAGGGAGGCGAGATATCCTGACCATCCGCCGTGAATTGGCGGGGGATCGGTTGCCCCGATTCAAACGCCGGGCTTCTTATGTACATCTTTCCAGCTCCAGGGTTCTCCTCAGTTGGCGTGCCGGAAGGTTCGCTTTCCCGGGCGGCCTGCATGCTGGAATTTGCATCCACAGATCTGGAATTTGCCTCCGGCGATATAGTCTGAGCGAGTTCCGGAGAAGCAAGAGGGGGGGTACCCGTTTCTAAAGCGGTTTCTTGGGGCACATTTGAAGTGCAGGCACCGCTGAAAAAGAAGAGGATCACAACCAGAATCACCACTTCCGGATGGCCCAGCAAAAATGCTGAGGTCTTCTCCCGCCGCCCGGAGCCGATATCCCACACCCAATCGGCAATCGTTGCCCGCTGCCGAACGGTTCCCATGGCACAACCCTCCCACAAGCCAATGGGTTGGAACATGCCCCTCAATTTCTAAGGTATCGCAAGCATAACGGCAGGTCAACGCTTCCACCCGGCGAGGCACAGCGCCGGTTTACGCGCAGTGGCACACCCCCCGACAGTCTTGTTTACGGCACATCTTATTCCAGCTTTGTATTCCGGCTTTTAAACATCAGCCGGCTTCCTCGCGAGCTACAAATAGCTACAAGTATTTGCTGGGGGCGTATTGAATAGTTTTTGCTGGTGTCTGCCCCATCTTTACTTAACCATCTTTGCTTAACAGACATGTGCCGCTATTTCCTAGACATTTGCGCCCTTTATCAGCCCGGGTGTGCAAAACCACCATGAGCTGCTTTGTGAAGAAGACATAACCTACTGCGCCCCATAGACTTGTGCGTGGATGCCCTTGAGGAATTCCCCCAGTCAGTTCGCCCCGGATGCCCAAGCGCATACTGCGAGAATCAGGGCACAGTGCATGAATGAGAGGTTGGCGGAGATTACCCCTTCACTACCCCCAGAGGTCGAAGCCTTGCCACCTTCTTGGCCAACCCCGCACGTTCGACCACATCGACCACCACGCTCACATCTTTGTAGGCTGCCGGTTGCTCTTCGGCCAAACCGGTACGGCTTCGCGCCTTGGCGATAATCCCCAGCTCGGCGAGCTCCGCGTCGATTCGTCGCCCCTTAGCCTGCCGAATGGCTTCGTTTCGGCTCATCACACGCCCGGCACCATGACAGGCGGTGCCGAAGGCCTTTTCCATACTCCCCGGTTGACCGACCAAGACCCAACTCGAGCGGCCCATATCCCCAGGAATGATAACCGGCTGACCCACGGCGCGGTATCGCGCCGCAATATCCGGATGACCCGGCGGAAAAGCACGCGTAGCTCCTTTTCGATGCACGCACACCGTCTTCTGTTTGCCGCCCACCTGATGCTTTTCGATCTTCGCGATATTGTGTGCCACATCGTATACGAGGTTCATTCTGAGCTCTTGCCAAGGGCGACCGAAGAACTCTTCGAATGCCTCGCGCGTCTGCCACATCAAAAGCTGCCGATTAGCCCAAGCATAATTGGCCGCAGCACGCATGGCGGCTAAATACTTTTGCCCCTCGGGTGATCTGACTGGAGCACACGCCAATTGTCGATCCGGGAGGGAGATCCCGTATTTCTCCGGGGTGTTCCGAAATTCACGCAGGGCATCGTCACAGACTTGATATCCTAAGCCCCTTGAGCCGGAGTGAATCATAACACAAATTCCCCCCTCGCGCAGACCAAGGGCATTCGCCACTTCGGGATCAAGCACCTCCTCAACCGCCTGAACTTCAAGGAAATGATTGCCGGAGCCGAGCGTCCCGCATTGATCTTCGCCGCGTTCCATTGCCTTTTGACTGACGGCGTCTGGATCGGCTCCCGCCATGCAACCGGATTCTTCGGTGCATTCGAGGTCTGAATCCGTTGCCCAACCTTTCTGATGAAGGAATCGGACCCCCTCCGCCAAAATTCGGCGTAACTCGTGCCGGTTAAAACGATACGGTCCCCCCGTACCGACACCGGCTGGGATCCGCTTGAAAAGCAGGTTGACCAATTCTTGGATTCTTGGCTGCACATCTTCGCGCATTAGGTCGGTACGAACGAGCCGCACACCGCAATTGATGTCGTAGCCGACGCCGCCCGGGGAAATCACGCCTCCTTCTTCGGGATCTGTTGCACATACTCCGCCAATACAGAACCCGTAGCCCCAGTGAATATCCGGCATGGCCAAGCTAGCTTCTTGGATCCCGGGCAAAAAGGCAACATTTGCCACCTGCTCCGGGGCTTGGTCGGCACGCACTTGATCGATCAGCCTTTCCTCGGCAAAAATTCGCCCCTCTACTCGCATTCCGGGTTTATAACTGGTCGGTATCCGCCAAACGCATTCATCTATTTGCTCCAAAGGACCGCTGAATCCTTGCTCGGCCACTTTGCATCCTCCTGAATTATTCACAAAGTTACTAACTTATAACCAGAATGACCTTTGATTGTTTAAAATAGATGACTTGTTTAAAAAATTTTCCGTGTTATTGTATACTCACGAATTTACCCAAATTGCCCATCATCATATTCAAATGGACTTCGATTCGGGTTTCCCTGCTTTAGGCACCATTACATCCAGTACATCCAGAAGCTGGGCACATGCCAGCCCCTTTTTCCAGAGCTTGTGTGAGAGCTTCTTTAATTATTGCAAGAGGCACGCTCCATGGAGCCTCGTTGCAAAGAATCCTCCCTCCCACAATGACAAATAAGTGCAGCCGGTTCGACCGGATTCGGCGCCCGTTGCCGCTTTTCATACAACAAGATCCTTCCAGCCTCAAAGCCTGAGCGGAGAATTCTGCTCCCCGAAGAGGCTCTCACAAGGCGGATTCAACAAAAGCCGAACTAGGCAATTCCGAGCGGAGAATTTTGCTCCGCGAGGACACGCTCACAAAGTTTTGAGAACGAAGGCATGCAACGAGCGTCGAACCGCGTAAACCCGCAAAGAGCCAGGTCGAATCCCACAGCTTTGTTCCCCGAATAGGGGTAATTGCCGTTTACAAGCCAAAAACTCTGCGCCCGCCGGAAAGAATACGCAGAGCAATTAACAAAGGTAAATTAGTTAACTGAGCGGGTAACATTACCCCCCGAAGGTTCCCAGTAAAGTTACAGTAAAGTTATCGGATCAAACCTAATTTTACCCTGTTCCCATCCAGGGGATTAAGGGGCAGCGACCGCCTCGCCACCGCGGCGAGTGATCATGGAGGCCAATACGAACGCATCTACGCTCTCAGAAAGGGCCCGAACCGAGCCGTCGGCATTCAGGAATTGACAAACCCCGGGGTGGAAAGAGTGGAATGAGCCCCCACGCAAATTGCTACAGTTGATCGCACACGGGCCACCGTTCAAACCACTGCCGTCGTACAGAACCCCTTTGATCCGGTTTTCTCCGTTCACTAAATCCCCCCAACCACCGCCGTTAATGAAGCGGAGCTGATCGTACGGGGGCGTAGCCACAGGCGAATACCGGAAATAGATCGTGGCCCCACCCGTTCGCTCGCCGACTATGAACGTGTTTGATGTGCCGTCCGTAATATCCGAAATTCGCCCCGTATTGTTCTGAAATTGGCCGGTGAATGGATTCGTCCCCGCGAATTGAAGCACCCCCTCCAAGCTGCCCGGGGCCCCACCGGGAAACTGAGCATACGCCAAGTTCGCAAATGGACTCTGGGGTTGAACTCCCGATGAGACGCAGTAATCGGACGGGGCTACCGTGAAACGAAATGGAAATCCCCCTGGGGTCAAATCAGCCCGATAGATCCGTTGCGCAGGCGACCCGGGCACAGACGGACACACATAAACGGGAACCACCGTCCGGATCACACTGAGATTTCGCTGAACAATCGCCGGGTTGTGCCCCATGCCCATCGCTTCCTCGATGGCCGGCACCCTAAAATCGTACTGTGACGCCAGCGCGGTCTGCTCAATGAACGGCAGAACGAGCACTCCCCACACTTGCGCATTCCAACCCGCCATATTCGGAGTGTTGGGCAGGTAGACCATCCAAGAGAAGGGGAACGCCTGATACGTATCGTGGTAATTGTGGAGGGCCAAACCGAGTTGTTTCAGGTTATTCGAGCATTGCATTCGCCGAGCCGCTTCTCGAGCAGCTTGTACAGCCGGCAATAGCAATGCAATGAGAATGCCGATAATGGCAATGACCACCAGAAGTTCCACCAACGTAAATCCACCTCGCGCCGGGCGAAACGACTTTATGATCTTGCCTCCAAAGTAACTCGACTCGTTAAGTTTCACGAACACAACCTCCACCCAAAAGTCTCACCCGGCGCTATTTGGGTTGTTTCATCGCCCAGGAAGTTTTCAAGAAGCTTTCAACTCATAATGCTACAAACACCCGCCCGAAGGGAGCCAAGACTGCTCACTGGCGCCCTTACCCGATGGAGTCCCGATAAAACTGGGTTCCACAAAATACATCGCGAAATACAGCGGCATACGATGTATGCGCAACACATTCAATGTATGCCCAACACATTCAATCGGGGACAAACGCCGCTCCACCACCAGCACCTGTCTTCGTCACCCCCACCCAAATTTCTCTCCCCCCTTTCAACACCCGGAAGGTGTATCCTCCAAAACCATTCGACCCCGTCGGCCAACCAAACCATCAGGGCTCCCCGCAACGATGCTCGTGCCCGGGCAAGCCGCCAACTAGGCCATCCCCTATAACGTTTCGGGGGGCAATCCCGCCAAGTAATTTGCTGTAGTTCCGCCCCACCCGTTAAACATGCTTGCAAACATTCTTGAAAGAATACGAACTCAAATTGCCGTAAACCACCGCAAAATGGCAAACCCTCAGAACACCCGCGGCCAAACCTCCTCCAAACAGCGGAAAAAACCTTTTAGCCAATTATAATCGGCATTCGTGAGAGGCTTTTCAGCGGACTTCCTCGAATCGAAACTACTCCCCACTTGCCGGATTACCAATTTTCTGTCGTCTTCCCCTCCGGCAATTATGACGACTTAAAACGCATCAATTTTGGACAATTATATAAGTCAAGAGCGAAAGAAAAGGTTGTCAAAACTCGACTAGGCCCCGAGTTTCATTCCGATCCAGAGTTCTTCGGTCATTCGAAAACTGTTGACGTAGTCGCACCTACTTGCGTGACCTCTCCCCTCCGGAGAAGCCAGCAGAAGCAGAACCAAGTTATTGCTCCAGTAAACACCGGGGAACGGACATCCGCAGACGAGTACCGTCGCGCCTTCACCTACCCCCGAGGAGAGTTGTCTGCGGTTTTCCTAAAGATCGGAATAGATCGGAACAGAAATTCCTAGACATCGAAAAAGAAAAATGCCTCGCCCTATTCCTGGCACAACCCGAGAAACTTCCACCTAAGGCGTTTGCAAGTCTTCCTTGCCAAATCTTACTCGCCAAATCTCGCGAAGAAAAAACAAAGCCCCGCCTCGCTTATTGCTCGCCTAAGCTAGACCCTAGGCGGCAAAGGGGTGCAGATTGACAGCGGAAAGCGTAGCAAGCACAGTACTCCCACCCTCCGCGGCTGAAGGGGGCAGATCTACTCGATTCCGACTCAACCACGTGCGACTAAAGCACGCTAGCCCCATTTCTTAATGCGATTCCTTTAAGCCAGAAATCCTTAAAAATGCTAAGGTTGCACTCATTCTCATTTTCTTGCGCAAACCCCTCCATTAAGCTTGCCACTGCGACCGCTTCGCTACTGTGCTCCAACCTCGCCTTCCTTCGGACTTCAAAGAGATTTAGCCTCTATGACTTGCATCGCTTCGAGGGAGCGCACCGCTCATAGCCAAGCTGATGCCGGCCTAAATACCCGAATCCGCAGTAACCTCCGTCGATGCCTCATCACTTGCCCCCGAGCCATCGTGCCGGGCGTCGACTGATCGCTTCCGCGGGGTAGTATCTTCATTAGGTCTCGGGTCTCTCCGAAAACTCAAGGCCGCAAATGGAATAAGCCAACTTCGGCTAGCACTCAGAAGGCAGCCAATTCGCGGGATAAGCCGCGGAGTTTCCCGACTGTAGGCCACATATTGCTCCCCGAAAGCCCGCCTAAGAAGGGCTTCTTCCCGCGGAATCCGCCAAGTTACAAGGAGCACCATGCCCCCAACTAGTCCACAAGCTGGGACAAGATGCGCCGAGACCAGAGCCAAACCAACCACGAAAATTAGCCCCGCCCCATAAATCGGGTGTCGCACATACCGATAGGGCCCTTCCGTCACCAAGCGATGATGAGGTTTGATTTCCAAAGCAACACTTAAGTTCTCTCCCAAGGTGTGATCTGCCCACCGCAAAAAGGCCAATGCCGCTACACAGACGGTGGCCCCCGAGGCTCGAAGCCAGGCCGGTGGGTCACCTTGCCCCCAAGCAATCCATTCCGGCCAAGCCAGATACACGAATGTTCCGGCGGTCATTAAACCCGCTGTCAAAAAGAAGACCAGACAATCCCAGGCATCGTGCCGGAGTGCCCTGAAAAAGGACGCCGGTGACAAATACCGCTGCACCGGTAGCCGGGTAATCCAAAGCAAGAAGAGGAGCCCAATAAAGAGCGTACGAAAAGATGAGTGGGTATCCATTTCAAGATTTTGACGAAGAAATTCTCATTGCCGGCAAGCCGCCAATCGAATGCGGGTCATTTCCTACTGACTTTGCGAGCTACTCCCAACGTTGATACAAAAAACGCCGCCCTGAAACCGCCAATTCTTAATTACGCTAGTAACTCTTCTTTATTACACAAGCACCCCCTCTTGATTGGGCAAAAACCTCTTTGCTATTCCTGGACTACCGCTCCCCCCTCCGGCAAATACCTCTTTTCTTAAACAAGCAAAACATCTCTAGAAAAGAACGCGACGCATCCCGCGCAAAAAGCCGCCCCTACCGTTTGCTCTTCTCCCCTCGGCGATAACCGCGAAAACCGTGCAAGAGCGTCGCGCTATTTAAGCCCCTTTTTCCGCCTTTCTTCTGCCGTGAGATACTTTACGGTACATCCGAAAACTTTATATTCACCCATCCCTTCACGGACCTCAGGCCGCGGTACTTCCCGGCCAGCAAGCACCGATTCAAGGGCATCGGCCAAATAAAACGGCTCCTTGTGATAATTGTCGATCGGCCCTTTATAAGCTAAGCGACGATCTGGTCCGAAAACGAACACATGTGGAGTCCGCTCTGGTCCGTAGGCACGAGCGACCTTTTGTGTCTCGTCATAAAGATACGGGAAGGGAAAACCTTTCTCTTTTGCCCGTTTGACCATCTCGGGAAAACTATCGGCAGCAACTTTGTCCCCCGGATTCGGATTGATCCCTATGAACTGTACGCCCCGATCGCGATATTTATTGGCCAAATTGATGAGGGTCTCCTCATAGTCGTTACTCACCGCACAGTGGTTACACATGAAGACGACAACCACCACCTTCCGATCCTCGTACATATCCAGCGAATGGTAGCGGTAATCGACCCCGAAAAGCTCGAAATCCGGCGCCTTCTCGCCTAAAGCTAGTTGAGTTAGCTCAATGTCCTCCGATACACCGTGCCCGGCAGGCACTACCACTTTTTGGGCCAAGGCCGGAATTGCCAGTGCTAAAGTAGTCAGAGTGACCGCAAAGATCCCGCACCGCCACATCATTGCCTGTCTCCTTGTAAAAGTGGACTTCCGCTTCCGCTAAAAAGCGCCCTTCTCGCCAGGCGAATCCTCAGCAAAACACGAAGACACACACTGGGGAAACGCCCCTCCGGCATCAAACTTCAAAACCAGTGCTACATGTTACCCATCTATTTTTACCCATCTACTTATACATTAAAAGCTGTATCTAAAACTTATGGCATGACCGACACGCGGGCAACTCCCGCGGTATTTCCATCGATGTAACCCAATTCTCCGATCCGACCGAGTCCCAGATTAACTTGTATAACGCCTTTCGCAAGGGAATAATAAAATTGCATCAGGTTTACGGGGGCAAAAAACCAGACTGGAAAAGAAATTCTTTGCTTGTCATCCCGGCTTTGAAACCTACGTATTGCATTTAAAACGGCCAGAAACTAAGCATTCTTGGGCTTGAGGATTTCGATTCATTTCCCTGTTTATACCCTCCTGACAGGTTTGTTTATATCCTCCTGACAGGGCATGAGAAACGGTTACCCTGCTGAATGAACCCCGTTTTCAGAGGAAGCAAGGCCCGCGTCGCACACACCGATTAGCTTGGCGATTTCTCAAGCTGACTTGAGTTGCCGAAGACCGAGGGGCAGTTTTTTCGCGGTTCAAAGAGGCCGATTATGGCTCGTCTAGCGCCCGACTTGAGCTTTCTACAGCCCCGGGAGCGTTTCATTCCCGTTCAAGTTCCCGCTCTGACCGAAAAGATTTGCGCCGATCCGACGCTCACGCCGAGCGAAGGGGCTCACCTTCGGCTCCTCAGTCGCCTCCTCCAAGCTCGTTTCCACTTCGAGTTCCTGGGGGAATTGGAGCGGTTAAAAGAATTGTACGATCCGTTCAATCCGGACCGAGACACCTTGCCATTATGGGAGGTATCATCGGAAAAACGCGAGAAACATTTCGAAGAGTTTCGTCAGGGTGTTGAGAGAATCCTCACGCAGAGCAACTTTTGCCGGTTGTCGCGAGAGCAATTGCTTGCCTGCCTGGAGGCCGAAAACCCTTGGGGGGTTGCGGTTAAAGTCAACTTAGGACGATTCAAAGTACTGGACGTCTTCTACCGCGGTGTTCGCGAGGAGACCGTTTCGGTCCAACCCTGGCATAAACCATTTAAAAGAGAAACGCGACAGCAACGGCGGCTTTCGCGGGTTGCGGTCCTCGTGAGAAAGACGGACGGCGACGAGAAGTGGTGGGTACCTTGGCGGCGGGTAAATCCGGGTCCGGATTACGTACTGCTTAAGCTTTTCAAGAATGTCTTGCTTGAAGAGCTGAAGATGACCTCGCCCGATATCCGCGTCAAAATGCGGTTGATCGATCGCGCAAAAATTGCCTTAACCGTTTTGACAGGAGTGGCCACCTCCGCCGCGAAGTTTCTCATGGCTGTTGCCATCAATCCTATCCTGCTTTTCACCGTGTTGACGGGTTGTGCCGGTGCTTTCCTACGCGGAATTTACGGCTTCATCGCTTGTCGAACTCGGTACATGGAACGGCTCACCAGCCACCTTTATTACCAATGCTTGGCCAACAATTTGAGCGCATTGACCCGCCTGTTCGATATGGCAGAGGCCGAAGAGTTTAAGGAAGCCTTACTGGCTTACTACATTCTGTACAAATACCGCACATCCGATCTTACGATGGAAGAGCTCGACCAGAAGGTGGAGGCTTGGCTTGCGCAGGAATTCGGCCTGCCTCGAGTGGATTTCGAGGTGGATGGCGCCGTCCGAAAACTCCTCGAAAAAGGCCTGCTGGTGGAACTGACGGAGGATGAGCTTCATGCCCTCCGGCAGGAGCAAGGAGGCTCTTCGGCTCCGACGGATCGACCGGCTAGCCGCAGCGCTAAGATCCCGCCGCCGCATCTTTCGCAAGTCGAGACAGTGGAATCGCCAGCACGCGTTATACACGATCGGGAGCCATGCAGAATCGATGCGATCGCTCAAGAAGACTCCGCCAGATTGATACCGGCCAGCGCAACTCCCTTATCCCGGCCTGAGGAACCAAGCAGTTTACTTTCCGAAAACTCGGAAGAAGCTGAAGATGGCTATCTTCCGGCGATAACGGGGGATCAATCTTCGGACCGCCTCCGGCAAGACAAATTCCCCGTTGGGGCGTCCACACTAACGGTGGTACCGACAACCGGCGCCGATAGCTCCCAACATCACCCCGAAGGACCTGCCACAAATGAAACCTTGATGCCGAAAGAAGACAGCCTAGCTGAATTCACCGAATCTGAATGGGTTCAAGAATCGGCGGAACTTCCGACGTCCCTTGCCGCAGAAAAAAGGCCAACCCTAGAGGGCGGAGCTATTCAAAGTGGAGCCCCCTCTCCCGCTTCGGTATGCGCAGCCCCAAGCGCGGACACCCCCCCACGGGTTATCCTCAAGGTTTACGATCTACCCTCGGCCTTAAGGCGGCTCGATGAATGGTGGGATCAATATTTTATGATGGCCAACGTGGGCCGAGCCGAAGACGATAGGCTCGCCTTATGATGACGATAGAGGGGTCCCACGAGCCTTCGGGCAACCGATCCTGCGCGTATTTTCTTGCAGCATAATGGCGGACCTAGCACTTCGGTTCGTTCGACCTTCAGAGGTATTCCACCATCTCCGACGCTGCAAGGAATGAAGCTCGTACCGCAGGCGAGCAGGTTTGTTTATCCATTCGTCAGAGCCCGATTATTTAACCCTCAGGGGCACTGAGAGCAATGTCCCGGAGCATTATCCGGCGAAGTTCTGCCGCAAGAAAGAATGAACCGGTTACACAGATTAAATCGGTCGGTCCACTCTCCCTCCACGTTTGCTGCCAAGCTGCTACTGGGTCCGGCAGAACAAGGATCTTGCCACCAAGGAGGCTTAAACCGGGGGGTATCCCTGCGTGAGCATCACTGGGTAGTCGCATCTTGGCGTGACGTGATGCGGCTAACTCGGCGGCAATCTCCCCAGCAATCGAAGCCAGATCACTTGCCGGCATGACGCGGGGATTGCTGCGGTACTCGGTCAAGAAGAGTCGATCGAATGCCGGCAGAAAATGCCTCAGCATCCCACGAATATCCTTATCTTTTGAAGCAGCGAAGATCAGGGACTTTCTGGCGGGCTTGAAACTTTCCGCCAGTGTCTGGACAAGCGCCGCGGCAGAGGCCGCATTGTGGGCAACATCCACAATCACCGTCGGACGCCGCGAGATTACCTCGATCCGAGCGGGCCACCGCAATTGCTCGAACCCGCGCCGAATGGCCTCATCCGTAATGATCCACCCTTTATTTTTCAGGATTAAAAGTACGGTTAGAGCGACCGCAGCATTTGCCGCCTGATGCTCTCCCATTAAGGGTAAGGGAAGTTCGCAGTAAACTCTTTCGAACGCCGAAGAATCCCTGGTTGCGTAAGCAAACTCCGTCGGCATGGCCCCCGGGAAAGCTTCACAATTGCTGGGCAGACAAACTCCGTGGGCAATCTCGGGGACGACAAGATAGTCGAATTTTGCCTGCGCGCTGGCTGTTTCCGCGGTAATTGGCGCCGGCTTGTAGGAATAGCAAAAATGCTGGCCCAATTGCAGGAGCGGACTTCCCTCCCGCTGACTTACGGCCTCGATCACGCGGCGCGCAGCCGGGTCCAAGACTCCACTTACAGTGATTATACCCGGCTTGATGATCCCGGCCTTCTCTCGGGCGATCGACTCCACCGTACTTCCTAACTGATCCATGTGGTCCAAACTGATACTGGTGATCACACAAATAAGGGGCCGACAAACGTTCGTGGCATCCAGCCGGCCTCCCAACCCCACTTCAAGGAGCGCTAAATCCACATGCTGCCGGTGGAAATAGGCAAATGCCAAGGCGGTCAAAATTTCGAAGTACGTGGGTCCATGAAAATACCCCTTTGCAGAGGCGATTTGGTCGATTTTCTCGACCGCGGGCATAATTTCCTCGAGAATCGATAAAAAATCCTCTTCCGGACAAGGAACGCCGTTAATGGCAATTCTTTCCCGCGGGTCTTCCAGATGGGGCGATGTATAGATACCCACCCGATACCCGGCTGCGGTCAACACCCCGCCAAGCATGGCCACCGTGGAGCCCTTGCCCTTCGTGCCGGCTACATGGACCACGGGCAACTCGCGATGCGGCACACCTAGAAGCTCCAAGAAATCTTCCATTCGTTCAAGCTTAAAACAGCGGTCGCGATACGGAATTTCCCTCAGCCGCTCATAATCGATTCTGGAGCGCAGAAAATCCCTCGCCCGTTCCCGGGATTCGCATGCCGAATCTTTAGCGCTTTGCTGGGATTCGCATGCCGCGGAGCACCTCTGAGGATTGTCTTGACTCGAGAAACTAAACATGGATCAAATCACCATACCTAAGAACCGCTAACCAAAGGTCTCCCTCAGAAACAGCCAGAAAGTCAACCACGGTACTTGCCCGCCTTTGATCGCTCCGTTATACTACCACCCCTCTGAGATGTAGCAATAGCTTGTTGGCATAGGTACTCAAATACCCTCCCAGCTTTTCTTTTAAGAGAAGCCTTTATATAAGATTTCCTCCTGCCGCTCGGTGCGTTGTCAATTTTTGCTAGGCCCCCTTGCGGATAACCTGGGGGGGAGACCTCTAGGGCAACAGAGGCTCATGCAACCGCGAAGCTCTCCTACGCGTTTACTGACCTGATACTACGGACTTAATGACTTGATCATATTTCTGAAGGATGAATACCCTGGGGTATTCCCGGAGGATGAAGCGTGCTGAGTCGCAACACCAGTCCCTTGCCCTCTTGGCACGTGAAGGGTTGCCGATCGTTGCGGCAGTATCGTGCCCTCAAATCGAAGGAGGTGCGGTCATGTACCACAAACCCATTTGGCGTAAGGCGCTCGGCGGAGGCTTGATCGGCATTTGTGTCTGTTTGGGGTTGCCGGTTTTTGCTGCTCCTCAGGCGGAAATGCCCGACACCAGGGGAATGAATATCCTCTTCATCAATATCGAGGATTGTAATGCGAGTGTCTTCGGCTGTTATGGACACCCGATCTGCAAAACCCCGAATATCGATCGTCTGGCGGCCACCGGTGTGCGATTCGATGCGGCTTATTGTCAAGGGATTTGTTGTAATCCAACTCGGACGTCTTTTCTGACGGGGCTGCGCCCGCTTTCAACCCGGGTCCTGACCAATGCCCAGAATATGAGTAAGTTCTTGCCCCCGGGGGTGTTGACGCTACCAGAACTTTTGAAACAGCGGGGGTTTTATACGGCGGTCATCGGAAAACTATTCCACCAGGTTGACTACGCGGAGCGTCAGCTTGCTACCTTCGATCGCATTGAAATGTATGGAAAACCCGTCGGTTGGCAGGGACCACCCCCCATCATCAGTTTCCCGCCGGTTCCTCGTCGGGAAGGGGAACCAGCCCCTCCGCGAGACCGTAATAGCCCCGAATACCGCAAATGGCGGGCTTGGCATTCGGACCGTTACGGCGATTCCGGCCGGACTAGGGAACAAGAGGGTGATTGGCGCATGGCCCGCACCGCTGTCGCTTTACTCGAGGAATTTGCGAAGAGCAAGCAGCAATTTTTCTTAGCCTTGGCCCAATCGCGGCCTCACACGCCCTTGGTCTGCCCAAAAGAATATATCGATTTATATGATCCCTCGATGATTCCGGATCCACCCGCTCCGCCAAGCTCGCTAAAGGATTTCCTATACATGAGCCGGGCAACGGGCGGAAATCCCGACATCTTCATGCAGCAGCAGCCCACCCCCCAGCAGGCCAAGGAAGCCATTGCTGCCTATTATGCGTGCGTAAGCTTTGTGGATGACAACATTGGGATGGTGCTCCGGGCCCTGGAGGAAACCGGCCTAGCCGACCAAACGATTGTTATCTTTTTGGCAGATCACGGGTTTCACTTAGGCGACCATGGCATGTGGTCGAAATACTCGATGCTGGAAGCCACCCGCCGAGTTCCGCTGATCGTCCGCGTTCCTGGTGCACCAGCTAATGGGCAGGTCTGTAGGGAGTTCGTCGAGTTTGTCGATCTCGTGCCGACCCTTGGAGAGCTGGTCGGTTTCCCGTTACCGGAGAATTTGGAGGGAATAAGCTTTGTACCGCTTTTGGTGAACCCGAATCAGCCTTGGAAAAAAGCCGTCTTCATGGCTGACGGGGGCGGCGGTCAAATGGTGCGGACCAAAAAATACAGTTACTTGTACTTCGAGCTCAAAGAAAGGCCCGTGCTGGTTGCCCTTTATGATCTGGAAAAGGATCCTTGGGAAACCATCAATTTGGCCGAGGACCCTGCATACGCCGAGGTTCGCCGAGAAATGGCCGCGCTGCTGGCCGCAGGCTGGAAGGCAGCGCTACCACCCCATTTGGCAACGAAAACGGCTGCACTGAAGGGGGGTAAATAAGTTGTCAAATTTCTAAAATTCGCGGTGGGTACAACAAGCCATCGCCGTCGACTGGCCTACGCCGGAGAGGCTTCGCGCAATTGCGGAAATTCGCAGATGCGGCCCCTCCACTGAACTGACGTTCAGAAGACTTCTAACAAGTCCGGAAAATCGGGCTCCTTCGACCTCACGCCGATACCGCGACAAAACCTCTCCGCACTTCGGGGAGAAGCCGCTTCGAGGACGCAAAACTTTTGCGCTTCTTCAAAACCTTTTCGCACAACGGGGAAAAGTGGAACAAGTTATTCGCGGCCCTCACCGAGCACACGACGCCTTCGCGCGCCCCGGGAAATTTGTGCCGGAATTTGTCATTCCTCTGGGAAGTACATCGCCTCGGCAAACGCGTCCCGAAAGCGGGGGTCCATGGAAAGTTCCACGTGCTCGGTGTGGTGTGCGATTTTTTCGGCCGTTTCTCGGGCCTGAAGCGAAACGGCAGCCAGCCGAGCACCAGCCAGGGATGCGTTCCCGACGAACTGGATACGCTCAGTTTCGATTTCAGGGGGGAGCAATCCCATTCGTTGGGCATTATGCGGACGAATGAAGTTCCCAAATCCGCCGGCCAGCAGGATGCGATGAACTTCATGAATCCCGAGTCCCGCCCGGTGCAGCAGGACCCGGATTCCCGCTCGAATGGCTCCCGATGCTAGTTGGAGCTGCCGCACGTCAGGCTGGGTGAGGAGTATCGCTCGCCCGACGGGTGATTCCTCGGGGCGTACCAGGAGGAAAGCCCAGTGGTTCCCCATGCAAACGACTCGGTCTCGAAGTTCGCCGGGCAAGTCCGGGGCAAGCTGATCTCGGGAGCATAGTCGACCGTCCGGTCGAAGGAGGCGATGACGGAGCAATTCGGCGGCTAAATCGATTAACGCCGACCCGCACAAACCAATCGGCGGCACATTTCCGATCACCGAATACTGCACTTTGCCATCGAAGATAACCCGCTCAATGGCCCCGGCGGCGGCCCGCATTCCCTGGCTAATTCGAGCCCCTTCAAACGCCGGTCCTGCCGCGGTAGCAGCGGCGATTAAACGCCCGGTGTCGCTGAGGACGATTTCGCCATTGGTGCCGATATCGACCAGCAACATCGGTTCTGGATGCTCGTAGATTCGTGTCGCCAAGATGCCGGCGACGGTATCGCCCCCAACAAACCCGCCGATTACCGGAAAAATATAGACTCGTCCCCTCGGGTGTATCCGCA
This sequence comes from uncultured Thermogutta sp., assembly GCA_937128505.1. Lineage (GTDB taxonomy): Bacteria > Planctomycetota > Planctomycetia > Pirellulales > Thermoguttaceae > DTLM01. The sequence goes on from CAKZMM010000084.1 coordinate 209,936, forward strand.
ATCCCAATTGCCGAGCTTCCAGGAGCAAACCCTCTTGGAAGACCGGCACGAACGGAAGTTCTCCCAAGGCGCGAACATCCAGGCCAGCCAGAAGATGCAACATTGTCGTGTTACCTGCGAAAGTGGCTTCATACACTTCCGCCGTATCGATCCCAGTTTGCCGGCATAATTGGCTCAGAAGTCTGTTGCATGCCGAAATAACCAACTCATGCAGCTCCGCGAGCCCCTCGGGATGCTCGCGCACAAGCTGAATCCGAGAGATCACATCGTCCCCTTTGCGAGTCTGCGGATTAAGCTCCGCAACCACAGATAATTGCCGCCCCGTAGGCAGCTCGATGAGCGCGGCCACCAAAGTCGTTGTGCCTATGTCGAAGGCAAGACTGTAAGTGCTCTTTGAAGCTTCGGAGGGTTGAAAATCCAACAACGCAGGAATGCCGAAAAGCGTGCTTCCCTCGGGCGAACTGCCGCTCGAGCATGCCGCGGTGGGGTGACAAGTGCTTGTTATCGATCCAGATTCTTCGGGATATTCTCCGGCAAATCCCAGCCGACTACCCCCCCCGACCTGATGGCGAAACCCCAACACCGCCACCCCCTTAAATCCTTGACGCCGCAACTGTTGGGGCAACTGCCGCAGGAGTTCCAACGGAATCTCCACCTTCCCCACCCGGTCCTCAAAGCGCACCAAATCGGCGCGATCATCTTCCTGAGCCGGAAGTTCCAACTCGATCGGCTGCTTTTGCACAGGTGGGTCGCAGGTTGCCGGAAGCTCGCCGGCGGTCGTTTGCAGGATCTTGTGGAGCGAACCAAGAAGCGAGCTTGCCGGGACCTCGACCACCAGCGGGTTCTCAAGGCGGCACTGGCACGCAAGCCGCCAACCGTGGGTTAGCTCTACCTCAGAAAAGAAAGCGAGCTCCGCAGCGGTCGGAGGCGACGCCCCTTGATGCACGAGCACCTTACACTTCCCACAACGTCCCTCTCCACCACAGGGTTGCTCAAGGGCCAAACCGGCTAGGATCGCCGCTTCCGTCAGTTTGGTTCCCCGAGGCACGTGAACACTGGCCCCGGATGGCCGGAACCTCACGAGCAATAACTCGGCACTCATGATTCATACTTGGGTGGGGGAATCACCGGCCTCATTCGGGAGTGGCTTATCCGCCGCGGTCGCCAATTCATCGCAGGCATTCGGATTCTGTAACAGCTCGATGAATTTGGCCATGGTTGGGGTCAGAACCTTCCGATGTTGAAGGATGATCCCAATGGGGCGCGTCAAGCCACCGGGTCTTAGTTCTATCGGCACCAAGGTCCCCCGTGCTACTTCGGTTCGAATCGTCGGTTCGGGGAGAATGCTGACCCCTGCTCCGATCTCCACCGCCTGTTTGATCGTCTCGATATTATCGAAGGCCATCACGATCTTTACCGTGACATCATATTCTCGGAGGTAGCGATCAATTTGCTTTCGAATCACCAGCCCACGGTCAAAGGCCACAAATGCCTCGTGCTGGAGCTCTTTGGGCGAGATTTGCCGAAGCTTGGCAAAGCGATGGTCCGGGTGGCTCACCAGAATCATGCGCTCCTCGCGGAGCGGGATGACTTCTAGCTCCGCGGACGGGCTCGGATACGAAACAATTCCCAGATCCAACTCCCCCGTAAGCACGGAGTCGTAAATCCGGGCCGGATGGAGAAATTCCAGGCGAACATTTGCCTTCGGATAACGCCGGAGAAATTCCCGCATGCAATGACTCATGTCGTGCAGCCCGACGGAGTAAATGGCACCCACCCGGACGGTACCTACCACCTCCCCCCGCATCGCTTGCAAGCGGGCCTGGAGATTGTCGTAAAGCTCGACTAATTCCCGGAATTTCTCGTAGCACAATTCTCCCTCAGGGGTGAGCACAAAAGGCCGCTTTTTCCGGTCGAGTAATTCCACCCCCAAATGCTGTTCCAGTCGCCGAACCGCTTGGGTCGCCGCGGACTGCGTCACTCGGTTGACCGCCGCTCCTCGGGAAAAACTCCGATGGTGTACGACCGCACAGAAAAGGCGAAGCGTCTCGATATTCATGGCTGGAACTTCGTGCTATTTGCAGATGCCTGACTGACAGGATTTCTCCGTTTTGGAACATTCCGGCTATTTTCCTGCAATTCCTGAATTTCAGCCTCGCGCTACAAATCCAAGCCTAGAGGTTTTCGCCGACAGCGTGAGCTTAAGATACTCCGCATCAACCCCCGGAAAATCCATCAACCCATAAACCTTATATGGACGCCGTTTTTGTCTAGATTTTTTGTTCTTAAACGAAAACAACTCGCAAGCGGATCTTTTCTTGCCTAAATGCTTGCCTTGTATATTAGCAGATCTAATATTTCATTGTCAATTGGCATTTGCGAGCGCAGATTCCAGGGATAAAAACGTTGGGGGCGGAGTCGAAAGCGGATCATCAGCTCGTGGGTAACCCTTAAGATCGGAATTTCGGTATGCTAAGCCATCGCTCCTCCGGGGCTGAGTAGCGAGTCAAGCGCCGTTTTTCACGAAAAAGGATTTCTGTCGGCGGCAATTGCGGATAATCGGCTCCAAGGATTGCCGATAATCCGCCCGAAGGAAAAGCCGAACGTTGGATACATCAGTGCTCCTGGGAGTTCGCGGCGGGCAGAGTATCAATGACGGCGACTAAGCGGAAAAAAGGAACCGATGATGAAAGCGTTGGTTTTGGTCGAATATGGCAAACTGGGAATAAGAGAGGTTCCTACCCCTCAACCGGGACCTGGAGAGGTTTTAGTGCGGGTGGAGGCCTGCGGCATCTGCGGCAGCGATGTTCATGGGTTGGACGGCAGCACGGGGCGCCGAATTCCGCCCCTGATCATGGGACATGAAGCTGCAGGCACGATCGCCGATTTGGGGGCCGGCGTTGACGGGTGGACCATTGGGCAAGCGGTGGCTTTCGACTCGCTTTTGTGGTGCGGCCAATGCGAACAGTGTCGCAGCGGCAAGACCAACCTTTGCGATCACCGGGAAGTGCTAGGGGTTGCGTGCAGCGAATTCCGTCGCGATGGGGCCTTTGCCCAGTTTGTAGTCGTCCCGGCTCGGCTGCTTGAGGCCATCCCACCGGGCGTGAGCCATGAAAAGGCGGCACTGGTCGAACCGATCGCCGTCGCTATTCACGCCGTGCGCAGGCTCTCTGTTCAGCCCCACGAGCGAGTGCTCGTCATTGGAGCCGGCGTGATCGGCCTGTTGGTTATTCAGGTGCTGCAAAGCTTCGGGTGCAAAGAGATCTGGGTGGCTGATATCGACGGATCTCGGTTGGAGTTAGCGCGGCGCCTTGGGGCGCGGTATACGCTCGATGCCACCCCGCCGAATTGGTGGGAGGAAATCCTTGCTCGTACGGCCGGCAAGGGCCTCGATCATGCGATCGATGCCGTGGGGGCCATTTCGACGGTCAGCGCAGCAGTTCACAGTGTGCGGAAGGGAGGTTCGGTCGCTTTGATCGGTAATCTTCGCCCGGAAGTCCCTCTTCCCTTACAGCGCGTAGTGACTCGCGAAATGACTCTTCTCGGTTGTTGTGCCTCCGCCGGGGAATACACCATGGGGCTAAAAATGATTGCCGAGAGGCAAATCGATCCAACCCCCCTCATTTCCGCAGTGGTTTCGCTAGAGCGTGCCCCCGAATACTTCCGCCGGCTCACACAGAAAGATCCGAATCTGATCAAAGTCGTTGTAAAGCCCTGGGAGGAATAAGTCGAAAGCCTCCAGAGCTAAGTCTGCGACCGTCAAGCCCTCGCATCTCACGATCTTTATGAGGATCCTGCGCCCCAGGTTGCAAATCGGTCTCATGCCGCAGGATGCAAATCGGGGATTACAAAGTCGAGGCCCAAGCGCTCCAGGGTTTCCCGGGTAGGAACGCCGGTTTCGGGATCCCAACCCATCGCTTGCAAGTAGTCGCGTACCTGTGTTTCCAAGTCGATCGTGATGCCCGCTACAGGTCCGCGATCTAAGGGGGGGATACCCAAGATGCGGTCCGGGATTTTCAGATCCTTGTTCCGAATACCTTCGCGGAGATTGAAGGAGATTCGCAGGGTGGCGATTCGGGCCCCAATTTTCAGCACATCCTCGAGAGAAAACGGGTGGCCGGTCGTGTAGGTAAGCGAATCGGTCAACGCGGTGGGCTTGAGAACCGACCAGCCAAAAAGGCACATGCCGGCACTGGTGGCAGCATGGTGATGATTGCTGACGGTGGCATGAGCTTCCCCCTTGCCCGCATATCGGTACCGTTCTATCGGCTTAGTGTAGAGCCCGGGCGGGGCAAACTGCGCCTCGAGCGTCCATGCAGACATTTGCGTATGTCGGCCCGGTGTGGCGTCCATGAGGTAACTGGTTGCCAGGCCGGGATTAAGCCGGGGATCGTGCATCGGGACTTCCTCGCCCGCGATGTGCATGGCGAATTGTTCGGCACCACGACCGATCCGCTCTGCGGCCACTTTCGCCCCGTCAGCCAGTACGCGGCCAAACCCTCGGCCTTCAGCAATTTGCCGAGTCAGTTCCACAATTGCCTCGCTGTTGCCCCAGGTGAGCTTCAGGCCTCCAGTATCCGAATCACCGATAATTCCCTGTTCGTAACACTCGAGGGCGAAAGCGACCGTACAGCCGGTGCTGATGGTATCAAGGCCTGCTCGATTGCAAATCTCGTTGCAGAGATTGATGGACTCCAGGCTGTCGTTCAGACACAAGGCTCCGAACGAAGCCAGCGTCTCATACTCCGGCTTGTGCCCGCGGGATTGGAAAGGACCGTTGGGAACTTCGGTTTCGCCGCCGCAACCGATCGGACATCGCCAACAAGCGTACTTACGGTGCTGGATCGCCAACACCGAATCGTCGCTAATTTTCTTGGCCGTGGGGAAATCCTCCGGCGTACCGCCCCAATTCTTGATGGGGGCATCTGCGGTGGCGACCGCGGACGCTGTGATCCCCGCAGTGCCATACTGATGCAGCACTTGAAAGAAATCTTGGTGCCTCATGAATTCGCGATGTTCTTCAATGGCCCGTCGCATACCTTCCGGATCGGCCATTTTGGGTTGTGCATCACCGAGCGTAACAATGGCTTTCAGATTCTTGGAACCCATGACGGCCCCAAGGCCGCTACGGCCCGCAGCCCGGCCCCGATCATTGATCACACAGGCCAAAAGCTGGCGTCGCTCGCCGGCAGGACCCACGCAAGCGAGCCCCGCTTGTCGGCCATATTGGGCCTGAACGCGATCCTCGAGTTCATTGGTGTCTAACCCCCACCAATGTTCTGCAGAAAGAAGCCGGGCGTTGCCGTTCTCAATAAGGAGATACACGGGTTTCTCACTCTGGCCCACGAAAACAATCCCGTCAAAGCCGGCGGCTTTCATCCGCGGACCAAAAGTGCCGCCCGAGTTGGCGTCTCCCCAAGTTCCGGTCTTCGGACTTTTCCCTACCACAAAGTATCGATTACCCGTTATAGCTGCCGTGCCGGTCAACAGCCCGGTGAAGAACCCCAAATAGGCTTCAGGGCCGAGTGGGTCCAGTTTCGGCCGCTGCAACCTGTAAAGGTAGTAGGCTCCTAATCCATACCCTCCGAGATAATTCAAGTAGATTTCATCGGCCGGCATTTCCGCCCGACACTCTTGCCGCGATAAGTCGACGAAAAGAATCTTGCCCATCGTCCCGGGAACTGCCATGGGATGTCTCCTGACACCAATCGTTTTTTCCGACGCCTCCATCCAGGTTCTTACTTCTTATGTCGATCGAGACCGATTCACGAAGCCTAATACCACCCGGATTGACCACGATGAAAAATTAGTGAGTATACAATATCGTGGTTCACCGTGCGGGCGTCAAGTTGCCGTGTTTCTGGCCGTTAGCCTTCTGAGGCCAAAACTCACCGGACGGGGACCATGAATTCTCCATTCCCGAGCCGCAAAGCCTGCAATTGACGACGCATGCCGAGAGGCCGCCTCCGAGAGCGGCTTGCTGCACCTTCCAGAAATCAGACATAAATTCCCAAAGCTCGGCGAATCCCCTTTCAGCACCAGGGGTATTGAAGGTTTTCGGCTTGATGGGGAGGTCTTAACAAGGCCGACTGCATTCGATCTGCAACTTCACGTTGCCGGCTTAGGGAGAAGGACTTCGCGGGGCAACAGGAGTGGACGCGGAGGGGGGTGGCGGAACCGTTTGAGGTGGGGCTAAAGGGGGTTCCCAAATCTCGTCAAGCAGCAAAACTTCCACGCGATCATTGAGATAGGCCGTTTCGCTGCGCGGCACAACGGTCAGGGGTTCGCTATCACCTGCAACCGCAACACGCAGCCGCCCTTTCTCGATCCTGAGGGCCACCAATCGATCCATCACCACCATGGCACGCTCAAACGCCAAATGCCGGTGATCGCGAAATGGGCTGCCTGGCGGAAGGGGGCGTGAAGAACTATGGCCGCGAATTTCAATCTTCTGGGGTTTTCCGGCCAAAAGTTCGGCCACTTGGCGAAGCGTTCGCTCCCCGTCCGAATTGATGAGGGCCTCCCCGGGCGCGAAGAATACCACCCCACCTTGAATGGGTTGACCTAACCCGTGAAGCGTCCGCACGCGGGGATAATCGCCCACGGGGGCTTGCGCTCGGTCTCCGCCTTTATGGGTATCCTCGCGGCGGGCCCGTGCTGAGCTGGGATTCCGGTTCGGAGCCGTCGGGCTTGGCCGAAATTGACCCGGCATTAGACTCATCGGAGCGTCCGCGTTCCCAAATCGTCGGCGAAGCGATTCCAGAAATGCGATACTTTCTTCCCGCTTGATTTCGCTCATGGAAAAAAGCAGAACAAAGAAGGTCAGCAGTAGCGACATCATATCGCCGTACGTGACCACCCATTCCGGGGCACCTTGGGGTGCCGCTTTTTTTTTCCTACCCGGCATATTTCGATCCATTCCGGGGAACGCAGTTAGCTCTCAATCGTTCGGGCTAGTTTCAATCTTTCGGCTTAGCGAAGGACAACCGCAACCCACACGCTGCAATACAATTTTCCCCTACGCCGCCTCCTTCATGTTGTTGCGAAGCCGAGGCGGCACAAATGTAGATAGCTTTTGCGAAATAACGCGAGGATTCTCGCCAGCTTGGATGGCCATGATGCCGCGTAAGGCGATTTCCATCGTCAGCATTTCGTGCTCGTGGATATAAGCTAGTTTCTCCGCGCAAGGCAAAAAGACAGCGTTAGAGATAATGGCCCCGTAAAGTGTTGTAATCAGAGCCACAGCCATCCCGGGCCCGAGTTTATCAGGATCATCCAATTGGCCTAGCATGATGATCAACCCAATGAGGGTGCCGATCATTCCGTAGGCCGGCGCGAATTTACCCATTTGATCGAACAGCTTTTTGCCGGCCGTATGTCGCGCGTCCACCGCGTCCATTTGGGTTCGCAGAATATCTTCGATCACTTCAGGGCGCGTGCCGTCGACGGCCATCTGAATTCCCAACACAATGAATGGATTACTGATTTCCTCGATCCGGTTTTCCAGGGCCAGTAGCCCGTCGCGCCGCGCCGTTTCCGCAAGTGACACAAGTTGGTCGATAAGCTTCTGAATATCCTCCTGCTTGTTGAAAAAAATTACTTTCAAAACCCGTCCCAGATTGAAGAAGGCACTAAGCGGAAAACAGACGAGAACCGACGCGATCGCCCCGCCGATGACGATCATCAGCGAGGGATAATCGATGAAAGCTCCGAAATTAGCGCCGGGCGAAATCCCAATCGCCATGATGATCAGCGCAATTCCGGCGATAATCCCAATAAAACTGGCTATATCCATAGCCGATACCCAAAACTCCTACGGCCTTTGGCCAGGGACTTTTGTAGCATAATCGGGGCAATGGTTACACCTTTGGCACCCGTTGGCCCGCGAAGGAAACAGATGCTTCGCTTGTTGATACGCGAGGGCTCGCCGCAGGACCTCATCCATGCTTTCGCGAACAACCAGGCGCTCACCCGTCGTAAGCGTGATGAAGGTATCCGGCCGCTCTTCAACGTAGCGAATCAGGTCGGCATTGAGCACAAACAGTTCCCCATCGAGACGAGTCAGCTTGATCATCGTTCTGCTCGTATGATCCAACCGTTTCGAATGCCCCTCGCAGAAGGCAGGATTACTCCTCACTATTGCTCTTCACTAAAGGCCACTCATCGACTAACGCCGTAAAGCCAGCAACTCGTCGATCATCTGCTGAATGGTGGTGATTACGCGGGTATTTCCCCGGTACATTGTTGATGCGAGGATTAAATCGATCAGGTTCCCTCCAATATCCGTATTGGAAAGCTCCACGGCTCCGGCGATGATCGTTCCGATACCCTGTTGCCCCGGATCCCCTTCCACGGGTAATCCCGAGTTGACTCCCTCGGCAAACAGGTTTTCCCCTCGCTGCTCCAAACCGGCGGGGTTAGCAAATCGGGCTAATCGGATTTGTCCCAGATTGCGCGTTACCCCGTTACTAAACACACCCCGGATTAGTCCTTCTTCACCAATGATAAAGCTCGTCAGCACTCCTGGCGGCGAGCCGTCCTGCCGGGTGACCGCCAGCATACTTCGCTCGGCAGCCAGGCCGGAAAGCTGGGAAAAATCCAGCTCGAATTCCAGCGGGGAGCGCGAGGCCACGTTCCGCCGCTGAATGGTGACCCGAGTATTCGATGCGGAAACAAAGTTTCCTTCCCCGTCGAAAGTAATTCGCCCTGTACCCACCGCGATTTCTGAACCGGTTAGCGGATCATTATCGGGCGAATCCGCAAACCATCGGTAAGTCGTGGACGAGCCGGTCTTTTCTTCTAGCACAGCAGTGAGCCTTACGCGGATCGGGATTCCCAACGAGTCATAAACGAGAAAATCCGTCACAGCGCTTTCGCCGATAGGTCGTTGGAGGATCGACCACGGCAAGTTAATCGTGGTCGTTTCCGTGGTGGTCCGCAATTGCATACCTGAAAGCCCGATATCCAGGGCATTATCGACCCCGTTGTTACCCGTGAAGATGATTCGGCCTTCGCCGGTCACCATGCCGCCGGGGCTTAGTCCGGACCCTCGGTCAATCGGAATGGGATACACTTCGTCGTCAGTAGTGGCCCGGATACCAAACGCTTCGTCCATAAAATTGATCAAATCTTGTACGGTAGTTGTACTCGTGATCGCGAACTCCTTGACGCCCAGTTCGCGGCCCCCTTTCTTCCCGTTGAAAAGCAGGGTTCCGGGTTGGAAAACACGCTCATAGACGGAAGCATCTCGTCTCAACACATTGATTAGAAGTGTGGAGGGGATGATTTTGGGGCCATCCAAATCGATCGTGGGTCGTCCAATGATCGAGCTATCCCGCAAAGAGTCCGTAATCGTCCATGGCTGATCCGTATTGGGGATTTCGCCAACAAAGTGAAACTCACTACTATTGGTCGACAAGCAACGATAGATGCGGCGAACCTGCCAGATGGCGTCGGCAGGATCGCCCGGATCGGTTTGCGGCAGGTTATAGAGGAGAACACGACCGTTACTAATGTTGATGGGATCTGTGATCGGTGACGGGCGGCTCTCCATGCCGACGCCGGGTCCACCGGGGGCCGTGGCAAAGGTGATGTAATAGGTGAAATTACCGGTAATCAATGTCTCGTTCAACGCGGCGTTGCCCGAAGCTGTTGCGTCGTCAAGAGTATCCAAATACGTACCCACATTGTAGGGTTCCTCAGCCACCAACCGATATACGGTGTCCCCCGCTGTGACGTTGCGCCGATAAATGCGAATCATCGAATAAGGTCCGCTGGGTCCTTCAAGGGGGGGAGTCACCGGGAGATTGTTTAGTAAGACAGATCCCTCGCCGGCCCCCAAGGTGACCGTTACCACCTCGGAGGGTGCCGATTCGGCCAGGTCGGGCAGCGCATTGTCGCTGTACCAGACGAAGCGATATTGATAAGTGCTCCCCGGTGTCATTCCCCCGCCTGCTTGGCCCGTGGCGGTCGTTCCGGCTCCTGCCACGTGCGGAGGAGTGGCGAACATGACCGATGCGGCGGTTTCCGGCGCACTATACCGAGCATCGCCGAGAATAGGCGTCTGAATCCGCTGAGCTTGAGTGGCAATCCCGCCTTGAGGGATCAAGGTCCCTTCCAAATATACGTTTTCGGTTGCTTGAGCCACGGCTGTGGCCCCCAGTGGAATCCTCAGCGGTACCAGCACCGTCCTTTCTATTTCGAAGTTGTCGTTCACGCCGTAACCGAGGAGCCGGTTCCCGGTGATCGTCACCAGTTCGTTAGCCGAGTTGAACTTGAAAATGCCATTCCGGGTATACAGGCGCTCTCCTTGGCTTGACGCCACTATAAAGAAGCCTTCCCCTTGGATGGCAAGATCGGTAGGGTTAGCACTTATTTCGATAGTGCCTTGATTGTGGTTGGGCGTGATGTCAGTAACCATGGTGCCCAGCCCAAGTTGCCGCGGATTGGTGCCGCCGGATCCCTCCGTCGGCATGGATCCTAATGCAAGCGTTTGGAGAAATTGCGTGGCAAAAGCCGCGCGAGAGGCTTTGAAGCCCACGGTGTTCGAGTTGGCAAGATTATTGCCTACCACGTCGATCGTTGTTTCCGCAGCATTCAAACCGGTAAGCGCTGTGCTCAGAGCGGATTGAAGTCCCATGGTCCGGCCTCCGTGCCTAATGATGACCTATCGGAAGCTTGCAGTTCTGTTGATTTGCCGTAAAACGCCGTCCTTTCAGTTGCCGCAAGTGCGCGGGATGAGTGATTACGGGTTTTATTCTGCCATCGCTTGCATCTTTTTATATCTTGCTATCACCTGTATCCTGCCAGTGCTTGCCTGCCTCAAAAAAGCATGAACGATCTCGGCGGAATACCGTTTCGCCCCTACATACCTCGGAATTAACGTCTCGATTGCACCGACTGTACGTTTCGTAGATCGACCAAATGACCATCGATCCGTAATTTGGCCCGGCCATCAACCATACTGACCTCCTCCACCTTGCCCCGGACTTTTTGGCCGCTGTCTGAAAGCCCTTCAACATTTTGGCCAAGTAGTCCCGTCGCCGTGTTGAGCATCTGGCCCAGGAACACGGCCTCCAAGGTCTCGGTCAATTGCATATTCGATTCCACTTCACGAATTTGGCTTATCTGCTGAAGTAACTCGTGATTATCGAGCGGTTTCAGCGGATCTTGGTTTTTCAGCTCAGCCAGCAACAATTTCAGAAAAACATCCATGCCGATTTGCCGCATGGTTTGCGACTTATTGCCGGTAGAGCTGGTGCCACTCGTGCCCGCTTTGGCCGCCGTCATGCCCACCGATGAATCCCGCAAACCGCTGGTATTCGAGATCATGGCATCGAACCTCAAACCACGGCTAATTAACGATTGATTGTGACCTCTTGTCTGCGCTTACCGCTTCCTCCTCTGTCCCCGGTAACCGCTGACGGGGCCCAGGAAGCAGGTCAGATCCACAGATCTACACGGTTTGATTCGAGGATCGGAGCTCGCGACAGCCGTTGATTGGTCGGGGCAGAAACCGCCTCAGGTGCTTTCCGCTCAGAATGATTCGGAATGATCCCCGGCGGCCGGCGCGGCTGATCGAAGTTTCTCGAGGGATCCCCTTGCTGGGGATTGGCTAAATCCACCTCGAAACGTTCAACCCGAATTTGATATTCCGCTAAACGATCCCGGAGCTGACCAACGTTCTCCAAAAGTAATTGCCGGATCTCTGCGCTTTCTGTCTCCAGCCGCGCGGTCAGCACCCCTGTTTTCATCGTAAGCTCTAGTTTCAAGGACCCAAGCGCCGGGGGGTGAAGCCGAAGTCGCAGCACTTGGCCTTGGCCCCCAAGAGCCGAAAAAGCTCGGGCCACACGTTGAATAAATCGCACTCGGTCCGCTACGTTTATCCGATCGTTTGTCCCCTCGGCAGTACTATGACCGGAAGTTTCGGGCGTAGAAGTACGGGGATTGACGCTCGTTCCGCTCTCAACTCGCGGCAAACCATTTGCATCGGTGGGTTGCGCAGCAGTCGAGCTTTGTCCCGAGGGGGGCCCCGGTCTTGCAGCCAGAAAGCTTGCATTGTTCTCGCCGGGCAACACTCCGTTTAGCCTTGTTATCGTTTCCAGGGGGCTGGAAGCTTGGTTTGACTCCACGGGTACCGGGAAACGCGTGAGTTCGCCGTTTCCAAATGTCGACGAGTTCACCTCAGCCTGATTGATGGAACCTTGCACGACAGATTCGCGCCCCACCCGCGACCCCCTAATATTGACCAAGCCTTTTCGGCTGCTTGCCCCCCAAAAAAAGGGTCTAAATTTTGAAAGCAAGGCCTTTTGAATATCGGTATCGTTATTAACGATCTCGGCGGTGCTTATCGCGCCGTGAGTTCCGCCCTCAGGAAGTTCATCCGAATTTGAACTGGTTGACTCAGGAAGGAGCTCGTTCTTGGCTAAGGATGCAGTATGAGAGGCATTCAAGTTCCCCTGTACTGGGCTAAGCTTGCTCGGGTTACCTCCAGGCATCTCAGCATCCAAGGCGATACTTCCGAGACCCAGTGGTTGCGAAGGAGAATCGCCGGTACCTCCCAAAGTCGTCTCCATATACCCCACTTGTAAGGCACCGTCTTTCGTACCCTCCTCCGCCATGGAATCCAGCTCATCCTGCTCAGAATTTGCCGATTTGTGTTCGCTTACGGCCGTAGCCACCTTCCCTTTGTTCCCATCGAAGGATTGTTTTCGTGAAGCCGAAAATTGCTTGGAATGATCGAGGCGAATTTCCGAAACCGCTTTTCCAAATACCCCCTCGGCGTCCGCGTGGCCGAAGGACTCACAGGGTGTCTCCGAGGCGTGAATCCCGTCGATAGCACTGCTATCCCCGGAAGAGAAATCTTGGCCCTCTTCGGCCGAATGCGTCGGGCATGCTTTAGAGTTACCGACTTCTTCGGATGGAGGCACATCATTTTCCTTGGGAGCCAACTCGCTTGGGGGGGACACCTTTCCGCCAGGTTCGCCTGAAGCGGCTGTGCCCTTGCTTTGCTGCGGTAGTGTTTGATGGATCCATTCCGCGATTCGCATCTGCTTCTGGGCTTCGTCCACGGCGCGGAGCCAAAGGGTTTCGGGCGTGACACACTCCGGAATCGACGCCTGCGGGGGCCCAATTTTCCCAAACTGCATTCCCATTAGAGGTTGGAATCGAATTTCCGTCATAGGGCCTCACCACACCGACTATTTCAGGTTCAAAGATCCGGCTGAATTTGTCCGCGCTGTCGGCAAGCTGACGTTGTTGTTTAAAGGTAGCCGGACTCCCCGGTTACCACTTTCCGGTGTTCCGTTTTTCGACGATCGTTCCTCACTCGGAGTTATCGCAGAGTTTTCCACATGTTAATTGCGAAAATTGCCGCATCAGTTTGCCGAATGCCGCCGGTTCCGCAGGCGTGCCGGGAATCTCGCCGCAGGCAAATCCCTCTTTTTGAGATTCAGCCGCCGCCCGCCGTATGCAGGAAGCTTCCAGCCGAAACTCCGGTTTACTAGAAAGGCTGACACTCAGCCCGCCATACGCCGGCAGGTTCACCACTTTTTTACCCGATAGACCCTGCATCCGTGCCCGGGTCATCCCTTTCATTAGGTCCTCAGCCACCAAAGCTAAACGGTTGGCTTTAGGTCCCTGAGGTTTGGCCCGAAACAACCAGCGGTTTACCATCACGAATCCGCGCCAATAGTTCGTCGAGCTTGCTTAATTCCTCCGGCGTCTGAAACTCGGCTAAAATCTTTGCCCGACGTGAGCCGGACATCTCGGTGAGGATCTTCGCAGCTTCGTCCAACTCACCTTTTTGAATCATCGCCCAAAGGTGCGCTTTGGCTTGATCGGGTTTGAGCGATTCCAGGATTCCGCGGACCATATCTCGCCCAGCCACCCGCGCCGCCTCTTCTTCAGCGTTTTTCTGCTTGTTGAATTCGGCTACCGCCTTCTCATGCTCTTCGCGAAGCGTGGCTAATGCCGCCCGTTCCTGCCTCAGCCAATTGAGATGATCTTGAAGCTGGATACGCTGCAATTCGAGGTCTCGCGCCGCCATCAATCGCCGCGTCAAATACTCCTCATAGGACGGTTGCTCCTCTTGCACTTGTTGAGTCCAAAGATTTTGTTCCCGTTGCGTTGCAAAGGGGTCCACTCCCTGAGCAACCGCGATCATCTGAAGAAGTTTCTCGCCTGTTAATTGCCACCGCCAAACAAGGTAGCCTGCGATGAGCACCTCCGAAATCACCGTGCCCACGCACAGCCAAACGAACAACGTACCAATTGCCCCTAAGATGCGGCCGATCACCGACACCGTTCCCACGGACCTAGTTTTCTTTCATTAAGTTTTAACCAGTTACACGATTCCGTTGCCAACGGACTTGTGCCACTTCGTCCATTTGGCGATTTTCTATCTGAGCACATTCCCGGAGATAACGCTCGTAATGTCGATCGTGCAATTTCTCCAAGGCCTTCACGGCACGATCTGCCTCGATCAACGCCTCTCGCCGTTTGTCGATTTCTTGCTGCACCGCCTGAAGGGTCTTTTCCCAATGTTCTTCCTGTGCCTTCAGGAGGACCTCGTAACGGCGAAATTCCAATAATTTCTCGATGTCAACGGTTCCAACACCTGCTGCTTCCGCCGCCAGCTCATAAAGCTTGCTGCGATCCTGCTCGAGCCGCTCTTTTTCTTGCTCCACCAAGGAAAGCGCTTGATATCCCTCCGCAAGCTGCTCCCGACACCGGTCCCGCTCCGTCAACCGATGTTTGAGAACGTTTTCCAGTCGAAAACGGAACAATCCCATCGGTGCTTTTCCTGCGTTTCTGACCTTGGGACTTCACCCCTTGATGAAAACGATTCCCGAGTACACTTACCAACTCCTCCCCCCGTCGAGAGATGTAAAGGAAACGCTTGATTTCCTTACCCGCCGTCGCAAAAAACGTTACCTTGGTCCGCAAAACTCATTTGGGCAAACTCGTCGTCCCACTGAAGGAAGTTCCCGCCGATTTACTTGACGGGTTCCCACCGGCAGCACCGCCGGAATTCGCCGATGTAGCCATAGCCGGCTGAGGCCGCATCCGCTCGGCAGCTTCCTGATGCAATTGCAGGAGTGGATCTCTCGCTTGTTCCCATGTGGAAGGGTGTTCCACCGGTTGGCGCAAAAAGCCGAGTATTCTATCCCGCATTTCCACTGCGACATCTAACTCGCGGTTAGTTCCACGCCGATATGCCCCGATTGTGATCAGATCCTCATGGTCGCGATATGCCGCTAGAAGCCGTCGCACCGTGGTAGCCGCATCGCGATGGTCCTGAGCCGTGATATCTGGCATGAGTCGGCTGAGACTTTCCAGCACATCGATAGCTGGATAATGTCCTTGGCCAGCCAACTTACGGGAAAGCCAAATGTGCCCATCGAGCAAACCGCGGATCGCGTCGCTGATCGGCTCGTTGGGGTCATCCGCCTCAGCCAGGACCGCATAAAAGGCAGTAATGCTTCCCCTCGCAGTGCGCCCGGTGCGCTCCACGAGTCGGGGTAAGAGGGCGAAAACCGAAGGGGGATACCCCCGCACGGTCGGTGGTTCACCGGCTGACAGACCAATCTCGCGTTGAGCCAGGGCAAACCGCGTCAGCGAATCTACAAGAAGGAGCACGTCGCACCCGTGGTCGCGGAAATACTCGGCCACCGCGGTCGCCGTCAAGGCTGCCTGAATACGCAGCAGGGCCGGCTCATTACTCGTGGCTACCACCACGACACTTTTCGCAAGTCCTTGGGGTCCTAGATCCCGCTCGATGAATTCTCGAACTTCGCGGCCCCGTTCTCCGATTAACCCCACCACCACTCGCGACGCACCGGTATAGCGTGCCATCATCCCAAGAAGCACGCTTTTACCCACTCCGGATCCGGAGAATATCCCAACCCGTTGTCCTTTCCCGCAGGTGAGCAGAGCATCAATCGCGCGAATCCCCGTCGGCAAAGGCTCACTTATCCGCGGCCGTTCGCAGGCTTGAGGCACATTGCGATAAAGGCGAACCCGCTCCGGTAAAGCCGGTAGCGGCCGGCCATCCAGGGGGTTTCCCCGGGCATCAATCACTCGTCCCAGCAAGCCATCTCCCACCGCAATCCAACGTTGCGAGCGGGATAAACGAACCCGATTATTCGGTCTTATCCCATCCGGCTCGCCGTACGGGTACAGCAAGGTCAGACGATCGCTGAAACCGATGACCTCGGCCGAAAGAGGTTCAAGGGGGTCGCGGTCGATCTGCGCTACCGCCCCAAGCGGGGCCGGAAAATCGGCAGCCGTGACCACCCATCCGGCAGTTCGCACCACCGATCCCTCGATCGCCACCGGGAAAGCAGCTTCGATTTGAGCGAGGAGCGAAGAGGCCGGATCCGTCATGACACAAGCTCCTCCGCCAAACGCTCCAGTTGGACATGCCACTGGTGATCGATCGAGCCAAATCGCGTTTGTACCCGGCACCCGCCCCGCGAAATACTGGGGTCCGCTACGACCGACGCCTTACCCGCTGCTTGCACGGCAGCCAGTACCGCGGAAAGTTGACTTTCCAAGGCCTTGCGATCTTCAGGATGGAGGCGGATTTCGATCTGCGGGCTGGTCGCGGCCAGCTCCAAAGCCTCCCGCACATAGCGAAATGGAATTTCCGGTTGCCGATCCAATTGGCTTCGTAAAATTCTTTCGGCCATGGCCACGGCAACCCGAATCACAGCCTTTTGCCAGTAAGCCAAACAATCCTCGCGGGCCTGACGCAGTTGATTGGCGGCCTCTTGCAACGCCGGCAGAAGCGTTGTCAATTGTTGGCGGACTTGTTCGCCCACCAAGGCTTGCATTTGCTCCCGTCCTGCTTCCATACCCCGGCGGCGGCCTTCGGCCTCTGCTTGCGCCCGGATTTGAGCAGCTTGAGCGCGAGCCTCGGCCAGGATTTTTTGGGCCTCGGCACGAACCGCGGCTAGATATCGTTCGCCCTTGGCCTTAAGGTCCTCGAAATTGAAGGCCACAGGACGGGCAGCAGCCGCTTGATCCTGCTTGATGACGCGATTCATCGGCTAATCCGACTCATTAAGTCGTTTCACTTCATGCTTACTCTACGCAGCTACAAGCGAAGTTTTCCCTCTGAATTGCTTGCTTTTCACCTCGCCGAATGGCAGGAGCTGATGTGCCAGTTGGCACAGGCGTTTTCGCGCTGTTAAAACATCGGCCAGTGCGGTCGGGCCGAGCTCTTTCAATCGGGCTGCCAGGATGGCTCGCTGTTCTGGGGGCATTACCCCCATGATTCGCTGAACGAGCACTTGTGGTGCACCAATAAGGGCAAGTTGAAGGACGATCGGCTCGGCTCTCTCCGCTAGTTGTTGCAGGATAGCTCCGTCGAGTGAAGCTAACTCCTCAAAAGTTGGCTCCGGCGGCGTGAAATGCCGCGCTAGATCCTCATCGTGCGCGGCTAGGTTCGCCAAAAGCTGTCCCCGAGTTTCGGGGTCACCCGCCTCGATAATGCTGCGAATGGCTGTCAAGCCCGAGTTGCGTCGTTCGGCCCCCTGCACCAGTTGGGCCAGCCGTGCCTCCAGGGCCCGTTCGATTTCTTCCAACAACTCCGGATCGGTATGCTCCAAGTCGATCAGACGTCGAATGATTTCTACCTGGAATTTCGGGGGAAATTGCACCAGCACCCGGCCCGCGCATTCCGGCGACAGATGGGACAATACCAGCGCAATGGTTTGCGGTCGTTCGTGAGAAAGAAGTTGACTCAACCAATGGGCTTGAGCCGGCGAAAGCTGACCGAAAAGGCCACGGGGCTCCCGGCTGCGCTTGGACTCCGCCGTTGGATTGCCTCCTGCACCCTGCGGAAAAGCTTGGCGAAGCAAGTCCGGACTGCCGACGGTTGAAGATGCGTCAGCGTTGGGGCCAGAACCAAGTCCGGACGAAAACCCCTTTAACGTGGAGGTTGCACCCCGGGAACCTGCCCCAAGGAAACCACTTGTTGGACTGGTTTGCCGGGAGTCTCTCAGCGATTCACCCTTGGTCTCGCTCCCTTCACCAATCCCCATTGAAGCAGGGCCCAACCGATGCGGTGAATTCACTCTTTTTTCCTGACAAGCGACGAAAAATTCTCGCAGAATTCTCTCCTGCTCAACCGGGTCGATATGATCCAGCGATAACACGCTCTGTCGGACCCGCTCGGCGACAGGGGGCGGCAGCGCATCGAGCAACTGGTCCGCGGTTGCCTGGTCCACGGCGGTAATCAAGACGGCAACTTTGCGAAGGCCTTCACGGTCTAATTCGCTCACTTCTTCACACTCCCAATCCAACTCCGAAGGATGTTCGCGGCTGCTTCCGGGTCCTCGGATACCAGTTCAGCCAACTCATCACGCAGCGAGGCTCCAGAGCCCTGAAATCGCTTAAGCTGCCGTTGAGCGGTAGATTCCGCGGTTGCTTCTGCTGCCGGTTGCTCGCCCGCTGCCGGGACTGCCGCCACCGAAGATGCTCGCTCGCCTTCGTAACGCAGCGCACTCCAGAGGACCACCAAGCTGGCCAAAATCAAACACAGTAGTCCAAGCGTGGTCCATTGCTGCTGCAACCATTGCATCATGATGGTGCCCCATCCCGGTGCCGCGGGTTCAGGCGCGGGAATGTCCTGAAACTCAGCCACCGTCACCAGTTGCGTAAGATCCGTCACGCCTTCAGGCTTCGGCAGTACTGCGGCGACGAGCTGCCGGATATTCGTGATCACCTCCGTGCGGATCGCATCCAGTTGAGTTTTGTCCGGATTGGTTGCCGGGGCGCCGGACTGCGGCGGATTTCTTTCCCGCCAAATTTTGGCGAAATAGCTACTGGGCACGGTGACGGCCACGCTCACGCGCTTAGGGATCAGCCCGACGCGCTCCGATCGCACTACTTGACTTGAAACCGCATTGATTTGGCTTCGCTGGCTTTCTTCCTCTTCCTCTTGAGTCCCGCTGCTGCCACCGAGCCGAAGGGGGGTGTTCGCGCCTTGCTGCGCAACAAAACCAGGCCGACCACCTGGGGGTTGGTCTTGCCGGTTGCGGGTTTTGGTCGACTCAAAGGTTTGATACTCGATCGTTTTGGGATCGTGTTTGATTTGTTCTTCCCGACGAAATTGCTCAGGATCAAGTTCCACGTAAGGAGTGACTGTCACCCCGGGAACCATCGCTAGCGCACGGAGAATGTCGTCCTTAAGCTGCTGTTCATAAAGTCGCTTCCGCGCGAAATACGGGTCGTTCAACGGAGAGCCAAAACCGGAGGACTCGCCGAAGGTGGTCTGACCAGTGTTCACATCGGTCACGGCCACATCCTTCGCGTGAAGACCCGCAATTGCAGCCATGACCATCATGCGGATTGAATCGGCCAGGGCAGGATCGAGCGGCCGATTTCCTTGGGGTTTGACGATCACAGCAGCCGTGGTGATCTTCTGGCGACTGAGTCCGCCCCGTTCGTCCGTATCATACATCACCATAGCACGTTCGATGCCCTGCATCGAACTAATGAATTGCGAAAGGACCATTTGCCGGGCATTTTTGATCCGCTCTTGCCGACGGTCCCTTGGTTCGTAGGGGCTTCCCTGGTCTAAAGCGCGATTCAAAATCTCCCCAAAATTCGCAGGCAAAGCGTTGTGTTTGGCTAAAGCGGCGACGAAGTCGTTTTGTTTGCCTACCGGCACGCGGATTCTACCGGCAACAATCTCGTACCCACGCAAATTCTCCTGGGCAAAAGCGGCCTCCATCTGCGCAAGCTCAGGAGAAGAAAACGACTCGCCGCCCAGGAGAAATACCCCGGGACCCTCGGCTTGGTACCAGAAGAGGTAGGCGAGGCTGACTACCAATACGCCAAATAGAAGCCCGGTTGTGATCCGCATTCCCGGGCTCATCGATCGAAATAGTTGCTGAAATTGTTCGACGGCTTTATTCCACCAATCCATCCGCGACCTCGTCCTTGAGCTATCAATCCATCCTGGGGTTGGTGGCGTAGGTGATCCCAGCACCGGCGGGCTTTGGTAGCGCGAGTCTCGAATCGCAGCTCATTGCCCCGCGTATGGAACGCCGCTTCTACCGTTCCCTTTCCACCGATCACTACATGCGAGATTTTCTCGGCAACCTACAAACGGTTAATTCGCCCTGCGGGTTTTCCCCGTAACCTACTCAGCAACCTACAAAGGCTTGATCCTGCCTTCAGAATTCAAAGCAGCAACGTAACTCGACGCTTGTTTTTACCGGCAAACTTCCGAGCGATGCCACTTACTGACCGCCCTAAACAAACAGATGCTTCTCACAGCTTTCTATAAACAAGCAGATTTAGAAACAAGCAGATTATTGCTATACTGCATCCATCTCAACTTTTCCAAAATGCCAAGAAATAAGCTGAGGATGTCACCCATTCAATTTCCCAATCGGTGGCGCGGTCCCAGGCACGACAGCGACTTTATTCGGCGGACGCTTGTTTTGGCGATAGCTGCGCGATTTGCTGACTACTTCTTTTTCCCGATATCCTTACGATTACTCTGCTTCCGTTTCCTCTACTCTGCTTCCGTTTCCTCCACTCTGCTTCCGTTTCCTCTACTCTGCTTCCGCTTCGTCCGCCGAAGGACGTGACTGGGAACCGAATAATCTCAAAGGACCTTAGATCCTTCCCGGCACGAACAGTATAGATCTTTCCCAACGCGAACGGTCTCCAGTCCCAGGGCTAAACACGAATGTTTTGTACCTCCTGGTACACTTGAACCAGCTTATTGCGAATTTGCATCATGAGCCGAAATGCAATATCGGCCTTTTGCACGGCAATTAGCACTTCCGCGGGACTAAGCTCTTCACCGGCGGCGAGCGCTTCAACAGCACGCTCGGCTTCTTGCTGGACGGCGTTAACCTCCCGGATCGAACTTAGAAGTATGTCCTTAAATTTCGGCCCATCCGCCGGCGGGTGAACACCTGGCATCCCCGGAGTTGAGGGCAACGAAATCGGTTGCGAAGCACCCGCGATAGAGAAAACTTGACTCATGCCAAGATCCTCAGCGTTTGGTGCGTCATGTCCTTCGTGATCTCGATGGCACCGAGATTCGCCTCGTAAGACCGAGCGGCCTCCAATGCATCGGTAAATTCGGTCATCATGTTGATATTTGGATAAGCCACATACCCTGCCATTGGTCCTGCCTTGATCGCATCCGGATGGTGCGGCTGGTACTTGTAAAGGGGTTCAACGTCGTCAATTTCCACAGAGGAGACCTTGACGCCTGCCGCGCCATACGCGCCGATCGAGGGGTCGGCCTGAAAAACAACAAACCGCGGTTGATACGGCTCCAACTCGCCCGCTTCATTGCGAGTCGTCATCAAGTTGGCAAGATTTCCCGAAATGGCCGTGAGCCGCAGTCGCTGCGCCACCAACGCACTAGAACTAATATCTAAGGCGCTGAACATGGATTCCTCATCCGTGAATCACTTCCGGTTGAATTTGTCGCTGAATACCCAGAATCAAATTTGATGGATACACCGATTTCAGGAACTGAATGAGATGTGTACACCGATTTTTTGATAGGAATCGTTGCCTTGCGTCTTACGCCGTGAAGAAACACGGGGTACGCGATGGGATTTTGGCCCGTACTGGCGCCAGGCTTCCGAGTATTCGAATGAATGGTCCGCCTCCTTTTTGCCTTTTTTCCTCAGCTTGGAAGAAACTTCTTGGCCGAGGGCCCCTTGAAGCGCTCGCTGCCTCTTGTCTCTTTAACCCCTTGCGATTCAGCCTCCTCTGAACCCGTTATGACTCAGCAAATTTGATTTTGCGTGCTGGTCTGAAGCTACCACTCCGGTTGCAGCTTATTCTTTTAAGGATTATCCGTTTGCCGCTAACCCATTTGTGGCTTATCCATTTGTCACTTAAAGCTTAGCCCGATAACCCACAATCCTTACAAATGTTCAGAGATAGCCGTTTGTAATTGCCGAAATTGATGGGTCATGATCGCTAACGCGGTATTATGCAACATGTGATTCTTGACCATTTCGATCACTTGTTGCTCTAAACTCGTATTTGTAAGGTCGTGGTAAACGACCAAACGCGGATCTTTTACCGGTTGTGCCTTTAGCACGGGATGGTTTCCAAACGCCGGGGTTGTCTCGGCCCGACCAAGATGATCCATGTAGGCACGCTCCCCGGGAGAGATTTCTGCCCCCGGCGCGGGGCTTCCGTGTCGCTCCGCGATCGCCTGGCGTAAATAACGCTGAAACTCCCCAACCGATAAATCCCGGACTTGGTAGCCGGGCGTATCCATATTTGCCAAGTTGCCCGCCAGCACGTGATGTCTGGCCTGGGTAAACCGCACCACCTGTTCCAAAATGGGAATGGTTGTTCCGGCAAAAAGTTGCTGGATCATAAGCCACGAATAAGGGGTGCTTTTCGACGTTTACGTCGCCGGTCTATCGAAAGCCCGCACTTGGTCGCAAGCAGCATGCCAAATAGAACACTTTTGAAACCTGGCATGCGTGAATCACCATAAAGTTGCTAATCGACCAAAAGTTACCAGATTTACCGCCCCCCTACCTGAGCGAAGCAGCCGAATGATAACCCGATCCATTGCCCGCAAGCTGCTTCGCAGCGAAATGTTGCGTTCACACCCTCCCTATGCGGCCGGTTGAACACAGGGATATCGCGTTCTTTAAGCTACCCATCATTTCCCCAAACACGGCTATGCTTGAGCAAGCAAATTCAAAGAATCCTCTGGTTCGAGGCCTCGGTTTGGAGGTTCGGTGGCCAAGACCGGCTTAAATTGCCGATGCGCTCGGCAAATTCTGCCGTTTGGTGGCGGGCCTTAAGCGAGGGGTTTCTAAGCCGATAGTGCACGCCAAATTCTGAGCAACCATGGGGAGAACAGAAACCGGGAATCCGCCGGACTGAAGTTGGAGTCCTTACGGCTCAAGAATCCAGCGATGCGCAGCAAGCGATTTGCTCGCGATTCAGAGATCCATGAAGTGGTCTGCGGCCGCCGTTGCCGGTATGGAGTGCCTGTCAATCCGAAGGGTCATACCGCCCCAGGCAGAGGGAACCGGTACCTTATCTCAAATACGAATAGTACGAATAGTATGGTCAAAGGTGATTTCCTTAGAGGGGTTTTTGGTGTCTAAAGACTCCCAAAGCGGGGGATTGGCGGAGGAAACCATCAGGCTCTACTTCCCGCCTTCCAGCCGGCTATGAACGAGGTTGTTGGTGGTACCTTGGCAGGCTTTGATACGGGGTTCCGAGCGCACCGTCAAATTTACGGGGTTCCGTGCCCACCCTCAAATCATCGTAAGCGATGCAATACGGAGGGCGGACTTTTCCGCTCGCGCTAAGCCCGAGACAAGTTCATCGCGGAAAGCATGCCAGGACTCTAAGGATGTAAAACCGCCTCGAAACTACGGCAAAGATTTTTGTCTCCCTAACCGTTCCGCCATTTGAATGCCGGTGATTTTACCGGCAAAATAGTGCCGGTTTGGCCTCCCAAGATGTGGCGGGTAGAAAATTCGAAGTCCCAGTACCTTTGGTGGCTCCCGAGGTGCTTTTTGAACGGGGGAGGAAGCATGAATAAGCCTTGGTTGCTCCGGCAGGACAGGTTGTTGGGTAAGGCAAAGCGCGTTCTCAAAACGACAATACTTGTCGCTCTCGTGGCATTGGGGGTTTGGGGCACTGTGAGTGGTTCCGCCATTTGTTCTGGTCCCGAGGCAAATGTGGAGCTGGCGAACCAGCCGGCGGCCTTGACTCCGGAAAAGACCGCCCGCATTAGCATTCAGGAGTTTTTCGGAATTCGGGTAGTCGACCAGGAAACAGGGCGCGGGGTACCACTTGTCGAATTGGTAACTGTGCATGGCATCAGGCTTGTGACCGATAGTCACGGCCTTGCCGCTTTCTACGAGCCGGGTTTGATGGATAGGGAGATATTTTTCTTCGTCAAAAGTCATGGATACGAGTACCCCGCCGATGGATTCGGTTTTCGAGGGGTTCGGTTGCGGACAACACCAGGGAAGATTTCTACGATACAGATTCGGCGCGTGAATATCGCGAAGCGACTTTATCGACTAACCGGGGCGGGAATTTATCGCGATAGCGTCTTATTAAACGTACCGGTGCCCTTGAAAGACCCCGTAATAGCTGGGGGCGTACTTGGTTGTGATAGTGTGCAATGTGCTGTCTTTCGCGGGCGCATCTTCTGGTTTTGGGGCGACACGAACCGGGCCTCGTACCCCCTTGGGAATTTTCAGACCACCGGCGCCACCTCTGCTCTGCCAGAAACAGGGAAAATTGATCCCGAAAAGGGGATCGATTTCGATTTCTTCACAGGTCCGGACGGCTTCGTTCGACCCATGGCCCCGATCAGCAATAGGGGCCCGGTGTGGATCTCCGGGCCAGTCGTGATCGGTGATTCAGAACCAACGCAACGCCTTTTCGCCCATTATTTGGTCGTGAAACCGGATCCGAACTCGTTCGAAACAGTCGAACGCGGGCTAGCAGAATTCGATCCGGAAAAAGGAGTTTTCGAAAAGCGAAAGGAATTTCCCCTTGAGGGGGCCTTTCCTCACGGCGGTCATCCAATCCGGGTACGATCGGCCGGCGGCGATTATATCTACTACTGCGATCCGTATCCGCGAATTCGGGTGCCGGCTTCTGCCGACAAACTTGCCGATCCCACAGCGTACGAGTCCCTGACATGCCTAGCCCAGAGGTTGGAATCGGAGAAAACAAGTGACCTCAAGACGTTACAGCAAATGATCGACCGCGATGATCGCGGCAAAGTGCGTTGGTCCTGGAAAAGCGGCTGCGAGCCCCTTAGCTGCCAAGAGCATGAGCGACTTATTCGGAACGGGCTGATTCCCGCCGAAGCAGGCCTTTTCGCTCTTCGAGACGTGGAAAGCGGCCGTCCCGTGGTGGCTCACCGTGGGTCAGTATATTGGAATGACTTTCGCCAGGCGTTTGTGATGATTTTTTGCGAAATAGGCGGCAGCTCTTTTTTGGGTGAAATTTGGTACGCGGAGGCTGACCGGCTCCTTGGGCCCTGGGGCTACGCCCGAAAGATTGTGACTCATGATCGTTATAGCTTTTACAATCCGAAGCATCATCCGATGTTTGACCGAGAAGGGGGGCGCATCATTTATTTTGAGGGGACTTACACGGCAGCATTCTCAGGAAATTCCGAGCGGACACCCTGGTATGAATACAATCAGATTATGTATCGACTCGATTTAACGGATACCAGATTGGTCCTTCCCGTTCCTGTGTACGAATGTTTAGATGATCAAGGATGCGTTAAACTAGGGACTCGATTTGATCGATCGCTGCATGATGTGGAAGGCTTGCAGAAAAAAACACCGCAACATACCTCTGCAACTTGGGGACTTTATCACGAGTCAAATCGCCCAAAATTGCGGGGAAAGATCCGCTTTTGGGCACTCGACCGGCCGGTGCCGGGTGCGCGTCCTGTCTTTCAAGAAGTACAAGGTTGTGGCTATCGGCTGCTCTGTGGGGAGGAAATCGACCCCGCGGGAGGTGCCACCGCGAGGAAGCCTTCGCCACCAGGCGAGGGAGAAGCTCCTCAGGTTGGCCTTACCCAGGTTGGTCGGGAGCAAACCCGGCAGGATCGACCGATTTTCTATGTCCTGAAGCCCGAAATGGAGGATCAGCTCGATTCCTATGGCCAAATCGCTCCCCGGGGCGAAAGCGAAAAGTTGCGGCAACGACGCCCGGAAGCCGCTTCGCAATCGGAAAAGCCTATGGTCTTGCTCCAAGAATGGATGAGCACCGACAATAAACTACTCTATCTTACCGCGGCCGAGAAAGCACCGCCCGGTGCCCAATGTCGCCAAACGCTCGGCTTGGTTTGGATTCATCCGTTAGAGCCCGAGCTTTCCTTTGATCCCTAATGTTCTGAAGTTGGGATCCTGCAATTAGGAAAGGTTTCAAAATGCTTTCCTGAAGCACTGTTCACAGCCTGCGTAGAATGGAACGAAATCAACTTGTTTTGGTCAGGCGCAAAACTTTGTAATGAATCTGAGGAGGAAAGGATGTCGGAAGTCATCATCACCGTACGGCCGAATGGTCCGCTTTTAGTCCAGGGAAATTTTCGACTCCAAGATGCGGATGGCCGCGCGTTTTCGGTCTCCACCGAGAAGCCTGTGGCTCTTTGTCGCTGTGGCCAGTCGAAGTCGCGGCCGTTTTGCGACGGGAGTCATCGCACATGCGGCTTTCAGGCAGACGATCGAGCTGCCTGAGCAGTGCGTGAAATCGAGGCAGCTGTCCCCCAAATACACGCTCTCCTAAATGCTTCATCTTGTTTGCTTCGATAATCAGTTGCGCACAGTTGCCGGAGGAGAACCCCTAATAGGCACCAACGAAGAGTTAATCCGGCATTTCCGCGCTGCCGTGTGGCGGATCGAGCTTGCAAAAGAGCGGATCAAAGTTCGCGCAGCCTTTTCCTTCTAGCCATGCTGAAGCTTGAAGTGAGAATTTGAAGAATATTTCCCACGGGGCGAAAATCAGTAAAAATTCTGCTGTGGTCGCTGGGGTTGACCTAAGATTTGCCTGGATAGGGGTATGTGGCGCAGCCTCAACTTGCCACGATTTGACAGGTTACGGCGAATGCGCGATGATAGAAAGGGTGTAATGGTGAAATGGGGAACTTTTCTCAGCCATCCTCTGTCTAAATGATAGGTTCACCGTGGTTAGTGACGGGGAATTGTTAGCACGGGTTCTTGCCGGTGATGTAGGAGGCTTTGAGGAGCTTGTTCGCAAGTACCAAAGCCGCCTTTTTAACACCATTTTCCACGTGCTCGGTAATGTTCACGACGCAGAGGAACTCACTCAAGAAGCGTTCCTAAAAGCGTGGTCGCATTTGGCGGAATTCCGGCAAGCCAGCTCGTTCTATACTTGGTTGTACCGAATCGCGATGAACCTAGTGGCTACCAGGCGACGCTTGCGGCGGGGAAATGCGCCTCTCGAGATTTTTGGCGAGCAAACAGGGTCAACCGTGACCGATCATCGAAACAACCCAAGCGGCTTTTTGGAATCGGAAGAAATCTGTCAGCAAGTTCGCGAGGCTCTCGGAAAACTCCCCCCAGCGTATCGCGAAATCCTAGTGCTGCGGGAAATCGAGGGCCTTGACTATCGCGCCATTGCTGAGGTGTTGGGAATCCCGGTGAACACGGTGCGAAGCCGGCTGTTCCGGGCGCGAATGGAGCTGCGTGACCGCGTCGCGCCTTTTTTACCGAAAGAAGTTTAGCTCGCTGCGATTTCAATGAATGGTAAGGACATCAAGAAGGCGTTTGAAAAACACGAGCGAAAAGTTGCTGGGATCCGGTGAAGGGTCCGGATCGGTTTATGGAAAAAACGCGAACCCCCGTCTAAGCTTCGTCGACTTTAGGTCAAACCGGCCTTCATTGCCCGGAGCGACAAGTGGCTTTGATCAAGGTGGTTTCCGCTGGTTCTGTGCTAGTGCCGCTCGGCCTAAAGCCCGGTGTGGGCGTGAAAGATGTCGCGGATTAGATCGAAAAGCCAAGCGGCTTAGATTAAGCAATCAAAAGGCTTAGATTAAGAAATCAGGTGGGTTAGATTGAGAAACCCAGTGGAAGATGTGGCGGATTAAAAGAACAATAGGCGGTAAATGATTAATCTGCCAATCCCCCAATCCCAAGGAAAAGCAATTCTTTTTGGAATCATACTCGAAATGATAATTCGTATAGACGAAGGATAACGATGGACGTGGGAAATCATCATGTTGCGAGAGATCAAGTTAGAAGGATGCCCGAATTAAGCTGGGATTTAGGAAGTCAGACTCTGGCTCGCAAGGTAAGGTCAGAAGCCAGAATCATCATAGGTTAAAGTTAAGCTAGTAAGCCCTGTGAGCCTGACCGAAGGAATTAGGTAATTCACCAAATATTCACCAAATTCGCCAATGAATAAACTACCCAATGAGCAATTGGAACTCCTCAGCGCCTATCTCGACAGTGAGCTAGGGCCGGAGGAAATTGCGCGGGCAGAGGAACTGATTCGCAGTGAGCCATTGGCTCGCGAATTTGTTGATCAGTTCCGTCGGATTCGCGAAGTGCTGAAACGTTTGCCGATTCTTGAACCTCCTGACGATCTATCGGAGGCTATCACCGCGCAAATCCGCACCGGTAATGTCCCGAGCCAAATAACCGGCTTGCCCGCTGTTTTCCCGGATGCTTTGGTCGGTGCCCCTCATGCTGTAGCAAAATCCGGGCAAAGCAGTGCGTTTCGTGAGGAATCGACCGGGGACGAAGCATCCTCGGAGGGCTCCGGCAAGGTAACCTCCGAGCCCATCTTCGCAGCAAAGTCTGACCCCACGCAAAAGGCAAGCGAGACTTTTGAGCAGGAAAGACGCCTTTGGCCGCGGAATTTTCGTGATGTGGGGAAGCGATTGCTCCGCCCCCGAACCCTGCTTTGGCCTGCGGTCGTTGTGACTGTAGCCATCCTACTTACCTATTTGCCGGCGATACTTCCGCCCGATGAGCGGTTGGAATCCTATTCGCCTCAGCGTCGTCACGACATCGTGGCTTTCAGAGGACCTACGGAATCGACCCAGCAAGCCGCGGTTTTAAATTCCGAGCTTGGCCACGCAGTAGTCGCGGAAAGTGCTAGGATTGGAGGCTTGGTACCCGCCCTAAGCGATGACATGGGTTATGCCGGGACTCTCGCTGATAGGCTTTCGCCAGGACTGGAAGCAAAACCGCCGATTTCGGAAGCAATCGCCGCGGAAGTTTCGGCACAGCAGCAAGCTCGAAGAGCTGCCGGCACAGCGGCTCCATCCGCCAAGGAGGGGCTGCCCGAGCGTACACTTCGCCTTTGGTGCCGCGTGGCACCTGAGTTGGTAAGGGACCAATGGCTGCACACTTTGGCGGCACGTCATGGACTGTGGGTCCAGCGTGAGGCCCAAATGGAAGAGCAGCTTAAAGGCGCAGGGGCACTGGCGGCAGACTCCGGAGCTGTGGCCGCCTCAGGCGGCGGAGAACCGGCTCGGGAAGCTCTCGACGGTGCCAGTCGCGATCGGGCCGATTCGTTCATCCAGTGCAACGTTCGGGGTACAGAAGCTCAGATCGCGGCCTTTCTTGCTGAATTGCCGCAGGATCCCCGTGAGCTTTTCATTACCAAGATCGATGCGTCACCCCCTGGAGAGAAGGCCCCTCTGGTGGAGCAAGCGTTCCGGCTTCAGCAATCGCAGTTGGCGGTGGGAAGTCGCAGGAGTATGTCTCCCCTGAGTTCAGCACCAGGATGGCTAACAACACGATCGGCGGAAGGTGAATCGGTCGGGGACGCTCCAACCATCCCGCCGGCACCGCGGCCTCCGCTCGCACATCCTCCGATGGTGGCCCGGTGGAACTTAAAGACCGCGCCCCCAGAAGCCTCGGCATATCCTTCGGCCCTCCGGGAAGAAAGCACGAGAGGTCCGGGAGCCAGTGAGAAGCAAGCGGCAGCCTTAGGGGGATCGGGAATGGGTCAAGCACAGAATGGCCCGGGAGTTGCCGGTACACCGGCTGCACCAAGCTCCGAGACAAGTAGCAGGGGTGAGCCGGCCGACGAAAGTGGTCAAGAGATCTGGAATTTGGAGCTGATCCTCTCTCCCTCTCATGACACCGGCACCTTGAGTATAGCTGAGCATCCGGAAGAGAGTATAGCTGAGCATCCGGAAGACACAGACGAGACCGAGGCAAGGGATTAGGCCTGATTTTGCGAATCGGGCTCACAACATGCGGGCGGCGTTTGAAGCCCGGGGCTTGCCGGCAAGGGTTTTAGTCTCACACGGATCGAGAGTTGAGTTTGGCATGCGATGGAGAAAAGAGTTTCCGCTTCTATCTTCGAAATAAACAAGCTTGTGCGATCCTGGTTAGCTTTTTCCGGACGGCGCGGCTAATCGCCGTGTAGCACGCACGGCAACCGGCAGCCTTGAACCGTGCGTCCCTCATGGTTATCGCCTTCAAATTTGTCTCAAGTCGCGGTGCCCAATGACGACTCATCGCCGGGCTCCCAAGCGGCCGGCTTTTAGTCGCCCCCTCGAAATCCGTTGAGTGGCGACTAACCGCCGTAACATTTCGCATCGCCATGTCAGTGCAGAACTTGCCGCCGCGCTAAAGCAACACGAGGTAAATTGCTGAATTTTAGAGCAGTTCGCTATTGATGAAGGATTCGGGAATCGAACACCGAGCGGCGGATGCCAAGTGGCGGATCGGCAGGGGGCCAAGGGGAAATGGCGGAGGAGTAAGTGGGGTTGGATATCGGGGATCTTACCGCTCGCGATAGGTGATGCGGCCTCGGGTCAAGTCGTAGGGGGATAGCTCAACGGTTACCCGGTCGCCCGGCACAATCCGGATGAAATTCTTTCGGATCTTGCCGGCCACATGCGCCAGGACCTCATGCCCGGTGTCAAGTTTCACCCGAAACCGAGTATTAGCCAGTGCTTCCGTTACCACGCCAGAAACCTCTAATCCTTTTTCCTTAGCCATAAATCGCTCCAATTTCTACAGGATACTCGAACTTCAAGTCCAGTTCTTTCGTCACTTCAGAACCCCTGTCATATGAATAGTGAATATTTTAACGAAAACAGTGCTTCCGAACCCAAGGGATGCCCGATTAGGCGCCCCCAGTCTCAGGGAAAAAGCCGTCAAGCTCAAAAAAACTTACGCCCTCGCCAATGACTCAGTTATGATCCGCGGTGCCTTTGTCAAGGGGTAGGCCGCCCCTTAAGCCCACCGCTTTCACGGCTTGATTTCTTTGATCCTATCGGAGGCTTCAACAAAAGTTAATTGTCTAAAGTTAATTGTCTCATCCGCATGTAAACGCTCTTGGCAGCTTCCTCGTTGGACAATTCATCCCTGCCACTTTTACGTGTAGATGATAGCATATTCCTTTCAGGCGGCCAACTCCCGGCGAGATAACGCCGAAAAGGCCTCCTCACGCCTGCCCCACCGCTCGATAGGCGAAATCATCGCGTACAAGGTCGGGGAACTTTTGGGGTTACCCGCATAACCTCTTCAAGTAAAGCCGCCTCTTCCCCAAGTCGCGCGGATGGGGCGAGGAAGAAAAAGAAATGGCAAAAGAACAACAAGAAAAAGAGAAGGCGATGAGCTAATCGCACGCTGAGACAAGTTTTGCGAAGGCAGAGTACGCACCTCCCGAACGCGGGAGGGTTCACCTCTTTTCCAGGATCACCAGAATAACCCTATTCCGGGCAGGCATCCGGGAGGCGGACAGAGTCGGTTGAAAGCGCCGTCACCCGGTTTCTCCACCACGTCATTAATTAGGACTTGAGCCTTCGTCACCATCTGATGAAGACTTTTCGTGCTGCAATTCGGCGAGTTTTTCCAGAAGCTGCGGTACATCTTTGTACGCGAAATCGGTGCCGGCCAAAGCCGTAAGATATTCTTCCGCTGCGGGTAGATCTCGCAATCCCAGCGCAAGTCGTCCCGCTCGATACAAAGCTAATTTCCGCAGCTCACCCTCGCGATCGGCAAGCTCTTTGATGGCCTCGGCATAGTGGCCCATCGCCAAGCGATATTGCTTAATTTGCTGGAAGCACTCGCCCAGTTCGACCAAGCATGCCCCGCGATGGCGCGGTTCATGCCGAGCTTTTTGAAATTCGGCGATCGCCTCGTTCAGATTCCCGGCTTGTTTGTATCGCAGTCCCAATTCGTAATGGAAGGTAGCATTATTCGGAAACCGCTCCACGCGTTTTTGGAAAAGCTCAATTTCTTTTGCCAAAACCGCCTTTTGAGCCTCCTCCGCCTCCTTTTGCAAAGCAGGATCAGCTCCGCCTGCAGCTTTTTTCTCAAGTTCGGCAGCCCTATGCCGGAGGGAACGCAGCTCCACGTCCATGAGCCGCTCGAGAACATCCGGGTCGTTGTCCGACGCTTGCACCGCCTTTTGCATCAGTTGGATGGCCGCGTCGAACCGGTGATTTGCGATATACAGCTCGGTTAGCTCCAAATACTTCGGGAAATTTTTTGGGTTGCGACGGATTTCCGCCAGCAAAGCCGCCTCCGGAGTCGCAGGGCTCGGTTGGGGCTCCTCAGGACGTGCGGCAGGAGTTTCGCTAACGACTTTTTTGCCGGCCCGGCTCGGGTCGGAATAGCCACCGCTATGGATCGTTTTTTCGATCGTAAGCTGAGCGATGGCCTTCGCGGCCTCTTCATCGCCCGGTTTAGCGCGCTCCACCAGATGCCAACACGCAATCGCTTGGTCGTACTGCTTCAATTCGGCCAGGGCCAACGCACACATCTTGTTGACCGCGGGATCGTTGGGCCGGGCCTCCTGGGCCATCTTTAGATATGCCAATCGCGCATCTTGTTGGCCGAGTTCACGACAAGCATCGGCTAGAGAGGCCAGCGTGGGAACATGCCAGGGGTTGAGCTTCAACATTTCCAGCCCGGCACGGATGACCCCCATCCAATCTTTTTGCCGAGCCGCCTTTTTCATCCCCGCAAGATGCCGAGCCCCCTGAATAGTGGCCAGAGCACTACCCCTTTTATTGTTGTTGTATTTCTTCTTTAAGTTACCCAGAAAACTTTGAACATACGCCACATTTCCCGGATCACCGAGCACACATGTGGTAAACATTTCGGCAGCATAATCGTAATTCTCCTGAGCCATTCGCATGCTACCTTGCTCGAAGCACTGTTGCAATCGGCGACGAGTGGCCTCGGAAAGACTATCTGCTCGACTAGCCCCCGAGGTGGGGGGGAGTTCGGAAGCCATGTCGGAATCCCCACATTAAACGGCTCAATTTGATACCCTAAGCCCTTGACAACTCTCCTACCGCCTCCACACACAAACACACAGCCCCTTAAAAGTGGCGTATTTTCATCATAACGCGTAACCTACCGGGGCTTGCAGTAGCACGCCACAAATCTCGCAGTGAACCTTTCCCGCCGATCCCGGAACGCATCCTCATTTTTCGCATTTTAACACACTTAGGTCCCGACACAACACAAGACACCGAAGTTGTGCCGGTTCGCCCCCTCCCCCGCAGGCAGTGCTTGAGAGAGCCGTATTTTTAGCGACGTTTAGCACACGGTTACAGGATAATTTTTCTTAGCGATGTTTCACTTTGATGCGTGCCTCATCGGTGGTGACCTGCCAATCGACGCCGATTTGCTTGGTGTTGCGTCAGCCGTTCCAACCGGACCGTCTTTTCACCGTCCCGCTGGAGGGGAACGGTCGACACTCGCGGCTTCCGCTCCAAAAGCGATAGTGGCCCTTGTTCTATGGCTTGCTTTCGCCACGACTCCAGGCTCCGCGTAATGCTGCCAAGCCTTCCGCAATACAGCCATCGGTCCAGCCGGGCCATTCCGGCCCTAGGTCGAAGGGCAAACCCGCTACGGCTCGTCCCAACTCCCAGCCTGCCGCCTTGCTCTTTTTTACCAACCACTCTAGAACTTCACGACAGTTGGCCGTAAGCATCACGACGTATTTCTTCGCCATGAGTCCCTCCCTCCTTGACCGGAACCCTTCTTAATCGAAATCATTTCCCTACCCAGGCCAACGATACCCGAATAAAACGATGCGACGCAAGACTCGGCGGTCTTGGAATTTCGCCACCAGTGCTCGTCCAAGAAGACTACCTGCCAGCACCACTGGCGGCTGGAGTTTGGGTACTTGCGGGTAAAGCCACGGAGCAGTGCAGCGCGCGTATACGCTTTAGGCAAGTCGCGCGGAAGAACCTCTTCCTCAAGTCGGAGCTGCTGGAGCTTGGCCGCCGTGAGGAGGTCTTGGCCAAAGCCCAAGAGCAGGTGCGGCTCTGCCGCGAGGCCGGTCTAGCGCGGCTCGCCGCTTAGGTGCAGGGCATCCTGGGCCGCATCCGTGAGGGCGGGTAGATCTAGAGGGAAATTGGAAGGGAACTGATCATGCGGCCGTCCCCAGCGATCAAGATAGTATCGGACCTTGCATGTATCGAGAACTGTCGGCAGAGGGGGCGAGATCAAGACGGAGGATTTCCTGGCCGCGCCGACGAAGGTGGCCGCGTTCTGCTCGCGCGACGGCCCGATCGCAGCGGGTTCAAGGCGTAGACCCCAGCAGTTTTGTGGCGGAGGCAGAACGTGTCGCCGGAGTGCTTCAGACGGGGGGATAGACGCCGACGGTTTTCGCCACAAGCTGCGGGAGCGATTGGGCCGTGGGAGCTACCAGCACGAAAAGGGCGAGACGCTGCACCGATCGGCTCGGTCGCGGAAACTTCTTGTCGCGCCGATGCCATTGCCGGCGAGGCGAACACGCTCGAGGTGAAATCCGCGCACCTGTTTCTCCAGATGTTGGAAGAGGACGACTTCCTTGGATGCTGGCTGCTAGAGGAAGAGGGGACGGATTTACGCCAGCTGGGGGGCAAGGTGCGAGAGCGGTTGGTGAAGGAGCCGATGCGCCAGCTCGCTACCCCGGCAGCCCGGGAAGTGGCAAGGGAGCACCGTACAAGGACCCCATTTCTGGACCAGGTTGTGAATCGGTACGGTCGGGACCTTACCTAGGTGGGCCGACAGCCAGACCATGCTCTGGAGTCACACTGGGCAAAGCATTGAATGCGGGAATACGGCCGCTTGACCTCTTAGGAGTCCGGAAGGCACTCCGAGGCGGTCCAGTAAGAGCCCTTCTATCGGGCACCTTTCATTCTCATCAGGCCGCCATAATTTATCAGGCTGCCACAATTATTGTCATCAGGCCGCCATAACGACTCTTCAACCCCGCGAGCCTTCAATATTGCCATGTGCGCAAAAATGCCTTACGTTGGCTCTGTGTGCAGCTTTCCTTTGACGTGCCTCAAATAGCCAAGCTTTTGAGCACCGCTTCGTTTGGAATCAGATCCGTCTACCGAGGGGGAGACGGATCCCTTATTTTTATCGCGGTGACCGGTTTCGACGGGCCGGGAACGACGTGCTTCGAGACCTCTACTTCCCACCATTCCATTGTCGCACTGCGGGCACGCTGCTGAAGTCTTTCTCCCAAAACTCGATACACGGTGGATGCGCGCCCTGCGGCGGGATTCGCAGCTTTGTTGTGAAACGGAGTGTGCCTGCCTTCGGTTCCCAATTGACGAGCTTGAGGCGGGATTGGATTGGGCACACAGACGCATCCGTGTTTCCAGATCCGAACCCATCGACCTGCGCAGCCAAGATTCGGCGGCGGGCAGGGATAATGGAATAAGATTAGCGCGGCATTACGAGACAATTGCTCTTTCAGGAAATTTACGAATTCCCGATCGTTCTGCTCCCCTTGCGAGACCTCAGCTCGCTGGGTCTGATCAACATTCAGCAGCACACCGTTTAGTGCAAGCCGAGTGAGGAATTCCTCGATGGGCCTCAACGTGTTCGGGGGAGTCTCGTCCGGGTCATACAAGATGACGAATCGAACCCGAACGTTAGCCCCGGGCCCCTCCCTTTGCTTCTGCTGGGCGGAAGATGAGTCCTTCCGTTCGAAGCTGCGCGGTGGATCGCGCCGCAGTTGTCCATATGCCGGCGCTAGCACCGCCATGAAGATTGGCAAAACGAGAAATGCATTCAAACCATGGAACCAATTTCTCACGACTACCATCCTTTTCAATCGCTGTTTTCCTGCTTCCACCGTTTGACCAACTTCACTCCGGGATCTCCTAAAAATTTAGCCTATTGTGTCAATTTTGCTAATTAATATAGCTATAATTTCCGTCCAAAAAAGTTGCATGTCGTCAGTGGAGCATGAGGGCGACTCGGGGGACGAAAAACGCAGCCAACGAAGGGTTTTCGAAAAGCTTTATCTACTACCTCCCCGACTAGCGCATTTTTACGGCAATCCCGAGATATTCTCCGTTCCCGCTGCGTGAGCTCTAAAAAGCGATTCCCACCCCGTGTGCAGCACGATTCTCCGCCACGGCATCCGCAATTCTCGGATTCGGGCGTCTCGGATTTATGCGCGGAACTAAACGGCCTAGAAGACGAACGGTGCGAAAGAGAGGCCCTAAGGGAAATCATAAGGCCTGTCTTAAATGTGGGTTGGGAGGCAAGCCTTTCCCTTGATGTTTTATTCTTCGGAGCGAATTCGTGCCGTCAAAATCTGATGTGAACACAAGCATTTGACCTCGTCGGCACCAAAGCTAGATTTTGATAAGGAGCCGTGTAGGTTTCTTGTCTTTCCCCTAATGACGGGGCTAACCCATGATTAGCATGGACTGATTCTCTGGCTGCGCTATTTAGATTACCACTCTTGCGAACCACGGTTTTTTTCCACCGCTCAAGATTTTTCGGTCATCGGTAACCATTCGGAATCTAACGAAATTGACACTTAAACCGGTTTTGCGACCTCTCCTCGTCAACAAAAAAGAAGCGCGATGGCTAGCGGTGTTCGCGGGCCAATCAAACCGCTTCGCGAGGCGAAACAACCCGAGTAAGGGTGGCCATTGCGGCGGTTAATGAGACGTCACACGAGGTGAGCCGCAGAACGAAAAGGAAGCCCCAGCAGAAAGTAAGCAGAAAGTAATCCGAGACAAGCTCCAGCAGAAACTATCGCACTGAGCCAACCTGTGGAAAGAAGCCATGACGCGTTGCTCTGAAGACCAAATCTTAGCCCGGCTGTTGGATTTAGGCGGTCCGGAGTCTCGTTCTGCTTCCTCGGATCAAGCTATCCCAGCAACGGCCGAACATAATAGATCGGCGAAGAATTCTGGCTCCGATTCGCCCGCGGATTCGGAGAGCGTCCAGGCAAAAGAAGAAGGGCTTGCGGTCCTATTAGAAGGGCTCAATCGGCGGCTTAGTCAAGGTTTGCCGGCGCGGAAGCCTGCACCTTTTCAGCCCCCTGAGCTTCCGCAAGATCCCGACAATCCCTTTGTTCCCCTGGAGCCTCGCTCATTTGAAGAGGCCCAACTGACGGAGACAGAGGTCGAGGGTTTGGTGCTTAAATTCCTTCTAGCCCGGGGAGATGGCAGTGGCCGCCAAATTGCCGATCAACTCAAGCTTCCCTTCATCTTGATCGAGCGGCTGCTGCGTTCGATGAAGCAGGATCAACTGCTTGCGCACCGACACTCGGCACCAATGAACGATTTTCAATACCAGCTAACCGAATTCGGACGCGAACGTGCCCGACGGCTTGCTACCTATTGTACCTATTTCGGGGCGGCTCCCGTATCTTTGCGCGACTATGTCACAAGTGTGGCAGCACAATCTTTGAGCCGGCAAAGTCCGACTCAGGAAAGCCTGCGAGCTGCCTTTGCTGACTTAATTATGGACCGCAAATTGCTGGATCGCCTTGGTCCGGCCATTTGCTCGGCGCGAGGCCTCTTCCTCTATGGTGCGCCCGGAAACGGTAAAACGAGTATTGCCGAGCGGATTACTCAGGCTTTCGGCAAAACCATCTGGATCCCTCGAGCACTAGGCATTGATGGCGAGATAATTCGCCTTTTTGATCCGGTCAACCATCAGGAAGTTCCCCTCGAGCAAACGGACAGTGTTTATGACGGTCGACCCATCGACAAGCGCTGGGTACGCATCCGCCGCCCGACGGTTATCGCCGGAGGCGAGCTGACCATGGATTCACTGGAGGTCACGATCAATCAGTCAACCGGCATTTGCGAAGCACCGTTGCAGCTCAAAAGCAATTGCGGAACCCTTGTGATCGACGACTTCGGCCGCCAGCGCATTCGGGTAGACGAGCTGCTGAATCGGTGGATTGTACCGTTGGAAAAACGCTACGATTTTTTGAATCTTCCCAATGGGAAAAAGATTACCGTCCCATTCGATCAATTGATCGTCTTCTCCACCAACCTGGAGCCACGATCGTTGGTTGACGAGGCCTTCCTTCGGCGAATTCCCTACAAGATCGAGGTTCCGGATCCCACCGAAGAACAGTTTCGCGAACTCTTTCGCGTGATGGCGAGCAAACTCGGCTGCGAGTGCCGCGAATCGACCCTGGACTACCTCATCGATCGGCACTATCGAAAGCCAGGGCGGCCCTTCCGATATTGCCATCCCCGCGACTTGCTCTTGCAGATCCGGAACTTTTGCGCTTTTCATCAGCGGCCATTCGAACTACGAGAAGAGTATCTGGATTTGGCCGTCGAAGTTTACTTCTCGATCATATGAACCGCACACAGCGGTAAAGAAAAAACCCACCGGCTGATTATTCGAAACTCTGTTTCCTTAAGGAAAAAAGGCTCGGGGGTGCGCGAACTTACTGCCGAGACACTTTCTGCACTTCGAATCCTTCGTTAAAAAAAAGGATCTTCAGTCCCTCGCTCTCGGCACGTCTAATCTCCACGGGAGTTCCCTTGGTTGACGGCCGCCTTCCGGCGTTTGAGCCCAGGTTTTTGCGCCGGTAACCCACCTGCATACAGCGTTTGCTTAACCGGGCAAAACCCTGACACACACTCTGCTAATTCTTCAACAGTTTTTGAGATGCTTACACTCTCCCACGCACGACGGGTTGGTTATCGCATACGCCGCGCGTCGATTTCGGCAGAACAGACATTCCCATGCGCATAAGGGGGAGGTCTCGCGTCTTTAGGGATTGGTGATTTCGCGCGGGATACTCCCATGCGCATGAGGGGCAGGTGCTCAGCGTAGTGGGCATACTCAACCGGGGTCAGATACCCCCATGCGGATGAGGGGGAGGTAAACGGGCGTTGAACCTAGCACGCGCGTCGTCAGATACTCCCATGCGCATGAGGGAGAGGTATCAACGCAAATCAATCGCGGCGTTTTGCAAAAGGTGCTCCCTTACGCATGAGCGGGAGGTGCCTCGAGCGCTTTAAACGGCGAGGTTGCGCTCGGACACTCCCTCGGCCACCAGTAGGAGGTGCGCCACCGCCAAAACCGTGCGTCCCATAAGCCTCTGTTCTAAAATCCCCATTGCCGCCTAAATTTTTCCCTCAGCCCGAGTTGGTCTTCGGCAGCCGATCCCGCGGGGCAAAACCGCAATGGAAAAGCTTTAAAACACTTGCAGGCAAATCCTCACTCGGGCCTTGCAAACCGCTCCGGGGTCCATTCCGGGCTGCGAAACCATTCCATCCGTTCACGCGTCGATCGGCCGTTTTTTTTGACTGTTTTCCTCAATCCTCGTTATTGGAAAAGTTTCGCTCATCGGAAAACGCGTAAAGTTCCGTATGGTCGCTAAAACAAGTTAATCTTCTTAAAGTGGAATCCACAGACCATACGAAACTAATCCAAAGAGGTGCACTACTTTTATGATTGTGTGCTGAACGAGTTTTCAGAATTCCCTGGACAAGGTTGCCCTAAACCTCGCCGACAGGAGGACGAGCCGCACAGTGCCCGGATCGGCTTCGAACACGCTCAGAGCTTCTCGGAGCACTAACCCCCTTAGACTGAGTTTGCCGACAGAAAACCTGCGGTTTTACACAGGCCACGGCCGTACAAAGATTGGTTAATGGCGTAAGGCCAAATTGAGTCACGAAAAATAGGGCGCGATACCACCGAACATTCTACCCAAAGTTGCTAATGATTGTGAGTCTTGGAACTGCTGATTGAAGGCCGGTCGTTGACAAAAAACAGGAGGGAAATCCCAAGGCCATAGATTCGTTAAGATCGATCAAGCTAGCACGTTTCGGGATTTGGCGGTTGCCAGAGGCGAACGTGGTTTGTCTATTTTGCTGATTTTCACTGTTTTCCAACCCAGAAAACCGCCGATTCTTTAATAACGGTGCGGGAAATCAGGTGGTTACCGCGCCAACACGGAGAGAACACCTGGTTGTTGCAGCCCTGACCCAGGCGTTGGCTTTCGCCGCGGTGGTGCTGGCAAGTAAACGATGTAACCTGTGAGCGGGGCCAGACCGCCGGACGGTGTTGACGACGTAGGGCAAGCCGATGATGCCGGTGGGAACAATCCGGCACTTTGCAACCGCCGAATCGTTGCTGACAAGGATAATCGGAGAACCCGCGATGAAGGTTTACACGACCGGACAGGTGGCCAAAATCTGTAAGGTGGCCCCAAGAACTGTTAGCAAGTGGTTTGACTCTGGCCGTTTGAAAGGTTACCGAATTCCCGGCTCCCAGGATCGACGTATTCCGCGCGAGTACCTAATCAAGTTCCTGAAGGAGCATGGAATGCCCCTCGGGGAGCTTGAGGACGAAACGACCGCCAAAGTGTTGGTCGTCGCTCAAGACCAAGTATTAATCGACAATTTGAAACGCGAGCTGCCGCCCGAAAAATCCTACAAACTGGCGATCGCCGCCAGTGGCTTTGAGGCCGGCCTTCAGGCGGAGAGTTTCCGCCCTGACTGCATTATCGTCGATTTCTCAATCGGCCGAACCGAAGCCCTACAAATCTGTCAAAATCTCCGCCGTAACCAAGAGTTTGCCGAAGTGATTCTCATTGCTCTGCTCCCGGACGATGGGAGCAACTTTACGTTAGACCGCTCGACGATCAACGAATCGTTCAAAAAGCCGTTTGATGTGGCTTTGTTGGCGGAACGAGTCCGAACTCTCGTGGGTGCGAAAAAGGAGCTTGTGTAAATAACAAACTTGTGTAAATAACAAAAAGGCCAGAATCGAACCACCCAACCCCGTCGCCGGTTCGACGAATCCGCCGTGGCTGGACCCCCACGGCGGTTACTTTTTTATGGGGTGACTACTCTTTTTTTGGGGGGCTTTTTATGGGGCGACGCACCCGTGCCTGCTGCGGATCCTCCAAAAGTCTTTTCCCCGAGGCTCATCCCGCAGACACCCACCCACCCAAGCATAAAACGGCTAAGACTTCGCGAATCGCTCAAAGGCGCGTTGATCCGCCTGCCCCGAGACCTACCGGATCGCTATCGCTCTCGATTGGCAAACTGACATGAGGCCAACCCCCGCCGGCAGAGGCGAAGTTCGAACGCTAAGCGTTAAGCTCGGAAGCGGGCTTTGTCTCATCCGCTGCGGTTTCGCGTCCTCTCTAGCGGGAGCCCATCTCTTTGTGGTTTTCATGTCATCCGCGTTTTCTCCGCGAGGCGACGAGGGTTATCCCGGACTAGCTCCCAGAAAAAGCCCGTCGGAATCGTCTCCGCCAGGCAGCTCCTTTGAATAACATGCGAATACATAATCCGACTCGATCATCTTCTTAACACAACCAGTTAACCTATGACCACACGACAGTCAGCTTCCCACCAAGCAACTAAGGCCCAAAGGTATGCCAACCGAGCGGGTCGCAGATTTAATGCCCGGGTAAGCTTACGTCGGGAGGCTCACCGTGGATGACCGCTCTTCCCGCGACTACACCGTGCAACACCACTTCGTGAACCACCAGGTCTTCGAGAAGAATCCTTTCGAGCAGATCTCCCCGATCCGCCGCGGGCATGCGTACGGCCACCAAATGGGCAACCTTACCTGATTGCAAACTCCCCAATCTCCTTTGGCAACCGAGTGCCCGCGCGGCTTCGATCGTCCCCATGCGGAGAATTTTCTGCGGGCTAATTCGCGGCATAATCCTGGCAGCTACCCGCAGCTCTTCCAGCATACTTAGGCTGGGGGATGATGCGCGGCTATCTGTCCCTACGACCAGTTGTACTCCTAGCCGAATCGCCTTCTCTGCGATCGATGTTTCGTGCGAAAACCA
This sequence comes from uncultured Thermogutta sp., assembly GCA_937128505.1. Classification (GTDB taxonomy): domain Bacteria; phylum Planctomycetota; class Planctomycetia; order Pirellulales; family Thermoguttaceae; genus DTLM01. Next base: position 251,471 of record CAKZMM010000084.1, read on the forward strand.
GCAGTAAGTCCGCGGACAAAAAACAAGGAACATGTGCCGATGCTTGGCCAGAAAGGTCAATGCCCCGTCGTCTAAGTAATTCCCGTGAATAACCAACACGCGCTGGGCTTCGGCCAAAAGCTTTAATTCGCCTAAGAAATTTCGCCCCTTCACCTCTCCTGGGGACCAAGCACGACGAGCTTCAAGCAGTTCGCGGAGCGGCCCCTTACCGCACTCGAGGAGCTGTTTCTCCTCGGTGGACTCCGCCAGATGATATGCCACCGGAAGATGCCTTTCGCGAGAAAGTGCCACGATCTTGCGCAACAATTCCCTTCGCACCGTATAGGGAGCGTGAGGGGCCAAACCCGGACGCAGCCCTCGCGGCCAAGAATGCTTTACGTGTTCGCGCGCTTGCTCTAAAGCTAACCGAGCGCGGTCCTTTGTGGGGCCGATCAGCTCCAAGAACGCCACTCCACTGGGGACGAACGTTGTAGCCCCCGATTCGTCGAGCTTTATGCCCCGATAAATACTCGGCCCCATCCCAGGCTGAGTGATGTCCCCAAACGCGACCACTCCGTACCGCAGCGACTCGGAAATTCCGCAAGAAGTGACCTTGCCCGGGCTAAGCGAGCGAGTTCTTCGGTGCAGAATGACCCGGTTTATCCATCCGCTAAAACCCGTTACCTCTACGGGAATCGGTGCGTTAATGTCGCTTAGTTCTAAGTGCGTGTGGGGATTCACAAAGCCAGGTAGCAGCGCCGAATCCTCGAAATCATACACTGGACACCGGCCACAAACGCCGGGAACAGCCCGCCCTAACTTGCGCCCTACCGCCGCAATTCGCCCTTGAATAACTAACACCTCTCCGCCACGAATGGGCATACCAACGATCGGTATAACCCAGCCTGCTCGAAAAATCGAAACCGATCCCGAGGCGGGTGGCGTCATTGGCGAGAATTTCCCAACGGCAACGGCAAGACTATTACATCCTGATTTCCCCGACTGATTCCAGTCTAACCTCCGAGTTCGGCTGCTTCGTCGGCTTGGCCCAGCAAATTATACGAGCGCTGCTCGTACGGCAGGGAAGGATACTCAATCATGTGGAACCGGGGTGGAGTGATTGAGGCGAAAGTGCGACAACGATTTTCACAGTTTTTGCCCGGAGAGTTGGCAGGCAACAGTTTCCGCCGCTCCGGCCGATACTTCTTTGGATTGAGGCGGCCCTTGGATTGGCTTTCGGCATACCACCCACCACCACAAGCCGAAGGCAGCCCCCGCCCCAGCAGCGGCAACTAGTACTTGGAGAACTGATGGCGCGGTGTCCCCCGCAAGAAACAAATCCTTTGCTGCGGCAAGTGCCCCCCAACTCGGCTCTAAGCGACTAGCGATCAAGGCCAGTCCATTATGCGTCACATGAAAGGTAATTGCCACCCAAAGACTTCCGCTTGTGGCCACTAGGAGTGCCAAAACGATTCCGAGGAAAAAGGCATTGAATTGCTGGACCACTATCGGATGACTAAGGGCGAAGAAAATCGCGCTAATTGCCGCGCCGCGAAACCATCGACCGCCCCGAGCCAAACCGGAGAAGATAAATCCGCGAAATGCTAATTCTTCGCAAATTGCCGGTACCACCGCAAGAACAATAAGAATCTCGGCCAGAGATGCCCGGTCAATGATGCTTTGAATATCCTCGAGGATGCGCCAGGTTGCCGGATTGGGCGGATAAAGTTGCATCAATACAGCCTGTAAGAGCTTACTCATGGGAAAAAGAAGCACGGCGATAGCGGCCGCTGCCAAAATCCCACGAACGGAGCTCTTGCGAAGGTTTAGACTTACCATCGGTCGGGCAGTCATCAGGAATGCCAAACCGATAGCCGGCACCGCGAACGTGACCACCTGGGTCACAACTTGCCACCACGCAAATGTCCGGAACGAATCGATTTCTGGGGCCCAGCTGCTTAGGAGGAATCGAATCATTACTATCACGACGCCAAGGAAGACAGCCATACTCGCACTAGGTACCGGCTCTGCACGCGATAGGACCCGCCGAATCGCACTACGGAGCGACCAACGCTCGGCTTCGCGAAAGAGCACCCGTTCGGAGCTAAACTGCTCGACTGCCCAGCGCACGGCCACCGCCGCGCAACCGATCGTTACTAAGCTCACCGGCAAAAGATATGGCCAATCCTTCGCTACTTCACCGGACAAAACGCTCCGAAGTATCAAGACCAATCCGGTAATTGGAACCAGGCTGTTACCCGCGGTAAGCTCCGCCCCCGGTGCCATGGGAAGTAGTACCAGGGGCAAAGTCAGCATAACGACCGGCATCAAGTAGTATTGACCTTCCTTCGTGCTCCGAGCCCAGGTGGCTACCGCCAGACTGATCGCCCCGAAAAGTACGGCAACCGGCACCACGGCCACCGGCAACCAAACTAGCGAAGCAAGTGGAGGAGGCCCGAATTGCGGCAAACGGCTAAGGAGCAGCCACCCTGCTAAAACCATGCTCACTACGTTGCACAGGGCGGTAACGATGCTGAAAAAGACCACCATCACCAGTTTGCCCAGCACAATCTCCGTCCGTTCTGCCGCACTAGTCAAAAGGGTCTCCAGAGTACCCCGCTCCTTCTCACCGGCACAGGCGTCAATAGCAGGGTAAAAGGCCCCGGTCATGGCCCAGATGAGCAAAATCACGGGCAAAATCTTGGCCCACATCGCAACCCCGCGGCGACCCTGAGCCTGCGCGACATCGGCCGTAGCCACCTCGAAGGGCCTCAAGACTTCACTCGAGAGCCCTCGGGAAGCTAACGTGTGACGTGCGATCTGCTCCCGCCACCGCTCAAGCACTGCACTCAACCGTCCGAAGCCGAGTTGAGATCGCTCGCTCGCCGTGGAGTAGAACACTTCAGGTTGAGGAATCGGCCCCGGAGGAGTTCCGCCCCGGGAGACAGCTTCGGCGTAAGCAGCCAACTGATTGAAGAAACCAGGCGGAAACCAAAGCACCACGTCGCACAATCCCTTGGCGATAAGTTGCTCCGCATAGCTTTGCGTGGCAGGAATCAAACCGGCTTGCTCCCCGGTAAGGTCGGGTGCGCGATCCGCCTCCACCAAAGCGCTTTCGGAAGTTTCTCGGGGCTCAAAGCTTTCGCTTACTTCGCCCACAAACTGACCGATCAGTCGCCCCTCTGCATGGTACCCCCCCGCCTTTTGGTCCAAAGAGCCGTCACACGGAAAATGGATCTCACACAGCAATGACAATAGGGGCGAAATCCACACCCTCGGATCGCCCCTTAAGGAGGGGTGCCGAGATACTAACAGAGCTATGTAGCTTTTTCCCCCGCCAGACCCCGTTCCAATAGCGGATAAGCCAGCTTCGACAACGTCCGTTCGTGGATGCTTGGGCGGCAACCCGTGGGCATCACGGTCCGCCCCCTCGCGAAAGCCGACACCGGATTCCTCGATCTTTACCTCAGGATATTCCATTCGGACAAGTTGCAAAAGCTTCTGCTTCGAAGGATCCGAAAAAAGGCTCGGATGGAAGTGGTCCGGAGCCTCCGGGTCGAAAAGCGCCGGAATCCGCTCACCCGGCCACGCCTCAACATCCCCCAAAATCCCCACGCGCGTGGGCTTTTCTTGGAGGAACTGTGCAAGCTGAAGGACGCTCATCGCGAGAACCGGGTACAGAAAGGCCGGCAAAACCAGGATCATAAAAAGCGTTCGCCGGTCCCGGAACTGATCCCGGAGCTCCCGATGAGCCAGAAGCCAAACCCGATACAATCGCATAAGAGGGAAAACTTTCTGTCCCGGTTTTTATCCCGATTTATCTCAGCGGGTCCCACAAACTCGCGCGGATGCCGAAATTTATTACGCCACCCTTTAGCAATCGCGACGATATTTCCAATCAATATGCTGCAACAGGTCCACCACCACCGGCAGGTTAGGCAGAGCCACGGCATTTCTATTCTTTAACCTGGCTGCAACTCTTTAATCTGACTGCCGCTCAACCACCGCTTTCGAAGATGGTTTGCTTCCGTGCTGGATTCGGAGCCTCTTTTACGGTCATTACGTCCGAGCCCGGGGATGGTTTCTTTTTTAACGACGGAAATGCGTGTGAGAAAACTCTCCGAAACACTTAAACTCGCAAAATGCCCCCGGTATTGCTCAGAGTTATTTCCCATTTTTGTCGAGGTCAGCTTTTTGCCCAGGACGGCTCGCAAGCAAAATGAACCCTCATACGCTCCCGTGAAGCGGCGCTCATCACTTCGGGATCCTCGCACGAGCCCACAATCCCGCCAAATTCGTGCATTTGCAATTTAGTCTCCACGAAATCCCACATTTTGAACAACAGATTCCGGGCTGCTTTTTTGCTCCCCTATCCGCAACTCAAGGCGGAGAATGCGCCGGCCCTTTGCCTCTTTCAGTTGTAGGACCAACGGCAAGCCCTGCATACCGGCACAATCAGGCACGCGGAATTCAGCCCGATTTATCCCAGGCATGAGCCTCGCAGCCAAGTGCCGCTGCCGTTTCCTGCCCGGCAGGAAAAGCTCCCACGAAACGGTGACACTTTCCCGGCTTTCGTTCATTGCTTCCATCTGTACCAGGAGGGTACCCGTTTCATCGATCCGCGAGGTAACCCGAACACTTATCCCCGGCCAAACCACCTCTAAATTCCGCCGGAAGGTAATGACCTCTTTGGGACCATTCTGCCGATGGAATTCAATCCGCCACAGCGTTGAAAATTTGCCCGCTTTCGTACCTGCCGGTAGTGTCAGCTCCACGGGCAAAGTCGTTGTTTCTCCGGGGCCAAATCGGAATGGGAGCTTCGTCGGGTTGATCACCCACCCGGTCGGCTCCTCGATACGTAGCTCTCCGACGACCTCCTCCGCGAAGAGATTGGCCAGCCGGACTCCCACGGCCTGCCTTTCTCCCCAAAGGCAGGTCAGTTGAGAATCTATAAACTGAGCGGCTTGCTGCCAGCGGACAAGCCACGCGGGCACCCCCACCACAAATACCGGCACAGGACCGACCTTAACTTTCCGAAGCTCACCCCCCGCCGAAATCGTCTCCACCCCTCCCCAACAATCCACCAGTTGCACCCTACCCAATACGCATATCTCTTCAAGGTGGTCCTCCGGGTGATAAGAGTCAGCCCAAATAACCCCCACCGTATGATCGCCGCGAGAAAAAAAGTAATTGGGGGAATCACAGGGTAGTGGTATTGGGCCAATGGGCTTCGTCCCCTCGAGCAAACATGCCGCCGTTCGCCAAGGCACGTAGAGCTTCCCGGGAAGCCCGTGGAACGTAACTACTTTGCCGTCCTCCAGACTTCCCAGATCAAGCCAGGTGACCTCGTCTCCTCTTGTCCGCGACGCCAGCACGGCAAGTAGGAGAGAACGAAGCTCTTCGATTAACCCGCGATCACCCCCCTCTTGAAGCCGAATGATCCCCCATGTAATCCCCTCATGGGGCTCGGTAGAAGAGGACACAAAGCTTGCGCCGTGCGGAGCCGAAGCCCCTGCACCAGAAGTCCCCAAACTTCGGGACCCCAGGGTGCCGAAAACCTCACGGCTATTTCCGCCCGGCGTTGCCGCCGACGAAGTGCCGCCGTCGCGCCGGGAATCGCGCTCGTGCACCGCCTCGACGATGCTCCCGTCAATTGCCTCCGACGCCGTACCTAAGCTTGGTTGCCTATCTTCATTTGCTTTTGCTAGATCTCGCGTCTCGGCGAAGTTCCTTGGTACTATCGGTGCCGCATCCAACGGTATTTCGACAGGCAGCAGAAAGCGAATCCGACCGCCGTGAGCCACCGTCGAGCTCAACCCCGGCAGTGGGCGATCGTTTGGCCACGGAATCACCAATCCTGCACGCGGTAGGTGGGCTGCGAACTCTTTTTGAAGCTTTGGGAGTCGCTCTGCCAAGTCGGGGAGCCTGGCCCATGTTGGATAATCATCCACGCCTAATTGCCACCATACGATCCGCTGCCCCGAGAAGGGGAGCGCCTCCGATAAAGCGAGCACCCAGGGATTATCAGGAACACTTGGGGACGAGGCATCAGACCCGGCTCTTTCCGGGAAAGCGGCCGCATCTATCTGCTTTTGCTCCGCCGACTGCGAGGCCCCAACCTGTGAGGCTAACGCTGCCTTTTCCGAAGTTCGTAACTTTGAACCCTCGGACGGGTTAGGTTCCCTGGGCCGCGATCCGAGTTCCAATGAAGGAGCTAAAACGCCGACGATCGCCACTTGTTTATTCAAGGGCAGACCGATAGTTGCATCGTCACCGGCACGGGGATTCAAGAAGGTGTTTTTCGGGTTCGGCACCCTAAATCTAACCCAATGAGTATTCCCCCGCATCAAGAGGGTGGCGAAATTTCTTAAAGCCTCTTCCGGAATTTCGCCGTCAATGGCCCAACCAAAATCCCCCGTATTTGCCCCGCGTTGCCGGGTTTCGCCGGGAAGCTCCGCCAAAACGGCGATCACAGTCTCCGCGATTCGTAAGACCTTTCCTTGATCCCATAGCGTGGCAACAACCCGATAGTATCCCGGGGGCAAATCTCCCAGGGACCATCTTCCCCGATAGTTCCTCACCGGCGTCCTTTCAGGAGCGGGAGAGCCCTCCGGCTTTTTCGGCTCCAAGTCCGACGGCCTCATGCCGAAGCGTAGCTCGGCCGGAGTCTCTTCGACAGAAGCCCCTCCACCTCCGGCACCAAGCTGGCGCAAACAGACGGCCCCAGATATCTCCCCTAACAGAAGTAACCTGGATGAACTCGAGGAACGGAGCAAGCCGCCGTCGCGCGGTGGAGTTGAGGTCTCCTCCGCAATAGCTACAAGCGGAATCTTTCCCTCAAACTTGAAATCACCTAAACCGTCCGTGACAGTTGCAAAAATAATCGGCTCTTCGGCCCCCGAAACCCCAAGGTTGATCTCGAGTTCAACTTTTTCACCACTCCAGAACAAATGAGCCTGACTCGGACACGAAAGTCGAAGCCCCGGCCATTCACATATTTGTACTCCTTCGATAAAAAGCTCTCCGGTGACATGCATCCGACTCGGGGGTATAACTCGGATCGTTACGGCGGCAAATACACTCCGGCTGGGTGCCGTCCATGGACCGGCCCGAAAACGCCAAGCTTGATGATCCTGCATTCCCCCGGGACTTTCGCCGGAACCCCCGCTTGGCTTGTTGTCGGGGCTCCGAAGACTCGTTTGCGAGGCCGCGGTGGTGAATCGTGAATCAGCAAGGGCACTCGCGAATACCTCATTTCCATCTTCCTCTTTTTCTCGAGCATCATGCCCGGAACTCGCCCGGCATACTGCCGTACTCACTCGGTCATACGTAGGCTCAGGAGAGATCAACCGATCGGGTCGATTGAGCAGCTCGAAACCCGTTCCGTGTTTGATCAGAGTTGGCCTCGAAGTCGGAGCTAATTCGTTCTCCCAAAAGGCAGCTTGCAAATGATTTCCCCTCGCGGGGCCAACGCCCGAGGAAGCAGATCTTTGCGGAGGCCCCCGTTCGAAGGTGGAGCCACCCGAGCTATCGTGAAGTGGACTATTGCCCCCCAGAGTCCGGACCACCACATAATCGGCGAGATTCTTTCCCGCCGAGTCGAAAAATTCCAGGTGAATCTCCAAATTAAGCCGATCCTTTCCCGAGACTTTCCCCCAAACAGTCACCTGGTAGTCGAGTCCTGGATTAACCGGAGATTTCGGGGAGGAAATCGCCACGGCAGCCCCTTGCGGAACGATCCGTAAGCCGCCGTATTCGGACGATGGTCCTCGGGCAAGTTCGACGGTTGGGTATCGGGGCAGACCAGCTCCGCGCAGTCGGGCCCACCCATCGGGCCAATTATCGAAGTCACTATCGCCGGCATTACCCTCGACAAAGTCGCACTCGTAGATGAGCTTGCCCTGAGGGATTTGTCCGCGGGAAGCAAATTCCTCCTTAAATTGGCGGATATCTACCTCGCCCATCGAGGGTGAAGCTTGCCGTTGCTGTGCGAATCGGTCGAACGGGGATCGTGTCTCAACCTCCGCGGCAGTGCCCCAACCCCTTGGTAGACCTTCCGCTACAAGTGTGCACAAAGGTAAGAAAAGCCCGAACGTTGAAGTCTTCAAAAGCCACCATTTCCGCATCATTGAAACCGGCTTGATCTGGTTAGATGCTCGCCACATACTTGCCGAGTAATACTCTCCAAGTCCAGTAGAATCCCAACACTCCCTACGCCCAGTAATACCCCCTAAGAAGGGGTCATCCTCCCTGAATAATGGCTTACCGCTCCCAATCCCATACATAGCAAATCAAAAGACTGTATCATGCGGTTCTTGCGTCCTATTGCCCCAGGGAAGCTCACTCGGCTTTCTCAATTCTCGCTTTCTCACGATTTCGACTCATTCTGCGATTCCCGCCGTGAGCACTTAAGCCAAAGCAGGCTAAAGTTGTAAGTACCTGAAGGAGCTGGTCGACCCTTCTCCAGCTTTCGAAAATACCGTTTTCAGTCGTTACTGAGCCTTGTGCCGTGCTTTATTGCCTCGCCGTTCCTGCATTATCGGGCCCCACCATCGATCCAGCTGCGCCCCAACCTCGCCGAGCCTCATCAGGGCTCAACTCCCCTGGGAGCTAGTGAAGCCAATATCGCCCCTGCTTCAGGTAGCTTCACGTAAGCTTCAAAAGCCTAGAAACACACCCACAGACCGCAAAGATGACCAGTCGCCTCTTCAGGCTTTTAAACAAGAATCAGATCATAACAAATCAATTGGGACAGCAAGTGTGGGATAAAAAAACTTAAGACGTTTCCCTAAAGGGAGCATGCTTTTTCGCACAAAGTTCTGCTTGCAAAAACTTACCTTGCGGTGGGCGAATGCAGTCGGAATTTCCGGCGGAAATCCCCAGCAACCGCGACTCAATCTCAGGGGCCGACCACTCCTTTTCCGAGCTTTTCATCCTACTTCCGAGCTCTTTCTACAACCCCCAGACGCGGGATCCTGCACTGCCGATTCTTGGCCCCGCAAGTCAGGCGTTTTCAGGTGGCAATCGGGGATGCGGCCATTCGGAATAACAGAATTACAGCACCCGTGATCCAGGATAGAAAAAAGTTCTGAAGGGTCCTGCCACGAGAATTGCATAAACGAGCAACTTCTTTCGCTGAGATATCCTGGCGAATCTTGGCAGCATGTGTTTTCATCGGTACCTGATGGGCTGTGAAGCCCTCGGGGATAACAGCCGGCTTTAACCTGCCCAAAAATTTCGTTTCTTCCCAAACATCGGTGCTCTTGCTAGATTCATTTTCTCCGGCAAAACCGAATCCGCTTAAACTTGGTCATAATAATTAAGGTCGAGTTTTCATTTACCCGGTCCCTAGCGGGGGAGGAGCGCGCGACTATCTTTGGATTCCGTGTCTTCAGGAAATGCCGGCTTCCCAGTGCAGGAGGAGCGCACTGGTAAAAACCATCTCAGTTCCTCGGGCACAGATTATCTCCCAACTTAAATCCTTATGTTTCGTCGGAATTCAACGCTTCATTGGAAACAGATCCTCACGCATCGACCTAACAGATTCTCACTCATCATTTGAGGAGGCTTCACCCGTGGCGAAGTTGCGAGTAGGAGTTGAGTTGGCCACCCTACCATATCCATTCAAAGAAGCTTTGGAGAAGGCTGCCGAACTCGGCGCCGAGGCTGTTGAACTGGAGGCGAAGGGGGAACTGGCTCCGGGCCAATTATCCAGCTCGGGAATTCGGGAAATTCGCCACTGGCTTGAAGATTACGGGCTGCGCCTATCAGCCTTGAGGCTACCGTTGTCTCGGGGCTTCGATTCGCCCGAGGAGCTCGAGCGGCGAATCGCCACGACAAAGACTGCTATGGAAACGGCCTATAAGCTCGGTGCATTTGTAGTGCTTTGCCCCATCGGACAGGTCCCCCAAGACCAGCAGTCTCCCCGATGGCGTTTGCTGGCCGAAGTAATGGACGAGCTATCTCGCCACGGCAATCGCGTCGGTGCACAGCTCGCCGTTGAAACGGGAACGGAGCCAGGCGAGCGCCTCGCCTCCCTCCTGAACCACCTTCCCGAGGGAACGATCGGTGCAGATCTTAATCCGGGCAATTTAAAGCTCGCAGGATTTTCCCCGGAGGAGGCAGCCGTTCAATTGGGCCGACGAATCCTCCATGTGCATGCCACGGATGCCTCCGCAGACTTGCCCGGCTCCCGCGGCCGATTTTGCCCCTTGGGCTTAGGTGGCGTAGATTGGCTGCACCTATTGGCTACCCTCGAGGAATTCAATTATCGTGGTTGGTTTATTGTGACTTCCCCGCCGGGTTGCGATCCGGAGACAGAAATCCCCCGGGCTATTGGGTTTTTGCGACGGCTATGAGAGCAGCGGGGCCCTAAAACTCAGAAACAAGAAAATTGTTCATCGAATCCCGGAAATCGTTTGTCGCGTAAATCGGCCCCTTCGAGAGACAACACGACGGATGCCGTTGGCGACTCCGGCGGCCTCATTAGCTCGTCTTCTTAAACACCCGAGTACGAACAACCCGCGGGGAGAAGTCGCCGAGGCGAATCCCTAATAGCTGAATCCCTAATAATTGACTCCGCACCACTTGAATGAGGACCTGCCGAAAATCCGCGGAAATTAGCACAGGGATACCCGTCCAAACCTACGGTGACGTTCAGCTCTGATCCTTGGAGACAGGTCCTTCTCGATAGACACCTTCCTCAGGCAGCCTAAAATCTGGTGTCTTTTCCCGTTCTACTACCAAAAGTTGCCTCGCGCGACTCCGCTTTCCGATCTCCCAAACTCCCCACCAAAGAGCCGCCAAGATCAGCACAAAAACCCCTAAAGCAAGCGTCGTCAACCAAGGGCTGGTCTGCGGCTGAGGCCGCGGATGCCAAACGAGATCTTTGCCAATCAGTAAGGGGGCCATTTGCCACACCACCTCCGGGCCGCTCGCAGGTTCTTCCGCCTGCCGTCTATATGCCCAGGTATTAAAGAAGAATCCGGCCACGGTCACCATTTCGCCGTATTGCGGCCCATCCCCCAGCGGCATACCTGCCGGCAATTCCCGCACGCAAAAAACCAGCGGGTTCCCCTGCGAATCCTCCGTGAAAAGAAAAAGTAGATAGTAATGGGTGATCCCAAATCGCCCAACGATGTCCGGATCGGTCACCTGAATGGGAAGAAGCCGCTTCACGGCGCCGGTCAAAGCTACCAGTTTTCCTCGCTGCGTTTCCGGCGCATTGAAAAGCGGAACGACCGAACAGCGTTCTTGGCCACTAAGGGCAAGCTCACGCTCCGCTTCCCGCAATAATTCCCCCGGTTTTGCGCGCCCCGCAGCAGCCAATAACTGATAGAAAGACTCACGATTGTGGGCCCCTAAGCGAAAAGCAGCTAACGACCTTCGAGGGCGCCCTCCATCGGCGATCTCGCCTCCGCCGGCGACATTTAGGTCATCAAAAAGCCCAAAATCCATTTTGAGCCGTCCGAGGAGCGAACGCGGATACCAAGCCACGCGTCTAGCCGCCAGAAAAGCATACGGTTCCGCCTCAGGGTTAACCTTCAGTAAAACTCCCCACACTCCGGCCGGTTCATCCAACGAAGTTTTTTCCAACCAAGCCCGTGGGACCCGCCGGGCAAAAACACCGAGCGATCTCCCACCCGGCGGAACGCGCAGATTCACGTAATAGTACTCGGAAAATTCCAGTCGCTCAGAAAGTTCCAAAGGGACCCGGCGCTTTTCCACACGTGTCACTTCGCCTAAAAGTCGCAAGACATTGCCCCGAAACTGCCCCGGCTCCGTAAGGACCTGGTCAAGGACCACTTTCTTCTCCGCAAACCTTTCGAGGTCCCACCAGTCAAAGTTTCGCTCCAGTCGGAATAGGATCCGTAAAAGCACAGGGTCCTCTGATTCAGCCCAAGGCCGGCCGTCCACCAATTGCCCAAATTCGCTGGGGCCGATTCCAAGAAAAGCAAAGAGATCACGAGCCGATTGAAATGACGGAGGGGCTAAGTCAGCAAGTGCGGCGGGTTCTGATACACTCGAAGGAGCGGCAGTTTGGGAGGGATCGGCATCCGCCGGTGCCTCCGAACTCGCTTGAACCTCGTAGGTAGCCCGACTTACCCCGGCAAACATTTGTTCCAAGCACGCACCCAGTAGCGCGTTACCACAAGGTGCGGCTGGACCCCAGGGAAAAAAAGCCAAAACGCATAGAAAAAGACATAGAACAGGCGGCAGGGGTTCCGACTCCACTTGCCGCACTTGTCCGGAGGCTACCTGCGATTTTCGCCCTATGAGGCCCGTGCGCCAAGCAACCCACGTAACGAACCCTAAAGCGACGAGTAATGCCGCCAATAATGTCCCCACAATCCCAAAGCTTGAGCTACCCGGTAATGCCGTTTCCCGATATTTCGGTACCCAACGAATTCCCCTTGCCAAAATAAGGGGCGCGCGTCGCAGCTTGCCGTCTGCTGCTTGATAAGCCATCAGCTTAAAAAAGTAACCCGTGACTTCCGCGCGTTCCTCGATACTCATTCCCAAAGGGAAGCCCGGGGGCAACTCCACAGACCAGACGGCAATCGGATCCGCGGGATGATCGTCCGGCTGTACCCACAATTGGTAGTATGTGGTGAGACCCCATTCGTTTTTTGGTGTCCTCGCCCGATGAGCCCGACGAATAACGCCGACGGTGGTTACCAGCTTCCCGCGGTAGACGCCGGGCTGTTCAAATAGTTGCACAAAACTTACCCGGCCGAGCGAGTTTGCTCGAAGCTCTACCTCCGACAAATTTGCCAACACCCGAAAGGTCTCTAACCATGCAGGCCATTCCGACGGTACCACCCGTCGATTGTCAACTATCTTTCCAAAATCAATATCAAATCCTAAAGACCCTGTCCCTCTGAGATCATTTTTTGCCGGAAGGCTCTCCGACTTATGCGGGGCATCTCGATCGGGCTCTGTTGAGGATTGCTCCTCCTGAGTCAAAGCATGCCCCGGTGCGCGCCGCGTGTCCCTGCGTGCTTGGGATGCAGAATCCGAAGATACTTCTGGCACATCGAGCTGAATCTCGGTATCTACCGGCTGCTCCGGCGCGGGAGGCGGGGAGTCATAAAGTCGGCTTAACACTGCCAATGATCCGATCAATCCTGTTGGATCCAGCCGGCCGGTTACAGCCCAGCTTGCCAGCTCAAACCCTATCAGCACAAGCAGCCCTATCCCTATAACAATTGTCAACAATAAAAAGTGCTTGAAAAGCCGTGACTCTCGTGGAGTTGAATGGCCCCGAGATGCGATGCGAATGCGGATCATCTCAAATCCTGTAGGCTTATGTAAAGGATCGCCTGATGCGAGTGCAGGTGAATCGCCTTGAGATTATCCCGGTGCTCGAACAAACACATAGGAGTGTACATCCTTTATCAAGTTTAGTCGGATTCTTCGAAAACTTAATGCGTTTGTGTAAATGATTGATTTCAAAACGCGCTGCTTTAACCTGGAATCCCGATATGTCACGGCAGAAGAGCACGGCAGAAGAACTCAGTTTTGGTCCGGCAATAACTTTGCGGGGCATTCCAGTCTCGTGAGTTTTTGATTCTCCAATCTCGTGAGTGCCTTGACGGGATTACTTCGCCCGGTGACCCGGCAACTAGTTCCAGCAAAATTTCGCCATTGCTATCATTAGCACGGTAAACTTTTATTTGAATTAAGGATTCTTTGGAATGCGTATGACAGCTCACCAAAAGGGCGTTTTCGGGCTGTCCTACCCGGGCACCTACCTCCTCGACAAAATTTAAGCTTTTCCGCACATTAACTACTTTGGCATTTATAGCGCGTTCAAACTGATAGGTTCCCTCTTGACATTTAGAATGATAAGTTCGCTCTCAACGGATCATACCAAGTTCTTTTCAAAAACTGACAGGATTTTACACAACGCCTTGCAGCTGATTCCTTGGAAAAGCTTCGCTCATCCTTTAAAAAGCTTGGCTTGTGCGAAACGTTTGGCTTCTGTCGATGAGGGAGTTCCCGTGGGGATATAAAGGGATCCGGTATCCGACGAGGTCGTTACCGGTCACTTCCACTCAATTCTGATTCTGTTCTCAGTCTATATGTGGAAAGAAACACCCGCAGACCTTACCCTGAAAAATGCATCGATTCTTCCCATGGGTTACTGGGTCCTTCTTTTTACAGTGCTTTTTATAATAACCGATGTGCCCAAAGGGGCCGCGGCCCAATCACGTGTCGATTCCAGCCGGCTTGCAGCGGAAGTTAAGGAATCGGTGATTTGGTTGGAGCAAGAGGCACAGCGACTGGTGCGCGCCTGCCGACGGGAACTGCCGAACGGTCAGGTGGTTTTTCCGCCGCAGCTCGGAGCTGGATACGAAGCCTTCTGGCTCCGGGACTTTGCTTACATGCTCGAGGGGGTTCCGACAGCTTTCACATTGGAGGAGGTTCGGCAGGCCGTTCGTCTTTTTGCGAAAGCCCAACGGGCGGACGGGGCGTGTGTAGATTGTGTCGCTTTCGATGGTCGCCCCATTTATCAGCCAGGTTTTGGCACAATGGGCGAAAACCCCGTGGCCGATGGCTCGCAGTTTTACATCGATATTGTCTACCACGCGTATCATAAGTTAGAGGATAAGCAGATTCTGGAGGAATTATGGAGCTCTTTAGAACGCGCCTTCCGCGCTTTGCCCCGGCATCCAAAGACAGGCTTGGTTTGGATTGACCCTGAGCGTGCTTGGGATCGATGTCCTTACGGCTTCACGGACACCGTGCGGAAGCAGGGCGCGGAACTTTTCTCATCGCTGCTCCTTGTGCAGACGTTGCGTCAAATGTCGGAACTGGCGAGCGTTCGGGGGAAGCCGGCTTTAACGGCCGAGTATGCGGCCCAGGCGGCGGAGGTATCTGCGCAAATCCGTGAAGTCTTTTGGGACGCACGGCAGGGGCTTTTCTTGGCCGCGACCGCTAAATGCCGACAGCCGGATATTTGGGGCTCCGCTTTCGCCGTCTTCCTCGATGTGGCTTCGCCCGAACAAGCCCGGCTTATTGCCAACTATTTCAGGCACCATTATCATGGATTGGTAGAAAACGGACAGGTTCGCCATTTGCCCCCGGGATTAGTTTGGGAAGAAGCGTGTCCTCCGGGCGAGTATCAAAACGGCGGCTTCTGGGGAGTGCCAACGGGTTGGTTTGCTTTTACGCTTGATTTGGCCGATTCCGAGCTGGCCGACCAAACCATCGTTGACTTGGTCCGGTTTTATCGGCAGTACGGGTGCGTAGAATGGTCTCGCGGACAAAGGAGGCAATTGCCCGGGTATGTCGCCAGTGCGGCAGCTCCTTTGCCGGCAATTCGAGCCATGTTTAGAAGGAGAGGAGAGAACGCACACACAAGCTGCGATTCTTTACGCCTTGCACCCTGCCAATAGGGGGCGGATATTTTAGAACGATTTCTCCCCTACTATGAACCCAGGATTTTAGGAGTACTGTTTTAGCTTCGAATTACCGAATCGAGGTGTCTTGACGCTCAAACCACACTCATCATCCGGGAATGGGAGGGGTAAAGTGGGTAGGGTAAAAACTTGGGTATTTTTTTCGGGCGAAAAAGTCTTAAGGTTGAGCGAAGAAGACCTTTAGGTTCAACACGCAGTTGGCAGCATAACAAACGGTTAAGGAACCATCTGAACCCTTCGTGAAAATTAGAGTCTGCTTCAGATTTCATTCGGGGTTTTTCTTATTTCGCGCTGCATTCAAGCTACTCATTTTACATCCGATCGATTTGATTAGGCAGCCTTGATTAGGCAGCCGAGCGAGTCGTTAAGAGCATTACGAGGCTACTTCGAAAAGAAAAGTGCATGGAAAACACAGACTCATAAAACCCAGATGGCGTTGAAAGCCACCGCAGATTCCCCCGGGGGGCCGTTTACTCGTAAAGTTTGAAGATGGTAACCATATTCAAACCTTGAGGTGATGCGAATGCGAAAACAGATCGCTCGCGCCGGTTCAATGCCAAGAGGTAGTCAGAACTGGTCTTTTCCCGCCGTTTTTCTTCTCCTCGTTGTTTGCATAGCGAGCTTGACAGGTGAAATAACCCCTGCCGCCGAGGAATCGGAGCGATTTCTACAGGCTCTTCGCGAGCGGGGTTATCTTGATTTAGCTCTGGACTACATCGAGCAAATGCGGACTAGCCCTCTTTGTCCGGAGAGTTTCCGTGAGGTGCTGGACTACGAAGCCGGTGTACTTCTGATCGAGAATTCTCGACTGGGAGGGACCCTGCGGGAAAAATCGCTAGAACAAGCCAAGGAGCGACTTCAGCAGTTTATTCGCGAAAAGCCGACTCACTCGCGGGTGAGTGAGGCGAGTTTCCTCCTGGCCAATGTCGCGGTCGAATTAGCACAATTGAAAAAGGAGTTGGCGGCGCAGCCAGGAAAAACGCCGGAAGAGAAAAACAAGTTGTTGGCGGAGGCACGTCAGCGATTCCAAGAGGCTCAGAAGGCTTTTGAAACGGCCGAACGCCGAGCTTATGAGCGCGCAAGGACGCTTGAAGAAGAAGCGAAGCAAAACCCTCGAAAGGAGGTCGAGCGGGACGATGCGCGCCGCGATCTGCTGCGTGCGCGTCTTAGTTTGGCCGGCGTCATTTACGAAATCGGCAAATTGTATCCGCAAAGCGATCCCAATTATCGGGCCGAGTTGAATGAGGCCGCGAAGCGATTTGCGGAACTTTACGAAAAATACAAGGATTTCACGGCAGGGGTTTATGCGCGCTTGCAAGAGGGCCGTGTCCGCCGGGATCTCGGCGATCCAAAAGCGGCCATTGAAATTTTCAAACAAGTGATCGCCCTGCTCCAAGGGGTTTCGGGGGAGGAACGTTCCGTCGTCAATGAAGCGGTTCACGAACTGATCCAAAGCTACATTCTCACTAAGGACTTTAACTCGGCGACCGCTTTGATCGACCAATGGCGGGATCAGGTGCGTCCCGACGAGGAGTCGTCGGGGGAAGGACTGCGCGTTCACCTGTCGGCGGCCCAGTTGTTCATGGCAGTTGCCGCTTCGCAGAAGCCGAAAACCCAGGAACACACCCGCGCGGTGGCACGCGCCCGAGAGCATTTGAATTTTGTGACGCGGTTTCCCGGGCCATTGCAGCGGGAGGCTGGTCAGCTTTTAAGTCAGCAACTTTTTGGTGGTGCCAGCGACCCGAGCGAGCCCACCGATTTCGCAACCGCCAAGGAACGTGGCGATACCGCCTGGGGAAGCTTCGTGGTGTTCGTGGGGCAACTAAACGCGGCACCCACCCCACAAGAGCGTCAAAAGCTTCAGCAGCAAGCCGATCAAGTCCGGGATGAAGCTTTGAGGTTCTATCGTCTCGCCCTGGCTATGAGACCCAACGACCTTTCCCCGGACGAAATGAACCTACTTCGTTTTCGGATGGCGTACTTATATTGGTCACAGCAGGATTATTACCGGGCAGCAGTCTTGGGGGAATTCTTGGCTCGCAACTACCCCCAGAACCTCCTGGCGAAGCAAGCGGCAGAGATTGCCGTAAAGGCTTATCGAATTCTGTATGCACAGTCTTCAGCACCTCGAGAGGAACGCGACTTCGAAACCAGTCGGATTGAGAAGCTTGTAACGTGGATGAATTCCGTTTGGCCAAAGGAGCGGGAAACAATCGAAGCTTACATGATGCTCTTGGATACCGCCGTGGATAATCGCGACCTGGCCAAGGCCGAGGCTATACTCGGCCAAATTCCGGAGGAT
Organism: uncultured Thermogutta sp.; assembly: GCA_937128505.1. Lineage (GTDB taxonomy): Bacteria > Planctomycetota > Planctomycetia > Pirellulales > Thermoguttaceae > DTLM01. The sequence continues at coordinate 269,177 of CAKZMM010000084.1, forward strand.
TCTCCGCGCCGGGCTGAGGCGGAGCTTCGAGTTGGTCAAGGCCTCTGGGCCACTTTTCTATTGGAATCATCTAAAGAATCAGAGGTGCGTCCGTCCGCCGAACAGCTCGCTGCGTACCTCCAAAAAGCTCGGCAACTTCTGGAACAGGGCATCGGGCGGATGAAGAGCAGTTTCGACGAATCGAAACCGGTCGAATACACCTTGGCTTTTTCCGTGCTTTCATTAGCCGGCTTGTTGATCGAGAACGGTCAGGCCTCCGACGCTGTGACCTGGCTGGAGGACCCGCAAATAGGATCACTGGTTTTAGTTCGGAAAAACGATCCGGCTGCCGATCGAAGTAACTTCCGCGTGGAAACTTTGAAGGCAGCATTGCGAGCTTACGTTGGAACTGGGCAGTTGGAGAAGGCGGAAGGGGTAATGAAAGAGTTGGAAGTAGCTACGTCCGCGGGAGGCGATGCGGCGGCGGCCGCTCGACTGACGCAGGTGTACGTGGGCCTGGCTCGGCAGCTTCAGGAAAGTTTACGACGCCTCCGACAAGACAATAAATTGGAAGAAGCTGACCGGCTCATGCGCGGTTTTGAGCTCTTTTTGACGCAAATAAAATCGCGTAAAGAGGGTAATACTTTCACATCGCTCAATTGGGTGGGCGAAACGTTCTACAACCTGGCATGTAGCTTAGAAGGGGGAAGCCCGGGAGAAAAAGCCAAATCCCAGGAATACTATAAGAATGCGGCCGATACTTACGTGGGTATCTTGCGACGAATTCGAGAAAGTCCCGATTTTGCGCCCGCCAATGCGGCTACAGGAATCCAACTTCGGCTTGCCTCGTGTCTGAGCGGATTACGGAAGTTCGAGGAGGCCGTGAAGATTCTGCTAGCTCTGTTGCGGCAGAAGGAAACCCGAATTGACGTTCAGGTAGAAGCGGCGCGAACCTACCAGGCGTGGGCAGATGCGGAAGGCCGGGCAGCCTTTTACACCCTTGCGATCGTGGGGGGGCATGAGGAAAAAGGGCGAAAGCTTATGTGGGGTTGGCAGGGAGTAGCCCGCCGCGTGCAGCCTTATCCGCAGTATCAATCGCTCTTTCACGAAGCGTGGTACAATATCGCGCTTTGCCGCCTCAACCAGGCCCAACGTGAAACCGAACCGAAGCGAAGCGAGTTGCTCCGCCAGGCTGAGTTGGATATCTTTCGTGTTTATCAGCTTTATCCGGACTTAGGGGGCGAGGCCACCTACGCCCGGTATGACGCGCTGTTGCGACGTATCCAGCGTTTGCGAGGCGTCAGAGATGCGCAAGGACTTCAGGCCTTCGCTCAGCGAGGTGCTCCTGTGGGTAAATCGCTTTAAAGTAGTTCAACCGGCGCGCGGAAGTAGATGAATCGACCGTGCTGCGAGACATTGCTGGTGGAATTGTCCAATCGGCGCGTGGGAGTAGACTTACCGCATACTTCGGGCAAACACGAACTCCCTATATGGTTTCCTTCAAGTGCGGCTAACAGCCAGGAGAATCAGTCAATGAAGCTCCGCCAATACGGTTGGAAATGCATTTTACAGTCGGTTTTTCCGCTTGGGCTTCTACTTCCTTTTTTGGCGTCCGCGCCTTTCGCTTGGGCCGATACCGTGCGGACACTGTCAGCCAGTATTACCGGTAAGGTTGTGGAGGCCACCAGTCAAAAGGTTATCGTCGACCGGGGTCAGGGCCGAATTGAAGAGATCAATCCTCACCTGGTGGATATGATCTTTTTTGACGATGAACCAAGCGTTTTAAGAACCGCAAAAATGGCAGTAGCCGCGGGTCGATATGAGGAGGCCTTGACCGCTCTGGAAAAAGTCCAATTGCCCGAGAATGCGACGTCGCTTGTTAGACAGGAGCTCGAGTTCTATCGATCTTTTTGCAAGGCGCGGCTTGCTCTGGGCACCTCTGACCCGCAATCTTTGGAACAGGCTAGCGAGGGACTGAGTCAATTCATAAACCAGTATCAAAATTCTTTTCACTATTGGTCGGCGTGCGAATTGTTGGGCGATTTGCTGACTGCCCGCGGGGATTACGCGAGTGCCAGCCAATTTTATGGCAGATTGAGCAAGGCAACGTGGCCAGAATTGCAAATGCGGGGGCTTGTGGCACTGGGCCGAACTCAGCTTGCTCAAAAGAAGTTTTCCGAAGCGGCAAAAGCCTTTGACGATGCCCTGCAAATTCAAGCGACCGGTCCGGCGGCGGATCGGGCGAAAACCGCCGCCACCTTGGGCAAAGCACGATGCCTGGCGGAACGCGATGAACCTGACCAAGCCATAGCGATGGTTCAAGAGGTGATCAAGAATACCCCGGTTGAGGAAGCGTCGCTTTTAGCAGAGGCCTATAACACCTTGGGGGTCGCCCATCGTAAAGCCGGTCGAACCAAGGAAGCCATCCTCGCATTCTTGCACACGGATTTGCTATATTTTTCTGTCGCTACCCAGCATATCGAGGCCCTGGACAACCTCGTATCGTTGTTCGCTCAGGTAGGTCAACGCCAGCGGGCCGAGGAGGTCGCAAAAACCTTGCGCGAGCGCTACAAGCGGGAACCTTCCGGGTGATCAAAGCTGACTGGTGTGTTGACCTTGCGTCCGTCACGGGAGCCAAGCCTAGTGAGATGCACTCCGTAAAGGGGCTAAACTTGGGTGAGTAGCAGACGACGAGTCGAAGTTGCGAATCCGGTTACGCGTCATTCGCCCTCGAATTTTTCAGGTGGTTCGAAGCAGAGAAGTCAAAAAGTGGTGTCGGCTCATGAGAATTCGGCGACTTTTTCAATGTAACATAAAACCGAAATGATACAGGGCTGAAACTCGGAGGTGCCTTACTTCGTTCATAAAAACAAGGCACAGCCGCTGATCCCAGGACTTTTCGGATTTAATTTGGCGAGTAATTTTTGGGAATTTGGCGAGCTTTCAAGCCTTATTTTTGGAAGATTAGTCACCCGGCTGCCAGGAGCCATCGCTTTGCGAGAGCCGGAACTGCGCTGCCGCAGATTATGCTGCCGTCCGAGGGTACTCGTTTGACTCGCGAATCCCTTCGGTTAACTTAAATATCTGAACATTTGGACGTGGATTTTTAGAGGTCCTATTGGGTTTTGAAAGCTTACGGATTCGTACTCAAACTCCGAAGGGCAATCCTCGACAAATTCCCCGAATAGCAAATTGCCGTATTTAGCCAGATGCGGATTAAAACTCGCTTCGAGCCGTCGCGAAAGAGACTTTGATTTTTAGGGAAACCGATTAGACTTAAAATTCGTCGCAGACGAAGAAGACTTGGCACCAAGCTCGTCTTTCCGGCTTCTAACGAGCGGGGTCGGCGCCGGCCCCAAATTTCGATTGGTTTTAAAAGAGTAGCGACAAGAAAAGTAATCCAGTTCCAGAATGCACGACGGGTTTCACATCGACGGCCTTTTTTGGGGAGGATCCAATGCAAGGTGGATTCAAAGGTGATGTGAGGAAAGCTGCGATTTGGCTTTTAGGGATGCTCTTCGCCTGGGTAATAGTCTTTCAGGTGGGATCCCAATTTGTACCCTCGGCTTGGGCATTTCAGGAAAACGAGCAGGCCGAGCTGGAGCCCTTTGGCCGTGGTGAGGAACCCGCGGCTGAGGCTGCCGAACCCGCGGCTACCGCCCCACAGAGCGAAACTTACCTAGCCTGGATGTATCGCTCGCTGGGGGTGTTCTATAGCCTCGTTTTTCTGGCACTTTCCTTCACACTTGTAGCACTGGTGGTAATGAATATCTTGTCTGCCCGGCGTGAAGGGCTACTTCCTTCACAGCTTATTCAAAACTTCGAAAATCTCTTGAACGAAAAGAAGTATCAGGAGGCCTATGAGTTGGCTAAATCCGACGAGTCCTTCTTGGGACAAGTGCTGTCCGCCGGCTTGGCCAAACTATCGGCGGGTTATTCCCAGGCTATTGAAGCTATGCAAGAGGTCGGCGAAGAAGAGAACATGAAGCTCGAGCACCGCCTGAGTTACATCGCTCTCATTGGCACGATTAGTCCGATGGTGGGCCTCCTCGGTACTGTGCAAGGTATGATCTCGTCTTTTAGTGTGATTGCCCGAAGTCCCACAACACCTAAGCCGTCGGAGTTGGCCGCGGGTATTTCGACCGCATTATTCACCACTTTGGTCGGACTTTTTATCGCCATTCCCGCAATCGCGATCTATAACATTCTTCGAAACCGCATTGCTCGATTTGTGCTGGAAGTGGGGGTCGTAAGTGAAAACCTGATGAGTCGTTTCTCCGGGGTCGGAGCCAAAAAGGCTTGAAGCTCTAAGACGGGCTTAGCCGAAGACATCGGGGCCAAAGCTCATGGAGAGCAGTCCCCCCGTAAGACGGCATTCGGCAACTCGACTCCGGAAGCGCATCAACGGAAAAATGGACCTTTCAAACGGTGGATTCTGCTAACAACCTCGTACCCGTTTGAGCATCCACGGGAGGTAGCTAAATATGCGTTTTTCAAGGCAGCGTGGAGCCCCTCAGGCTTCCAGCGACATGACGCCCATGATCGACATGACGTTTCAGCTCATTGCCTTCTTTATGGTCCTCGTCAACTTTAGCGAAGGCGACCGCAATGAGCGGATCCGCTTGCCTTTGAGTGAACTAGCGAAACCGCCGGAAGCTCCCTTGAAAACCCCCATCACCCTGCACCTGACAGAGCAAGGTTCTGTGATATTCGGCCCCGACGAAGTATCCATACCCGGGGTGGAAAGGCTATTGAGTCGCGAAAGGGAATTTCTCAAAGCGCGGGGACAAGATTTCCGAACCGCCACGGTGATCATCCGCGGAGATCGCGCGGCCAAGACCGGGCAGGTGCAGGAGCTAATCCGTACTTGTCAGAAAGTGGGATTTGAAAAGTTCGTCCTTCGGGCTCGGCAAGAGGCTGCTTCCTTGGGGCTCGTAACCGGAGGAACCTAGGCGATGCGGATCCGGCACGTTCAACGCTCTCAGCAAGGCATCGAACTCCAGATGACGCCCATGATCGATATTGTCTTCCAACTGCTTGTGTTCTTCGTAATGACTTTCAAAATCGCCGCTCCTGAAGGCGACTTTAACATTCGCATGCCTCTCGTTGCACCTAGCGAGGGTATTCCAGAACCGGAAGCTCTTCCGCCCATCACCATCAAGCTGACGGCTCTGAGCAATGGTCAATTGGAGGGCATTACGTTCGGCACGCGGCGGGTGAAAAACTTCGCCGAGCTTCGACAGCGAATCATCGAAATGCTGGGCCCGGATCCCGGCCCAAGTGTGCTTGAAAGCACCGAAGTCGAATTAGATTGCGACTACCAATTGCGTTACGAATATGTGATCGAGACGATCACCGCCATCTCCGGCTACGTGGACAAAGAATCGGGGCAAATCATCAAATTAGTGGAGAAGATTAAATTCGCTCCGCTCCGCGCCGGCTAGGTACCGAGCAACATCAGCCTACCCCGGCACCCGTGTTTACTTCCGTCTTTACTTCGACCGATTACAACTTCGCAGCCCCTCTTTCAGCGAGGCAATTAGCTCCCTCAACTTAAGATTGCTTCTGCAACTTGCGGAAAATACGCTCTATTCGCCTTGCTTCCTGTCCTTCAAAAAATTTTCGGCCGTTCAACCATTCAACTAGCCCCGATGGGCCCCTCGCGACTTCGGTTTCTAAGAAAGAACAAATTGTGCCGCATGGAACACCAAATTATGCCACATTTTAAACCGTGATCCTCATCGCTCCTGAGCAAGGGTTGTGCCCCCTGCGCGAGGCTGCACCTTCGATGGCCCCGCTTGCTTCAGGGCCTCAATCACCTGGCTTTCCAACAAAGTTCCATCCAGAACAATGGCCTCTTGGTCGGAGGCCCCAGCCGGCCAAATGGCTAACACCGGAATCGATTGGCGTCGCAAGCGCTGGGTCAGGAAATCCTTAATGAGCGGGGATTGATCAGTCCAATCCGCCAGCAGTGGGAGCACCTTATTTCGCGCCACTAATTCGGCAACCCGATCCGTCTCAATAGCAAACGCAAGATTCCACTTACAATTAGGGCACCAATCGGCGGTAAAGTCCACCATCACAGTGTAGCCTTCTGCCCGAGCTTGATCCAACCGCTCCGGTGTAAAAGGCGTCCATTGGAGCTTTGGGTTTTCTAGGAGCACCGTGAATCCGAAAACCCCCACGGCTGTGGCGCCCAGGATGCCAGCCCCCCAAGCCGCCGCCCGAAGCGAACGTGATACCGTGAGAGGAATTCGACCAATCAACCAGCAGCCAAACCAAAGGCCTATCAGAAGCGCGAGGGTCGAAATGAAGTACCGCTCGTTGATTGTGGTAAAAAGATAAACGACCGTGCCCAAAAGGAGGAACGCCATTAGCTCCTTCAAGGTCTCCATCCACTTCCCCGGCCGAGGCAAAAAGCGGATCAACTCAGGGAAAGCCCCGAGAGCCAAGTACGGCAGAGCCATCCCCAGTCCAACGGTGCCGAATACGGCATACGCCACATATGGAGGCTTGTCGAGGGTAAATCCGAACACCGCCCCCAAAAACGGCCCCGTGCAAGGGGTCGCGAGAATCGTCGTAAATACACCCTTGAAAAAGGCACCCAAGGCGCCCTCGCGGCTCTGGAGTTGGCCCACCGTGCCACTGCCCGCAAACCCGGGAATCGGAATCTCCCAAACTCCCAAGAAACTCAAAGCCATCGCGAAAACGAGGCCAGTCAAAGCCACTTTAAACCAGGTGAAGGTGAATTGTTCCCCCCAAGCTAAGTTGACGAACGCAGACAAGGTGGCCAATACCAGGAAAACCGAAATCAAACCCAAGACGTACCATAGATTCAGCATGAAAACCTGCCACCGGTCCTGCCCGGCTTGCTCGATCAGGGCAAAAATCTTGAGGCTAATCACAGGAAGTACGCACGGCATGAGATTGAGGATTAAGCCGCCCGCTAACGCGCTGAGCAGGATAGCCACCCAAGCCCCCCAACTCAGGCTTTCTGCAGCCGGAGCCGGTGCGGTCTGTTCCGCGCCTATTGCCGCGCTTACCGCAGGCACTGTGCCCAGCCCCGGTGCTTCCGAAAAGGGAAGCCCCGTGCCCAACCGAGCTTCGAATGCATAATCTCGCGGTGGGTAGCAGGTGGTGGCATCACACACCTGGGCCACCACCCGGCCTTTGAGAAGCTGATTTTTCAAATCCGCATCACTTGCCCACTCCAAAGGTGCCCGCCAGGCCACTTCTCCCATGTGATATTCGACCGTCAGGTTATTGAATAACGGCTCTTGCTTCCTCTGGGGAGGAACCAGCGATTGAAACGAGTCCGCAAGCCGACAAACCGGACTTTCGTCCAGCCGGATCCTCGTCGGAATAGGCCCCCCACGAGGCTGAGTAATCGAATAGATGTAGTATCCCGGCCGGATTCGCACCGTCACCCAGAGGTAGCTGGGCTGGGTTTCGGTAGGAGGCGTGAACTCCGCGTGAATTTCCAGGAAGCCCTCCGAGCCCCATTGTCCCGGAAGTAGTCCTTCCGAGCCGGCGGATACCGATTGGGAAACCAGAAGGACTGACGCTCGAGAATCTGCTGCCGGCAATGGCTGAAAATGGAGTACCGATATCTGATGGCAGATCGCCTCAGAGGATTCTTGCGGAATCCCACCCGCGCGCAGAGAGCCCACAGGAGCATGCTCCGAGATTCTTTGTACGGGGCAAACCCCATTCATGCGCGCAGAGCCCGAGGAAGCATCGAGCAAAGATGTAGAAACTCGGCTCGATATCGCATCGCCGTTTCTACCCGCAGCCACCGGCGAGGCTAACGCCCCCGAGATCCCGAAAACAGCTACTCCCACTGCCAGGATGCCAAAAATCCCTCCCACAAAACCCCGGAAATGGGTGCCCCAGGAAAGCCTCGTTGGACTCACCGTTTGAAAGAGAGGTTCAGCAAGATTTCTTTTCCATCTGAGTGTTTTCAGCAACACTGCTTCTGACTCCCTTGGCTTCAAAACTCCGACAAATGCCGCAGAGACGTATACGATCCATGCCACAAAAAAGCGTTGACGCAACGATGCCAGCCGATAGATGCTATAGCTTCCGTGGGTAATAGCTTCCGTGGGTGCGATTACCCCGTCAATCGAGTTGGTTGATCTCCGGTCAAATGAAAACGAAACGTTCAGTACGACATTTTACGCCCAGCTTCGGACTCGGTAACCCTTCATGCTTCTCTAATAATACAAAGGTATTCAACTTTCACGAGGTCTTTTGTGGCCCCTCCCTAATTACCTACCGAGTTACCTACCGAGGAATAAAGATGCCGGACTGAAAAAAGATCCAAAGGTGGGGGACAGAAAGTTATCAGGTCAAGACGAAGAAATTTAAGATAAAGAAAGAAGAGAAATTTAAGATAAAGAATTAGCCGGAGAAATCGACAAAATAATGTGATGAATTACTGAACCAAGGTAAGGCGTTTGGGACAGGCGGATCGTTTGCGTCGCACGAAGGGCGGGATAGCCAGAGATTAAGGGATAGCGAGAGCTTAAGGAGAAGGTAGTCTGCCCCAGAATAAAAAAATCTCAAGCTCCGCGGAAATGCCTTATCCATTTCAGCCGGCCGCAATGGTGAGAGCAATTGGGGGGTGAAGAAGGGGGCACCTTCGCGGCGAAGATTTTTCGAAGTGCTCGGGAGTGATCAGCCCGATACTAAACCTTTTGATGGCCATACATTGCATTCTTGTGGCTTATAGCCATATATTGCGTTTTTGTGACTTATGAACCACAAGAAGTGGTGTTCGACTCTGCATTGCCTGGTTCGCGCCGCCGGTTTCTTTTCATGAGACCTTCTCGCAGGCTTCCGCTCGCGAGATCTTTCTCTGAGTTTTCTGAAAATTTTCCTCCGGAGCTCTTTTTCTGACTTCCTTTGGCAACATACGGCTTTTTCTGACGTGCTGGCGGCGGAAAGGTCGGTAATCCCTGGAGAAAAGTTCCGGAAAGCGGCACTTGACCGGGATAATGTACAAAAGTACACTTTATCCTGGAGGTGCTATCACTATGTCTGGTTTGCCGTGTATCCCCCTGGCCTCAAGCTGCATTCAATACCAACGGTTGCAATTTCTTCGGGAACAAATGGCCCGGTTGGAGGAGGCTTGGCACCGCTCCCCTCGCCTGGGTACGGTCTCCACGGGTTGGCCGGAATTTGACCGCATGCTTCCTTCGGGGGGTTTTCTGTGGGGGAGTTTGGTCGAGTGGCTCTCCCCAGGCGACGGAAGTGGAGTGATGAGTTTGGCCCTAAGGGCGGTCGCTTCTGCATGTTCTCGAGGGAGCTTTTTGATCATCTTCGATTCCCTAGGAGAGTTTTATCCTTTGGGGGCGTTTTATCTGGGAATTCCCCCGGAGAACCTCGTGATCATCCGGCCCAAGAACGAGCGCGATAAGCATTGGGCCCTTGTTCAGACACTTCGGGGGGCGGAAGGGTGCATTGTTGTCGCTTCTTTACAGAGGCTCGATAGCCTCTCTTTCCGACGGCTACAGCTCGCGGCGGAACGGGGGGGAAGTTTGGGGGTTTTTATCCGCCCTCCTGGGGCGCGCCCTGAGCCCTCCTGGGCAGAGGTGCGCCTTTGGGCGGAACCCATTTCGGCGAAAAAGGGAACTTTCGCCGGTGGCCTAATCGCTTCGCGACGGTGGCAGATTCAGATCCTTCGTTGCCGGGGAAAATGGCAACCTTCGCAGATCCTGGAGATAGAACTCGATGCCCAAACGCCTACTGTGCGTTGTTTTCCCCAATTGGCCCATCCAGAGATTTTTGCTCGGGTTACAACCTCGGCCTAACCGTGGCCCAGAATCCCCACAAACACGCCAAGCGGGGGAGGCATTGCCGAAGGGTAATTACCTGAAGGGGAACCTTGATCTCGACCGCAGAGATCTTCCCCGGGAAAGGAGTGGGGAAAATAGCGGTAAAGTTACCTCCAACCCTCCTTTTTCCCTTGGGGCAAATTTCCCCTGTACCCAAGGATTTGGAGGGATTTGCCCGCTTTCTTCCCCGGAGTGTCCTCTTGTGTTGTGGACCTCTCAAGGAGGCACCCACCGGGTTGCCTGGATGTGCGAGGGAGCTCGGCGATTGGCTATCTGCCCCGGAATGCTCCTTTCCGAGGCCACCGCCTTGACGGGCTCTAGGAAGCTTTCGGCAGAACCCTGGGATAAACAGGCTGATGACAAAGCCCTAGAAGAGCTCGGGCGATGGTGTCACCAATTCACCCCCAGCGTGGCTTTAGATACCGAAAAACCGGGGGATTGTCTTCTCCTGGATATTACCCAGAGTGCCGCCGTTTTCGGGGCCGAAGAACGTGTAGCCCAGTTGTTGCTCGCCCAGCTTGCTGCCAAGCGGATCTTGGCACAAGGAGCGATTGCCGAAACCCCCGGAGCTGCATGGGCAGTAGCGCATTTCGCTCCCCAATTTTCTCGAGTACCATCCTCGTCTCAAGTACCACCCTCGCATACACCGGTTGCTCCTTTGCCACCGCAACGGAACCAGCCTTCGAAGAAAACAAGCCGTTCTTCCCCCCCGGCCGATGAACTATCTGAACCTACTACCCCCCCTCGATACCGGCGGGAACATCCGGAGGATTCATCGAGATCCTCTCAAGGCGTTTTTCCTTGTGAACCGTTGCTCATCGTTCCCTCGGGCCATGCCGTGGAGGCACTACAGCCACTCCCACCGGAAGCCCTCCGGGTGGATGAGGTGGCGACCGGCTGGCTTCGCGAGCTGGGGATCACCACGGTCGGTCAACTGATGAAAATCCCACCAGAAGAGCTCATCCAGCGGTTTGGGCCGGGAATCCTCCACCGATGGAAGCAAGCCATTGGGGAGGTTCAGGAGGTGCTTCATTTCCTCCCGGAGGCCGAAGACCTGACGGGCCAATGGGATTTCGAGTACCCCACTTCACTTCGGGCGGAGATCGCTACTGCCTTTGCGGAGATATTGAAGCAGCTTATTCACCGGTTATCCACCCGAGGATATGGGATCCTAGGACTAAGGGGGTTCATTCGGGGAGAAAAACGAATGTTGAATAGCTTCGAAGTGGGGCTATTTCGCCCTTGCGTGAAGTGGGTCCACCTGAAGGGAATTCTAGAAGCACGGCTTGAGGGAATTTCGCTTCCGGAGCCGGTTTACCTCGTGGAGCTTCAGGTCACGCAAACGGCTCCTTTGTCGCAGGATCAAGGGAGTTTATTCGAGGGGCTTGGAACACGGTGCTCGCCGGCCAAATGGGCCGAACTATTCGACCGGCTTTGCAGTCGGCTGGGACCGCAGGCGGTCCTTCAGGTGGAATTGACCGAAGAACTTCTGCCGGAATATTCCTACTGCCTTGTTCCAGGGGCTTTGGGATCGCGAAATCCCGGGGTTCAGGGATCGCAAAAAAGGGATTCAGCCATTCGGGGAGCCAACCCCGGGAGCAAAGAGCGGAAACCGCGTTCCAAGAGGGGAGAAGCTGATTGGGGGTTTCGAAAGCACTCGGGTGGGGCTCCCTGCGATTGGCCTCCGCGGCCGATCCGGCTTTTTTCTCCACCGGTGGCTATCGCCGCGATTGCTTTGGGAGCCGAAGGTCCTCCTGCCCAGTTCGTTGTTTCCGGACGCCGCTATCCAGTCCTCCGCAGTTGGGGACCTGAGCGGTTGGAAACCGGATGGTGGCGTGGGCACCTTATCCGCCGAGATTACTACCGAGTAGAAACCGCCTCCGGAGAGCAATTTTGGGTATTCCGCTCGCTGGATACGGGGCAGTGGTTTCTTCACGGAAGCTTCGACTGATGGTCGCCGGTTGGGGGATTGCTTCGGTGCGGTTCAGATTGCCCCAAGAATGGAAGATCAAGCTACCTCGAGAAGGAAACTTCAGACTAATTCAGGACGGAGATACCGGATTACTCCAAGACGAAGACGATTTGCTTCAGGACCAAGACGACAGGTTACTTCAGGAGGGAAATCCGAGACTGCGGCGGGAGCAAGATCACAGCCTCCTCCAAAAGGGGCAGGAGACTTACGCATGGGCTCCGATCCAACCAGTAGCCCCCATGCACGTGCTTGGGCAAAGCGGTGGGCTTGCCGCTAGGCTCCGAATCCTCGGGGGTTCCTTCGAAAGGTTTCGAGGAAATTTGTGCTGCTATGATTCGTTACGCTGAGTTGCACGCTAAAAGCAATTTTTCTTTCCTTCAGGCTGCTTCGCACCCGGAGGAGTTGGTTCGTCAGGCAGCTGAACTGGGTTACACCGCCCTGGCACTGACCGATGTGGAAAGCCTGGCGGGCATTGTCCGCGCTCATGGCACTGCGAAAGAACTCGGGTTGAAGCTGCTCGTAGGGGCGGAAATCAGACCTCAAGGGGCTCCGGCCGTCGTCCTCTTAGCCACAGATCGCGCAAGCTACGGGCGGCTTTGCCGCCTAATTACCCTTGGCCGAACTCGGGCAAGCAAGGGAGAATGCTCTCTGGAGTTGGCGGATCTGGAAGAATATGCCAAAGGGTTGATCGCCTGTATCATCATTCGCCCCCCAAGCGGTTCTTCCCCTCAGGGGTGGGAAAAGCTCCGAAGAAAGTGGCTTCCCCGATATCGCTACCTCTTTGGTGATCGGTGCTATCTGTTGGTGGAGCCTTTGTATGGGACGGATGATCAAGGTGATTTGCGGCAAGCAAACGAGCTGTCGGCTAGCTGTCGAATACCGCTGGTGGCCGCGGGGGATGTGCACTATCACATCCCCGAACGAAAACCTCTCCACGATGTGCTTACAGCGATTCGTTGCGGGTGCACCGTGCAGGAGGCCAAGGGGCGGTTTTCGCCCCATGCTCAGCAGCACCTGAAGCCGATCGAGCAACTGGCTCGGTGGTTTTCCCGATTTCCCCACGCTCTTGCCCACACGGTGGAGATCGCCCAGCGGTGCTCGTTTTCCCTCGATGAGCTCCGGTACGAGTATCCGGTCGAACTTGCTCCCGCCGGACAAAACCCGATGGAATATCTTCGCCAACTCACTTGGGCAGGTGCGCGAGAGCGATGGCCCCAGGGGATTCCGGCGAAAATCCACCGGCTTCTCGAACACGAACTGACCCTGATCGAGCAACTCCGGTACGAAGCCTATTTTCTTACAGTATGGGACTTGGTTCGCTTTGCCCGGGAGCAAGGCATTCTTTGCCAAGGCCGCGGTTCGGCGGCCAATTCCGCGGTGTGCTATTGCTTGGGGATCACTTCGGTAAACCCGGAGCAAATCGAGCTCCTGTTCGAGCGGTTTGTGAGTCGGGAACGAAACGAGGCGCCTGATATCGACGTCGATTTCGAACATCAACGCCGCGAGGAAGTCCTGCAGTATATTTACCGGAAGTACGGGCGCGACCGGGCCGGGATGACCGCCGAAGTGATTACGTACCGCCCCCGGCTTGCCGTCCGCGAAGTGGGGAAAGCTTTGGGGCTATCGCTGGATCGCGTCGACCGCCTGGCCAAGCAAATCGAGCGATTTCACGAAGAGCCGGAACTCGACGCACGTTGCCGGGAAGCGGGCATCGATCCCGAAAGTCTGCTGGGGCGTCAATTGGTGCAATTGGCCGGACAGTTGGTCGGCTTCCCCCGGCATCTGTCCCAACACACCGGGGGCATGGTGATCACCCAAGGGAAGCTGTGCGACTTGGTGCCGATCGAAAATGCGGCTATGGATGGTCGCACTGTCATCCAGTGGAACAAAGACGACTTGGACGAGCTGCGAATCCTCAAAGTAGATTGTCTGGGTCTGGGAATCCTCACAGTGATCCACCGCTGCTTCGATCTGGTAGAAAAACACTATGGCAGAGGTTTTACGCTGGCTACCATTCCCGAGGAAGATCCCCAAGTTTACGCGATGATCCAACGCGCAGACACCATGGGCGTTTTTCAGATCGAAAGCCGCGCCCAGATGAGTATGCTTCCCAGACTGAAACCCCGATGTTTCTACGATTTGGTCATCGAAGTAGCCATTGTACGTCCCGGACCGATTCAAGGTGATATGGTCCATCCGTATCTGCGTCGTCGTAATGGAGAGGAACCGGTGACATATCCGAATGAGGCCATCCGTCAGGTTCTGGAAAAGACCTTGGGGGTTCCTCTTTTTCAAGAACAAGCGATGCGATTGGCGATTGTAGCCGCAGGTTTTACGCCCGGAGAGGCGGATCAATTGCGTCGAGCCATGGGGGCGTGGCGTCGGCCGGGACTGATTGACCAGATGCGGAAGCGGCTCATCGAGGGTATGCTTGCCCGCGGGCTTTCCCCCGCTTATGCGGAGGCTGTTTTCCGCCAACTTCGGGGATTTGGAGAATACGGGTTCCCCGAATCGCACGCTGCTAGTTTCGCGCTCCTGGTCTATGTCTCGGCTTGGCTCAAGTGTCATTACCCGGCTGCCTACACGGCAGCCCTGCTTAACAGTCAACCCATGGGCTTCTATGCCCCCGCCCAACTGGTCCGCGATGCTCGAGCTCATGGGGTGGAGGTTCGCCCGGTCGACGCGAATGCTAGCTTTTGGGAGACCACCTTAGAACCGACTCTCCCCCTTGGACCCGAGTGTTCTCCATCGGGGGCCGCTTTGCGCTGCGGCCAAACCCAGCAAGCTTCCATCAAAAAAGCTGCAAGTTCGTCGCCGCCGGCACGGTGGGGGGAAAATGATCTGCCGGAAAACCAAACCACTAAAAATTCTCTCCAAGAAGGAGAACTTCAGCCGGTACATCCCGAAACCGAAGAATTCCGGAAAAGCACCACGTTGGCCTACGCTTCCAATTTTGCAATCCGGCTAGGCTTCCACATGATCCGCGGTATGTCCTGCCGGCAAGCCGAGCAGATCGTTAAAGCCAGGGGAGATCGGCCCTTCCGCTCGTGGGAGGATTTCGTGCAGCGAACCCGGTTAGGGCGTTCCACCCTTTGCCGATTGGCCCAGGCAGGGGCTTTCGGCTCTTTGCGGCTCACCCGCCGTCAAGGGCTCTGGCAAGCCTTGGAAGTTCAATCTGATTTGCCGCTTTTTGCTCGTGAAGACTCCTCCTCTTTTCGCTCGGATCCGTTAGCGCACCACAATCCGGGGACATGGACGACACCCCCTCGACAAGATCGCTCACCCCCTATCTCGCAGTCAGAAGCAGAAGGAATCGATCGTTTTCCGAGATATGCATTGCCCAATCAAAACGATGGAAGCGTTTGGCACAGCCCTGGGGGATCCGACGCTTTCAGCCGCACGGGGTCTCGGAGAAGCCGGATTCAAGTATCCGGAGCGGATGAAGGCCTTCGGAAAGGGGTGGCGAACAATCAACCCGGCGAAAACCCGCAAGAGGAAAATTTACCGGAAAAACCCGGAAAACGGCCCCCAAATGCACGCCTCGAGGGGAACCCACCATTGCAGGAGCGTATTGCCGAGAGCGAGACCTCCGTCGACTATTCCCCCCCATACCACCAATCCTGTCCCCTTCCGGAAATGAACTTGCTTGAGGAGGTATTGCGAGATTATCAAACGCTGGGATTATCCCTCCGAGCCCATCCAATGAGTTTTCTTCGCTCGTGGCTCGACCGGCAGAGGGTAACTCCGGCGGCCTTTCTCCCCCAAAAAGCGGATGGAGCCCCGGTTTGGGTCGCCGGAGTTGTCCTGGTAAGGCAGCGTCCCAGCACGGCCAAAGGAATCACTTTCATGACGCTGGAAGATGAAACCGGTCAAGTCAACTTGATCATCCGACCGGACGTATGGCGACGATGGAGACAAGCTGCCTTAAGCGCCACCATCATTCTGGTTCAAGGCAGACTCCAAAAGCAAGGCGAGATCATCCACGTACGATGTGCCAAGCTACTGGATCTTTCGGAAAAACTGCGAACTCTTCCCGATTGTTCGCGGGATTTTTGCTAAAAGCTGCAAGCAAATTCGGAAAACCCCTTCCGGCGAAAATCTAAAGAGCAATCCATCTTGATAACCGCACCTTTTAGGAGGCACGGCTTACTGTCGCTGGATCACCTCCCCCGTGACTTGTTTGGCCAGCTCGAAGACTCGCTCCCGTTTCAGTCGACATGGAACCAATTGTTCCACATTGTGCACCGCAGCACCAATTCCCAGTTGCACGGCTTCCGGAATCGATTTTCCCTCTCCGATCGCCATGGCTAATGTTCCCGCGAGAGCATCTCCGGAGCCGATCGGGTTGACCACTTCAGCAGGCTTGGGCGGTAAAAAACGCAATAGCTCTTTCGGGCCCCCCACCCATACGGCCCGGTCCCCATCGGTGACTATCACCCATTGCGCACCACGTCGCTGGAGCTCACGAATGGCTGCCGGAATCGCTTCTGGACTTGGAATATCCGTTCGCAGCGTTTCGCCTAGCTCTCTTCGATTCGGCTTGACCACTAAGGGACGCAAATCAAGGCACGCTTCCAGCGATTGCCCGCGGAAATCAAGTACCGCCGGACAGCGCGTTTCGGCCAATAGTTCGCGAAAAAATTCGCGCGGGGTCCCCTCGGGCAACGATCCGATCAAAAGGGCCGCGCTTGCTTTTGCAACTTCTTCGAGGTAAGCCTGACGAAATTGCTCCAATTCCGATTGCGTAAGAGGGCGTGCCCCCTCCACCAGTTCCGTGACCTGCCCCCGACCGCGGTCGAGGATCGTCGTGCAAACCCGGGTGGGGGCTTCGGTGACCACCCAGCGGTAATCGAGCTCCAATAGCTCGAAATCATCCTCGATCTGACGCCGCGTCCGACCACCGACCGTTGCCAAAAGTCGCACCGGGCCACCCAAATGGTAGGCAGCCAACGCAGCATTGAAGACCTTGCCAGAAGCGCACCAGACGCTCTGTTCAGCTCGGTTGACCTCGCCCCACTGTACTTTCTCAAAAATCAAAATCTGTTGCCAGGCAGGAGTTAGACCAGCAATGAGAATCACAGGAGTCCCTCAAGAATGTCCGTCAATTCTGCATCCGAAATCGGCCGCGGATTACCTTGCATACTCGTTCCTTGGGAGTCGGCGACAATCGCCGGAATCTGTTCCCGCCGAACCCCCACGTCCGATAGCCGCCGAGGTAATCCCACGGCCTCACACATCAGCTCGATTTGCTCGATGAAAAAACTTGCCGCTGCCGGCTTTTCGGCCGGGACCTTGGATGGAAACGCAGCTTGTGCCAACTCCGCTAGCTCGGTGGTGCATACGGATTGATTGGCTTTCAAAGCTGCCGGAAGCATCAAGGCGCAAGCTAGGCCATGGGGCAGTTTGCAATGCACGCCCAAAGCCGCCGCCACTCCATGGGCCATCCCCAAACCGGAGTTCGCCAAAGCCAAGCCGGAAAGCAAGGCGGCATGCGACATGGCCTCCCGTCCAGGCCGGCACGCGCCGTCCTTCACGACTTTGACCAGCCAATCCACAGCCAGCCGCACACCTTGCAGAATTAATGCCTGCGGAATGAGCCGCCTGCGCTTGGTAATATAGCTTTCGATCAGTTGCGTGATTGCGTCCATTCCCGTAGACGCGGTCACCTCTGGGGGAACGGTAATCGATAATTCCGGGTCAACCAGCGCAATTTGCGGCATAAGCCGCCAGTCCCTTAAACTCTTTTTGAACGGCGGCTGATAGCAAGAAATCACCGCATTGCGGGTCGCTTCGGCCCCAGTGCCCGCCGTCGTGGGCATGGCCAAAACTGGTAGGGGATCATGCTCCAGACGTAAGCCCCGGCCCACACCCTCCAGATAGTCTCGAACGGAGTGCTGGGATTCGTCCACGCAGTTGGTAACCATCCCAGCAAGGGCTTTCGCCAGGTCGATCGCCGCTCCACCGCCGATGGCCAAAAGAAAATCCCCCGGTTGGGTACCCCGACGGCGCATGAGGCGTGTGAGCTCGTCCACATCTTCAACAAGAGGTTCGTGATCGATTGCAGGCAAAAGGACGCACTCAACCCCGCTGGATTCGAGCGACTCCTGAATGACCGCCAATAAACCGCAGGATTCGAAAAGGGGAGACCCGGGGACTAACCAGGCCCGCCGACCTAGCAGGCGTGCCAAAGACCCCAACTCGCGGCGCCGGCCCCAGCCGAAGATGATCTGCCGGGGGGCAACAAAATCATAAGTAATATCGCTCATTACCTAAACTTCTAAAGCAATTTCGATAGGGGAGGATCGATCGGCCGAATGACATCGAAAACTAATATCGCAGATAAACAATTCTGTTTCTGCCGATACAGACTTCCGGTTTTCTTGCTGATACACTGTCATACAATCTGTGCTTTTTAGTGATACAAATCTTCTTCTAAAAAAGGGGGGCCTCTGTCGTATTTTTGCCTCAGCCCATCCCCGTTTAAAGGCTTCACAGGCGCTGCCTAAAAGCTTGCAACTGGGTTGATTTCCCCGAATGCGTTGCCGAGCCTGTGCCGAATTAGAGCCGGGTCTGTTTTCGCTGGCTTGCCGGAACCGCAGCCTGGCAGTCCGCGCTTCGTCGCTCAGACCAAGTTTTTTTGATGTGATATTAGTAGGGCTAAGTATAACGTCTGGTGATGGATTGATAAGTATTACCGATTGATTTCGGTTCGAATGTATTTCCGCGCGCCTTGAAAGCGAGCCCACGGATCCCAGTTTTCGCTCTCTCCACCGCGAGCATGAATGCGACCCATTTCTGCCATGCACCTGCACCAAATCCCCGGCTTAATCGAGGTTCTCTAGTTTAACCTGTCCCAGTGGATCCCCGTAATTCACCGATTCTTACCGCTCGTACCCATCAAAAAGGTGGAACCACTGAACGTTCAAAATCTTTCGCGTGCAAGCCGCGCAGGTTCGGCAACCCCAAAAACTACTAGACCTTTTCCGGCTTGCCCGCCAACCTTTTGCGAAAACTGGGAATTGTCGCCCTCAACTGTTCGACTGTTCGAGCCGAAATTGGCCTAGCCTCACAAAGGCGGAAATCTTAACCTACCATCGCGTCAGCGACCTCATCCCTCCCGCACAGAGAACAAAAGAACACATGAGGGAAGCGACGGGGTCCCGAAGGTCGTTGTCAAGTCTTAAAGAATCGTTGTCAACTCTTAGAGAACATGTAACCACCTCTTAGAGAACGTTTAACCACCCTTGACCCTTGAAGGGCTCAACAGCTTCCCCACGCAAAGGATAGGAACCGGATTTAGAGAACATTTGCTCGTTGACGGCAGGAAGCCTTCTGCACCTTGTTTAGAAGACAAAGCCACCCCACATTCAAATTCAAACATTCACAGCATTAGACAAAATGACTTGTGGAGGAATGACGTGAGTCCAGCATCCGCTCAAAACTTTATCGGGTTGACGGCTGCTTTTTTAGCAATCATTGCGGCGCTAGCGACGCCCTGGCAGACGTTCGCCCAGGCGAATCAAAACCGTACCCCAAGTCCTCGGCAAGCCTTGCAACTTCGGCCTGTCCAACGGGATGTTGAATACGATATCCCGTCTCCGGAGGAAATCGATCGCTGTACCATGGAGCCGGTCCGCGTCGGCAAGCAGGCCGGTTGGAGTGTCCGCGGGGCTGATGGAACGATTCTGCGTCGGTTTATGGATACGAACGCCGATAACCTGGTAGACCAATGGAGTTATTTCAAAGAAGGGCTAGAGGTCTACCGCGATATCGACGGCAACTTCAACGGCAAAGCCGATCAATACCGCTGGTTCCATACCGCCGGGACGCGCTGGGGATTAGACCCTGACGAAGATGGTCGGATCAATAGTTGGCGAATCATCTCCGCCGAGGAGGTCACCGCAGAAGTCGTAACGGCGTTGGCACGCCGGGAATGGGATCGGTTTGCTCGCGTCTCCCTGACCACCACCGAGCTTAAATCCTTAGGCCATGGCCCAACAAAGACCAAGGAGCTGGAAGAAAAATTAGCCAGCCTTGCCGAGAAATTCAAAAAATTCACGTCGCAGCCGCAGGGGCTTGATCCGAACGCCAAGTGGCTGCAATTCAGTGGATTTCGTCCCGGGATTATCCCCGCAGGCACGGACGGCTCCACCCAGGAAATCCGGGTCTACGAAAACGTGGTGGCCTTGGCCGAAAGCGGGGGCCAGAACATTCAACTTCTGATTGGTACGCTGGTATCCGTGGGCGACACATGGCGGGTCATTGACCTGCCCCAGCTTTTGGATGGGGATCAACCGGCGATTGAAATCAGCGGTTTTTTCTTCCGGGCCCAAAGCGGCGAGCGGCCGGCCAGCACCACCCCATTGCCTGAGCCCAAAATACACCAGTTAGTCGAAGAGCTCGAAAAACGGGAGAAGGCGATCGAGCAGGCCACCCCTGCCCAACTGGCGACAGTCTACCAACAAAAAGCGGATCTTCTCGAGCAAATTATCCAGGCCTCCTCGGCAGAAGACCGCGCCATTTGGATCAAACAACTGGCCGACATGCTAAGTTTCACTGCTCAAGAGGGCTCCTATCCCCAAGCTTTGGAGCGATTAAAACAGCTTTTCGGTCGCGTACAAAAAGAAGCCGGAAGGGATCTTGTGGCTTACGTCCGGTATCGACTTCTGACGGCGGAGTATGGCCTGGCCATTCGCCAACCGAATGTTGATTTCGCCAAATTGCAAACCGATTGGACCAAGCAGCTCGAAGCTTTTGTTACCGAGTATGCTCAGAGTCCGGAGACCGCCGAAGCGATGCTGCAACTAGCGATTGCCCAAGAGCTGACCGGCGAAGAGGCTTCGGCCAAAAAGTGGTATTCGCGCATCGTGGAACAATTCCCCGGCAGCCATGCCGCAATTAAGGCAGCCGGTGCCCAGCGGCGGTTAGAATCTGTCGGAAAACCCCTGGTGCTCCGCGGCCCCAGTCCCACAGGAGAAACGATCGACCTCACCCAACTGCGCGGAAAGATCGTTCTGGTCCACTACTGGGCTAGTTGGTGCGAACCTTGCAAAGCGGAAATTGCCGCTCTCAAAGATTTGCAAAGCCGCTTTAACCGTTACGGTTTTTCGATCGTGGGCATCAATTTGGACCACTCCCCCGAGGCGATGCAGAATTTCATTCGAGAATATCAGCTAACTTGGCCTCAGCTCTATGAGCCCGGCGGATTAGATAGCCGATTGGCCAACGAGTTGGGCATCGTCACAGTTCCCACCATGATCCTTTTGGACCAGCAAGGCCGAGTGGTCAACCGCTCGCTCCAAGTTGCGGAATTGGAAGCAGAGCTTAAACGGTTGATCCGCTAGCGCACGCTCAAAGCCGGGCGCAGTTCGTCCCATGCCGCAACATAAAGGCAAAGCGCCTCATAACCGAATTGCCGTTCGTTGCCAATCCAGCTTCGGGATTTCAGCCAAATTTATAGTGCTTTCGCACTTTGCGAAGTACTTTCCACGTACAACTCAAGCCCTGCGGAAAGACAACCAGGTCACCGGGCCCGAATCGCACGGAGTCGGTGCCCGCTTCCACGACGACGTCCCCTTCGAGAATTAAGCAAGTTTCCTTCTCATCGTAGTACCAAGGAAACTCGGAGGGTTCTTTTTCCCACGTGGGGCACACACGCATTTGGGTTTCTTCTTCAGGAGTTGGCTTTCGAACCTCGATCTTCATCGCGTTTCTCCCCAAGCTAAAGCTTTTGCCACCCCGAACCCACTTACTTTGACGAAATCTCAATAGGATCTTTAAGCGCCGACCAAATTGTCAAATTTATCCGGCGCATCCCCAGGCTTTGTGGTAACCTCATAAGAGTGGGTTTAAGCTCTCGGGAAACTGAGGACATCCGGTTGGCTCATTGTTCCAAGGGAAATTTCTCGCAACCATGGTCTCAGCTATTCGCGACCTATTCTAACCGAGATTCATTATTGAGGATAAGTAACCCCGCCAGCGAACCACGCCGCTTCATTTCTCGCGTCCAATCCTTCACCACTTTCGGTGTTTGCCCCGTCGTGAGCGCTTGTGCGGCCAGGGCTGCGCGCCCCACTAATCATCCAAATCGTAAATGCGGTAGGTTTTTGTCCGCTTGGCTCCGCCTTTTTCCAAACTGCCGCGCGAGAGGCGGTTCGACTCCAATACCCAAGAGAATTCTGCCTCCTCGATCCCCCACTCGAGCGCTTTCGGAATAAGACCGTGCAGCAGCACTAGACCCACTCCCATTCTTTGATATTCCGGTGCGACATTGGTGCTGAGTACCCGGACGCGCTTGATGGCTGTTTTGTTTGAGAGAAGCCGTATAAATCCAAACGGAAAGAGCCGCCCGTTGATCGCTTTGATCCGCGGGTTATAGTCGGGGAGACACAAAGTAGCGCCGACTAATCGACCATTGATCTCGGCTCCGATCGCTAGCTCGGGCACCAGCAGATATCGCAGACTCTTGGCCACGTGTCGGACCTCTTCCCGCGACATGGGAACAAAGCCCCAGGTCCCTTGCAAAGAACGGTTATATAGCTCAATGAACGCCTCGACATCCTCGAGAAATCGGGCGCGATCCAAGGGGCGAAGCTTTATCCCCATCGCTTCAATGATCTGATGGACCGGTGGACCGTACCGCGCGGCTATAGCGGGAAGTTGCTCAACCCATCCTTCGTATGCATAAAGATCTTGGGCTTTGTGAAATCCGTATCTCTCCACTAGCTCGGGATAATATGGTGGGTTGTAAGTCATCATGAAACTCGGCGGCCGATCGAATCCTTCGATCAGCAAGCCAAGGGTGTAATTGAGTGAGGGGTTCATCGGGCCGCGGAGTTTTCGAATCCCCCGCTCCGCAAACCAGCGGCGGACGGCATCGAATAGCCCGGCAAACACTTCCGGGTCATTGACCGATTCAAAAAACCCCCAAAAGCCCCGTTCCTCTTTGTGGCACTCGATGTGGTCGTAATTCAGGATTGCGGCAATCCGTCCACAGGCCATCCCGCCGCGATATCCCAAGAATGTCTGGATTTGATTCCGCCGCCAAAACGGATGCGGTCGGTAGCCCACCAGCTCCGCTTGTTGCCCACGGAGCGGAGGAATCCAATTTGGATCATCGCGGTACAGTTTCCAGGGCAATTCCAAGAATTGCCTCTGTTGTTTTCGAGTACGTACCGGCAAAACGGTTATTTCACTCATTGGGGGAAACGTTTCGCGGCTTGCCTCAAAATCTTAACCCTCGGAGTCGTGGAAAAAACGCTCAGAGGCAAAAGGCCCTACGACCTTGCTACCCTTGCCGTGGCCGAGATCCTCTATGCTTCTACCGACCGCTATGGCGATCTTTCATACGTCGCACAACCTTACCGCCTCCCACAGTGATCGCACCGGGTCGCGAGTGGGGATGAACTCCTGAGCAACATATCCCTCAAATTTGGTCTCGGCAATAGCCCTCATGATCGCCGGCCAATTGAGTTCCTGATTCTCATCGAGCTCATGTCGGCCGGGAACCCCTGCCGTGTGATAGTGTCCAATGTAATCTTTGAACTGGCGAATTCGCGTGATGATGTCTCCCTGCATGATCTGAACGTGATAGATGTCAAAGAGAATTTTCAGACGGTGCGAGCCCACCCGCTTGCATACCTCCACGCACCATTCGACGGAATCCCCCATATAGTCGGGATGACCTTTCATTTCCTCCGGGACGCGGCTATTGAGCACCTCCAAGATGAGATTGACCTTCTTTTTTTCCGCATAACCAATCACCGTTTTTAACCCGGCCACGGCGTTCTCCAAGCCGACATCGTCCGGCATTCCTTTACGAAACCCGGAAAAGGTAATCACGCTGGGGAAACCCGCTTCGGCACAGGCATCCACCGCTGCCACAATCTTTTCGCGACACATCTCCCAGTTTTCGCGCCGGTTCCAACCATCCACAAAGCTATGGCTGCTTGCTAGCGCGCAGATGAGCCCGTACTTTTTCAAAATAGGCCAATCCTTGGGAGCCACCAGCTCGACGGATTGAATGCCCATGGCCGCTGCTACTTGGCATAGCTCCTCGAGACTCATCGGTTTTGACGACCAGTTCCCCACGAAACACCAGTCGCAGACGGACTGTTTGATACGGCCCTTGACCACCGCCTTTTCGAGCGGTGCATCTGCTCCGCAACATACCCAAGGTAGTGCCGCGATACCCGAGGCAGTAGCCGCCGCCCGTGTGAGTAATTCACGCCGGCTTACCCCCGGGCGCCGTCCGGAATCCCGATTCTTCTCTCCACCAGTGGCCTTGCCAAAGCTCAGTTTCTGACGCATCCCAAACCCTCCTCATTTCTTGCGATTTAAAAAAACTTCCCTAGAACTGTTTTCGTACTCATTCAGCTACTGAAATTCTGAAAGCCAAATTGGGCGATGGCTTTTTTCGACCTAGGTCACTAAGAACATCTGAATAGGAGCTCTATACGAAGGCACATACGAAAGTATGTGAAAGGATAGGTTTGCCGCTCTCCTTAATAAGTATGACCTTACCCTTTAATAAGTATGACCTAACCCTTTCACGTTATTTGATGGAGTATACTTATCAATAGCTCCCGCAAATCGTTGGATCAACGGGTTTCACCCCGACTACGACTGTATTGCTTTTTTCCTATTCACACTTTACGTTCCCCCCAAGGGCAGAGGCGCCACTTTACCCCCGAGCACACTGACGTATCCGGCCAAACTCGTTCAATCCCGGAACGCTTCATCCCTTTCGAGATGTTCCTCAACCGGAGTCCCGGAAAATCTTACCAACACCTAAAAGCATTCCCAATTGGCCTCGTCTTTCTTTACCCAGCACGCGGTTGAATTCCTGCTTATCACCCCGCGCGACTTCGTAAAGTCGATTCGCCGAACCCGCCGCCGCGTCACGGGCCGGCTGCCCAGCGGACTGCCCGACGCAAAAGAACTTGGACGGTGGGCGACTCGAAAGCCCGAGCATCGTGCCCAAGCACCGTGTGAAAAACCCGCCCGGCGCCCGACTCCACCACGAAGGCCATCGGATAAGTCAAACCGTCGACCTTCGATCTTGCCTCGGCCAGCACTTTAATCGGGGTTTCACCCTTTAAGCACGTGTACAGTTCGTCCTCAATTTCGAAATCCGAAAGGCCTACTGTTATCGGATGCTCCGTGGAAACTATTCTAACGGTAAATCGACCCCACGGGTCGTGCGGACGTTTCTCGCGATCCCAAATTCTCCCTGCTACCATCACGTACTCGGGCCACTGCTCGAAAGCCCCACAGGCAAAGTGCAGAAGCAGTAGCCCGCCTCCGCGTTTTTGAAACTCCTGGATGTTGGAATATACAGCCGCCGCCCGACGAGGCGGGTCATAATTCTTGAAATGAAAAATCAGGACTTGAAAGTCGAAAATGAGATCCGTGGCAAGAATCTCAATATCCTCCACAATCCGGACCTCAATATCGCCATCGGCCTCCAAGATCTTTCGAACAAGCGGCGCCGTCGTTTTCCATTGATGTCCCGCATAGTCGACCCCTGTAATAAGCATAGCCCGGTGCTTCGTTTCGTTTGCCCAGGTGTCGGACGACTGAACGGCAAGACCTAAAAAAGCCGCCCAAAATATAAGAGTCAACTGAAACAGCGAGCATCCCAGGCCACTGGAAAAACTTGAACGATAAACCATTTCATACCGACGAGAAGTAGACATCATTTGATCCTCAAACCAACTTCGGATGGTTAAACGACTCTTTGTCGTGCCCAGTGAAGACGCCGGGGGCTGGCTCGCCTCCCACCCAAAAACTACTTTCGGATACTCGAGTTGAAGATCGCTTTCTGCTGAGCTTCTTTTTCCGTTCGCCACGATCAACCCGCACAACTGCCGAAAAGTCTTGCCGAAGAACCCCGTTTAACCACGTGGAGGCAAGCGCGAATCATGCCTTCGATCTACATTCCTATCGGTGACCCGTTTTTCTGGCCAAAAGCGAGCCCCCTTTCGGTCTCCAAAACACCTTCTCTCCGTTCTCAAAAACTCATGCTCCCCAAACCGGAATGCATCAATTAAAACTTCCTATCGACCTCACTTCATCGTCTCGACTTGATCTACGCTAATCTGTATCACCCACCGCATACTCCAGAAGCGACTTTAGACCGACAGAATACATCTCATAAAGCGACTGCCCATTGCCGGTCAACTAATCTCTTAGTTGAGGAAGCCCCAACCTCTTTCTACCCATTTCTTACCTCGAAGAATCATAAACTTCTTCATCTGAAAAACTTTTTAATCTCGGAGCATCATAGACTCAAAAATTTTTGGAACGCGTAAACCGGGGATCATCACTCGGGCACGATCTTTGGACCCAGCTTAACTTCGCTCTGCATCATGCGTTTTTCCGCCCCCTAACCCGTCTCGATCCCCTCAAAAAGCGCCGATCCCACTCGAATAATTGTTGCCCCCTCCTCGATGGCGACCTCAAAATCCCCGCTCATCCCCATCGATAGCTCGGTAAACCGCGGGCCGACCAAGCCCGAACTTACCAGCCGGTCACGGAGCTCTCGTAGGGTCGCGAACTGCCGCCGTATCTCCGCAACCGTGATATTCAGGCCGGAGATGCCCATCAGTCCGCGAACCTCCACACGGGGAAAACGATCCAATTGGTCGACTACTTTTGGAATTTCTTCCGGTGGAAAACCGTGCTTGGCGGACTCGCCCGAAATATTCACCTCAAGTAATACCGGAACCACGTGCCCCAATTTTTGCCCGCACCGATCTAACGTCTCGAGCAGCAAGCGGCTTTCCACGGAGTGGATGAGCGAGACTAAGGGGACCGTTCGTTGCGCTTTATTGCGCTGTAGAGGCCCAACCAGATGCCACCGGATGGGCAGGTCACGACACTGCTCAAATTTCCGCCACAATTCCTGAGGGCGACTTTCCCCAATTTCGTTGCACCCGTGCTGGAAAAGAATTTGGATGATCTCCGGACCCACGTATTTTGTCACCACCACCAGGGTAATCTCCTCAGGGCTGCGATCCGATCGCCGTGCAGCAGCCGAGATTCGCTCCCGAAGTGTAACCAAATTTGCCTTGATTCTGTCTGAAACGTCGCTCATTGGGCGACTTCTCAATCATCTTTCTTATCCACGTTCCTTAATCCGCAAACGGCAGTTTGCCGAACTTCTTCTCTCAAAAGGCATAGATTGCTAACATCAACGGCATTCCTGTCAAAGGGAGAAACACCGCAAAATCGAGATCGCTTTGGTCACCTAAATCCCCGATTGTTCCCAATGAAGTCCGCAACCGGTTGCAATTTGATCCCAAATCGGAGGGGTGGCCGGCAGAGACATTCCCAGTCGCGGAGCGGAAGGTGCGAGCCAATCTGGGGTAGGCGGACCAGCGACCCAACGACCGCTTAGACCCAAGAGCCTCCTCCACGAGGCTTGGTGGATTTTCATCCGATCCTCCACTTTGTCCCAGGAGCTTTTGCCCCGCAGACTCTTCACCGCCTCCTCTGCCCAATCGAGCCCCTCCAAGATCCCTGCATTCATACTTTGCATGCCCCAAGGGCCGGCCACATGGGCTGCATCTCCAAGGAGCCAAGTGCGATCATGGCCCCAAGACTCGGCCAAAAACGGTTGGAAAACCACGGCCACCCGCCAGTGAACTTCGCGGGAATGATCCGCACACCAAGGGGCGCGCTCTGCCCGCAATTTGGAAAGCTCCTCCCCCGCCAGTTGTGGCAGCTCTTCCGGGGACCATGGGCGAAAAACCCGTTCTTTTTTACGAGCCTCGCTCCCCAACGGGAGAGACGGCAATTGAAAACTCCAGCGGACGCGGCCCTTGCCCACAGGCCAGCGCGCATCGAGAGTTCCCGGCCCAAACACCAAGACCAACTCCCCGTCCACGGGCGAATCGAGGGAAATCTCAAAAACAGCAAAAGGTAAGGCTGCGCCTCCAGGGAGGGCTTGAATGGCCAACTGTCGTCGCACGGTGGATTGGTGACCATCCGCACCGATGAGCACATCGGCGTCAAAAATGATCGACTCAGCGACGGACCATTCGGTGTGGGCGACCGGATAACCCTGCGACTGCTTTTCAAGCCGCTCCACCTCGGCCCGCACACCCTGGTTTGAAACGTCGAAACCACGGAATTGATGATTCCAGAGAACCTCCCGTCCTTTCCGCCGCAGGGCTGCCTCCAATGATTGTTCCAGGAGTGATTGCGGCATGATGAACAGCCCCGCTTGAGGCCCACCCAACTGACGAAGATCCAAGACCCCTTTCTGACCGTGAGAATCCCAGACGGAAATCCGTTCCACCGCCCACCCTCGTTGCCCCGGGTTTACCTCCGGGGCAAGTTCTCGCAATCGTTCTGCCACGCGAGCATGAAGAGCCAAAGCGTACGAATGTACTCCTGGGCGCCACTGACTATCGACGATCTGAACATCGATGCCGCGATCAAGAAGAGCAAGAGCCGTGGCCATCCCCACCGGTCCCGCGCCGACCACTAAGACCTGAGTACGCATGATGTCAGCCCTGAACGAAATGCCATCAAGACCGATCTTGGACGGAAAATCTCGCCCAAAGACACGACGGATTGTGGGAATTTATAGCCTTCCGCGGTAACCGGAACGAGCGTAAACGGGGGTGACTCGAAAACCAACAATACACCGAGTTCGCGTTTCCCCGCTTGTCCGGTTCTCTGGCCTCAAACGCTCAACCGATTACCACAAGTTTCCTCTGCAAAGGTTTAAAAATTGACACCGATTCAACTTACGCGTGGACAAAGTAGCCTTTCGATTGAACACTGCAGGATTTCCCGCCCCCTTCGGCCGAAACGCCCCGGTTGTCGCGGCAAGAACGCTACGCTTCTATTGTCGTCTTTAATCCTGGTGATGTCGTGTTTAATCCTGGTGACAACCCTCCCTTTCTATTATCCGCTTTGCTCCTGAGATAACTCCCTTCATGCCAAAAGTGGGTACACGACACAAAGCTTAGCCGAACTAGAAACAAAACCCGAAGTCGGAACGAACTTAAGCCATTTTCCGCTGGATTATACGCCGACTTTGAGCTCTTCACTACCGGGTACCCAGGCCGTGCCACCACTAAAGGGTGCAAATTGATCGTGGGAAAAGCCCAAAAACTCCGCCGCCATGGTTTGCCGGGAAAATGAGCGACGAGTGGCAACCGCGCAAATGACGGCTCATGGCGGATAAGGTCTCCTCGCCAACAAACAGTATATACTCAATCATGTGTTGCTATTTTGGCCTAAGGCGGCGATTTGGTAGTGCCATCGGCGGCGAGCTTGCCCGCTGTTACAACTCTCCACCAGAAGAGGTACTCAACCAGAAAAGATGCCCGGTCCCTGAAAACGATGCCCAGGATATTCCCAAAAGAACCGCCGCCAAGTGTTGGAAGCCCGGGAACCGGTGACACTTCTCTTAGAACACTTTCGGGCAGGAGCGCCTTCAGTAATCGGCATCCCCATCGAACCAGGCCGCGGCAATGCTGAGGGAATCGCGCGATTAGCAGTCAGAAGAGCCCGCAACGAAAAAGCGGCCCTGGACCAAAAGCCCCCGGTTCTAACTTCATTCGATTTAACGTTCGTCTTTTTAATCTGAGCATTCGGCTTATTAGTCTGAGCATTCGGCGGACATGCCAAGCGGAAAAAAACTGCACGCCAACCAGAAGCTTGCGGAAATAATTAAATTACACGCTAACACAAAGATTGCAGTAAAAATTGCACGCCAACTAGAACAAAAAGAATATGGGAAGACGTGATCTCCGTGGGCCGGTAAACGGCACCGGAGGTGCCACGTTAGCAGGGATTTCCGAAGGGGAGGTGAGACCTTTTGAAGGGGAGGTAATGGCACGCAGGATGAGCGGAATAACACCAAGAACAGATTATCACCAGAAACATGCTATCTTTGGTCGGGATTCATGCCATCTTTGGTGAGGAAATGAGGAAAGTAGTCGACCGTTTCGTAGCTCATAGCTAATGGCTTCTTCAAAGCAAAGTTCAAATTAAATTCCCATCCTTTCAGCCCGGCCAAATCTGCATTCCTATCCTGCGGTCCCTTTTCACTGATACCACAAAGAGTTTGCGGTTTTTTACATCTATTTTCTTTCTCAGTTTCTTTCCGTTTAGTTTTTCACCGTCTAACCCATCGCTTTACCGCACTGGCTTCGACAGTCATGCGACTGCGAGGTACCGCAAACGCCCGCCCCTGTCAAATTGGCAGCGCTGCTCTGAGTCGGGAGTTAGGGAACCTGGTAATCATGATCGCAATGTGCCCTAAGTCTTTTCCGTGAGAACGGTTACGCATGCCCGATCCCAACTTAAAGTTTTGGCGCGCAGGTTGCTGCGTCATACATCGACAAAGTGTTTCCGCCGAGTTGACCGAGCCAGTTCGGCGCCGGCTCAATCCCCCATTTCCCCGGAGGGGGAATTTAACCTCACGGATGACGGACTTTAACCAGCTATTTCGGAGTGTGAATGCGGTCAAAGGATCCGTAGCCCGTTCGGTCAAAAAGGTCAGAGATCCGGCACTTAGGCAAGATAGCTTCTGCATCGTTCTTTTTTCGGCCGGCCAAAGAGTTCGAACCGGACTTCCAGGGCGTCGACCAACTCAAAATTTTTGAGCGTCTTTAACGTTCAAGCTTGTATAAGGCACTACACCGCAACGATCGGCGATGGAGGCAATGCAGCATGGCTAAAAAGAAGACGGACAATAATTTCAGCAAACCCTTGAGCATTCAACCGTTGGGTGATCGTGTGCTCGTCGAACGCGTGGCTTCTGAGGACCGTACTCCTGGCGGCATTGTGCTGCCGGACACGGCAAAAAATAAGCCACAGCGGGGAAAAGTGGTTTCGGTAGGACAAGGGCGGCTCCTGGAAGACGGTACTCGGGCACCCTTCCAAGTAAAAGTGGGTGACCGGGTGGTATTCGCCTCGTATGCTGGCGAAGAGTTCAAGCTCGATGATCGTGAACTTTTGCTGATGAGGGAGGATGAGATCTTAGCGATCATCGTCTAATTGAAAGAATGCATCGGAGTGGCACCGGGAGGCTTATTCCCCAAAAAAAGAGCCTTTGAGCCAAAGTGATTCCTTCGGCCAAAGTGATATCCTTCGGCAAAGGCATAAGCCTAGTGTTATGGAAAGCACGAACCTTGTACTAAAGGACAAAGCTAGTACTAAACAGAGTGGGTTTTGAATAACCAGTTCGAGGCACAGCAAACTGCTAGGAAATTCGAGCAGCTTCAAGTGGAGTTCGTCTAAGTTTAAAAACTGAGCAAATTTAGGCGCAAGTGATACCGGAGTAGTTTTCTGAGGGAAAAATGATCGCACTAATCGGCTCCCAGCATGAGCCTGGTGTGAGAGAAAAAGGAGTCGACGCTCTATGGCCAAGATGATTGCTTTCGATCAAGAAGCCCGCGATGCCATTCGCCGCGGGGTCGCAAAATTAGCCCAGGCCGTGAAGGTCACGTTGGGGCCACGAGGTCGTAATGTCATTATTCAAAAGAGTTTCGGTTCGCCGACCGTTACGAAAGACGGGGTAACGGTTGCGAAGGAAATCGATCTGGAAGACGTTTATGAGAATATGGGTGCCCGGATGGTTCGCGAGGTCGCCTCGAAAACCAGCGACGTTGCGGGCGACGGCACCACGACAGCAACGATCCTCGCCGAGGCGATTTTCAACGAAGGGTTGAAGGCCGTTGTCTCCGGCGTCAACCCTGTGTTGCTGAAGCAGGGGATCGAGAAAGCGGTTGCGGATATCAGCGAAAAGCTGAAGAAGATGTCCATCCCGATCAAGACCACCAAAGAAATGGCGCAGGTGGCCTCGGTTGCCGCCAACAACGATCGGGAGATCGGTGAAAAGCTTGCCGAAGCCATGGACAAAGTCGGCAAGGATGGCGTCATCACCGTGGATGAGGGGAAAGGTCTGGGGATTGAGATCGAACTGGTCGAAGGAATGCAATTCGATCGCGGCTATCTGTCGCCGTATTTTGTGACCGATCCGCAGACCATGGAGTGCGTGCTTGAGGATGCTTACATCCTAATCCACGAAAAGAAGCTCTCGAACGTCAAGGAAATGGTGCCCCTGCTGGAAGCGGTGGTCAATGCCGGCAAACCGCTACTGGTGATCGCGGAGGACGTCGAGGGCGAGGTGCTGGCGACCTTGGTGATCAATAAGCTGCGGGGCCTCCTGCGGTGCTGCGCGGTTAAGGCCCCGGGTTATGGCGACCGTCGTAAAGCGATGTTGGAAGATATCGCGATTTTGACCGGCGGAACTGCCTTGTTCGAAAGCTTGGGGCGCAAACTGGAAAATGTCACGCTTGCGGAGCTTGGCCGCGCCAAGAAGATCGTCGTCGATAAAGACAATACGACGATCATTGAAGGGGCCGGAAAGAGCGCCGAAATCAAAGGCCGCATTGAGCAGTTGCGCCGCGAAATCGAAACAACAACCAGTGATTATGACCGTGAAAAATTAGAGGAGCGGCTCGCCAAGCTTGCCGGCGGTGTGGCAAAGATCAACGTCGGTGCTGCTACCGAAAGCGAAATGAAGGAAAAGAAGGCTCGGGTAGAGGATGCGCTCCATGCGACCCGGGCTGCTGTCGAGGAAGGGATTCTTCCCGGCGGTGGAGTCGCCCTGTTGCGTGCTGCCGAGGCCTGCAAGCCCACCGGATTAGCGCACGACGAAGAAATTGGCTATAACATTGTGCTTCGGGCTTGTCGGTATCCGTTGACTCAAATCGCGGCCAACGCGGGCAAGGATGGTACTGTCATCTGTGAAAAAGTAGCCGAAATGGATGGCAACATGGGCTACAATGCGGCGGAGGATAAGTTTGAGGACATGGTGAAAGCCGGGATCATTGACCCGACCAAAGTCACGCGCACGGCGCTGCAAAACGCCGCCAGTGTAGCCACGTTGTTGCTCACGAGCGAAGCCCTCGTGGCCGAGAAGCCGAAGAAGGAAGAGAAGGAGGCTGGTCACGGGAATCATGAGTTTTAATGTCCAGCGGTAGGGTGCAGCCCGGGACGAGGCCTTCCGATAAAGACAAAGTTCCCTGGGTTGCAAGTCAGCATTCCGTGCGAATGGTTGGATCTGGCAGCGGCGGTTTTCGCCACTGCGGCAACCGTCCCGCATCCGCGGGACCGATTCTTGCTCGCCGGAAGCCAAACGTGACATACAATGCTAAAAGCGATCTTTCGCTCGGGGGAAGATCCCCATTTGCCACAGTTCATCTTCCCAGACGAATCCGCGATCCCTCCCTTGCGGGGGGATTCCGGCAAAAAAATCAATAACAGTGTGATCAACAAGAAAGATGAGCGGACGTTACTTGCGTACCTCATCAAGTTAGCTTCAGCGAGTCAAGGACGTCACGCAGCTAGAGTAAATCGGGCCGGTTT
>CAKZMM010000085.1 GCA_937128505.1 uncultured Thermogutta sp.
TTGAGGGCAAAGTCGGATTGAGGGCAAAGTCCCAATTGAACGCAAGGTCCGGTTGAGGGACAAAGGAAGTTCCTCCGGACGATCGGGCTCTTGCCGGTAGAGCCGGTAATTAGGGCCCTTGCCGGTAATCTGGAATTTAGCCCGCAATTTGGAACGTAGTCAGAAAGCGGCATAAAGCGGCAGGCAAAGCCTGGCCATGCATAGCCTGGCTTCGTAGTGGAGCCAAGCCCGGGCACGCGACTACGCGGTGGCCTGCTTCGGCCTCGCAAGCTTCCAGGAACGCCGTGTAACCGGCAATTTTTAAGAGTGGTGTATCTGGAGATCTTTAAGGCTCGTGTATCCAGCGATCTTTAAGACGAATTGCTTGGTTTGCTCGGGTGGTTCAGCTATCGGCGGAAAAAGGGCACCATAGGTGCCGCGTCCAAGGTTATCAACACTTCTACGGTGTTGAGCGGTCCAGCCACAAGACAGGAACGTCGTGTTACATCAGTGAGGGCGACGTATGAGCACATGGCATCCGAACAATTTTCCAAAACTACACAATGCAGCTTGGCCGGGCGTGGTGGGGAAAGGTGACGGAGGTGAACCCCCCATCGACCTAGATACGATGCTGGATTTGACGGCCCGCGCCGAGGTCGATGGCATCAAGTTCGATGGCTTCGATCTTTTCCTCTACCTCCCCCATATAGACATCGACTCCACCGTGCAAAGCGACGATGCCATCAAGGAGTTGGCGGAGAAGGCGGAGAAACGAAATTTGAAGATCGGCACGGTGGTCGCACCGATTTGGCCTCCCACCGGGGGGGGATCGGCCATGGGTAGCGAGGCCGATCGGAAGAAATTCCTCGACCAAGTTCGCAAAGGCTGCCGCGTGGCGATGGTGCTGCGGCAACTGGGGATAAGACCCTACGGGACGGTGAGGATCGACTCCGCTTGCAACGTGGAGGAGTGGTTGGCAAACCCAACGGAAAATCAGCGAAAAATCGCCGCCACATTTCGCGAAGCCTGCACGATTGCCGAAGATCACGGCGAGATGCTTGCCGCCGAAGGGGAAATCTGTTGGGGCGGTCTCCACAGTTGGAAAAAGGCAATCGAGATCCTCGAAATGGTGGATCGGCCGCAGACCCTCGGTTTTCAAGCCGATATGGCGCATACGTTGATGTATTTATTGGGGTATAACGCCCCCGAGGATCGGTTGGTGCCGGAGGATTTCCAGTGGAGTGATCGAGAAACATTTGACCGGGCTTACCGCCAGTTGACAGATGCCCTGCGGCCCTGGACGATCGATTTCCACGTAGCTCAAAACGACGCCACGGTTCACGGCTCGGGAAGCCACGATAAGACGGGGCGTCACTGCCTGGCCACCGACCCGAACGGCAAGCTCGATATTCCGTATCATGCAGGTTTCTGGCTGCGAGATAGCAACGGGCAACTTACGCGGCGAATCCGCCACATTTGTTGGGACGGCTGCATGTTTCCGAATGCCGTCATGATGAAGCAAGAGACATGGAACGATATCCTGCGGGTAATGATTGCCGTCCGAGATCAGCACGGTTGGCAAGAATGAAGGGCGAGAAGCTCCCTGTAAGGTGGAAGCTCGACTCAAGACATCCCTACGAAGCTTGCATACGGATTGAGCCCTGCAAAGGTATTCCAGGTACTCATCCTGGGACTGAGTAAGCACACGTTGTCACTACGAAGCTTAGTCACTACGGAGCTTACATGCGGAGTGCGTCCCCGGGGGTTATCTGGGTTTAGCCGGTGATGGATGCCCGGGCATACGGGGAGTGAGGTTCCGGCATGGTACCCGGCAAACGCGGGATTGAGCGGCGGTCTTTGAGGGGTGGACATGTGGTGCTTCGCGCGGTGCGAGGCGATGAACCAAAGGTCCTTGGCAGCATAAAGCTGACCGGTAGCGTATTTTGAGGAGATTCAGGAATGGCGAAAGAACTGAGGATTGGGATGCTGGGTTGCGGATTCATGGGGCGGGCTCACTCGAATGCATGGCTGCAGGTGAGTCACTTCTTTGAACGGGAACACAAGCCGGTACTGAAGGCGTGCTACGCTCGGGAGCAAGATCGCGACAAACTCGAGAAATTTGCTAGGGCTTGGGGGTACGAATCGATCGAAACGGATTGGCGAAAGGTAGTCGAGCGGGATGATATCGATCTAGTCGACGTCTGTGTCCCGAATCACATGCATCACGATTGCGTGATTGCAGCAGCGGAAGCTGGCAAGATCGTGGTCTGCGAAAAGCCTTTGGCCATGAACGCCCAAGAAGGCGCAGCGATGGTCGCCGCCGTGGAAAAAGCCGGGGTTCCCAACATGGTCTCCTTCAATTACCGGCGGGTACCGGCGATCGCCCTATTCAAACAATTGATCGACGAAGGTCGGGTGGGTCGGGTGTTTCACTATCGGGCCACCTACAATCAGGATTACACAATTTCCGCCAATGTTCCGCAGGGTGGGCTTGCACTTTGGCGGTTAGATGCCCGCGTGGCCGGCAGCGGGGTGACGGGCGATTTGCTCGCGCATTCGATCGACACAGCCGAGTGGCTCAACGGCCCGATCCAGCGCGTCGTAGCCCACACCGAAACCTTTATCAAAGAGCGTGTCCACGCGGAGACCGGTCAAGTCGAAAAAGTCAATATCGACGATGCTTGCATGTTCCTTGCGATCTTCGCCAATGGGTCGATGGGCACTTTCGAAAGCACGCGGTATGCCCGGGGACGCAAGAACTACAACACATTCGAAATTAACGGTGAGCGTGGGGCAATATTCTTCGACCTGGAGGACCCGCACATCCTCCAATTTTTCCGCTATGCCGATCCGGAGACGGGGCGAAAGATTGAAGATCATCTCACCGGTTGGCAGCGAATCCACGTCACGGCCTTCGAGCACCCCTACATGAAGCATTGGTGGGTGCCCGGTTGCACGATCGGTTATGAACATACATTCACAAACAGCTTTGCAGATTTTCTGGCCAGCTTGGAAGGCGGCCCGAAGTTTCAACCCGATATGCGGTGCGCCCTCCGCACCCAGCGTGTTTGCGATGCCGTTTTGCAGAGTGCCCAGGAAGGGCGTTGGGTAGAAATCCCGCCGGAGTAATCGGAAAGTCTTTGGCGAAATCACGTTCCGTGCGGCGCGACCGGTTCGAGGAGCGGAGTGCGCCAGTGGGCGGGTCCCCGGGGCCGCCACCTGCCGCGATGTGCTCTTGCCGGAAAAAGGGGCCTTCCGCACAAGCGACTTGCCGGCGCAAGCCGGCGCGAAAATAAGAACCTAAATGAATTTTTTGGCCCATGCTTGTTGGTGTTTGGATCAGCCCCACCTGGTTGCCGGAACGGCTGTGCCCGATTGGCTGGTGGTAGCAGATCGGCGGGTGCGAATCCGTTGGCGGGATTTGCTGCCGTGGTTGGATAGCCCCGATCCGCACATGGCAGCCCTCGCGCAGGGAATCGCGCAGCACCTTCAAGATGATGCGCGTTTTCACGGTTTGCCCGTTTTCGTGGAGCTTTCCGCACGTTTGGCGTTGGAGATTCGAGATCACCTCGATGGCGATCCGAGTTTTCGCCCCGCATTTCTCGGGCATTTGCTGGTAGAATTGCTCCTAGATGCTGCTTTAGCGGCGGAGGATCCGGGGAGACTGACCGCCTATTACCAATCTCTTGCGGCGGTAGAACCGCGGGCCATTGAGCGGATGGTCAATCGAATAGGCGGGCGTTCCACCACGCAATTAGCTCGGTTTATCGAACGATTTCGGGGGGCACAAGTCCTGTGGGATTATTTGGGTGACCGCAGCCTGCTGCGTCGGCTCAACCAGATCATGAATCGGGTCGGCTTTGAACCCCTGCCGGACCGCTTCGTTGCATTTCTGCCGGTTGCCCGAGAGTTGGTCGCTTCACGGTGGCGTGAACTTCTTGAAGGAATACCCACGACCTGGCGGCTTGCGGCGCTGCCCATGGTCGATTTGCCGAACGTGGAAACGCACGGCACATCGGGTACCAGCCAAACAGGTAAATAACCAGTAAACGCAGCGTGTGGGGGCATGATACTTATCCAATGCGTTGCTGATGTTGACTTGGCGTGGCTGATATTACCGTGCCGGTATATTGCTCCGGCATCGGCGGCCGGGTATTGTCTTTGACTGCGAAACCGCAGCCGGCTCTGTTGAATAGTCGCACTCAGATTCTGCCGTAGCGGATACCTGCAATTACTGCGGAGATACCGAATCGAAAAGGAGGACGTCATGCACTTCGGAATGAACCTGCTTTTATGGACAGACACATTGACCGATGGCATGTTGCCCATTTTGGATGAGCTTCGGGAGATCGGGTTCGACGCGGTGGAAATCCCCGTTTTTGATTTGGATAACCTGGACAACTATGCGAAGTGGGGCAAGCGGATGGATGCCCTGGGCCTAGCGCGGACCGGTACTGCGGTTCGTGGGGCAGGGGATAACCCGATTAGTCCCGACCCCGCTATCCGCCGCAAAGGAATCGAAGCCAACAAGCGGAACGTGGACTGCTGCGCGGCTGCCGGCTGCCAGGTGATGGCGGGGCCTTTTCATTCCGGCTTGGGCGTATTTACGGGACGGGGACCAACCGCGGATGAGTGGAAATGGGCGGTGGAAGGTATGCAGCAAGTCGCCGAACATGCAGCCAAATCCGGCGTTCGCTTGGCACTGGAGTATCTGAACCGGTTCGAATGCTATTTGCTGAATTCGGCCGCGGATTTGGCCCGATTTTGTCGCGACGTCAATCACCCTTTCTGCCGGGCCATGTACGATACGTTTCATTCCCATATCGAGGAAAAAAATACATCAGCCGCCATCCAGGCCCTGAAAGATTTCTTAATTCATGTCCATATCTCGGAAAACGACCGCAGCACCCCGGGGCAAGGAAATATTCGCTGGCAAGAGACGTTCGATACCCTGCGGGAGATCAACTACGACGGATTCATGATCTGTGAGGCTTTCGGATTGGCCTTGGAAAAACTCGTCCCAGCAACGAAGATTTGGCGTCGAATGTATGCGTCGGAGCGGCAATTGGCCCAGGATGCGCTGAACTTCATGCGAAACGAAGTGGCCAAACGTTGGAAGTGAGACGCTCGATCGTGCTGCATCACTGGATCGTGCTGCATCAAAGATTGCTGGAAACCAGTACCGGCACGACCATATCCCCGATTAATTTGACGATGCAATGCCGGCGGTGTGCCGGAGGATTTTCTGACAGTCGGGCGAAGCACTCGGTTACTTGGGCGAAATCCTCACGAAGTTTGGCAAAATCCTCACGAAGTTTGGCAAAATCTTGGCCAAGTTGGGCGAAACCGTCGCCGATTGGATCAGTCTAAGCGAAAGAAAGGGATTCCAAGCAAAGAGAAGGAATCCGAGGTAAGGAACACGAAGTCAAGAACTCGCGGGTCTTGGTTCCGTCGCCAAGACTTCGGACGCGCGAACACGATGCGCGAATACGAGGCAAAGAACACGAAGTTAAAAACTCGGTGGAGCAGAGCTCCGTTTGTTTCGGTCACATGTCCCATCCTGCATCGGGTAATGAGTCGAGAGAGCCCGAGGGGCTACCGGGGGAGGGGGAGTCCGCCCCGGCTCATCCCGACGAAATGTACCCCTGGTCGGCCGACGACCTTGCGGAGGCCTATTCGCAGGTAGTTCACGACTCTCAATGTTGGGGGATGCAGCCGGAAGAGGGAGCTGCCAGTGGGGACAAGGAGTCCTCCCCCTTAAGTGAGTCGGTAGGGACTGCCTCGGAATTTTCAAGCTTTTCTGCTCAGCAGGATCTAGGTGGTTTGAGCGAGGAGGCGGAGCGGGCCAATTGTCCCGTCACGCCTCTGAGCATTCTGGAATCGCTCCTATTTGTCGGAGATCCGAAGGAGCCGTTTCTTGCCGGCGATCGCCTCATCCGGATCTTAGGATTGGGCAACTTGGATGAACTGGCGGGATTGATCCGGGAATTGAATAGCCGCTATGAGGCAACGGGCCGACCATATCGCGTTATTGAT
Organism: uncultured Thermogutta sp.; assembly: GCA_937128505.1. GTDB lineage: Bacteria > Planctomycetota > Planctomycetia > Pirellulales > Thermoguttaceae > DTLM01. The sequence goes on from CAKZMM010000085.1 coordinate 6,016, forward strand.
CATCCTAGCGGTTATCGGCTCGCTCTGCTGCCGGAGTATGACGCCCTCCGACAGCAGGTGTTAGGCGGGATCCGTCAGAGCCGGTTATCGCAGGCCGCTATCGAGGTGCTGGCCATCGTGGCGTATCGTCAGCCGATAACCGGTGAAGAAATCACGGATCTCCGCGGGCGACCCAGTGCCCACCTGCTTGCGCAACTTACCCAAAAAGGACTTATCGTCGGAGAGCCGCCGCCGCAGAAGACCCGTCCGATTCGGTATCGCACCACCGAGCGTTTTTTAAGGCTTTTCCGGCTCGAAAGACTCGAAGACCTACCGCAAGTAGAGGATATCACCGGTCAATGAAGGGCGTGTCCGCGGAGACGTTCCGGGGAATTCACGGATAATTAAGCGATTCGATGACTTTAGCACACTTCGAGCAATCGCACTTCGAGGAATATCGCGCCTAGAGGAATATTGTTCCGCCAACAGAAGGCTGGACTCACAGAGGGCATAGAGAACGCCAACGGTTGGCGGCCGATTCAGCTCACGTCTAAATAAATTGCTTCCTCTGACCATGACACCATGACCCACCATGACCGATCGCCCGTATTTGGGCTGGACTTCCCAAGCCATTTTTTAGAAACTCGCAATAAAACTCTCGTGACCTACAGTATGTGCGCAGAGTATGTGCGCACTGACCGCTCGGGCGAAATTTT
>CAKZMM010000086.1 GCA_937128505.1 uncultured Thermogutta sp.
TCTTAGTAAAATGCAATGCTCCTTATGAAAACAGGATGCGAAGCTGCTTATCCCACTTGTTCAACATTGGTCACGAAGTTCTTTGCTGCCCTCGGGCACCTTGCCGCCAAAGAGCTTTCTCCATCCCGCAACTTGGGCTGAATCAATGGGAAACGACATGGCCGCACCCCGGCATGCCGCGGGTTACTAGGATTTCGAGCCGAAACGATTCTCCGGGGCTTAGCGGCGGTTAAATGGCCAGAATTTCAAGTCTTGGCATCAAGGGGGACTGCGCAAAGCTCTTGAGCCCAAAAGCGTCGCACGGAGCCTCACTTACCTAACCTAAGCTATAGTGCAGGCCTAAACCAATCGAACTACTGGAGATGCATCGAGCCACGACCCCAAGCTCAAACTAAGGTATTGTAGAAGCCTCAGCAAACGTGAACCCAGAGAATTGAGCCAATCCAGTTTCAAAGTGTGCGGCCAACCGCTTCTCATCAAGCTTTTAGCTTAGCTGGCCATGGAATCTGGGGCAACTTTGCGGCTTAAGTCGGCATTGGCGGCCAGTGACTTCTGCCGTTTTAGGCCGATCGCTTTTGACTGCCGGGAAAAGTCAGCCCGAAGGTTTAGCGAAAAATTCCACCCGAGGCCGGCGGAGTTCAAAGGAACGAATCGAAACCCACTCGACGGAGCAATACCCACCAGTGAAGCAATAGCGACATCAACCAGTGGATAAATCGGCGGTCCAAACCGCCGAAAGAGATCACGGTTCTCTTCGCTGGTGCCGCCTTTTCCCCGTTCCGGCAGCGGGAACCGACGATGGCGCCAAGGTCGGTATCACCGGCAGCCATTGAACGCGGCCGAGATCTTTATGACCTGCTTAATGATAATTGCCACTTGGGTCGAGACGCCGATTCAGTCTTTTCCGTAAGCCATCTTTAATTAAGCCGGCGAATCATACCACTCATTCAGGATGGTGCTTGATTTTAGAAATCAAAAAGTGATAAAATTCGGATGCGACCGGGTTCGATACCCGACGTCCATAAATTTTTGGGCACGTTGGGTGTTCCCGGAGTCGAGTTTCTCCCGCGACGTGCCTGAGTGATTTTTTCTTCGTAGTTTTTGTTCGATTCCTCGTATGGGCTTATTTTACGCACTGGAGTTAATGATCTGACTTTTGGGCGTTTCCTTGGAGGTTTGGAGTCAACCTTTGGCATGGGGAATTCTTGCGGTCTTGCGAATTCGTGCGACTATGTCTCATTGGAAGCCGAAGATTGGAGCCGAGTCCGTACCCGGCGAGCCCGTTTTGGGCATTCGTGCGATTTTGTGTTTCTTCCAAGAGCCGGCTTGAGACCTTCACCCATTTGCTTGGGAGGTTTAGCAGTTTGGCCCGTTTAAAGCCGGAATTTGCGATTCGTAGTCCGCATCGCAGATCGTCAGTTTAGGAATCGGGATGGTTGCTGAGAGTCCATCCGGCAAAAGCGAGCCTAACTAACAAAAATGGTGAGTAGCTCTCGTGGTTAAGTTTGGCATGTTGTTTGTCGCTCGGAACGGGTGCGTGCGATGAAAAACTGCTTTATGATTTAACCTTGGGTTTGTCGAAACATTTCTGGAAACAAGAATTAACGCGGTTTGGGAAGTTGAGATCGCGGCAATTCCCGGTTGGTTAGATTTCCTGCTTGGATAAAGTATGTGTCCTATGGCCAGCGACATCGCTCAGAACCTTCGGACGGAGCCGATCGCCGGTCTCCAGATGTGCAGACCTTTATGCACGGGAAGCGAGACCAGCCTTCGTGAGGCCCTACGACTGATGAGGGACGCAGGCAAAGGCGAGATCCTCATCACGGAATCCGATCGCCTCATCGGCATCATCACCGAGCGGGACATCATGCGGGTCCTGGCAACAGACCGATCGTTAGAGACCCCGGTCCGGGAAGCCATGACTGCCAGTCCGATCTGGGTGCGAAAGTCGGAAACCATTGCAGCCGCATTGGTGCAGATGGCGCAACGAGGTTTCCGGCGACTACCCGTGGTTGATGAATCGGGTAAACCGATCGGATTGATCGGCGTTACGAGCATCCTCCATTGGATCGTGGAGCATTTCCCCAGCACCGTTTATAATTGGCCGCCGGAAGCCAGGGTGACCATGCGAGAACGCGAGGGGGCTTGATATCGTTTGTCTTCAATTCCTTGATCCGACGTCTTTGATGGCCTCTTTCCATAATTTACGTTTGTTGAATTTTTCAGTCGGGTAACGGCCGGTCCACACGTAACCAGAAGATCAACGGCGAGGCAACTCGGCAAGCCATGATTCAGGAATCCCCGCTTTCAACAGTCGGCATTGAAGACCAGAAAAAGTCCGAAAAACCCGTTGTGCCACTGGCGGCAGCTACCGTGCGATTTTGTGGGGACTCTGGCGACGGCATGCAGCTGGCCGGGACGCAGTTCGCGAATACCTCGGCACTGGTAGGCAATGATCTGGTCACTTTCCCGGACTTTCCGGCGGAAATCCGGGCTCCGCGGGGCACCAAGGCGGGGGTTAGTGGATTTCAGGTTCACTTTGCCAGTCACCCGGTGTTTACTCCCGGCGATCAACTTCAGGCATTGGTCGCCATGAACCCGGCGGCCCTGGCGACGAACCTGCAAGACTTAACACCGGGCGGAATTCTCATCGTCGATGTCGACTCCTTCGGCGAGCGTGACCTGCAAATGGCAGGTTACAAATCGAATCCGCTGGAAGACGGTAGCTTATCTAAGTTTCAACTTTACCCGGTTGAAATGACGAAATTGACCCGGCTTGCCGTCCGCGACTTTGGACTCAGTACAAAAGAGGCGGATCGATGCCGGAACTTTTTCGCCATGGGCCTCGTGTACTGGTTGTACGATCGTCCGCTGGAGCCGACGCTCAATTACATCGTGGAAAAATTTGGGCGTCGGCCGGCTGTGGCCGAGGCCAACCGTCGCGCCCTGATGGCCGGATATAACTACGGGATGACGACCGAAGCGCTTCAAACGCGTTACAGTGTAGGTCCGGCGAAATTGCCGCCGGGAACGTACCGAAGTGTGACGGGCAATCAGGCCCTGGCCTTAGGGTTAGTCGCTGCTTCGAAATTAAGCGGCTGCACGCTCTTTTATTCCGGCTATCCGATCACTCCTGCCAGCGATATTCTGCACGAGCTTTCGCGATTAAAAAATTTCGGCGTGAGGACTTTCCAAGCCGAGGATGAAATCGCCGCGTTATGCTCGGCCATTGGTGCAAGCTTCGGGGGGGCGATGGCCGTTTCCGCTTCGAGCGGGCCGGGGATGTCGCTTAAATCGGAGAGTTTGGGGCTGGCCGTCATGGTCGAGCTGCCCCTAATTTTGATCGACGTGCAGCGTGCGGGCCCGAGCACCGGAATGCCCACCAAGCCGGAGCAAGCCGATCTACTTTTCGTCCTCTTTGGCCGCCATGGGGAGTGCCCGGTCCCGGTGCTAGCCCCAAGAAGCCCCGCCGATTGCTTCCAAATCGTCCTCGAAGCTTGGCAGATTGCGGTCCGTTACATGACCCCGGTGGTTATTTTAAGTGACGCTTATCTGGCAAACGGCTCGGAACCTTGGCGGATTCCCTCAGCAAAAAGCTTGCCGAAGATTGACGTACGGCACCCGTCCCCCCAGGAAAGGGATGGTCCATTCATGCCCTACCAGCGAGATGAGAATCTTGCGCGGCCGTGGGCTTTGCCCGGAACGCCGGGCCTGATGCACCGTATCGGGGGCCTTGAAAAGGAGGATGTGACGGGGAACGTTAGTTACGACCCGGACAATCATCAACGCATGGTACGCCTTCGGGCCGAGAAGGTGGCCCGAATTGCCCAAGACTTACCCCCCCAGACCGTCGAGGGGCCGGATTCCGGAGAGCTGCTGGTAATCGGTTGGGGAAGTACTTACGGGGCCATTGCCACAGCGGTCCGACAGCTTTGGGAATATGGCGAATCGGTAGCCCATTGTCATTTGCGATACCTAAATCCTCTCCCCAAGGATTTGGGACACATCATTAGCCGATACCGTCGGATCGTTGTTCCCGAGATGAACGAAGGGCAACTGGTACGCTTGATCCGCAGCCAATTTTTGGTCGATGCCAAGCCGGTCAATAAAACGGCAGGAAAACCATTCACTGTGGGCGAACTTGTGAGCACTTTCCGAAGCCTGCTTGAGGAGAATTAGTCGCGGGGCATTGGGTTGCCTTCGAATGTATCCGATACCGATCCAACAAACGCATCTGATACGCATCTCATAATCCGAAGCGTATCTATCAATGTAATTTTTTGCGAGTCGACTCGAACGGATGAGGAACCTGCTTAAATTCGTGTGGCAGAAGTGAACAAAGCAATACGAAGTTAAAAGACGCGGTAACCGGGAACTTGACTCCCGTTTTCGTCGAAAACTGAGGGACGTCGATATGTCGCAAATTATGGAGCTTGCAACCCCGACGCCACCTGGCGTATCGAAGCCATTGACCCAAAAAGATTACGCCAGCGACCAAGAGGTGCGTTGGTGCCCAGGTTGCGGCGATTACGCCATTTTGGCGCAAATGAAGAAAACTTTGGCTTCGCTTCAGATTCCGCTGGAGCGGCTGGTCTTTGTGTCGGGAATTGGCTGCTCAAGCCGCTTCCCGTATTACATGAACACCTACGGCATACACTCGATTCACGGTAGGGCACCGGCTATTGCCACCGGACTAAAGTGCGTTCGGCCGGAGCTTTCGGTTTGGGTCATCACCGGCGACGGGGATGGACTGAGTATCGGCGGTAATCATTTGCTGCACATCCTGCGGCGAAATGTCGATTGTACAATCGTGCTTTTCAATAACCGCATTTATGGCCTGACCAAAGGGCAATATTCGCCGACCTCTCCGACGGGAATGGTCACAAAAAGCAGCCCTTCGGGCACGATTGATAATCCATTAAACATCCTGTCCGTCGCCATCGGTTGCGAAGCCACGTTCGTTGCCCGGACGATTGACGTGTACACGAAGCATCTAGGGATGGTGCTGGAGCGGGCCGCAGCCCATCGCGGCACCGCGTTTATCGAGGTCTACCAAAACTGCGTGGTTTTTAATGACGGGGCATTCTCTTACGCAACAGAGCGGGCCACGCAGGCCGACGCCATCTTGGAGCTAGAGCACGGAAAGCCGATGATTTTCGGGAAAGATCGCAACAAAGGGATCCGGCTGCGTGGGATTCATCCTGAAGTTGTGGAGTTGGGCACCGGCATTACCGAGGACTCGTTACTTGTGCACGACGAGAAGGCTCCGGAGCCCACGCTGGCGTATTTGCTGAGTCGAATGCGATACCCGGAATTCCCGGACCCAATCGGCATCTTTCGAGCCGTTGAAAGACCCGTCTACGAGGATGAAATGACCAGGCAGATTGCCCAAGCCATTGAAAAGCATGGTGAAGGCGACTTAGAAAGTCTGTTCCTCAGTGGTGACACTTGGACTGTGAAATAATCGGCAGTTAGGCGAGGAATGCGGGCAAATTCGTGAATCTGCTTTGACGATTACTTTCTCTTCGCCTTCAGGGAAGAGGGCAAGAATTGGCGGCTCGCTCCTTCAAAGGAGCCCGCTTATTTAGGCAGTGTCGAAAAATGGAGCATATGTAAGAGGAGATGCAACGGTCGGCAGGATTCAGCAAGGATCTTGTCGACTAATAAGGCCTATCGCTTAGCATTACTTCGAAAGCCGGGTCGCGAGAGGTTCTAGACCAAGAATCTTTTAGTTGTAAGAAATGGGGGAAGCTTTCAATCGCAGGAAATCTGGGGAGTTTCTTCGGATACTTGTTTGGCATCATGCGCTGCTGGCTCGAGAGCCTTATTAAGGAGTCATGTCCCGGGTTATCAAGGATCCGAGGGCCGGAATTAAAGATTTCAAAGAATTCAAGCTAAGCGTACTTCAGGCGTCCTCAGCTTCGAGCATCGTGTTAGGCATGGATCGGTCCGAGACAATAGGCATGGGTCGGTCTGGGACAAATTGATGGCGCAGAATCCCAATTGTTGACAGGTTGATTGGTAAGGGTGGGATAAATGAGTATTTGTCCGGACTGTGGGCACCGCAATTTCGAGGGGGCTGAATCCTGCGAAATCTGCCACGGCTCGCTGAGCGAATTGGGACCGGATCGGCCGCAGTCGCCCTTAGAACAGCATTTGGTGAAGGATACGATCGAGCAACTCGCGCCCCGGGAACCGCTCCTGGTACCGCCGGAAATGCCTGTCGGCGAAGTCCTTCAACGAATGGCCGCCCGCAAAGGAGGTTGCGCGATCATCACTTCCAATCGACAGGTGATTGGCATCTTCACCGACCGAGATGCTTTGATGCGTCTGAATATTGACGATCCCGGTTGGAAGGATCGGCCCATTGCTGAAGTCATGACATCCCCTGTGGAAACGCTCGAAATGCGCGATCCGATCGCCTTCGCCATGCATAAAATGGACCTCGGGGGCTACCGCCATTTGCCGGTATTAAACGAAGGTCGAATCGTCGGAATTGTCTCGGTCCGTGATCTGCTGAATTACTTAATGACAAGCCTTGTGCGGATCCCTGGCGCTTGAGCTATACAGCAAAGGTGTCCTCCGGTCATTAAAAGACCAATGACAGGAGCTGGAGCGGGGGTTTCCGGAAAGTCTGCGAAGACGCCGGAGAAGTTTCCGCTACTTGCCAGGTGGCACCTCACGCAGAAAGCAACGGGATTTCGCGGGCAGGAGTGATTGCCTGCTTTCCCGCCTCTCGGATGGCGGGGCATACGCTTTGAGTCTAATTCACGGCTTTTAGCGTGGTGAAGGTCGGAGAGCGATCACTCAGAGGAATGAAAGCTTTTTCAGTACTCAGAGCAAATTTCGCTTAAGCATGCGAGTAGGCCATGAACGGAAGGATTCAGGATAGACAATAGACCTGGAACACAGGAGCGAGTTTCATGACTTGGCTTCAACGCTTGTATTTTAGTTTAAGAGCCTTGGGCTGCGTGGCTGTGCTTGCACCCGCGGGAATGGTATGGATGCTTGTTTTCGGCTCGGCAGCCGCCGGTCAGGAACCGAAAACCCCACCGGCGGTGGGCGACCCGGCTCCCGATTTCGAACTGCCCGGGAGTGATGGAAACACATACAAGCTTTCCCAATTTCGAGGCAGCAAGTTCGTGGTTTTGGCCTGGTATCCGAAGGCTTTTACTCCGGGCTGCACCCGGGAATGCAGGTCATTCGCCGAACAGGCTGACGCTTTCAAGGATTTGCCGGTAGTGTATTTCACCATCAGTGTGGATTTTCCGGATGAAAACCGTCGTTTCGCAGAGTCCCTGGGGGTGAAGTACCCGATCCTAAGCGACCCGGAACGTTCCGTGGCTCGGGCTTACGGTGTTGTAGATAGCCCCTTAGGCTTCGCCAAAAGGTGGACCTTTATCATTAGCCCGGAAGGTAAGATCGTGCACATTGATAAAGCCGTCAAACCCGATACTCACGCGAAGGATGTGGCGAATTGGATCCGTGACTTTTTGGCAGGATCGAAGTCCTAATTTTAGCAAGTTCGTGATTTGGCAAATTTGGCAGGTATATAGGGTCTGCGTGGACTGAAAGATCTCATGTGTTTAGGTAATGAAGGATGAGCTGGATAGGCAGTTAAGGATAAGACAGCATTAAAACAATGATAAAAAAGGGATGAGACGGCATTAAGATTAAGTTTAAGACAGCATAAAAAAGACTCGCACTTACATCGAATCCTCGCTCCGCGAGTAGGGCAACAACAAAGGTCTTACGGCAAACGGAATTATGTCCGCGATTAATCCGCAGATTAGGCAACTTTTCGAGTTTCAAAGATTCGGCTTAACTTTCAGATTTTCGACGAAGCAGCGTATTCGCTTTTCCTTGTTTGGCAGCGTTCACGCTGTTCTCTGTCTTGCACTCTTTACGATGAGCCTCAATTTCACACAGTAACGTGCACTGTGTCCAACAGCTATTTTCTTTTGCCGTTTAAATCTTCTTTATTCCCCTGTATTGCTAGAGCATCTTCATTTCCCAAAATCGCAGTCGATCCGACATTTATCCAACCATGAAAATCAACCATGAAAATACAGCCCTTCCGCAAGAATCGTTTTCTAAAAGACAACCACGAAAGCGTCTAAAACTCGAGAAGCAGCGCGAGGCGTTCTGCCAGGAGCCGACTCTCCGTCGGAGAGGTAGAACTTTCCTACACTTTTCTATTTTCCTATTTCTTGTAGGGACATGGCACACGGTTATGTTGTGCTTTTGTTGCATTAACTCATCGCAATAGCGGCCTCGCTCCGCGTCCAGACTCCTTGCAATTTCTCCATCCTGCAACCGTCCGTCAGCATCTCTAAGTCCGGAAGAAGTGGGTCGAGGGGGTGTTGGCCAGGGCCGCAGCCCCACACAAACGCGCGGTTTCCAGGTCAGCTCACGCTCGAACCTATTTCCTCACCTTTGGGCGGTCATAACTGCGCTCGATCCCCCGGATAGTGCGAGTCGCACTCCGCCCCTTGCGGCAATAGGGAAAAACGTCTCGACACAGCGCAGAAGCAGCAGGCAGCGGGGCAACAGAGCATCGTTCCTGCCATCTACGGCAGCAGGCGCTCAGGGAATGTCATAGGCGTTAGTGGCGGCGGCAGTTCCTCCCGTTCACGGCAGAAGACGGTCATCAACGGTCCGATCGCCGCGTGGTATAGCAATTCATCCCATCCGGTAAAGAAAGCCGTATAACGTTCTGGGTACCGAGTTTTCGGCACCTTGATCTTTCATTCCGGATGGCTTGGGACTAACTTATCTGGAAATGTGTGAGAAGTCCGTGGTGCCGGCTACTGGCCGCGCTTGGTCCGTCGGGAGCCTAGGGCGTTATGAGTTTCAAAGTGTTCGATCGAACTCGCTTAGGTTTAAGGCCCCTGGCAGAGCGAGCTCATGAATTGGATCGTTCTGTTTTCATTTTTCCGGAGGGGCCCCGGGAACCGTTTGAGCACCCAGCCATCCCCCGGATCGCAGCGAGCCTATTGCGTGCGGCCCAGCAAAAGCGTGCCATTATCTTTTTTTGTGGTGCCCACGTTCTGCGGCAAGGAAATGGGCCGCTTTTGATCGATCTAATGCAGCGGAACTTACTCACGCATTTGGCACTCAACGGGGCGGGAGCGATCCACGACTTTGAGCTCGCTTTGATCGGCCAGACCTGCGAAAGCGTCGCTCGATATGTCTCCGAGGGGCAGTTCGGGCTTTGGCACGAAACTGGTCGGATCAACGAGGCGGCCAAAGCAGCGGCAAGCTCGGATATGGGTTTGGGTGAAGCGATCGGGCAAATGATCGAAGAAGAACGGTTTCCCTATCGACAAACCAGTGTTTTGGCTGCCGGCTACCGGCTGAAGGTTCCCGTGACGGTGCACGTGGCCTTCGGGCAAGATATTATTCATGAACACCCGAATTTCGATCCCGCGGCCACTGGGGTGGCAACCTATCGAGATTTTCTGATTTTCGCTGAAAGCGTAAGTCAGCTCGAAGGGGGGGTGTTTCTCAATATTGGCAGCGCCGTAGCAGGTCCAGAAACTTATTTGAAGGCGTTGGCCATGGCGCGAAATGTGGCCCATCAAAAAGGGGAAGTAATACGACATTTCACGACGGCTGTGTTCGATCTGGTTGAGTTGGGGGAGGACCTTCGGCAGGAGGCCCCGAAGTCCGATCCGCGTTATTACTTCCGGCCGTTCAAGACGGTACTTGTGCGGACGGTAGCCGACGGCGGACAAAGTTTTTTTGTTCCCGGGGAGCACCGGCACACCATTCCGGCTTTGTATGACCGGATTATCGCTTTAGCGCGCGAATCTGCTCCCTAGCAGCCGACAAAAACGAAGGGGCTCCACAGCGCCTTTGGGTTGTAATTCCCAGTTGGTTCGCCGATATGACGGAGCTACTTTCGCATCCTCTCGGCAGCCGGATCGATGTGGTTTGATCCGTAGGATGGGGACAAGTTTTGGTTGGGCTATAGCTCAAAAAGCTCTCCGGCATAAGAGGGGTGCTTCGAATCCCGCGGGTTTTGAGCGACCCGTTATCGCCTGCCGTACTAATCTTATGGCTTAACTTTGAGAAAAGTGTGCTTCGGTACGCCCATGAAACAGTTCGCCGGGATAACTGCAGAACGACTCGATCAATTGATCGCGGGATTTTCTCAGGCGCGCATTGCTGTAGTGGGCGATTTTTTCCTCGACAAATACCTGGATGTTGATCCGCAATTGGCGGAGGTCAGCCTTGAGACCGGTAAAACGGCTCATCAAGTCATACGCATCCGCCATAGCCCCGGGGCGGCCGGAACGGTGGTGTGCAATTTGGCGGCGCTGGGAGCCGGTTGTATTTTCTGCGTGGGAATTATCGGCGACGATGGGGAAGGATATGAACTTCGACGCGATCTGGCTACTTTGGGCTGTGAATTGACGCATCTCCACTCCGCAGAGGATCGGTTCACGCCCACGTATTTGAAGCCACGCGATGCGAACGATCCGACTCTTGCCGGCGAACACTCGCGGTACGACACCAAAAACCGGCAAGTGTTGCCCTCGAGTTGGGAGGCCAAAGTGCTCCAGTCCTTGAAACAACTTCTTGAAGGGGGGGTGGATGCTGTCATCATTGCGGACCAAGTGGAGGAGGCCAATTGCGGCGTCATTACCGACAAGGTCCGCGGGTGTTTGGCCGATTGGTCCTCCGCGTATCCAAACACGATATTCTGGGCAGATAGTCGCCGAAGGATCCGGGAATTTCGCCGGGTAATCACAAAGCCGAATTACGCCGAAGCCATGGGCGAACCGCCGCCGGAAAAGCCGTTAAGCCCACAGTGGGAAAAGGTGGAGAGGGCAATTCTCGATCTGCGTGCCCGAACGCAGGCTCCGGTTTGCCTGACCTGCGGCCCTTGGGGAACGGTGGTCACCGACACGGAGGTTGTGTGGATTCCTGGTCTCGAAGTGGAGGGCCCCATCGACCCCACGGGGGCAGGAGATAGCGCCACAGCCGGTGCCGTGCTCGCGCTATCTAGCGGCGGCTCGCTTCGGGAGGCAGCTTTGGTGGGAAACCTTGTAGCCTCTGTGACCATCCAACAATTGGCCACCACCGGGACGGCTTCCCCCGAACAATTACGAGAGCGCTTACCTCGGTGGCTGAAGCAACATCGGCAGTAAGAGGCTCGGCCTAAGGGAGAATCGACAAGAGGAGGCTACTACCGCTGCGCGATGAGTTGACGTGCCGTCTGAATGGCAACCGCCAGCACCGGATCTTCCTCCAACGCAACCGCTTCGCCGGATGCGGAAATCGGACGTGCGGCCTGGTGCAGCACAATGTCCGGTTCAACCCCAGTCGTGCAGTACGGACGACCTGTCGGCGAGTAAAACCGTGAGGTGGTCAGCCGGAGTCCTGCCGGATGACTATCGAGGGGAAAAATCCCTTGTACCGACCCTTTCCCGTAGGTTCGGGCTCCTAGCAAGGTCCCCCGGCGGTGATCTTGAATAGCTCCGGCGAAAATCTCAGCAGCGCTTGCGCTTTGCTCGTCCACTAAAACCACCAGGGGCACCCGCCACGTACCGCTGGGCTGAGCCAGATAGGTGAAGTCCTCCGAACTGTTACGTCCGCGTGTGGAGACAATGATGCCACGCTCGATAAATCGGTCCGCGCTTTCGACCGCACTGACGAGCAAGCCGCCCGGATTGCCGCGAAGGTCCAAAATTAGTGTTTGCATTCCTTGACGACGTAAATCCCAAAGGGCGTGGTCCAACTCTCGAGTGGTATTCTTCTGAAAGGCTGTCAACTTTAGGTAGGCAATGCCGAACAAAGGATCTAAGAGTCGGTATTCCTCGACACTCGGAACCTCTACGTTGCGTCGTCGAATGAGAACTTCGTGCTGCGGTTCTCCGGGTCTGGCCACCGTAAGCTGAGCCACGGAGCCCTCCTCTCCGTGCAACAGGTCGGCTGCATGTTCCGGCGATAAACCCGCCAACGTTTGTCCGGAAACGGCGACGATTCGGTCGCCGCGACGCAAACCGGCAGCCTCCGCGGGACTTCCAGGAATGACGCGCACCACGATCAGCGCCCCCGGCTGGGGACGCAATTCGATTCCTAAACCAACGAAATTTCCCTCGATCTGGGCGTAGATTTCCTTAAGCTGGTGCGGCGTCAGATATGCCGAGTAGATGTCTAGTAAATGCGTGACGGCACATGCGAACTCTGCTACCCAAATCGGCCGCGGCACGCCCAACCAGCGCTCGCCAGCAATTGCGAGCTCAGCAACCGCTCCGCATGTTTCTTGGCGGGTTGCAGGCTGCAGTGCGCTCAAACGCGATAACTCGGAACGAAAGCCCTCGAGCCTCACTGCGTCGGATTTACCCGCGGCTTGAGCCCACCATGCCGGCTCCGTTAAGGCTACTTCCACCCCGGTTATGCCAAGCTGCAAAAGCTTCTCCCAACGCACTCGGTCGACAAAATGGGCCTGGATTTTTAGAAGGACTTCGTCACAGGCCCCAAGGGCTTGAGCGAAAGAGAACCCACGGACCGTTTCCAAGAAACTGGCATCATGATACCGGCGACCAATCTCGTAATGAAGCCGCGAGAGCTGAAAACGGCGAATCAGCTCGCCTTCATTGGGGAAGCGGCGAATCGCCTCCTCGTAATGGGCAAGAGCCTCGCCCCAACGACGTTCCGCCTCTAAGCGGGTCCCGCGTTGGTAGCATTCCGTTAAGGGATCTTCGAGATCGGAGGAGGTCGTGCCCGGCAGTCGCAATGAGGGGAGAAGCCGGGGCGAACTGCCGGAATCCGAATCCACCGGAACAAGCGGGCCGACTAGCTGGCCGAATAGGACGATCGGCCAAACCGCAATTACAACGGGAACAATCCACCACGCCAGAACGCCCAATTGAGCCCGGTTGCGTCTCATCGAAATCCATCCCGATCGTCTGGCGTCTTCGCCTCGGCCCGCTTAAGCGGCCGCTGTTGTGTTACCTACGGTGTTCCATTTCTCCAGCAAGCCGCGCGATTATGCTCTTCTCCCCCCAAGGCACTGAGCCAAGAGCAAAACATTGATCAGTGGCTTGGGGGAATCACCCTCGATAACCGTTTCCCTTCTTCCGCTGGAGCGAATTACCCCCAGCGTTTACCCGGAGCGAATCGCCTTCGCTTGGGGCGAATCTTCGATAACCTCCTTACCGGTCGCGGCTCGCCAAAGGCGAACTTTCTAGGCGTAAAACCGGCGGTTTTCAAATAGCCGCATTCCTCTCTCAGGAATATAGCTTCCGCTTTGCGGACCGTCAAAAAAACCGGGCGTTAAGTTTGCCACAAAGCGCTCTTCGACCGCCGTCAAATTCGGCACGTTCGTTTGCGAGTCTCGCGGGCGTAATGGATTTGAGGCTTGCGGCGGGAATAACAAGAATTAAGGTAATGAGGAGGGGACGTTTGGACCCGGATGGCCGGGGCAACATTTTGTGCCGGCCAATTTCGAAAGAAGGCTTTGTAAGGAGTGTACCAGATAATTTGTTAGCCGTGTACAAGATAATCAGAAGTTGACAGAGCATACCGAACTTGCGCGGGTGCCCGTTTTACTCACAGCGCACCATCGGCGGGGAGAGTAACTTCGCAGGGCGACATCCCGGGGGGAAGAATTCCACCGGTGAAAGAACCGCGGATTGCCGACTCATCAGCAACATCGCCGGTGGGAGGATCGCTACACAAATTTCTCGAGGTGCAAACTTCCGGGGCGTTCGAGAGTGGAAAGCGGCGGGTGTGTAATGGGCTTATCATCCTGAACGATCTGATGATCTTTTTTAGTCATCCGCGGATCTTGCTCCACGAGTTGCCCCGGTGTTCCGTATTCAGTGGCCATAAACGCATTCAGTTGCCTGAAATATTGTGGGATCGCAATCGGTATGATCCGTTGACTTGTCATAAGGCAATCGTCGGGGACGAAGCGGCGACCGGCGAGGCGTGAGGGCGTGAGCCCCGAAGAACGGCGGTTGTCCTTTGAACCGTTGACGGCGGCTCAACCCCCACAAGAATGGAAAGAAGCAATCGCCGGAACAAGAACGCTAGGGGAGGAGTTTTCCGATGCAAAGAACGCAATTCTCCGCCGGAATGGTAGTCAGCCTACTGGGGCTGGTACTCACCGCTCAAGAGTGGGCTATCCGGATTGCTGTCGCCCGGGGACCGAACGTGGTGGTGTTCCTCGCTGATGACCAGGGTTGGGGTGATCTGAGTCTTCACGGAAATACCAACCTTCAAACCCCGCATATCGACTCCATCGGCAAGGAAGGAGCTTCCTTCGAGCGGTTTTATGTGTCGCCTGTTTGTTCCCCCACACGGGCGGAGTTTCTCACCGGCCGCTATCATCCTCGCTGTGGAGTTCGCAATGTGACCATCGGCGGGGAGCGGATCGACTTGGACGAATCGACGGTAGCCGAGTGGTTCAAAGCGGCCGGTTATCGCACTGGGGCCTTCGGAAAATGGCATAACGGTAGTCAATGGCCCTATCATCCTAAGGCTCGCGGTTTCCAAGAGTACTACGGTTTTACTTCGGGGCATTGGGGTGAATACTTCGATCCCCCCTTGGAGGACGGTGGCAAGATCGTTCGCGGGAAAGGCTACATCGCCGATCTATTCACGGATCGGGCGATCCAATTCATCGAGCGGCACCGTGACGAGCCGTTTTTTTGCTATCTTGCTTTCAATACGCCGCACTCTCCCTACGCTGTGCCGGAGAGTTTTTGGAACCGTTTCAAAGACAAACCGCTCGCGATGCTGGCCGATCCCGCTTTGAAAGAGGATCTGCAGGTCACGCGATGCGTTTTGGCAATGTGCGAAAACCTAGATTGGAATGTCGGCCGAGTCCTTAAGAGTTTGGAAAAATTAGGATTGCGAGAAGACACGATCGTTGTGTACTTCACGGATAACGGGCCGGCGACTTGGCGATGGAATGGCGGCCTGCGGGGGCGGAAGGGATCCACCGACGAGGGAGGGGTTCGCTCGCCACTTTTGATCCGCTGGCCCCGACGGATCAAGCCGGCAACCGTGATCAAGCCAATGGCGGCGGCGATAGACCTGCCGATCACGCTGGCCGGTTTAGCCGGTGTAAAACCGCTGGCAAATCACCCACTGGATGGGATGGATTTTTCGCCCCTCCTTTTAGGGCAAACCGATGAATGGCCTGATCGAATGATCTTTTCGCACTGGGCTGGGCGGTTAGCGGTTCGTCGTGGCCCCTATGTATTAGATGAGCGCGGTGGCCTTTACCACGTACTCGATGATCCGGGACAAAAAAACAACTTAGCAAACTCCATGCCGAAGCTTGCGCAGGAATTGCAGGCTGCGGTGGATCGCTGGCGACGCGAAGTGCTCGCCGAGATTGAACTTCCCGACACGCGGCCTTTTCCGGTGGGTTATCCGGAGCTGGCATGGACTCCGTTGCCGGCACGGGATGGGATCGCCGAGGGAAACATTCAGCGAAGTGCGAGGGCCCCGAACTGCTCATACTTCGTGAACTGGACGAGTACCGAGGATCGGATTCGGTGGGACATTGAAGTGGCTACATCCGGGATTTACGAAGTGGAACTTTGGTATACGTGTCCGGAGGATTGTGCCGGTTCGATCGTCGAGCTGAGTTTTGGCGAGCACCGCGTGCAAGGCCGAGTTTGGCCGGCGTGGAATCCTCCACTTTACACCAATCAAGACACTTTACCCCGCCCCGCCGGGGAGTCCCAAATGAAGGAATTCCGACCCTTAAAGCTCGGCAAAATCTATCTGGACAAAGGACGCGGGTGGCTGACGCTGCGGGCTGTGGAAATTCCAGGTCGCTACGTGATGGATTTGCGACTGCTTTGCTTGACTTTGGTCGAGGCAGCTTCAGCGGTAACAGGGTCGGCGGGGTAAAGAAATAGGAATGGCGAAGCCCGGGCCTCCTCATGCAGCCTTCGCGGAACTTTTCCTCTCACGAGGTGGCGCATCTTTCCATCGCCGATGGACCCACCAATATTGTTCCGGACAAGAGCGGATTGCCTGCTCCAGCTCGGTGGTGAACCATTGCGTTATCGTGGGAACATTCGCCCAATCGGCGGAGATGGTTTTCGGATCCAATACAGCCGCAATACAAAGCTCGAATTGCAGGATTCGCGGCTTTCGAATTGCATAACAAACTGCAAGCGGACACTGGTGGGTTAAGGCCAGAAGAGCAATGGCCTTAAAAGTCGAAGCTTTGCGACCGAAAAACTCTACGAAACATCCCTTGGGACCGGCGGACTGATCGGCCAAAAAGGCTAAAGGTTCGCCTGCTGCGGCCAACCGATTGACCCATTCGGTGGCTCCCTGTTTGGGAATCAATCGCTGTCCGGTAGCTGCACGTAGCTGCTGGATGAATCGGTCGAGGTAGGGGTTATCGATCGGCCGGGCCACCGTCCACGTCGGCACGCCGAGGAGTCCTAAGGCATAACCGCCGAGTTCAAAATTGCCGAAATGTCCGGTGACGAATACGACAGGCCGCCCCTCCGAGAGCATTCGGAGCGCGGGAACATGATTTACCAACCGAATGTGATCCCTCCAATTGGTATGGTGTATTTTTCGCCTTAGCATCAGCATCTCGTAACCTAGGAGGGCAAGATGCTCCCACATCTTAAGGGCCAATTGTTCGCGATCTTGTGGCCCTAGTTGGGGATAAGCGATGCACAGATTTTCTTCCACCACTTTGCGGCGGACCTTGAGCAAAGAGTGGGCCACCCATGCGAGAACCGGCGCGAATTTCTGGGCAGTTTCCGGAGCGATTGCTTGCGCCCAGCAAATCACGGAGCGAACGGCAAGATAGATTAAGAGTTGAGTGACTTTTCTTATAAACATTATAATAAATCCGTTATGATCTTCGGCGAAGGGCTCGAGCTTACTGGCGGGATGCCGACTGAAAGGTTGAACTTGCCAATAGCCGAGCCGATTCCTTGCTCGGAACTGTCACGCTGCCATGTGACTCTCCTTAATGGCTTTCGAGTCCGCCTATGCAGGATCGCCAACAGAATTCCGGAATTGATCGGTCATGCTCATGCGCATGAAAAACCTTGCCCGCCTCGCTACCGCTGTTTGCCACAACCCTCTCGCCATTCGCAATGGAGGTAACAAAACAACCTGATTGACGCCCCTAAGAAACCTCTCTCCCTGTGCGCGATTCCTGGACTAGATGAATTTACCTATTCGTAGCATCGGAGGGCTTTTTATTAGCGTTTATAATGTTTCACCGTATATTTAACTCATTTTGCGCGTGATTGGGGTGATATGGTTGATATGATATTGTCATGGAAAAATACACTATCATCGTGAATTTAATAATTCACTGTTCGTGAAATTTTCCGGAGAGGCGGTTCCAACGATTTTGGGGACGATTTTGCGGACTCGGAGTGATCTCTCCAAGAGGAGTTTTGAAACCCTTTAGCATGGCGTCAGCTCATTCATCCTCGGTGTCGAATTCGGGAAAATGCAGCCGCAAAGCCCAGTCATGCGTTAGCACGTCGCCGAAAAATGGTTTGCGAGGTTCAAGCGGACACAACAAACTACACGAGCTTATAAACTTGATAATTTTTCAGCTCGCCGTCATGCGAACCGTGATTAATATGTGGCGTTACTCCCTGTGGACCTACGCACTTGTGAACGGCTTCCACGTCGTGTTAGGCATGCATCAAACGCTTCTGCCATCGGATTTTCGGCTTTTCCGACTGAGAAAAAACTGGCACGATTAGGTCAATGACTCGCCGGTAAAGTTTTGCGAATTAGTAATCTATGCGAGTCGATAATCTGCTAGGACGCCGGTTTGCTTTTTTGGGTAAAGGTCCCCTACGGAATTCGGTTTCCGCAGATTATCGAGTTGGCAATCAAAAGCAATTTGGCGATTGCAAACGGGCGATTTTGGCTGTTTGCTGTGTGGAGGAGGCGTTGGGGTTGCACTCACGGGCGGCATCAGGTAACTATGCCGCGATGTAGCTTGCCAGCCTTGTGCTGAAAAAGCAGCCTTTGTCCCCGAGCCGATAAGATGTTTATCTCCGCTTGGTGCAAGTGAAGCCATAAAAGTATAATTAGAGGTTTGCGAGGTAGGTTTACACGGCGTTTTGACCGGCAATCCAGTTTTTTATTTCTATTTGATGGTCCGAAACGCATTGACTTCAGCTTCGTTGTTACTAAACGCGCCAACTTCAGCGGGTGAGAGGTACACAGTTATCCTCAGTGCGCTACCGGCACATTATCCGGGGAAGATGCGGCGCCACCCAAGGAGGTAACGGGTTTCAAGTAGGCCGTCCGCAAGGTGAAGTAACAACAACACTGGCTCAAAATATCCATTACTCATGAGCGTCAAGAACGATGGCTAATCAGCAACCGGATCCCAGCGTATGGCGTAACCTGATGAAGCGGCCCAAACGGGGTGTCCCCGAGGGGCTTTGGCTTCGTTGTCCCGGGTGTCAAGCGACCGTTTTCTCCAGGGAAGTGGAGAAACGCTTAGGCGTTTGTCCCGAATGTGATTACCACTGGTATGTTTCGGCCCGGGATCGGATCGCGCAATTGCTGGATGAGGGGACATTTGAGGAATGGTGGCCTGATTTGGAGCCGGCGGACCCCCTCGGATTTGTGGATCGCAAGGCATATGTCGAGCGATTGAGAGAGGAGCAAGAGCGCACCGGCCTTCGGGATGCTGCCATCGTCGGCACAGGGATGATTCGAGCCCGAAGGGTGGCGATCGGTGTGACGGATTCAGCCTTCATCATGGGAAGCATGGGATCGGTTGTGGGCGAGAAACTCACCCGGACGATTGAGCGGGCCCAGGCCGAGCAGCTCCCGCTCATTTTCGTCTCGGGGTCTGGCGGAGGGGCTCGCATGCATGAAGGGGCCCTATCCCTCATGCAGATGGCGAAGGTCACAGCAGCCATTGCCCGCTTCCACGAAGCAAATGGCCTCTATATTTCGGTACTGACAAACCCTACCATGGGCGGGGTTGCGGCGAGTTTTGCGGCCTTGGGCGATGTCATCTTTGCCGAGCCGAAGGCGCTGATTGGTTTCGCCGGTCCGCGGACCATCAAAGCGACTATTCGAATCGAACTGCCGAAGGGTTTTCAAACCAGCGAGTTCCTGCTGAAGCATGGTTTTATCGATCGCATCGTCCGCCGCACGGACTTAAAAACGGAAATAGCCCGGGCCATCGATTATTGCGGCAAGTAACTTCCGATGCTTGTGGAGAAGCAGTTTATCCGTTCTCCAGAGCGGGCGTCATTTACTTTCTTGGCATTGAGGCGATTTTAAGCCGACCTGTGCGCCGTAAGTTTCCTCGGCGGAAATACAGTTCTTCACTGTTGCGTGTGAAGGCGCAACCTGCTTAGCTTAGCTGCCGTGGGCACGTCATCGAATTCTTTCTCGCCTGTCCGGGCAGGTGGTTGGAGGCACGCTGGTGAAAATAGGGGACTGCTTTTTTCCCGTAATCTTGACAAGGTGTGGTGCTTCTGCCCCGCTATCTTTCGAAGGTGTAACGGCAGACGAACCTACCTGATGCCTAGCCGGCTAGTTATGCGAGCGTGCATGGTGTGGACAAACAGTTAGCAGGGATCGGGGGTAACCGTTCGAAGTTGATTAGGCAAATAACCCCAATCTAAATCGCGAAGGAGACTGAGGATGGTACGGGTGTTGGTATTGGATCGGTTGTCGGAGGAGGGGATGCGGATTTTGCGGGCGGC
>CAKZMM010000087.1 GCA_937128505.1 uncultured Thermogutta sp.
AAACTTCCATGAACCCTCCACCCCCCCAGCTAACCCCACCGCGCTTCCAATACGCCACAAGTCCCCCAAAATCTCCAACACCAAAGCGATGCTGTGGAATTAGAATGAAACGGCTGCTGGAAATATGGGTTATCGTCCCGTGATCAAACCTCTCTGATGCTTTCGTCAATTTGGTGCTAGCAAATCAAGCTGGTAAAAACAAAACTGCGCACGTTGTAAAGTCGGGGGCGCGCACCGGTTCGTTATCGCATCAAAGGAGGAAAGTCAGGAAATTGCATCACTGAGGATGCGCGGGGGCAAGCTTGCTCGATCAGAGAATGATCTTTTAGCCCCAATGCCCGCCGGGGAAAAAAGGCGCGTGAAGAAGCGGGCTTATTCGAATAGGGAATGATCTTTTAGCGATCATCCCGGCGTCCGACTCTTACGGTTGCCGCTCCTCGGCGAGGCGGCGGTAATACTGCTGGATTAAGCGTCGGTATTTCGGAAGGAATTCCTCAGTAAAAGTTTCGGTGACTTGGGCCCGAGCACGCTCGGGCAATTCCCCCCACAGTTTCTTGAGAAACGCCGACAAATCCTGCGTCGATACCTCGGACTGCCTCCGTCCTTCGCCGGCACCGATTTGGCCCGTGGGATTCGTTGTACTTGCAGTCTCTTCGCTGGCTGCCTCCGTCTGGGTTGGAAGATTTTGCGAAGTTTCCGGCTGAGCCATTTGACTTCCCGAAGCCGGCGGGGCCTGAGCAGAAGGGTTATTTCTTTGCTTCAAAAGTTCCTCTAATCTCGCGATGATTTCGGCTTGGACCTGCAAGGTCCTCTCCGGCTTGGTATGCTCGCGAAGAAGTCGGCCCGCGAGCTGCATCTGATAGATCAGATCAACAAAGGGATTTTCTTCTTCTGAAATGGCCGCCGTAGCCAACTGCCTCCGAAGGTTACTTGAATCCACATCGGGCTGCTGTCCGCCGCGATCTGAGGAGGGCTGCGGTATATCGCCGGGAGCCAGGGTCTCCTCGCTTTTTCCACCCCCCTCCTTGGCGGGGGGAACCAGTGCCTCAGCGGAGAAGCCAGCGAACCTCAGAATCTTACGGCCAGGAGCTGGCGATACCGTTTTTCCGCCCGAGCAAGCCTCCGCAGAAAAGATCGCTATTCCCGGATGTGTAGGGTGAGAGGCATCATCGCACCAAGCGACGCCCGAAATCGCCAGGCAACTCAACAAAAAAAGTAGTTGAGCGAAGGGGTTCGATTCCGCCGTCCATGAACCACGCAAAGACTGCCGCATCTGCATCGAATTCATGTGAGGAGTCATATTTGAAATCTGCAAACTCTTTGAAAAAATTCTTCCGCCAACAGAAGGCGATTTCATTCACGAGGTGAATCTGACTTCCTTAAACGCCCTTCGCATAAAATCCCAAGAACCGAGCTTCAGAAAAACCGCACGGGCGGCATACCGCCGGTGTAACGCAGCGTACCGTACCCCGATCTTCGAATTGCATTTCGCGCGGAAATACTCCTCAATCGCTGGAGCATTATCAGCACGCATTGCCGGGCTTTGGGTGAAGACGCCCCACCCAAGGTTTCGGCAGGTCTCATTTTGTGCTTTAGTCCCGAGCGAACCACGAACTTACCTCCGTGATTCGAACTCAACAAACACCGCTAGGCTTAAGGTGGGCAACTTTACGCCACTCGATCACCGCCACCTTGATTCATTTACGGAGCGGAGATTGGCGTCCGGGGCTCGTTTGGCACAGTATTCTCGCCCGCATCGAAACTCAACGCTTTGATAAGGAATTCGGCCAATCGCTCCTGTGAGACACCAAGCTCCACAAGACGCTTTTTAGCCTCTTCAGGCATGGCTTCGCTTGGCGGATAAGTGGCGTAAAGCTTTCGGGTTTCCTCGTGCAACGATTCCTGCCTCCGTTTAAGCAACCTTAGTTCGACCCACAGGTATGGGTTGACCTGCCCCGGCTGCTTCTGAGGCGCAGCCGGCCCACCACCGGCACCTTCGAGCGGTTGCTGAGCGGTTTGATCGTCGGTCCCAGGTTCAGGCGGCTCTAGCGCTGCCAACAAATCCTCCAAAAGCCCCAAAGCTTGGCGTTCGGCTTCCTGAGTCGATGGGCCAACCTGTCGGCTTTGAAGAAGCTGCGCGGCCTGTGCCATGAAGTCCGTCGTCTCCGAAAGCATCTCTCCCAAGAAAGGCGCTGAATCACCTATTATCACTTGCTCGACGGCCCGCTTCAGGGCTTCCTGCGTGCGTCCCAGTTCTATTGCCCGCAAGGCGTGGCTTCGGGGTAGGCGGCCTTGCTCGTCCGCCAAAAAACTCAGTTCGACAGTTTGATTCAGAATTTCCGTTTGGCTCTCTCGAAAACGTGTCAACTGTGCCTGAAGCTGCACAAGTTGGTTCACTCGCGCGGAGAGCTCGGCTTCCGACCTTCTGGCTGCCAAATCGTCAAGAGCCGCCCTGAGGACCCGATGTGCTTCCTCAGCACTTTTTACCGCCGCCGGGCCCTGATGCATGAGGGCTTGCTGAGATGCCATCTCCATTCGATCGGCTGCCTTCGCCAAAAGATCGCGAAGCCCGGTTCCATTAGGCCCCGATAATTCCCCCGCTAAGGCGGCAATTTCCTGCTTTAACAATCGCTGCTTCGCGGCCAAATCCTCCAGTCGGCGATCGCGTTCCTGCCGCTCCAAGGCAGCACCGGCCTGGGCGAACTGATCGCGAAGCTTCCCTTGAGCCTCGGCGATCCGTTCCAACTCTTTTTGCCAAATATCAAGCTGCTCGGGAGCTTGTCCTTCGCGGGCAAAATCCATCGGTTCGGCCAACCGCTGCACCAGCTCTCGCAATCGTTCACCGATTTGCTTCTGCCCTGCAAGGGCTTGCCCCATGCGATTTTCGGCCAGATGGCGTGCCGTGTCGGAGATGAGCCCCTGCTCCTGAAGTTCTGACGCAACCTCGCGAGCCCGGTCAATCCTCGCCGCCATGGCGTCCTGATTCGGCGAAAGCTGTCTGGCCAAGTCATTGAGCTTGGGGACGATCTGGTCGAGCCGTCGGCCGATCTGATTTTGCCGTTCTGACAATGCACGTAGCCGCTCCTGAACGGCGGGTTTCAACTCATCCAAACGCATGGCCAAAGTCGCCGAAGCAATCAACTGAGTTTCTTCGATCAGCTCCTGTTGTTCGTGGGCCAAACTGCGTGCTTCGTTTTGTAATTGAGCCCAGGCGCCGGAATCCTGAAGAGTTCTCAGCATCTGTTCGATTGCCGCGATGACGCGATCCTGCCCTTTCCCGGCTCGATTCAATCGCTCAGTCAACCGATTCTTTGCGTCAGCTTCGGCGAGGCTTTCGCGGCCCGAGGCGGCCTCGCGAACTGCGTCTTCCAAGTGTCGCTCCGTCGGCTTTAGGTCTTCCACCCCGAGTCGCTCCAAGAGGGATTGCAAGTTACTCAACTGCGAATGAACTTCTCCTGAGGCGACACCGCTGGTTTGCAAAGTTTGGAGGAGTCTCCGAATCCTTGCAGCCAGCGATTGCGAATCGTCGGTCAGAAGGCGTCCCACTTCGCGCTGCTGCCAGAGGATGCCGGCCAAGCGATCATTCAATTCCTTCAAAAGCTCCGACCAAGGTAGCCGACTCTGTAATTGTTGAAGATCCGCTAGGTGGCTCCGTGCCTCACGCTGGAGGTTCAAAACCCGCGAAAGCTCGGCTCTCAGGGAGCTTTCTTGCTCCGCCACTTGCTCGGCCAACTCCTCAACGGTGACCACGATCACCCGTCGCGGCTCCGCGGCAGCACGGTTTCCCCGATAATCCTCTGCAATGGCTTCCAAAATCCACTGTTCGCCGGCAACCAATCCTAAGCCTTCTAAAGACCAAGCCCATTTAATCGTGCGGCTTTCACCGGATAATCCGACTTTTGCAAAATCCTCGGGCGGCAGCGGCGGAAACGGCGGCCCCTCATATACCGTCACCCCTGGTGCTCGGGAATCAGACTGCCTTTCGTTCCGCAGTCGGACCTCGACGCGTCTAAGACCCAAGTCGTCGCGAGCCGCGATCTCCAAGGAAAGCTGCGCCTCGGGGGTGATCCAGATTGTGCCGAACGGTTCCACAAAATTTACCAGCGGTGGCGCATCCGGAATGACCCGAAGCTCCCAACGATCCGGCGAAGCGGTTTTCAATCCTTTCACATCCATTAATTCGAACCAGTAACCCGTGGAACGCTCCGCGATAAGCTCGCCGCGGAAACCATCGGGCGGAAGGACTTGGAGCGATTCAGGTGATCGGCCTTCTAACCCCAGCCATGCCGATTGAAGCGGCTTGGTCGCGCGACCCTCCAAAATGAGCTTGCTGTTTTCGAGGACCACTACCGAGCGGCCGAATTCCATTTCCGGCCAGCCCGTGTACTCCGGAGGGAGGACCCGTATGGCAAGCGAACGAATCTCGGGTCCACTTGTTGTAAGGACCCGCTGCCAATCCATCGATCGATCATCGCCGAGTTCAACCCGAAACCAGAACGGAGCCGTTACATCCTCGCGACTGGCAATGAAAATCCCGCTAGATAACAGGGGGTCGCCGGTTCGCCCCAACCGCCGCTCGGCAGTTGAACGATCGACAAAGGTCATAGGTTCGGAGTGAAAGACCGCTTGCCCTTCCGGCCCCTCGAATCGGTAATGGATCGCAGCGCTGGGCGGCAATTTTTTGCCTTCACGATCCACAACTTCGACCTCGAAAACACCCCCACGCACAACTTCACTAACCGGACGTAGAATCACCACGTGATATTCCTGGGGCCAAGCGATCGGCCTCCAGGGGAGCGAAAGCCGAAGTACTCCCACCCAAAGTATTTCCGGCCTTATTAGAATCAGACTTAAGGCGACGAGCACCGCCGCAGCGCACAAAAGCAAGGCACGGTGCAGCGGGCCCTTCCGCACCATCTGGGATGGGTCCAAAGATTGCAACTCCTCCCAGGCTTGATTAATCACGCTTTGACGGAGGATCGCCGAGCCGGCCCCCGGATCGTGTGCGTCCAGCTCCAAGAAAGCGACGGCACTCGACAACCGATCTTCGCTACGGGGTATCACCCTCTGAAGAGCCCGGGCCAAAGTCAGGTCCGAAAGCAGCGTCCAAAAAGCCGGTCCCAAAAACCGGTAAGCCGACCAAATAATCACACCGCTCCAAAGCAAACTTACCAGAAACCGCAGCCCCGTTTCTTCATACCGAAGCCAGTAGTCGAGCAAAGTAAGTACACCCGTTGCGACCAAAAACACGCCAAACGTGGTAAGTCCCCCCACGAGAAGAAGTGCCCCCCTGATCTGTTGGCGAAGATCGGCCAGCCGTTCCTGGAGAGGATGATTGCTCGATGTTTTTCGCGACAAAGGACCAGGGGGCGTAATGACCCGCCAAGAGAGCCATTTCGCGGGCATTCGATCATCTTGTCCGACGCTTTTGGTAGCCAAAGGATAATCTCTTTCAACCCAGAAGGTGCTACCCGTATATTCTCGTTTTTGGCCGAGGTACCCTCACCTTTTTTAACTTTTTTCCCTCCGGCATCGTGTGACTGCCGACCCGCTTCCTTTCAAAAACACTCAAAAAGAGTAAAGCTACGTACTCTCAGCTTTGTACCGGTGATCCCTTACCCAGGAGCATTTACATTGCTACTTTTCATTCCTCCGCTTCCTCGGATTCCTTTTTAGCCAATGTGGCTATTGAATGCGAATTCCTTCTTGGCTATGACGGGTACCCCATGCGAAGGTAGGCACCTCATGCGAAGCCACCTCGCTCTTTCCGGCGCACCGGTACACTACGTTGCAATAAGGATGCCTTGTTGCTGGAACAAACCTCTTCGAGTCCGTGATATCTTTGATATCTTTTTCCCACTTACTTTCCCATTCACACAATATCGGCGGAGGATTACCGCGCTCCTGCTTTCATTCTACATCATTCCCCCTAATTTTCGCAGGATCCACTCGCCGGTGAGGATAAGCAAAAAGGTCGCCAAAACCGGCCACCAATTCCACAGAGATTTCGGCGGCAAAGGCTCCACCGGGACGGCTCGACCTGGTGGCAAAACCCGGGGTAAATCCTGCGCTTGAAACATGTCCAGGACCAAGCCCCCGGTATTCTTTGCCGCAGCGTGCATCGCTGCAAAGTCTGGCGCTAGCCGCTCGAATTCCCCTACCGGCGCACTGACGCGAAAATACGTCTCCGGCATTTGCCCCTCGATCCCTGTTGCCGGATACCACACACGATAATTGCCGATGGTCGGGCGGAGTAAAGTACCCTCGAACAAGCCCCGCTCGGTGCCGCTGCGCCGCAGAGCAAACGGCTGCGGTGCCCGAGCGCCTACGGATAAAAGCACCTCCACCTGATCACTAGCCGGAGCTTGCCGAGTCTCTGCGAACTGTAACCGCAACATTACCGATTCTCCTAGCCGGTATTCCCTGCGATCGGCGGTCAATCGGGCCCCAGTTGCTTCCCCCACCAATTTGCTCCGGGCTAAAAAGCGGATAGTTTGTACCCAATACCGGGCAAACAAAAAATCACCGATCCGAAACCTCCACCGCCAGGTTTCGTCCGTCGCTTGCATCCACACGACGCCCGAGCCGATATATTGGATCAGGATCAACGGGAAGGGGTTCCCATCGGGCATCGCTCGGAACGGGTGTTCTGCTAGCACCCGGGCTCCTGCCTTCGGAGTACCCAAGGGATAAAACCAATAAAGCGGCGGAAGCTGCTGCCAAATGGCCACGGTTTCCTCCGCCGTGTCGCCCAACTGCAAGCCGGCACTTCCCAAACCAAGCTGCGTGGGACGCAACCGAAAAGCCTCCGTGAACGCGCTGGCGGACAAAGTGGTTGAGGGTGGCTCTACCGGCAGCAAGCGACTCAAAGGCGTATTCCAATAGCTCCGGGGTAAATATCGAGGTCCGGCCACCAGAATTAATGCCCCACCTTTCGATCGCCCTTGGCTAGCAGGGGGGTCGACGAAATCCAAAATATTTTGGACCACAGAAGCGCTCAGCCCGCTTGGATCGAAGTCCATCAACATCACCACGTCATACCCAGCCAATTCATCCCTGCGGACCGGAAATCCTGGTAGCGCCACAGCATCCTGCCCGGTATGAGCCGGATCTGCGTCTTGAACGACCGTCCTCAGCGCGATGGTCTCATCCCGCTGTAGCAAATTGCGTAGGTACCGGTATTCCCACGAGGGATAACCAGCAGCCAGCAACACCCTGATTTTGTGTTCGACGACGCTCACCGCCTTTTCCAAACGATTGTTCTCCGCGTTACGTTCTTCCGGCAAAGCTTCGGCTTCAAGGATATACCGCCATGTGCCCGACTGCATCGGCCTGTAGGCCAGACGCACTTGTTCGCGCCATTGATCTTCCGGAATCACCTGCTCTGCGTGAGCCAATACGGTTCCATCATCCGCCGATCGGAGCTTAATCTGGACCTTACGCCCCTTGGCACCACGCGCCTGCAACACACATTGAAAAGTGACGAGATCATTGACGAAAACAAGATCCTCCGCCAGCAAATCGCCTATCTCCAGGTCGACGATCGGCGAGTCCGCACCTAGCGCGACAAACACCAGCGGGACGCCTTTGAGCCTTGCCACTTGGCTTGCCTCAACTAATCCGATCCCATCGGTGTTGATTCCATCGGTCACCAACACGATGGCCGCCGGGGTAGTGGCGCGGAACTGCTCTAAGATATTGCGAACCGACAATCCCAACCGAGACGATTCTGCCCTTGGCTCCGCTTGACCGATCCACTCCCGAAAGGCGTCGATCTTATCAAGTCCACCTCCAAACTGATCAGAGATCGTGAAAAATCGTAGCCGATAGCTCCGGGCTAACTCCGCCAACAAACTCGATTCCTTTCCCAGCGTCAACTGCTGGACCACCTGCCATCGGGTCAGCGGTGCATCAATCATCCCCGGAAAGCTTTCTCGGATCCGGGCGAGGGTCGGCTCGTCGAAATAGTCCGCCGCAGTCATGCTCAACGAATCGTCTACCACGACGGGCAGAAAAGGCAGCCCGGTACGATAAATCCCTAAGCCTGTGCCGGCAAGCATGAAGAATATGATGAGGATCGCCGCCACCCGGATCTGTGCAAGCAAAAACCGGTACCAACGCGGCACTCTCGAATTCTCAAGGAAGTAAAAGGTTAGGAAGACAGCCTCCGCCGCGATCAACAGTAGCACACTCACCCAGAGGGGTAAGCTCCACTCATACAGCCAGGTAAAAGTCGCCCCTTCACCCGGCTTGGCTTCGATACCCAAGATCCGCAAGATCCAGTAAGAAACTGATTCGCTCATCAGATTCAACTCAAACCGCGGCCGGAGTACCAAGCCAGTAAACTTTCCACGACGATTAGCACCAATACTAAACAAAGCAGAGTATGGGAAAGCTTCTCTTGGACTCCGCTGAGCGACTCTGCCAGAGTACTCGGCCCTTCCAGGGAACGCTTGAAATCTATCGAAATACCGGCAAACAGGTTCTCTTGAACCCAGGCGATGTCGGCCCGGGCCAAGTCGCTTTCTTCCGCATCCAAATTTACGCTATGAAGCTGTCTAAATCCTCGCTCTTCCCCCTCGACCGTGTACACGCCAGCCCAATGGGTGTCGTGGTATCGCCAGAGTAATTGCCCTCCCACTTCCGAATACTGCACCGACTCGAGCTCCCCCCGCGGGTTTTTCACCCGCAAAGATCGCCCCACCCACTCGTCCGGAATTCTTCCCTCGATCGTTTCCCCCACTAAGTGGCTACGCGGCAATCTCTTGCCGGTGGCGGCAAAAGCCAGGGCCTCGTGCACCAAGGGCAAAAAACTCGGCCATTTCGGCCACTGGGTCCAGCGGGTATCCGCCCCGCTCGCAAACAGAATCACCCGGCCCTCACCCACTGAATGTTCCACGATCCAAGGAAAACCGTTGGCCAGCCTTGCGATGGTCCGCGCCGCCGGATTGTCGGAGACGATGAGCTCGTAGTACTTTTCCACCGGAGTGGTCAGTAAACCTGCTTTCTCATGATCGCGGAATGCCGCAAGAATCGGGTGTCGATAACCCAGCGGATCTATAGAAAACTGCGGGTTATCGGAAATAACCCGGCCCAATTCCGCCGGAAGAAGCCGCGATTTCGCCCCATCCACCTCGAAAAGGAGACGATTGTAAGCGCTCGGCTGGACCTGCTCTCCCAAAAACACGATCAGCCCACCCCCCCGTCCGACAAACGACCGAAGCACCGCGGCTTCCGACGCCGTAAGTTGCGGTACATCACATAAGACTACGCAATGGAAATCGTCCAATTTGGTCTCCGTCAGGGCGAGCTCACTTCGCACATCCACCTGAATGCGACTCGGGCTCAAGGGGTCTGGCTCTAATGCGATGCCCAGATAGCCGCTCGCTCCGCCGAGAAGTGTACCCGATGGTCTTCCGTCGATGCAAAGCACACGAATGACGGGATCCAAAAAAGCCACAAGCCATCGGCGATTATCCAGGGCCAACTCGTCCTCGACCACCTCAAGATCGATTTCAAGCACATGATCCCCCGGCGAACCGAACGTGTGTTCGAATGCCACCTCGGACTCCCCCGGACAAGCCAGCATGAGCTCCTGCTGAGCAACCTGGCGATCATCCGCACGCAATTTGACGGTTACCGGAACAACCCTTTGCGGCCCAAAAGCCTCGATCGAAGCTCGGATTCCCAAGGGTTCGCGGGCAACGGCAAACCCCGGCAACACCCGCAAGCCCGTCACGCCCACGTTGAGCGCGCCCTCAAACCCCACATCGATCACGTGCACTTTAGCCTGACGTGCCAGGCGACCAAGGTGCTCTCGCGAATTCTGTTGCCATTCCGAAATCACCGGCTGCCAAGTCAGTCGCTGCATGTCGGAGAAAAGCCAGACCTCATGCTGATGGAAAACAGCTCCAGAAGTACGGATCCTATTCAGCCATTCTCCGCATAATCGCAAGGCATCGATTAAATCGGCCCGGCAATGCCGAATTTCCAACTCGCCGAGTGTTCGCAAGAATTCCTCATGATTGTAGGCCGGTTCCCCGACGACAATCTCCGAAGGATTCCCCAAAGCGATCAACGTAAATGCATCGCCCGGCAACGCGCGGCGCACCAAATGATCCGCCATCTGTTTGGCCTTATCGAAACAACTTAAGCTGCCCCGAGTGGCCTGCATGGACCAGGAGCAATCCATGATGAGCAAGATATGCTTTGCCCTGCGGGCTGTGGCGGCAGGCGTTGGAACTTCCCAATAGGGCTCGGCCGCGGCTAAGACGATCAATACAACGATCAACATTCTAATAAGCAAAAGCAGCCAACGTTCCAAGAGGATGCGTCGCCGACTCGCCCGAAGGGCCGCAACCAAGAAGCTCATCGCTGCCCACGGAATTTCCCGATAACGCCGCCGACTCCAGAAATGAATGACAAACGGAATCGCTGCCGCGGCCAACCACCCGAGAAGGGCAGGACTCAGAAACCCGAACGCTAACAACACAGGATCGCTTCGCGTCATCGGCGGCAGTGTGTCGGCCGCTTACAAGGCCACCCTGTTGCAAACCATCCTTCCAAGAAAATGGCATACGAACATGCCGCAAAATCTATGGATACTGCGAATAGCATCCTCTCTCCTGGCGAAGTCGATAACCCCCTAGGCCAAATCGCCAGCCAACTTCGATTACTTTTACTAAGGTCCACCACCACCCTCTCTCAAAAGGCGATAACGAATGTCGCGAAAAGCAGCCGAAGTTCGCCACGTGGCTATTCCCAGGGGCAAGCACGGTTCCGATTCCCAGCGGAGCGAAAACCGTCGATCGGCCACCAACAGGTGAACAAGGCGTTCATCGTCAAGCCAAAACTCAATGCATTCCTTGGTAACACGAAGACGCATCTTGTACCACCGATTCAGCTCGAAATCGACGTAGCGACAGGTTTGATTCTCAACGGCCGGTTCTCCGTCGACCATCGAAAGCCCCACGACCGAGCCTCCCCAACCTCCGACGATCAGGGTCAGAGCCTGTTCCCCCACTGGAAAGGTGAGCCCGCAAAAAAAGTCGTCACCTCCGGTCTTCATGGCTTCCCACGCGATTTCGTAGTCCATTTTCGGAAAATTGCCGGTCCAGCGAATTGCCGTACCGGGTTGACCTGCTTCAAGCCAAATACAGCCCTCTCGAACTTCCACCGCCCCATGTTCCGCGTATTCATACTCCTCTACCAGCTCCCAACCCTTTAGGCTGTCACCCGAAAAACACCAACACCACCCAGCCGCCTGCGAGTCGGAAGGCGCTCCACCGCTGCCGGCATCTTCGCCAAATAGGGTTGCTAACGCCAGACTAATAATGATCATGAAGAACACATTCCCAGACACTTGTCCAACCCTTTGACCGCCATCCTCCGGTTTGTGCCAGGCTTAGTCTCGATACCCATCGGCCTCGTTACAGTTCCCGGCACCAATACGCGTTCAGCACGCTTGGTTTACAGCACTGCTAATTTCTTACGTAAGCCTCAAATTCACCTTAAAACCGCTAACCACGAATTTCGCTTCAGGCCGCCAAGCTCCGTTATGCACGATGGGCACGCCGACCGTAACTTCACTTCCGTCAGGAACCAAAACCGGATATCTTTTTCGCCACAAGCGTCAATCAAGTCGAACCGTGCCAATCATAGGCAAAACGCTTCGTATTTATCTGCCGTGAGGACCACGCATCAGCATGTCTGTTTCTCACGATATGTCCTGAAGGTTTGCTTCTCACTACGGAAAGCCCGCGGTGATCCCACCCATCGGTCATCTCAATTTCAATTCGCCATGCCAGAGATACCCCCCGCAAAGCATTTTCTTTGGCACCCAAAATGGAGCCTTATCCTGCGAGGAACCTCACACTATACATCGAAGGTCGGAACGGCTAGGCGAGCTCACCGCAGCCCCTCTGCTATGTCGATGACCTCCTGGGGGGAAAGCTGCCGAATCTGGAGATTACGCAGTACGCTTTCCGTACACCAAGTGGCAATTCCCAGCGGCCGGCAAAGATCGCACTCCATTCGGATGGTGAACTTATGACCTTTTCGCTCAAGGTCCACCATCTTTTCGTCATCGATCCAACATTCAATCTTCTTTTCGCTGACGCGAATACGAACGCGATACCAGCGGTTGTCTTCGAAAACCTTGAACCGGCTCGTCATGTTCTCCGACGCATCGAAGAAATCTACGCTCGATAGTCCCACCACTGTGCCGGCCCAGCCGCCGACCACAAAACTGCAATACTCATTACCGACGGGAAAAGTTGTTGTGGCAAAAAAGTCGATCCCTTTAGTGCGCTTGGCTTCAAATTGAATCTCATAATTATCGCGGGGTACCTCTCCTGCCCAGGTGATGCCGGTCATTGGCTCCCCCATGCCCAAGATGATTGTGCCATCCTTGACCGTAACTTCTCCTTCCCCTCCAAAACGCGCGGGCTTCCATTGCCCCAACTCTTTTCCGTCAAAAAGGCTCCGCCAGGAGTACGTACCCTCTCGATTCGCAGAGACCTGCGAGCTTCCCGTGTTTGAACTGCCGCCTGAATCCGCCGAAGCTTGCGCGACCGAGGAATTATCTTGAGCCACGGCGATCGATGTCGGGCTCAGCTCGTATCGCGAAGCCCATATCAAGACCACAAAGACTATCGCCAGATTCTTGGCCCGTCCTAACCAGGCATCTCGATCAACACGGGTCTTGCGACCCCACTGCACTTCGGCTTGCCACAATCTCGGTGCGCGCATCTGAATCTCTCCGGATCTAACGTGCATTCTGAAACGATCGGTTACTCCCAGCATTTGATCCACTAGCTAACTTCGTTGCTCCGTTTTGTTGTTCCGTCGTTTGACGGCCCTCGACTATCTGACCATTCGTAAAGGTTTTGCCACCCCCTCCCCAAGCTCTTCACGCATCTCTTAGCCCGTCGGTCACAAGCACAGCATTCAGTTTGACTACATCAGTTTGACTACATAATCAGGTTGATGCGATTTCTTGAGCACAAATACGAGCGGTTGCGGTCACTGGGGGAACCGAAAGTAGGGTGGCGGCATTAGCATTATTTTACTCGCAAGAAAGCCACTTCCCTATCCAAAACGAAGTCACGTCACAATGAATCCGGCACTATTTAGTGGGAAGCAAATGCCTGAGCTTTGCATAGTTCGGTCCCACCCTTCCTTTGGAATAGGAGGTAATACTTGAGCTTTCTAGCCGCGGTTATCCTGCCATGGGGTAGGTGCAAACCTGAGCGGTTCTCGCCAAATGACCGGCAGAATTTGGCGGCTAATTGTGGAAAACTAATTCGGCAGGATTCTCGACCATAAATTTGCCCCAAAGCAGTGCCTCAGATGTTTTAAAAACCCCAGTAACCACCGTGCTTTTAGCCACCGTACTTGGTACGCATTTGTCAATTTCTTCAGAGAAAACAGGCACGAGGTAATTTTTCGCGGGAAAATAATCTAAAAAATGAAACCCCCTCCAATTTGTTGCCTCAAATCCCTACAAAGTATGAATTACAGATCTCTTTTTATACTAGTCCCAACATCTAGGGGCCTTCGATGGCGACACACACGAGGGATTGTTCCCTTATTCCCATTAAAGAATCCTTTGGGTCATCCACAGAGTGTTAACATCCCCGATTACTTGCCGGAATTTCCCTAGGGCCCTGATTGAACACCCGAAGTGATTCCCATATCTTTGAAGTCGAAGTGTTGTTTGAGCGGCTGTCTAATCAAACATTTCTCATCAGCTTGCTTTTGTATCGATTCGACCGCTTGGGTGTAGCCAGGACAAGTTTTTTTGGATTGCGGTCGTGCCTATCGGGCTTTCGGCGGGTAAACTGATAGACAGACCGGATGCAGGAAAATTCGCATTTTTGCGTGCCTTGCGTGAGAACGGGGATTCCGACTCTTGGCCACCGGTCGGCATCCCATACGTCCCGACAGGGCTGGGGCCGGTTCTCACGGGCCGAGTGTCACGGAAGAGTGTCGGTCGCTCTCAGCGGCCTTTCAGATTGTCTTGGCGGGGTCTGAAGGTCGCAGACACTCGTTTGACCTCGGGCGCATGGACGCGCCCGAGGATGAGTGTCGAACCTCTCCTTCCCTCACTTCCGCGATGGCTTGCTTCGCTTTCTGTGACTTCACGTACCGAATTATCCGTTCATTCACGTACCGACCATCTTTCATCCCTTATCCTTCTGCGAAGTTGGCGTCATCCTTCTGCCAAATTGGCATCAGCTCGTTACCAAGCTGGCATCATCTTGGTACCCAGACTGCATCATCCCCTTATCCAGGTTGCATCATCTCATTACCCGGCTTGCACCGTCTCGTCACCCAGGTTGCATCCTCTC
>CAKZMM010000088.1 GCA_937128505.1 uncultured Thermogutta sp.
CGATGAAAAACGGTCGGTAGGATCGAAGCAATATTGCCTTTGGTCCCGCGAAGAAGCAAGTAATCGTCAACGCTTCGTTAACGGACGGGGATTACAGCAAGGCAAGCCCCCCCAAGGGTTCGAGAAATTCGTATCTGCCAAAAGCTACCGCGGTAGTTCCAGATACGCAACTTTAGGCGGTTTTATCAACCAAAAAATCGGGAAAAACGTGCCGGCGAAGGTCCCTACCCGTGGTCACATCTTGTCATAACTTGCATTTAAATCAAAAGATACGCTTCCACAGCGATGCAGGGTTAAGGTTAGCTTCCCGTTCGGAATATCCGTTTGTAGTATCGTGGCAAGGGATAACAAAGTTTCGGACAAGAGCGAAATACCGCAACTTACCCCCATAGTTGATGAATGAAATCCACATTTTCGACAGGACTAGACTACCTTGGACATTTCCCCGTTTTGCCGTAGCATGAAAGGGGCAAAAGGCAATTTCACATGGGGGCGATCGAAACGCAGATTCTACGTCCGACGCAGTACAACCTTACACATTCAGTGGCAGAGATTCTTGATAACTTCGCAATAACTTCGCAGATTCAATGGCAGAGATTCTTTTTTTTTCTGCGATGCTTTCGAGGGATTTCAGGTGACTTTATGTTGGCTGACCCCTACAGGACATTTGCGCGATATCTCCGGCAGCAAACTCGACAACTCTCGAAGCAACTGCCGGGCGTGATCGCCGGCGAAGATCCCGAGTGCATTCACAAAGCTCGGGTAGCATGCCGGCGAATCCGTTCGTTGCTAAGGGTAATCGACGGTATCTTCCCGGACAAGCTTCTCCGGGGAAAAAAGCTCCGGAAAACCCGGGGACAGATTCGGGATTTTGCCCAGATTCTCGGACCCGCGCGCGACCTGGATGTCCATCTCCTCAAACTGGAGGAGTTGGTGACGGCGGCGGGAGATGCTCGCGAAACGGCGGGCATTCGCAGGGTTCAGCTCCGCTTACAGCAGCGCCGTCAGCAGATGCAACCTCAAATGGTAACCGCCGTCAAAGGATTTCAAGGCAAAGGCGCACTTTCGCGCCTTCAAGAACTTTGTGAGTCATTACGCGTCATTGGGTGCCCTCAGCGGTTGCGCGTCACTTTGGCTCAGCGAACCCTCCGTAAACTCGACGAGCTAGCCGATTCGCTTCGCAGCCAAGGCGAAAGGGCTTCTCAAGATGCGGATCCGCAAGTTCTCCATGAAACGCGAATCCTCATCAAAAGGCTCCGCTATACGGTTGAATTCTGCAACGGGCTTTTTGCCGGCCGCTTCGATGAGCTTCTCGCGCACCTACGCGATCTTCAGGAATGCCTAGGAGAAATCAACGATTGCTTTGTTTGGGGGCAGATTCTGGAGAACTTTGTGGTCGAGGAAAAAGAGCGAACGCACGAGTACTTCGGCCACCTCGAACCGTTCGCCGAGCTGGAGCCGGGAATCGAGGCTTTGCGTAAATATTGGGCGAGCCTCTTGTCGGAGCGCTATGCTTTGTTTCGGGAGCTCTGGCAACAATTCCACAATCGCTTCTTGAGGCAGCCGTTTGTTGAAATGCTCGAAGAACTTCAGGAGCAAGGGCGGAAGGTCGCCTCGCACGAAGCCCCTCCGGAAGCCGGCCTTGACGTCCAAGAGCCGCCGTGTTTGCGGGAGTTCATAACGGCATCAGTGCTTGCCTCCGTGGAGCCAGAGGATCCCCCAAAGGCCGCGGGGACGGAACCCCCTGTTTCCGGGGAAATCACCGCTGAAGAGCACCCTGTGGGCCAGCTTTCTGAGCAAGCAGCCGCGGAAATGCCGGACAACCAGGCAACCATTGAACCGAAGGATCCCGAACCGAGCTTGCCCAAATCCTCAAGCCGGCCGACTACCCGGCGCCGGCAACGTCGGCAAGTAAGACCAAAGTGATGTTCTCCGGAATCCAACACCAAAAATAATCGAATCGGAATAATTAATAATTATTCGGAATAGTTTGGGAGCGGCCTTTGGTATCCTAAGGAAAACGCGCTATTCGCTACCGCCGATCGAATGCTGGGAATCACGCGCTGCCAAAGGGGAAGCCTTTGAAAGATTCGCTTTTTGGGGGGAATCTCCATCTCTTAAATACTGTTACACTTGCTCGCGAATTTGCAGCGGAATGATTTCAACGGAGCCATTGGATTTGAAAGCTGCGGTTTTGTTACCGGGTTGTCGGGGCTCAAAGTTTGTGCCGGAGGCCTCCCTCCGCGCAGGAGCGTTATGCTGAATGATGAGCCTTCCCGCCGCCACCCAACAGACGGAAGAACCGCCCCAAACGGTCGCCGCCGTGGATATTGGTTCCAATGCGATCCGGTTGGCGGTCGCTCAGGTTTTTGCCGATGGGAGCATCGAATGCCTGGAGCACCTCCAGCGCGCAGTGCGGCTGGGGCACGATACTTTTCGCCGGGGTCGATTGGGGCCGCTGAGTCTTCGCTCCGCCGTCAGTATCCTGCGAGATTTTCGCCGGATCATCGACCTGTATCGTGCGAGCCGAATTCGCGCCGTGGCCACCAGTGCCGTTCGCGAAGCGATCAATGCCGATGCCTTCCTGGAGCGAATTTCGGTGGCTACCGATTTGCGCGTCGAAGTCATCAACACGTCGGAGGAAAGCCGGCTGACGGTCTCGGCAGTTTGCCGAGCACTGGGTGATCTTTTCGGAGACGACCAACGGATTCTCGTTGCCGATGTGGGGGGTGGCAGCACCCTCTTAACCCTGCTGCAAGGGCACAAAGTGTTGGCCTCGCGGAGTGTTCGGTTGGGATCGGTCCGAATGCAAGAGTTGCTGGGAGTGGCGGAGGAATCGCCCGATCGTGCAAGCGCCTTGATGCGACGATATATCAGCAAAGTGCTGGCCGCCGCCGAAGCAACGCTTCAACTAAAAGGAATCCACAAACTGGTGGCGGTTGGGGGAGATGCGCGCTTTGCTGCCCGGGAGGTAGGCCAACCCACGACATCCCAGGAGATTTTCAGTGTCTCGGCAGAAGCCCTAGATCAACTCCTCGATCAATGTCAGCAGCTACCGATTGATCGGCTGAGCAAGAAATACACGATTCCTTTGGCGGAGGCAGAGACGCTCGTTCCCGCTCTTTTGGTCTATCAGCGGCTGATGCGCACCCTGGGAACGTCGGAAATGCATGTCTCGTTTGTCTCCATGCGGGATGGCCTGCTGCTAAATCTTGCGTACGAAGTATTGGGCAAAGAGGATCCGCTCCTCTTGCAAGGAGCTGTGCACTCGGCGGAAACCATTGCCAGTCGATATTGCGTGGACAAAGAACACGCACGCTTGGTGGCGCAGCTTGCCCTGTGGCTTTTCGACGAGCTACAACCGATTCATCGGTTGGGTCGCAAAGAACGGTTGCTTCTGGAACTAGCAGCTCTGCTTCACGAGGTTGGAGGATTCATCAGCAGTCAAGCGCATCATAAACACAGCTACTACGTGATCGCTAATTCCGAAATCTTCGGCCTCAATCGCTGGGAAACCCAGATCGTTGCGCAAATCGCCCGCTATCATCGCCGCAGTGGCCCGAAACCGGCACATTCCGAATATTTGGCCCTGCCGCAAGAGGCCCGAATCGTGGTCACTAAACTGGCGGCAATCCTTCGGGTGGCAGATGCCCTTTCGCGGGTTCAGGGCGGCTCGAACATTCAGATTCGTCTAGACCGAGAGGACGAAGCACTGGTCATCGGTATTCATGGTCTGGTTGACTTGATCTTTGAAGAGAGGGCCTTGATGCAGAAAGGGGGGCTTTTCGAGGATATCTTTGGATTGCGCGTCCAGTTGGAGGAAATTTAGT
The DNA here is from genome assembly GCA_937128505.1 of uncultured Thermogutta sp. Classification (GTDB taxonomy): domain Bacteria; phylum Planctomycetota; class Planctomycetia; order Pirellulales; family Thermoguttaceae; genus DTLM01. Next base: position 3,831 of record CAKZMM010000088.1, read on the forward strand.
GCCTTCCGCGGAAATGGGGCGCCCCGTATCTCGCGCCTCATGAACTCGAATTCGCAGCAAGCCGACGGAAGCTTCGTTTCAAAAGCCGGCCCCATCACCTTAAGCCCATTCGAATACTGTAAGCCAATGCGAAGGGTTTTGCCAAAGCTTATTGTACGACAAGTATCGGCACTTGGCAGAATACTAGATCGGCTAATATCGGCAACTTTATCGGGCAACGAAAGAGGATCTCTTGCCGGCATGGTACTGCGACAGCTAAAGTTGGCCGATAGCCGGGAGATCACCCGGCGGATGAGCCAGTAAGAGAACCCCGGAACCGGCGCACCGTTTCGCCCAGCAAGGCGCTCGGCGGTATAGCGGGCGACATTCCCTGGGGAGGAGTAAAACCATGCTCTCATGGAAATGGGTTCTAGTGAAGGAAGCATTGCTCCCCTGAATTTACGGAGACATTATTTGCCCGATAGACCGCTCGAAATTTCCGGATGCCGACAGATACTTGCCGATGGCAACCGCCGCGATACCGCCGGGTCTTTTGGAAATAAGAGGACTTTTTTGAGGAGCGGCTTAGAAAACCGAAACCTGTAAAAACCCCATGCCCCGAAAACGAAAGCAATCTAATTGGCCCAAAGAGTGGTTCATCCATCGGGAACTCAGTTGGTTGGAGTTCAACGATCGAGTTTTGCGAGAGGGCCTATCCCCGGATGTCCCGCTTTTAGAACGGCTGAAATTCCTGGCCATCGTGAGCTCCAATCTCGATGAATTTTTCATGATTCGGGTGGCAGGACTCAAGCAGCAGAAGGTGGCCGGGATTCAGGCGCGGGATCCATCAGGCCTCTCCCCCGAGGAGCAATTGCGGCTAATTAGCGAGCGGGCCCATCGCATGGTGGCAGAGCAGGCCGAGGGAATTCGCCAGGTGTTCGCGGCGTTGGCTGCCGAGGGAATCGAGGTTCTTTCCTGCGACCGCTGGACCAGCGAAGACCGCTCGTTTTTGCGTTCGCATTTTACACAAGAAATCCTCCCGGTCCTGACGCCTTTGGCCATTGGAGAATTGGACCCACCTCCGCTTTTGCCGGGGTTGCAACTTCATCTTGCCCTGCTTTTGCGACCACACGGCGCCGCAGAGACCCCGGAGCGGATCGCAATAGTGCCCGTTCCTACGCTTCTGCCCCGTTTTGTTTCGCTGCCGCCTGAAGAGGGGCTGAGGCTCACTCTTTTAGAGGATGTCATTCTGGCAAATGCCGAAGAACTTTTCCCCGGGCATCGGTTGGAGGGGGCCACCGTTTTTGCGATTACCCGCGACGCCGATGTTTCCATTCAGGATGAGGATGCACGCGATCTGCTCCAGGTGGTGGAGGAGGCGGTGCTTGCACGGCGGCGGCGCGCACCGGTGCGCTTGATGATGACGACTGGGGCGCCAACGCCTTTGAAGTGCTGGTTGATCAATTGGCTTGGTCTTGAGGAAGAGGATGTTTACGAAGTAGATGGGCTGCTGGGCGCGCAAGCCCTTTGGGAGATCGTGAACCGCCCCGGATACTCGCATCTCCGCTACCCGGATTGGCCTCCGCAGACGCCCGCCGCTTTACACGCCGTGGACAATCTTTGGGAGGCAATCACCGAGCGGGATATTCTCCTCGTTCATCCGTATGAAAGTTTCGAGCCGGTGATCAAACTTCTGGAACTCGCGGCCCGCGATCCCAATGTGTTGGCGATCAAACAGACTCTTTATCGCACAAGCGGGGATTCGCCGATCGTGCGGGCTTTAGAGCAGGCGGCTCTCAGCGGCAAAGAGGTTACCGTGCTCGTGGAACTGCGGGCCCGATTCGACGAGCAGCGGAACGTCCAATGGGCTCGCCGGCTGGAGGACGCAGGAGCCCATGTCATTTACGGGCTTGTCGGCTTGAAAACCCATGCCAAGGCCTTGTTGATCATTCGGCGGGAAGCCGGGCGGATCCGCCGCTATGTCCATTTATCCACCGGGAATTACAACGATCGCACCGCGCGGCTTTACTCTGACATCGGCCTGATGACCAGCCATCGCGAGATTGCCTCCGATGTAGCGGCCATGTTCAATCTGTTGACCGGCTATTCCGAGGCGGTCGGTTGGGCCAAATTAACCGTCGAACCCCGACAGATCAAACAACGCTTCCTGGATTTGATCGAACGCGAAATCGCCGCCACCACGGCGGATCAACCGGGGCTCATCATGGCCAAGGTCAATTCGCTGGAAGATATCGACATCATGCATGCGTTGGTCAGTGCCAGCCGGGCAGGCGTGAAAATTCTGCTTAACGTCCGCGGAATATGCTGCCTTCGGCCGGGCCTAAAGGGTGTTTCCGAGAATCTTGAAGTGCGTTCCATCGTCGATCGGTACCTGGAGCATGCCCGCATCTTTTACTTCCGGAACCGGGGGGACGAAGAAGTTTATCTTGCCAGCGCGGATTGGATGCAACGAAACCTCGACCGCCGCGTGGAGATCCTCTTTCCGATCCTCGATCCGCAACTGCGGATGCGGCTTATCGAAATCCTCCAGGTTTATTTCGCGGATAATGTCAAGTCCTACCGGCTACTTCCCGACGGCAAATACGTCCGCGTCAAGCGACAGGGGCCATCGGTCCGAGCGCAAGAAGTCCTTTACCGTCAGGTTGTCGAGGCGGCCCGGGCCGCGGAGCTCTCCCCCCTTCGCTTCAAACCCTTGGCCAAGCCGGCTGAAGAGTCGGTATAAGAAACCTCGCGCCACCAACGGCGATTGCGTCACAGAAATTCCTCAAGAAACTGATGCCGCCATCGGCGACTGCATGAAGGGCATTTTTCAACTCGGCTCTTCCTCCGCACTGCCTCCCGCAAGTTGTCCGAGCATCGCAGTCAGCAGATGCAGCAATTCCCAATTCAACCGCAATGGCAGGACCAAAAAGAAGGCGAGCACCGGAAGCAATACCCCCAGGAAAAGCCGATAGGCCCCTTGCTCAAGCAGGTACGCCGCTCGGTGCAACAAACGTAGCCGAGACCCGCTTGGTGGCTCGGCCTCGGCTACGTTTCCCGGTTCAAGCCAATCCAATGCCGACCCTTCTTGGAATAACTGCCCAGCGATTCCGGCCTGTAACATCAGTTCCCGGAGCTTTGCCGGGTCATAAATCGGCATGCCGGAGGCGGAAAGCCCCTGTAACTCACCCGGCAAGGGGGCGAGAAATCCTCCCGCTTCATCCGGAAGAGCGAACACTAATAGCCCGGCTGCCACAAGGAGCGTACCCCATACCACGAAGATCGTGGCCACCACAACAATGAGACGCGAAATCACTTGCAGAAGCCACGCCAAATAGCCCAGAACCTCCTCGGTGAGTGTGCCAGCCGGTTCAATCGCTAATCCCATCGCCCGAGGGTTGGCCATGACAATCGCCGCATACTGCGCCAGGGCAAAGTACGCCACGCCCTGAAGGAGGACGTACCATGGCTCTCCGAAACTCATCCTCAAGGTCGAAAAAAGGATCGCGGCCAATCCGAGGACCCACACCAAAGCTGCGGCCGCAACGACCACGCCGGAGCCGCTCAAGCGTCCCCCGGCAGTACCGGCCCAAGTTTCGACGAATGCCGTTACGGGTCTACCCACCCAATAAAGAACGAGTAGCACCGCGGCGCTCAAAATCAGGAGAACCCCCGATCCCAACCCAGCCTCTTTTGAAAAGCCGATAGAAAATGCTCCAGCAAGAACAAGGAGCGTAGCCGCCGCGACAAGAACCCACGGCAACAAGGTACGACAACCTTGGCAAGCCCGCTCCACAAAGTACTGGGCCCACATCCCCTGTAAGGCCTTATACATCCCCCCTACAGCCTCCGCGATTGGGGCTAGAGAGGGAACGCCCGCCCCCGGGGGAGCGGCTCCTTCGACCTCGGCCGGCTTCGGGGCCTCCAGCGGATGAACCGCACGACGCGGCGGCGGTCGCAACGGGGTCTCGCGCGCCGCCTCGGTTTTATCCTCCGCAGCCAAAGCATCGCCCTCAACCCCGGTTACGTGCGATCCCGACCCGGCTGCCGACGGAGTCCCCGGGAACGGTTGAGCCTCCGTAATTGCAGAGACTTCGCTGACCGAATGTGCTTGCGGCTCAACGGCCCCTTCTGCCGGGGGCACCGTCTCCCGCGCGATTTCGCCGCCGACCGCCGTACCCGGTGTGAAAAGCCCTTTGACCTTCTGAGCCGGCACCCAAGTTGCCAAACCCGTTCGCCAAACCAGGTCCGTCGGTTTCAGTTGGCCACGCTCGGCCATTTCCTTCAGTTGGGCGGCGGTCACCGGTCCATACGATTTATTGTCAATCGCATAATACCACTCGACGGCCATGGTGCGCACATCCGGTCTGCGGAACGAAGCCTCTTCTCGACAAACAAACTTCCACTACTTATTCTCATTCTTCGTGGAGGATAAGCCAAGTGACTTTCGGCACTCAGACAAAAAATCAGCACTAAGACAAAAAGCTGCTAGGGAATAATGAAGCTGGCCTCCCGGCGGATAGATGAAGCAAGTTCGCCGCACCCCATTGCAGGGCAAGCCCACCTGCGGGCCACCCACAGCCTGGCTTCTAACTTACCCTGACTTTTGCCTCTTGACGCGGTAAAGCCCTCGCGTTTTTTCTGTTGAAGACGTCGTCGAGATATGGCCCACGCTACGTGCCCCAAAAAAGCAGGCACTTCGTTTTCTCGAAGGCACTCCGCGACTACCCCGCGAGGCTTTCTGTGATGCCATGAGGCCATCGGATTGGAGCGGCTCAGCAGATGGCAAGCCGAATCGTAGAACGAATCGACTCACTTGAAGACCCCCGAATTGCCGAGTACCGGAATCTGCGCGATCGGACCCTCCGTGGCGAAAGCCTCTTTTTAGCCGAGGGCACTTTGGTCACCCGTCGCCTGTTGGCCAGCGGTTACAAAGTCCGCTCCCTGTTCGTGGCTCGGCAATTTCTCGAAACCTTCCTCGATTTGACCAAGGAAACCATCCCCATTTATTACACCGAGGAAAAGCTCATTAGCCAAATCGTTGGGTTCCCTTTCCATGGAGGTGTGCTCGCTGCGGGAGAGCGCCGATTGCCGCCGGATTTGCACACAATGCTCGAGCCATGGAGCGCTCTCACCCACCTGCAACTGCTGCTTTGCCCTGAGGTCACGAAGCCCGAGAATCTGGGGCTGATTTTTCGCTCCGCGGCCGCGTTCCGGTTGACCGGGGTCATCCTCGGCCACCGCTGCTGCGATCCGTTATCTCGCCGCGTCCTTCGCGTTTCCATGGGGGCCGTACTTCAGATGACATTCTGTCGCTGCGAGGACCCCGTGGAAGCCCTACAACAACTTCGCCAGCGTTGTGGTGTGGCCACCGTCGCTGCTATTGTGGACCGATCAGCCACCGAATTGCCCCAATTCACTTGGCCGGCACGTTCAGCCGTTATTCTGGGAAACGAGTTTTATGGCCTTACGCCCGAAATCCTCGACCGTTGCGACTTCCAAGTAACCATTCCCATGAGCCCCCTGGTGGATTCCCTCAATTTGGGGGTAGCAGCCTCCATCTTTGCTTACGCGATGACTCAAGCTCGCCAAGGGAGTTTCTCAACCGGTGCCCCCACCCAAGGGGATATTCCGCGACTCTGACCGCCGTAAAGCCGCTTCGTCAAGGAGCACTCATTTCAGTTGACGATAGAACTCTTCACGATTCAAAGTGACTTTTCTGAATTCGATCAGACTCTCGCGTTCATAAATCCAATTGAAAAAGGGCCATTGAAGATTCTGTAGCTCTTCCTCGAGAACGCGAACCCAGTGTGGCACTTCGTAACCCGTGCAACGCGGCCGTTGTACCAGCCAGTCTAAGATTTCCAAGAATTCCGCTCGTGCCTTTTCCCCCTCTTCGGATTCCTTCCTCGCCTCGATCACTCGGATGAGCCATTTGAGCTTTTCGAGCTGTAGCTGATAGACCAGCCCATCCTCGATCACCGTTTCCACGGTTCGGAGATTGATTGCATAACGGCTTTCCAGTTCTTTGAGCCGCCCACGCACCACGGCCAAAGATTCACGATCGTCAGCCACAAGTTCTGATTCGAGTTGGTTGGCCAATTCGACGTGTCCCATCCGCAGTAACGTGCCGAAAAGAATGACCCTAAGTTGTGCCCGCCAAACATGCTCTTCTACCTTAGCGACAAGCCGCAGAAAATCTAAAAGCACGTAGAGATTGGACCCACGGTCCGATTTAGTGGTCGAACTGTTGTAATCAATGTAATGAGAATAGCTCTCGCAAATGATATCGGCCAAGACCTCTAACATCCGGGCCACTTCGGCCATTCGGAAGCCGGAAGACCGAAGCTTGAGAAATTGAGGGGCCTCATCGTCCGCCTCCGTCAGCAACCGTCCCTCGATGTATTTTTCCCCACCTAGGTTGCGAATCGCCTCTAGGTTGGCATAGCTGAGAAATTCCTGATTAAAAATCGCATCGCCCACCTGCCTGATGAAATCACACATCATTTGCCACCGACGGGGATCCTCCAAAAGCGTGGCTGAGGTGATCACCAGTCGCTCGATGTTTCTCTCCCAAAGGCTTTGCAACCAGGCATCCACGCGTGATATTGCCCGAGGGATTTCATCCTCCGCCGTCATCCCTGAGTCCCCCGCGGCCCATCGCTCCGCGTTCGAAATCGCAACTTCTAAGAGGGCCTTGGCGGCTTTTTTCAGGAGCCGATCAAACTCGCTAATCGTTTGGCCTGGGGGCGACCCGGAGGTTTCGGACTCCAGTATCGCTTCGAGAAGCTCACACGTCTGCCTCAAGTACCCCCGGCGGGGGAGAAAGCTGATTAAGTACTCCAACACCCCGTACCCGAGCTGCGATTGAATATAGGAGTCAACGGGGGAATTAGCGGACAGTCTTCGATAGGTCAGCGGCTGGTCCATCAGCGCCGTACACAGCCGCCGCCAAAGCCCCGAAGGAAATTTGCCTTTGCCGCCGATCAGCTCGGTTAAGAATTTCTGGGCCAGAGAGACAAATTTCGATTGAAAACTGCCTTCATTTTGAGTAATCACCCCTAGTAACCATGCGGCTTCCGTCATCGAGACAAGCGTTTCGCTCACGCGCTCGATAAGCAGGGTTTTCAAACCTACTTGCTGGTGGTATCGAATAATTCCCTCCAGATCCAAGCTCGTCAGCTCGAGCTTATACTGATTGATTTGCTTCACAAGCTCCTCCAGATCCTCGGCGAATCGCTTCGCCTGCTTATGCCAAGAGCTTAGGGTTTCGTCAGCCTGGAGTTCGGGATGACCGAACTTTCGCAGCGCGATGTGACACCACAAAGTAGCCACCACCATCAAGAATAAGACGCGATCGATAAGCCGCTTGGCCTCGGCCAAAAGTTCGGCATCGACGGCTTCGAAGGCCTGGTCCAATAATTCGACGTCTATTTCGCCGAACCCCTCGCCCGAAATGTTAGGTTCGTTCACAAAGGGGCGTAAAAAATCTTCCAGCTCCTCCGGAGGACACTCGCCAATATCTTTGGCTTTTCGTTTCTTCTGTGTTGCAAGATTGAATGTGGGTACCGACCAATAACTTTCGGCATTGGCCTCCAAAAGTTCCAAGAAACGAATGGATTGTCGCCAACATTGCTCCAGGGCGATTTGTCCCCCCAGGGTTCCCTGGCCGACGGCAATTGTGGGGGCATCAGAAGAAGCTTGCTGGCCGGCAGAGTCTCCCGAGACCTCCAGGCGTTTCCACAACTCATGAAGCCACCGTGCCGCCAATTTGTGGAAGTTTTGACTTCCTTCGGAAAGATGCACCTCTTCCGCTCGGCTCAACCAATCGATCAGAAGATTCATCGAGGCGATCAAATCGCCGTGGTCCAACAGCGTTTCCACCACCGCAGCATAGGCTTTACAGGAGCGAAAACGATCCACGTGCTGCCGCCAGAACCCTAAATCGCCGGCGGCCGCCCCCGCTTTATGCCACAGGCCCAGGACGTCCGCGACCTCCACCGCCGATTGCCACGCACTTCGACCGGAAAAGCTGACGATCTCTTCCACCGTGGTGGTCGCAAATTGGTCCCACCACGCCGCCAGCTCCTCCATCGCCCGACTGATGGAATCCCGCAGATCATCTCGTCCCCGAGCCGCTGCACACTTCAACAGCTCCGCATGCGCCTGAAAAATATCCTCTACCAACCGAATCAATGTGGAAATCCGCTCGTCGGAGGTACTTTCCTCAGGGGCGGGACCAATCGGAAAACGGCCGGCAAAGCCCAAGACATTCCAGGGATCGACCATCGCGCCGCAACCGATGGCGCGATGCAGCACGTCCACCATTTGCGGCAATAGCCGGACCGCCTCCTCCAGCCGTCCCTCTAGTGCGGCATGACGACTTTGCTGAATCAACTGCTCGATTTGCGCGAGCATCCGCGCCGAAACCGAAGGAACCTTTTTCAGTTGCTCCTCGACTGCCTCGAAATCGCCGAAATCCGCGAGAAATGAAGCCAGGGATGCTCGATGACGCTGCTCCGCACGCTGCTGGGCTAACCAACGGTTCACCCGCTGCCGAACCGAACCGAACGGTTGCTGATAGCGTTCTAATTCCCGCTTAAAAGCGGCGGCAAATTCCGGCGACACCGCCGCTAAAGCTTGTTCATAGAACAAGTCCCGATATCGAGCGATTTCCTCGACAAGCCGCGAAAGGGTGTCCGTAGAACTTCTCGCGTGGGGATAGCCGCCGCTGATTCCACCACCCATCAACATGGTCCCGGCTACCACGGTTGCCGCAGCGAACATGGCGGCTTCCGAGGGAAAATCCTCCTGATGGGCCAACCACTCGCACAACCCCTCCAAGAAGATCTGCTGAAGCACATAACGACAATACGCTCCTCGGCCGTCAAGCCGGTGCAAGTCCCATGTGCCATAAATGTAATTGGGGCGGAAATTCACCGGATGTTGAAAATCGTAGAAACGGGGATCGACCGCCAATTCCACAAGCTGATTCCGGTCCCATGCGGCATGTTGGAGGATTTCTTCCGATGCCGCCGACAAGCTCTTTAAGGCATGATGGATAAGCGGCGCAAACCGGCACAGGGCTACCCCCGCCCCCCGAATGTAAAGCGGTATCGGGCACAGCCGCTCGTGGGCATACGGTTCCAATTTTCGGGTCTCCAACACCGGGATCGGTCGGTACCCAACAAAGTCGTTCAGATAGCCGAGGGCAGCTTGGACAATCCGCTCGGTCTCCTCCCAAGGGTCGCCCGCTTTCAGGACGGCTTCGAATGCCCGGGCCAAAAAGAACGGTTGGAAAAGGAAATCGTCGGTTTGATGAGCCAATAGATCCTGATGAAACTCCCGATAAGCCGGTAGAAGCTCGTCGAAAACGACCCGAACTACGCAAGCCGCCTGGTCAGTGGCCCCAAAATCGGGCCAAAACTTCGGTGCTTGTTCGATTGCTTCCTGAATGACCCTTCGAACCTTTCGCCACAACCCCGGCGGAATGTTCAGAAGCTGATAGCCCTCCAGCGCCTCGGGATCGATCCCCGCCGCCTGACAAAACAGCAAATTCAGATTCCCATAGAACTTGGGATCAAAAGCTCCCTCGGAGAAATTCAAAAAGCCGACAAGGTCGCGGGCCACCATAAGGTCAAACCCGGGGCCATCCGCTGTTTCCATCCTTGTCATCTGAAATTTCCTTTAAGAATGAGCACTTTTTTTATCAATGAGGATTTATCTCGCGTCATAGTCGGCCAACCGCGCCTTTGGTATTATCCGCCGCATGGACCGATATGCAACGCTCCCCTTTTTCACGGCTAATTCCTCAGACCTCGGGGTAATTCATCCCTCCGGGAAATTTCGCGAATTCAAACACGGTCATATCGCGCCCCCAAGCTGCTTTGGAAATACCCTATTTTCCGATCCGGTATCCAGTTTCCCCCTCCGAGCCGCATCCCAAGTCACACCGCGAAATCCCCCCCGCGTGAGAAAGAATAAGGGTGGGTGCAGGACAAACATGCACTTCAGATCCGCCGCTCATCCCCCGCGATCAACCGCAATCACATCACGAAATTCTGACTGAAATTCTGACTGCCCAAAGGTCTAAGCCGACTCTAGCCGGCCGAAAAATCGCGGCTCCAACGTGCAATCGGTAAGCCAGGACCCAACAATTCTCAGAGTCCCTGATCAAGAATTCTCAGCGTACCTAATGATTCTTCACGCAAAAACACCAAAACAGTCATGAACTTGCACGGTACCCGCACCCACTAATCGATCAAGCGATAAACGCTCCACGAGTGCTTGTGTATGCCTTGGCCGCAGTAGAGTGCCTGCTTCCTCCTCCGCAAAACTCCGCCTCTCCCGACAAGCCCCCTGTGCCGGATATCTCGAAAAAGCAGCGGCTTACGGTGTACAAACCACTTTGCGCAATTAAGATATAAGTTGGTGTCATATGGCCGCGAACATGCGGTCCGCCAAGCACGTGAGGAGCGGTTTCGGGGTTCGAAGGCTCCGGCCTCACCGCCCGTCAGGACGCTTTATTCGCGTGGCGAAAAACCCGGCTACTCGCTCGCTGCAAGGAGTTTCTAGAGCTTGGGGATTGCTTCTTTCATCGTGAGAAATGGCCTTGGTTATCGGGAGTTTGCTCGATGATTGTAACTCGTGCGCTAGTTGCCAGCATAGGGATCGCAGGGCTTGTCTTGCCGCTGGCTTCGACGGCCCAGGGGTCCTACCCCATCATCAGCCAGGAGCAGGCAGTAACACACGGTCTTCACCGGGCCTTTTTTGCTCAGGTGCAAGTCGATACATCGCGGCACCGACTCCAAGAGCTCCTGCTGGATGGCGATTTTTTGCTGGCTCAAACCGACGGCGCGACGATTCATGCGATCAATTCTGAAACCGGGGCGACTTATTGGAGCCGCCGTGTCGGCGAGCCTCTGCATCCCACGCTTCGGCCCGCGATCAATAAATTTTGGGTCGCCGTAGTGAATGGCTCCCGGCTTTATGTATTGGATCGCAAAACCGGGAAACTGCTTTGGGAAACGATGTGCGAAAGTGCCCCGGGCGCAGGGCCTGCCCTCAGCGAGGAGCGGGTCTATGTCCCCATGATTGATGGCCGAGTTTTCGCTTACTACTTGGAGGATAAAAAGCCCGCCAGCACTGAAAGCACTGAAGAAGATTCCGATCTTATTGAGCAAAATCGCGGTGATGTTCTGGTGTGCCAATCATTTGGCCGGGCCATGGTGCAACCGATCGTTACCCGCGAGGAAGCCGGTGAAGAATGCGTCGCTTGGGCCACGGACCGCGGGTACCTCTTCTTCGGAAGGATCAACCGTATCAGGGCCGATAGGTTCACCTTCGATTATTTGTTGGAGGCCGCCGGCGGTCTTGTCGCCCAGCCCACGTATTTACCCCCCGATCCGGACCGGAAGCGACCCCAGGGGATAATCTTCGGGGTTTCCGGCGGTGGGTTCGTCTACACCCTCCGCGAACGAGACGGCAAGGCCCTATGGCGTTTTTCAATCGGCGAACCGATTGTTGAACCCGTCGTGCCCGTTGGCGATGAAGTGTATGTGACCACTCTCCTGGGCGGCATCTACTGCATTGAAACCAATACCGCCCAGTTGAAATGGTCGGCACCCGGGTGCTCGCGCTTTATCGCGGCCAGTAACGAGCGGGTCTACGCCGTCGATCGTTGGGACCGCCTGTGGGTTCTGCACCGCGCTAATGGGGCCCGATTGGATCAAATCGATGTGGCGGCGTATCCCATTCGATTGATGAATTTCCAAACCGACCGCATCTACTTGGCTACTGCTCGAGGATTGATTCAGTGCCTCCGGGAGCAAGAACTCACCAGCCCCATCCAACACCAGCCGAAGCCAGCCCCCGCTAAACCCGCGGCCAAACAACCGCCGCAAGCTTTTGGCAACGAAGCCGAGCAAGACGGTCTGCAACCGTGATTTGTCGGCGGGTAATTTTTATCTCACCGGTTGCCTGCGGTAAACCCTGCGTTTGCCAAGGCGCGACCGCCGACTGTTAACATTGCGGCGAATCAGATTGGCAGTCCCTGCGTTTGCCGGG
>CAKZMM010000089.1 GCA_937128505.1 uncultured Thermogutta sp.
ATGACTTCCTCGCACGAGCGGGGAAACCTTAGCCCTGGGTATTCGGGAATTACATCACGGCATGGCTCCCCCGGGTAAGCAGCGAAATCTCGTAACCGATGCTCATTTCAATGCGTCGGTAAATCACTTCTCCGGGTGAGGCGAGAAACCTGTCCGCGTGCGTCAACTCATCCGAACGCGCATCACTTCCCCGAGTAAGGGGAGAAACCCGAACATTGAAAGGCACTATCCCTATCTCGTAGATCATTCCCTCAATCGCAGGGAGAAACCTTAGCATTCGATGGGGCGGAGTTCATACGGCCATCCTCCCGGGGGGAAAGACCCGTGGATCATCCCAGGTAGAATAACTGCCGATTAGTATTCGCCACCCACTGCCTTTGCCGCGATGGGCCTGCCGCGATTACTCAGGATAATTTCAAAGCTCATGATGCCTCGGGAAGAGCGGTCTTCGGGCAAAATCTCCTCGCAAAAGCCTCAGCCCCAGTTCACCGCCCCTCGCAGCGCTGATTACCGAAGTCTTTCCGTGCCGTACGCTGATCCACGTGCTCCCAGGCTCGGCGGGCTTAGCTCGGCGAATATCGTGTGCCGATGTGAGAAAATCTGGTGCCAATGAGGCGAAAACCTCAATTTAGCGGACCGCTATCCCACGAGTGGCGGCGGAGGTTGCAACTCCGGTTGATAAAGGACCGTATCCAGCAGAGTGAGCACGACAAAGATCGCCACAAACACCAGGGCTACGCAGAAAATCAGGGCGTTGAAAGAGCGGTCGTAAAGCAAATGCATGAAAAAAAAGGCAACCAAAAGCGCTTTGACGCTTGCTACCCCAATGGCCACCACCAAATTCGCCCATCCGAGGTCGAACTGGTTGAGGTAAACCGTCACTAGGGTCAAAATCACTAAGGCCCCAAATACCCCCACAAGGACCTCGGCTGGAACCACGTGGGAAAGCTGGGTATGTCCGTGTTCTCCGTGAGCGGTATTTCCCGGGGTTTCTGTCTTCATCAAAGCTCCACCACGGTCAAGCTAATCGAATTTGCAAACACGTGTGCCATCGCGCCACTGCAAGACGTTTTCCCCCTCCCCGGCAAAGCGAGGTTAAATGGCTCGCACAACTCGCCGATGGAGGCCCCCCTGATCTCCAGACATCTCCGCTGAGCGGAAAGGTCACGATCTACAGCCCTCTTCAGTCCCGAAAGCTCACGGCACCAAATAAAGGAGCGGAAACAGATAAATCCAAATGATGTCGACCAAATGCCAATACAAACCGACATAGTCCACAGGACCGAAATAACTCGGCCCAAAGTGCCCGAGCCACGCCCGGTAAAGCACCCAAGCAATGGCCCCCATTCCCGCTACAACGTGCAGGGCATGTAAACCGGTTAGAGCGAAGTAAATCCCGAAAAAGATCGCCACATATTGGGGCGGTGTGTGATTCCCCGAATCATGGCTCGCCATCCCCGAAACAACCGGCTCTTGCGGCGCCGGTGGCCGCTCCGCTCCGCTTGCCGGCATATTCTCTCCTTGTTGCAGCGGATTTTCTCCTTGTTGCGACCGAGTTTCCGACCCGGAAGCGACCGGTGGCACGCCAGCAATCTCCCCCGGCCCGGCCAAGGCAGACAACGCAGGTTTTGCGCCTGAATGTTCGGCAAGCTTTTCGGGATGAAAGTATTTGCCCGGGAGCAACTTTTCCTCCCATTTATGTTTGTACTCCACATACTTATTGGCCAAAAAGATGGCCCCGCAGGCCAGGGTCACACTCAGCAGCACCACGAGGCCTTTCTGCCTACCCAATTGGGCGCAGCGTACTGCCCAGGCCATCGTCAAGCTGCTGAGCAGGAGCACCAAGGTGTTGATCGCACCAATTCTGATATCGAGCCATTTCTGCGAGTAGGCGAAATGAAAAATCTCCGCACGATTGGCCCGATACACGGCGTAGGCACAAAAAAGGCCGCCGAAAAGCAGTATCTCCGTCAAAAGAAAGATCCACATGCCCAATTTTCCCGCCTCAAATTGCTGAATCGGCGAGTGGAAATGATGGGCCAGGAAACTCGAGTGGTGTGCCTCGGTATGCTGGGCGGCGTCCGTCTTCGCGTCAGTCGACATAGCCATCTAAACCATTTGCAAGTCGGCGACTTTTGACTCGTTTCCCTCCAAGGGTAAAAGCCTCTCCCACGAATGTTGAAATGCGGGTCTGCCTTCCCCCGTCTTTAATGGGAGGAATGAGAGGAAACTGTTGCGGGTTGTTTGAATTCGCGTGTCGACTTCCAAGAATAACCTTCGTGAGGACCTCGGTATTCAAGCTGCGTCAGGTCGTAAGGATCGGTCGCACGGGGTTGCACGAGGAAGTTCTCCTTCGGTGGGGGCGAGGGGCACGCCCATTCCAGGGTGGCTCCGCCCCAAGGGTTCGCCGGCGCCCGGGCCCCTTTGAGCAGCGAAGCCGCCAGGTAGATCGCGACCACCACTAACCCCACGGCCAAAAGCGCGGCCCCCACACTCGAAAGCAGATTATAGGTGGCAAACTCGGGAAATCGCTCGAGCATCTGACTATAGTCATAGTAGCGACGCGGCATCCCGCGGCTGCCGAGGATAAACTGCGGGAAAAACGTCAAATTGAAGCCCGCGAAGACTAGCAACGCTGCGAATCTTCCCCAATTCTCGTTATACATTCGCCCTGTGATCTTCGGCCACCAATAGTGTAATCCACCCAAGAATGCCACAAACGTGCCGCCGAACATCACGTAGTGAAAATGCGCCACCACAAAATAGGTGTCATGCAAATGGACATCCACGGAAAGGGTCCCCAGGAATAGCCCGGTAAGTCCCCCCAACCCAAATAAAAAGATGAACATCAACCCATAGCACATCGGGGTGCTCAGAATGATCGCCCCCTTGTACATCGTGGCAATCCAATTGAAAACCTTGATGGCCGAGGGAATCGCCACACTAAAAGTCAGGGCACTGAAAATCATGCTGGCCAACTTCGATTGCCCGGAGGTAAACATGTGGTGCCCCCAGACCAAAAACCCCAAAAGGGCTATCGCCACGCTCGAGAAGGCGATGAACTGATATCCGAAAATCCGCTTCCGACTAAACACCGAGATTAGTTCGCTTTCCACCCCCATGGCCGGCAAAATCATGATGTACACGGCCGGATGAGAATAGAACCAAAAGAAGTGCTGAAACAGTACAGGGTCGCCCCCCAATTGCGGATCGAAAATGCCAATTCCCACCAGCCGTTCGGCCGCAATCAGAAGCAGCGT
Source organism: uncultured Thermogutta sp. (assembly GCA_937128505.1). Lineage (GTDB taxonomy): Bacteria > Planctomycetota > Planctomycetia > Pirellulales > Thermoguttaceae > DTLM01. The sequence goes on from CAKZMM010000089.1 coordinate 3,261, forward strand.
GATTCCCAGCACCGGCGTGGCCAGAAGCTGGATGATCGCCGTAGCGTATAGCGCCCAGATAAAAAGCGGCATCCGCATCCAGGTCATCCCCGGGGCACGCATCGTGTGAACGGTGACCACAAAGTTCAGGCCCGTAAAAATCGAGCTAAACCCCAGGATAAAGGCCCCCAAAGCCGCAGTCACAACCCGCGTATCCGTGGAAGTGGCATAAGGCACGTAGAATGTCCAGCCGGTGTCTAACCCCCCGGTAAGAAGTGTAAGCAGGAAGAAAATAGCACCGACAAGCCAGAGGTAATAGCTAAAAAGATTAAGCCGCGGAAAGGCGACGTCTTTCGCCCCTAGCATGATCGGCAACACAAAGTTGCCTAAAGCGGCGGGGATGCCCGGAATCAAAAAAAGGAAAATCATCACCGCTCCGTGGAGGGTGAACATCTGATTATAGGCATCCTTCCCCATAATGGTCGGCCCAGGCAGTGCTAATTCTGCCCGGATTAACATGGCGAAAAGCCCCCCCAGGGCCATGGCCGCCAAGATCGACACCAAATACAGCACCCCAATTCGCTTGTGGTCCAACGTCACAATCCAGGACCACACCCCCGGCGGATCCACCAAGTAACTCCGGGCGGAAGAACCGGTAGCGGAAGTTCGGCTCGACTCATCAGCCGAAAGTGTATTGATAGATTCGACAGAACTGGAAGGATTCATAAACTCACTCGAACGATCGAGACTTCTCTCTAGAACCGCTATTCACACAGAAACAGAAATTCAAACACGTAACTCCACCGATGTGCAGTGATCGATTTCAAATCGGCCCGGTTTCAACGGGGATCCGAAACCCGGCATCCCATTATTTTATTTGCCAGCCTTACTGGCAGATTTATTTTCTGTTTATTTTCTCCCAAACCCCTGGAGGCCTGCGCTCGCTCGGGGCAATGAGCCCAGTTGAAAACGCAGGATTATGACACCGAGCGCTCGTCGAAACTTTTCGGTTAAACAAAACCGTTCGCGCCGGAGCGTTCTCTTTAAAGGAAACCTACCTCCCCTGACGGAAATGCATCCGAAAAGCGTCACCATCGAGGCAGCTTGATGGGTAAAATCAGCCGAGGCACTCGGAGGATTCCGCCCGGATAAGCCTTCCATTTGCCCGTGTTTTGGCCGCGGAATCAACCTTCTGTTTGACTTTCTTTGTTGCCTCTTTTCCTTCCAATGCCAAATCAAGGATTGCCGAATCAAGTCGCCCATGCCGAGGAGCACATTCGCTTTGTTCACGCGCAAATTTGCCGAAATACTCCGCTCACTTCAACGACTTGATGTACTCGATCAAAGCCGTGATTTCCTCGTCTTTTAGCAATCCTTTATAGGTCGGCATGACCGGTTGATAACCCGCGGCAATTTTCGCGTTGGGCTCCAAAATGGATTCACGGATATAGTTGTCCTCAGCCTCGGCCGTGCTGCCGTCGGCCAAGCGGACTTGCTCGCCGTATAGTCCCTTCAACGTTGGACCAATCTTCGCAGTGCCATCGGTCGAGTGGCATTGGCCGCATCCCCGCCGCCGAAAAATCAGTTCGCCGGCTTCAGCAGGGCTCATTGTTTTGAGAAAATCCGAGGCAGTAGCCAACCACTGTTCGAACTCGCCCGGCGGATGGACCACTACTTTCGCCAACATATCGGAATGGCCGGTTCCGCAGTATTCCGCACAATAAAGATCGAATTCACCCACTTGGGTGGCGGTGAACCAAGCCGTGGTGTATCGTCCCGGGACCAAATCCATTTTTACCCGAAAGGCGGGAATAAATAGACTGTGAATGACATCTTCGCTGGTAAGCGTGAGGCGGACCGCCTGATCGACCGGCACATGCAAATCACTATCGACGTGGCCATTCGGATAGGTGAAAAACCACTGCCATTTCTGCCCTTTGACGCGGATTTCGTACGCCTCCCGCGGGGCACTCCGCAGCTCCATATAGCCCACGAATCCCACGTAAAAAATCACCGCAACGATCGCGACGGGGATTCCCGTCCAGACCATCTCCAGCAGGGGGTTGTGACTCGGGGCCCGCCCCGGCTCGGCCCCAGGTTGCCGTCGATACAAAACGACAAACACACTCATCAACACCACGATGAGGGTGAAGAAAAAAGTCGAGATAACCAGCAGAAGGTAGAACGCCTGATCGACAATCGAAGCAGTGGTCGATGCCCGCGGCGGAAGCCAAAACGATCCAGCCTCCTGCGCCAATAGACCGATCCTCTCAAGATTAATCTGCCCAAGGCTGACCATGGGTGCCGTCCGCCAGTCACAAATTTGATCTATGAGTCGATTCGAGCCGAACCCTCGAAGTTCCAGAGTCGTCACTTTGCCCAATTAAATCTAAATCCCACTAAATCCCAGTAGGTGGCGAGTCGCGCCGGGGCAATTCTGGGGCATAGGAGCCGACGCTCTCCCGTCAATCGTTTCATGATCAAAACCAAAACACTTTAGGTCTCGGTTTGATGAGCGGAGTTCGAGCTCGCTAAGCTTCGCTTCGCCCTTTTTGCCACTTAAATCGGCACCCCTCCGGATATTTTTTCCCAACTAGACGGGTTGCCGGATCTTGCTCTCCCTCTGGAAATGAGCCCTGGATAATCCCCTTAATCCCCGACTTATTCCTCTTCCCGACTTATCCCCATTAGTTTGCGAGTTACTCCCCGCAAATGCCGGTTAATTTGCGCGCTATTCCCGGTAAATCCCGGCGAATGAATTCCCCGCTCAATCTCCGCTTCATTCCCGGCAAAATCTACGCAAAGCGAAGTGCCGTCAAAGCCGAAGATTTTACGCCAGCAGGGCCGAAGGTCTCAGCTCTGTCCGCTGCCCGGCTCTGCCGATTCGGCGTCGCCCAAGGCCGTTGCCTCGCTCGTTCGGCTCCGCCGCTTTTGTTCTCGCCGCCAAAAGACCAAAAGAATCCCCGCTACAGCGATCAACGTGGCAACACCCCCTATACGCATGATCCGTTGCGCCGTTGGGACGTATCGCCGCTCGCTTGCATCATAATGGAAGCAATAAAGCAGAAAGCGGTCGAGTGTCGTGCCGATCTTTCCTTCCGCGGCTTCGACCAGAGCCAATCGGAGCGTCTGCGGCGGGTATTCGATTCCATACAAATATCGCGCAACACGTCCGTCCGGCGAGCAGATCATCGCCACCGCCGCATGGGCGTATTGATCTTGATCGGCAAGATAGGCATACCCGAAACCTACCGTGTCGGCCAGGCGCCGAATGTGCTGCTCCTCACCCACTAAGAAATGCCAACCGGAAGCCGCCCCCTCACGCCGGTACATTTTCAGGTACTTTTGTTTGGTCAATTGGGCCCGCTCCGGGGATTCTTTTGGATCGATGCTCACCGTAACCGCCCGAAATTCGTTTCCCACCGACCAACTCAGTCCGGTTAACCCGTCCACCAGCCCGTTCAATTGCAAGCTACAGAGCATCGGACAATTGGAGTAATTGAGGGTCAACACCACGGGCCGCTGGCCATCGAAGAAGTCGCCCAACTTCACGGCCCTTCCGCTGCTATCGCGGAAGGGCAGCTCCAGGGGCACCTGAGCTCCAAGATGTTCCGTCACCCCCACGTTCTGAAGCTCTCCCGGTGCCGGCTCTACCCGTTGAGCCCACGCTGGCAAAACGAACAAGGTCGAAAGGATCGCCGCCATCAACACCCAAGTAACCCCCGGAAATTTCCTGGAGCCCTTCGCCGGCCTTTTGCGATCGCATCGACCGGCAAAGTTCATGGAGAGATGACTCATGATTCCCTCGTGCAGATTTACCCGATCTCGATCGCGACGGCAAAGTTTATAAACCCGATGGCCTAAAACCCCTGCTGACCCCCGAGCTTCACTCATGATCTTCCTCACCGAAAAAAGCCGGTTTATTCGGAGGTTTTGGGCTCCCGAGCCTGCTGTGCCTGAAGTTCGCGAACCACGATTTCCATGGCCCGATCAATGGGGATGGCCACGATATTTTTTTCCTGGTCCAGCCATCGGTATTCTACAAGCGTTGCTTGCTGCTCGGCTACGAGGTTTTCGACCTCTGTGTAGGGCACGCCGAAGTGTCGCTCCTGCTCCAAGCGAGCCTCAGCCCGGTAGAACAAGACCAAAAGCCCAAGAATGATCACGAAGACCCCCAGTGCGGCGAAAAGCCCGATTAAGACGAGTCTTCCGGTGGGGACCTCATTCGGTTCGGTACCTACCGGTGCTCCGGGATCCGTCAACGGCTGCTCCACGATCGGATGTCTCCTACGAGATTCAACGAGCCCTCTTTAAAGTTGCAACCGGCTTTAAGTTGCAACCGGATCAAAAATCGCTCCAATCCACCGGTCCACGAAGCCCTGGATTTCTCCTGCCAAGCACCATAACAGGCAACCGGGCGGTCGACCGGGGAATTCAAGTCCGTGACAATCTACTCCGTTTACCGCTTTCCCGATCTCTAGAGTCCTCTCCTGCGGTGTCAAACCCTCCACCGGCTTGTCGCATCATAAATCATATTTTTTGTCGCATCATATTGTGTTTTGTCGAGCCATCCCTTAGCCGACGATGCCCCGGCCCTCGTGCTTTCCAACTGCTGCTTTAACTACCGCTTATTCGCCTTTCCTTCGCGGAGGGAATATTGCGGATCATTCTGAAAACGCGGCCTCCTCCGGAACGGCACATCCCTCCAAAACGCAGCATGCACGAATTCTACTGCACGCATTTAACGACTTTTAATCCACGCATTTCATGGTACGCTATGACGGTTTTCTGACCTGGGCACAAACTGCCGACCATCCTCCGTTTTTGCGGCCATTGCTTCGGGGCGAGATAGTTCATTCAACGGTCCAATAGCTACCAGCGTCCCCGTGTTCAGCGGGAAACGCTGGAGAATGTCGCAAATTTGATCTCGAGTTACCGCTGCGATCTTGTCCAAAACCTCCCGAACCGAGCGGTAGCGCTTGTGATAAAGCCACTCGCCCCCCACGGCAAAAAGTCGGTTTCGCGGCCGCTCACTGGCCAAGACGATCCCCGAACTTACCTTGCTTTTGGCCTGGAGCAGCTCGTCCTCGGTAATCCCTTCCCGCACGAGCTGCTGGTAAAGTTCAAATAGCCGATCGAGATTTCGCTGAGCCCGCCCCGGATCGCATATCATGTGCGTGATAAATATCCCCGTGTCCTCGTAGTCGAGGTAACGGAGATTGGCATTTTCGGCTTCGCCAGACTCGACAAACTCCCAAAAAAGGCGGCTTCCTTCCGAATCGCCCACGATTGAGGCCAAAAGGGATGCGGCAAAAAAATCGTCATCCTCCATCGGGCCCTTCGTCATGTGCACCAGATATTCCTGGGTCGCCGTGGGTTTAGAAAGAACAACCCAACCGCTGGCCCCGTCCGGGGAACTCACCTGACGGCTGACCTGCCCCGAAGGCCATTTGCCGCACCATTTGTCGGCCTCGGCGACTAATTGATCGAAGTCGATCCGCCCTGCCCCCGCCAGCGTGATGTTGTCTGCCGAGTAAAACTTCCGCCAATACTCCCGCATGTCGCCGGGGGTTAAGGCGCCGATGGTCGTGAGACTCCCCAGCACGGAATGACCCAACGGATGGGAGCCGAAAAATACCTCGCGACATTTGTCGTCCGCACCAAAAGGCGGCTCATCCTCGTGCATGCTGATTTCTTCGAGGATGACCTTTCGCTCCAGCTCGAAGTCTTCCTCGCGAAAGGCCGGCTGCAATAAGTCGGCTAAAAGCTCTAGTGCCTGCGGCCAATACTCCGGGACGATGGCCGCATAAAAAACCGTCGACTCCTGCCCGGTAAAGGCGTTGTAATGGGCCCCGATTTCGTCGAAAGATCGATTGACCTCATCCGCCGTTCGGCCTTCGCTCCCCTTGAAAGCCATGTGCTCCAAAAAATGGCTCACGCCTGCCCACTGGGGCGGCTCGTCCCGAGATCCTACGCGGACAAAAAACCCGATCGCGGCCGTGTAGGCTTCAGGATGACACTCAGCCACAATCTGCAAGCCATTGGCCAACTGATGCCTATAAAACGCCATCCGGAACCTCCAACTCGCGCGGTCCGACGGTGACAATCGTGAAATTGCCGGGAGGGTTGCGTTTGAGATAGTCGTTGATGCCTTCGCAACTCAGCTCATCGACCATGCGGCTTAATTCCGAGACGCTTCGGACACGACCAAGATGGTACCAATCCCGCGCAATGAACATCGCGCGTGCCGCGCTGGATTCCTGGAGCATGACCAGCCCGCTTTTGATGCGTGCTTTCAGGCGTTGGAGTTCATCAGGCCGAATTCCCTCACCCAACCGCCGAATTTCCGACAGAAGCACGTCTAAAGTTTCCTGGGCTCGCTCGGCCGTCGTACCGGCGAAGCAAAAAACCCCGGCCCAATCACGGAGCGTGTGATAAGTCGCGTATACGCTGTAGCACAACCCGCGGCGCTCGCGGACCTCCATGAAAAGCCGGGCACTCGTTCCGCCCCCAAGCACCCCAACAGCCGCCGAAGCAACGAAATAATCCGGATGCCGATAAGGAACGCAAGGATAAGCAATCCCAATCTGCACTTGCTGCGAGGCAAACGGGATGTGCCCGTATTTGGATTGATGATTGACGGTTTTCACGGGCGGGGGCTCACCGGCCGGCCAATCGCCGAAAAGTTCCCCCACTAAATCGACCACAAACGACCAGTCAAACCGCCCGGCGATCGAGATAATCGTCTTATTGGGTTGGTAGTGCCGGCCATGAAACTCCTGAACGTCCTTCAGTTGAATCCGCTCGATTCCGGATTCCTCACCATCCGAAGGCCTACCCCAGGGACTAGGATAGTAGCGGCGTCGCAATTCACGCCCCAATTTTTCCAAAGGTTCGTCCTCGACCCCTTGCAAATCCTGTAGGAGACCCCGCCGGATGGGTTCAACTTCTTTTTCCAGCAGGTGGGGGCGCCGGACAATATCCGCCAAAATGGCGAGGGCCGCGGGAAGCTTCGAGGCCACCATACTCGCAGCATATTTGGCGTGGGCCGAGGATACATCCTCCACGCGGTGGATCCCCAGCTTGTTGAGATCCTCAATCAGCTTGCGAGAATCTCGCCCGCCTGCACCCCGCAGGGTCAATTCTTGGCTAAAGGCTGCCAACCCCGGAAGATCTTCCCGATCGTAAATGCTCCCAGCCGGAATACGGATGGCGCAGGTCACCGATTCGAGCCAACTCATTGGCTCGGCGATCAGCACCAACCCATTCGGAAATTCGTGGCAAAAGATTGTCTCTCCCACCGGCACACCCTCCGCAGCCCAAAATCTCCTGCTAGGATAGGGATTCTATGGGCCAAGGTTTGGATCGGCAATCGGCAAAGGTTCGCTTCCGATTTAAAGCAAACTTCGGTCTGAGTTAAGCCGGACGGAATGTCAGCTTAAGTAGCAAATACCATTACACTTATAACACCACTAATCTTAAAGCTTGGTGGAATTTTGATTTTGTCCCATGCTTCGGTTGCGCCAAGTCGCATCAATAACCCCATCGTAGCTGTGCATCATGGGAAGTGTCCACAATTCCGCGGCAGCAACTATTGCGCTATGTGATCCGGCTCCGTTGATTCGAATGTCTCCACGCTTCGGAAGCGGCAAGTGCGAAACACTCGTGAGAGTCGGGAACAGCAGTTTTGGTCAAGGCGACAAGACCTGAAGAGATCACGAAGCACACGAAAAATTCCTTCAAATCAGACCCATTACCAAGATTACAAACAAAGAGATGAAATTGTCGCCTGTGCGGGCCGGATAATTAACGGCAAGTCGGCTCACGGAGCGCCCAATTTATGCGCGCATTTCAGGATGTGAGAATTTCGTCTCTAGATACTAGATAAGCATTTCGTCTCTAGATAAGCAT
>CAKZMM010000090.1 GCA_937128505.1 uncultured Thermogutta sp.
CTAAGAAGAATCAGGTCTCTTTTGGCCACGAAAGCGTGAAATAAGGGTCGGGTTTGCGGAATATGCTACACCTCCTATTTGTGGGGGAGGCGTTCTCCGGGTAATGATTCATTGGGTAGATCAGTCCGTAGGATGGGAAGAATCGTGGGCCTCATGGGCCCGATTTCAACCGGTTGGGCGGTTCGCATCCGTCTCAGACGGGCAACGCCATTCGTGAGTATGGGGAACGAGCTTTGAAAAGGGCCGGCAAGTTCTCACGGCGTTTTCTCGCCAATCGATGGCGAATGCGCCTTGGCAAAGGACCTTCGGGTGCAAGTGTCCGAAGCGCGCGTCTGGAGAGTCTCGAACCAAGAATGCTTCTCAGCGCAAGCCCCCTGAGTCTTGAGCTTTCAGGTGGGCCTCACAGCGAAAACGCGGGCGAAGCGGCGCAAATCCTGTCCCTGTTTGACCCCGCCTGGTTTGAATCGTTACGCAAAGAGACGAAGAGCTTTCCCGCTTTTTCCGCTCAAAGCTCGGCATTCGCGGCGGGGGAGGATTCTGCCGGTCCCGATGGTTTCGGAGTTTCGGCCTCCCCAACATCTTCCCGGCAATGGATTGTCCAACTTTCGGCGGAAATTTCGGCGAAGGTTTCTTCGGTGGCCGAGGTGACACGCTGGCTTGATCTTTCAGGCGTTAATGCGGAGGTGGTTCGCGGGCTCGGTCGTGCGGGGCTTGTTTTGGTGGAAGTCCGGGACGCGTCGCAATCGGAGGAAGTAATCGCATTGTTGGCATCTCATCCGGCGGTCGCCTACTATGAGCCCAACGGACCGGTAAGCATAGCGGTCACTCCCAATGACCTCCAGTTTAGTTCTCAATGGGCACTCCATAACACGGGTCAGCTAGGCGGATTGATTGATGCGGATGTCGACGGTCCGGAAGCCTGGGACATTTCTCGCGGCAGCCGCGGCGTCGTTGTGGCCGTCGTGGATACCGGGATCGATTTAACGCATCCCGATTTGGTCGATAACCTTTGGATCAATTCGCGGGAAATACCGGGCAACTCGATCGACGACGATCGGAATGGACTGGTGGACGATGTCTACGGGTACGATTTTGCGGCTCGCGACGGCGACCCCCGCGATGAGCACGGCCACGGCACTCATGTGGCGGGAATCATCGGGGCAGTGGGCAATAATCAAAGCGGTGTTGCGGGAATCAATTGGGAGGTCTCATTGATGGCCGTACGTTTCCTCGACGCCTCCGGCGTGGGGACAACAAGCGATGCCGTCCTGGCCATTAATTACGTGACGATGATGCGGAGCCGATTCGGGGTCAATGTCCGCGCTATTAACGCAAGTTGGGGGGGCGGGAGCTACAGCCAAAGCCTAGAACAAGCAATTCGAGCCAGTGGAGCCGCGGGAATTCTTTTCGTGGCTGCCGCCGGAAACGACTCGTCCAATAATGATCAATCTCCCCAGTATCCGGCTAGCTATAACCTCCCGAATGTTCTGGCCGTATCCGCCACCGATCGACAAGATCGCTTGAGTAGCTTTAGCAATTTTGGGACCACCTCGGTCCATTTAGCGGCACCCGGGCAATCGATCTTGAGCACGATTTCCGGGGGTGGCTACGGGATGATGTCCGGAACCAGCATGGCGACGGCGTTCGTCAGCGGGGCAGTGGCTTTGGCTTCCGCGGCAGCCCCGGAAGTCGCAGCGGCGGAGCTTCGCGAAGCCATCCTCGCCGGTACCGACCGCCTTTCGGGTTTAATAGGGAGGGTGGCAACCGGCGGACGGCTCAATCTGCGGAATACTTTGGACCAACTTGGTATCCGCGTGGTTGCAAGCGGTCCTGCCTCCGGCAGTATTGTGCAGGAGATCCCCGCGTTGTATTGGGTTGAATTTTCGGGCCCCGTCGACCCCTACAGCCTTGGGCCGGCCGACTTCCGGGTCAACGGCATCGCGGCCTCGCAGGTGGCTTTGGTCGGGGCGACCCGGGCGGAGTTCCGCTTCGCGACTTCCCCCATCCTCCGGCAAGGACCTCAGCTTGTCTCGATGGAGTCAGGCAGCGTACGAAGTGCCGGGGACCACCGGCCTTTGAGGGCCTGGGAAAGCCTGTTTTTTTGGGACGCCCAACCCGGGAGGGTCATCTCCACCGAGCCTGCGGAGGGAGCCGTGCTCAGCCAAGCTCCCGATTATTTAGTTCTGAACTTCAACGAGCCTTTAAATGCCAGTTCGGTGAGTGAAGATGATCTGCGGCTGAGCGAAGGACGGATCACAGCGGTTCAGACCCTGCCGAATTCGGTTCGGTTTGGCTTGGCCGATTTGCCCTTCGACGGTCAGGTCGAATACGAGTTGAAAGCGGCGGGGGTGTTGGACCAATTCGGCAATCCGGTGCAGGGGTATAGAGGAAGCTTCGTGATTCGCGACCCCTCCCTGGTGGTTTTCGCCGCCGCGGATACCCCGCAAAGCATCCGCGATTTTCAATACACTCGGTCGTACATCAATATCCCCCGGCCCCTCACCATTGCGGACATCGATGTTGAAGTTTCCATCACTCATTCATTCACGGCGGATTTGGATGCCTTCTTGATCGCCCCCGATGGAACCCGGGTAGAGCTATTTACCGATGTGGGTGGTTCAGGGCGCGATTTAAGCCGCACTATTTTCGATTCCGAGGCGAGCGTGCCGATTACGTCAGGGAGTGCACCGTTTAGGGGCCGATTCCGTCCCGAGGGCTCCCTGGCCGGACTTTATCAACGAAATGCCCAGGGAACTTGGACCCTGGAAATTTACGACGATGGGTGGATGGATCAAGGGACGTTGGTGGGGTGGCGAATCGTTTTTCGCGAAGGGCCCGCGCGGCCTCCCTCTGTTGTGGGCGTTGAACCCTTGCCTAAGCCGGGGCAAGAGACAGCCGAACCTATCCGGCAGATTCGCGTGCATTTTTCGGCCGCGATGGATAACACCGTGGAGATTTTGGCGGATGGTACACGGCTGGATGAGGTGGGGCCGGATAGGGTGTGGGATACCGCGGATGACCGCCGGTTCGGCCTTCAGATCGTCCTTGATCCCAGTACGCCCACCGAAGCGCTACTAATCCCGAATGCCGGCCGTCTCCCCCCGGGTAGTTACCGGCTTCAATTGGCGGCTAAGGCTTGGCGGGATCTTCAGGGGCGCCCCTTGGACGGCAATGGCGACGGTATCGCGGAGGACGATTTCGTCCGGACATTTTCCGTTTTGCCAGGGGTGCTCTTTGCCTCGAACTCAGGACCGCTGCCGATTAGGGATTATACGAGCACCTTGTCGACGTTGGAAATCGGCGAGGCCTTCGACCTCCTGGATGTTGATGTCCTCGTGGAAATCGAACACACGTTTGTGGCGGACTTGGATGCTTACTTGATAGGCCCGAACGGCGTGCGGGTTGAGCTTTTTAGCGATGTCGGCGGTAGTGGGGAAAATTTCGCCGGGACGATCCTCGACGACGAAGCGCCAACGTCAATTACCAGCGGTACAGCCCCCTTTATCGGGCGGTATCGCCCTGAGGGAAGCCTATCGGTCTTCCGGGGTATCCAAGCACAAGGTCAATGGACCTTGGAGCTATACGATGACAGTGCCTTGGATCAAGGAGAGCTCCGGAACTGGGGGTTGATCGTGCAAGGAATTCCCCTGGTGGCACCGAGGGTAATTTCCTGGGAGGCTAATCCGCTTGTGTTCGACCGACTGGGGGCTTTCATCATCCGATTCGACCAGCCGATGGCGGCAGAAACTTTCGATCCTCAAAAAGATGTTATCAGCCTCCGAGGTCCTAACGGTGCTGTGCCGATTACGCACGCGTGGTGGATCGATTCACGTAGTCTTTGGCTGGGGTTGCCAACACAGTATGTACCTGGGGAGTACACGCTGGAATTGGCCCCCACCATTCAAAGCCGTTGGGGTTTTCACCTGGATACCGACCGCGACGGGGTACCCGGGGAACCGGTGGAAGATCGCTTGCAAATCCGTTGGCCCATTGCCCGAACGCTTGGAGTTGTGGATTGGCGGCGGGAGCCAATCTCGGTAAGTACCGGAGCCGAGTGGCTGCGTTTCCAAACGCAATTCCGCGGATTTTGTACGGCTATTCTGGAAAGTGATGGAAACACGCCTTGGGTGCTCGAGGTGTTTCATTGGCCCAATGAGCCACCGTTACAAAGCGTTTCCGTTACCGGCCGATTACGGGTGGATTGGTTAAGCGAAACTTCGGGCGAGACTTTTTTCGTCAGGATTTCCACACCGGGCCCCGCGAGTCATCCAGCTCAGTTGACGCTCGTAAACCTACTTGAAATGAAGCCGGGCGACGGGCTTGTGGTGCATGGTACGGCCGGTGAGGACCGAATCAGCTTAGCTCGCGGGCCGGGTCGGGATACCCTTTCTTTGAAAATCAACGGTGTCTCCTATCAGGTTGGTGTTTCGGAGGCGCGACGAGTTTCCGTCTCAGGCGGTCTAGGCGAAGATCAATTCCGTTTCGTAGACGAAGGGCCGATTGACATTACCGTTGAGCAAGGGAGAATTTCTCTCTCCGCTACGCCGCTTCAGATTCTCCTACAGGATGTGGAACAAACCGTTGCCCACGGCGTTGGGGGGACAGCACGTTTTAACGGTTTCGTCGGTCAAGTAGCTTCCTTAAGTGTTTGGCCGCAGGGGCTCCGGTTTTCAAACGGTTCAATCCTTGTGGAGCTTGAGGGTGTAGACCGGGTGCACGCGATGGCACCGCGGGGTGGGCCATCGCGATTGGTGCTGCGGGGTTCGGCGGGCAATGACTCTTTGACGTTTCAACCGGATCGGACCCTTTGGCAAAGTGGGTCGTTTCAATTGGAAGCGCGGGGATTTACCGAGATCGATGCCGCTGCGGGCAGCGGGGGAAACGATCTGGCTAATTTGACCGGTGGCTCCGGCGACGATGCCGCTCTCGCAACACCCAAGTATGCCTCTTTAAGTGGTCCTGGGTATTTCATTCGGGCCATGAATTTTTCTAAGGTAACCCTTTCGCCCGGGCGGGGCGGAAACGATTTGGTGCGATTTTTCGACTCATCCGGTGATGACCAATTCGTCGGTACCCCGGAGTATGCCGTGTTGCAAGGCCCGGGATATTACCTCCGCGCTCTAATGTTTCCGCAGGTCGTGGCAAGTGCTACAAATGGCGGCGCGGATAAAGCAAAACTGTATGACTCGCCCGGCAACGACGTTTTCAGTGGCAGCCCAAGCCACTTTAAGTGGCGCGGCGAAGGTTTCGATATCCGCGGAAACGGTTTCAAGACTGTGGTAGCTTACGCCGAATCAGGGGGACAGGATCGGGCAAGCCTCACGGGATCCGCCGGAGATGACCTCCTGGTGTGCCGGCCGACGGGAGCCTCGCTTTCCGGGGCTGGATTTTCGCTGTTAGCGCAAGGGTTCCGACAAACCTCCATCTATGGGGTCGGGGGAACCGACACGGCGTCGCTGTACGATAGTTCCGGAGCCGACACGCTCGTGGCCACAGCCACTTACACGACGCTTACTGGGCCCGAGTTTCAGTATCGAGTCTTTGGGTTTCCACGCGTTTACGCCTATTCGTTTGCCGGCGGCGCCGACGTAGCGAAACTTTATGAATCTGCCCAGAGCGATCCTTCCGTATCCACGAAGGTCGTATTAACGGCAACGTACGGGACGCTTTTAGGACAGGATTTCTTCTCGCGGGCTTGGGCCTTCCCAAGCATCCTCGCCTTCGCCGCAGGGGGCGCAAAAACTATCGCGAAGTTTTATGGCTCCGAGGCAAGCGAGCTCCTGGAAGCAAACGAGCAGTTTGTCTCCCTTTCTGGCGGAAACTGGCGCAGACAGGCTTTCGGCTATCGCTGGGTAGAAGTCTACGGGGGGCAGGGGGCGAATAGGCTCCAGTGGCTAGGTAGCTCGGCAGAAGAGCGCCTTACGGTGAGGCTGGATGGCTTTACGGCGGAGTCTGATTCGCTACGATTGCGAGCCGAGGGTTTTCGTCAGGTGCGTGCCGTAGGCAATCCTCACCGGCAGGATGCGGCCATCGTCTGGGATAGCCCGCTGGATGATCTCCTGAGAGCAGAGGCCGACTGGGTACGCGTGAGCAACCGCGAGCTGGAATATTTGGTGGAGCTCATTGGCTTTGGCGTAGTCGAAGCACACTCCACAAATCCCGGCGATCAAAAAGTTGTGGCCGAGGGAGTCGATTTCCTGATTACCGCGGGTTGGTGGTAACCGTTGGGGAAGCCGAGTCGCGATCGGACGGCGGGATCGCCATAAGGGTATACGAGCCAGACTTCGCGCGGCGTTTTGCGGGCGCAAACCTCACCCAATCATCTGAAACCTTTAGGGTCAATCACCCTCCGGCGGTTTTTGTGCCAAGTACCGCAACCGGGCTCCGTCGAGCTCGAGGAGGCTATCACGTTATGCAGCGATAGCCTCCACCTCCTGCGCTTTCTTTCGCGGAGAAAAGCGACATCGTGCTTTTTAAGATCTGGTGCCTTTGAGGCATCAACTGCTCAAGGCCCAAGGGACCGCGCTCGACTGTAAACCGGCGATTTATAGTGCCGGCAAAGGCAGCTTCGGTCGTGCTCACTTAAAGTGGAAATCAGATCGGTTGTGCATTTAGATTGTGCACCGCCATCCCCCGGGGTTTCCGGAATTTAGACCACCTTTTAGCACCGGCGCGCGTGGAAAAATTAGTCTCTTCTAAGACTTTGCTGCACCCGGACGCGCAAAATTCCCCGGCACCTCGCAATTCATTACCGTTCGCTGGCAAAGAGACCAGCAACCGTCATTAGCAAGCAGACCGCTGTGCTGGTGCACCCGGATTTCGCTGAAACGTTCGAAATGCGGAACTTTGGCGGAAGCTTGGCCGACGGATTATCAGTAGCTTCCGATCGACTCTTTGCCTTCGCGAGTGGACAAGGCACGATAGATCGACAACTCGATCGTGTCGGAAATAAACCGCACGCTTCCGTCGCCAAAGCCGAAGTTGCCGCCGCCGGGGTGGAAGCTGGCAAACGCACCGTTCGCGGAGCTGTATACCACGCCTTGACCGGGTGGGGTATTCAGCGGATTATCCGTGGTCCGCAAGGAGTCAAGGTGTCGGATAGCCAGTAGCCAGCGGTTCGAGCTTTGAGACGTGTGCGAGCCGATCACTTCCCCCGCGAAAAACGTGTTGCTCGTACCGTCGAGGCAATCCGCCACTCTTAAAGCGCGGATGTAGACGAACATCCCGGTGTTGAAGACCTTCACATTGCCGGAAATTCCCTGGCTTGGTCCGATTGAGCCCGAGCAAAGGGCATGCGATCATCAGGGTTAATCGGGAGGGCCGGGTGGGCTTCAGTACAGGAGGGCGCAACGGAGATTCTAGTTTTAAGGCTACGGGTGACTTCCTTCTTTTTGTCGCGGCAACTTTTCTTCCTCAAACGGTAAAGTGTTTCTCGGCAATGTTCAAGTGTTGCTCGAACGGGAATATCGAAGGTTAGCCGCGGAAAGTCCGCAGACGACAAAAAACAGTTCAACCCATCCCTTATTCAAGGTGGCGGAAAAACACTCAAGGTAATCGAAAAACAAAAGCTAACGTGCTTCGTACGGCGAGCTAAAAGGTTCAATGCAGGTCAATAACCCTGCTTTGCTGCAATGCCCTGCGGCGCGGTCGCACAGCGAATTTCGGCGGCTCCGAAGGGCATCTGCCATCCTGATGGAAATTCAAATAGCCCTTATCCTCGTCAAGACAGCACCTTCGTCCGAGAATCTTCCATGTGATGGTAACATTGGTGCTTGGGAGGGTCAATGATGCGGCCGAATAAACTTGTAAATCATGCAGAAAAAAGTGCGAGAAGGCCAATTGGAGGGCGATCTGCCACGAAATGTGTTCTTGACAATTTTTCTCCTCATGTTCTCTTGACAATTTTTCTCCCGATGTCCTCTTGACAATCTTCTCCTGCACTCC
>CAKZMM010000091.1 GCA_937128505.1 uncultured Thermogutta sp.
CTAAGTCTTGCTCTGGGCTGCTCCGAGTTATCACCGCATTTCGTTTCCGATCCTTTCTGAGTATAAGCCGCCGCAGTCCTGGAATCTCTGTCCGATACCTGCTGCCGCCGGGTCGTAAGGTTCTTTCATGGTTTGGGGTGAATCGGCGCGGCTCAGAACTCTGGTTATTCGACCGGAATTGTACACAGATCGATGGACTATGCTCAGCCCAAAAACCCCGGCAGAAAAGGCTTCTTGAAATCCCGGCAGGTCCGGACGTGCCACGAGGACGATAGGTGGCAGCTAGAGGCTTAACCCGGACGAGATGCTTACTATGGCATCAAGTCACGTCATTGGATCACGTCATCCTATCGCCTCAAGTCACCACTAGATCCCTGGAAAACGAATATGAACTCCCCGCCGGCAATCTGCACTTGTTTTGGGTAAATGCTCGGGTCCAGAAAAGCGGCTTGGCATAGCAAAAGGCGCAGGCCGCCAGAGCCCCTGCGTGCAGAAATTCTCATCACTGCCTGTGACTTCACTCGATCGACGATCGGAGACCTCCTGCTTGAAGAAATTCTGAGCGGCCACCATTGTTAAGGAAGTCCTACATAACGCACAACTACCTGCGTGCAGAGATTCTGAACTTTTCAAGGCTTGGTAACGCAGATGCGAACGAATTATGAGACGAACTCAGAACTCTCGTATGTTCCCGTGAAAACGAAATACTCTCCCCCGGCAAAAGCGCTCCTCACTTTGAGAAAGGTCAGCACTCACTTTTAGAAAGGTTGAACATTACCCGCCTTGGAATTGCTACGATGCGGCCTGTGTTCTGCAATTGACCCCCGAGCGGTTGAAATCGCTTTTTGCTTTAGACGAATCTCGCCCGCAGGCCCCGCAGGCTCACCAGCAATTGTTCGAGCATCTCCGGTTGATGTGCCCAGGTTAGGCTGATCCTTAGACAGGCTTGCCCCTCGGGGACTGTGGGGGGGCGCATTGCGGGTACGTAGATCCCTTTTTCAAAGAGAAGCTCACTTAGTTTTACGGCAGCCTCAGGCGCGCCGACCATGATGGGAATGATCTGGCTCTGGGAAGCCCCGATAGTCCAACCTTGCGCCTGAAGATGGTGCCGCAACTCCGCAGCGCGAAGCAAAAGCTGGGCACCTCGGAATGGTTCGTTTTGCACGATCTCTAGCGCCTGTATGGCGGCGGCTGCCAAAGGCGCAGGCATTGCCGTGGTGAAGATGTACGATCGGGCCCGGTTCACCAGCCACTCTACCAGTTCCCGCGCTCCGGCAATAAATCCGCCAGCACATCCAAGAGCTTTGCTTAGGGTTCCTACCCGCACATCGATGCGGCTCTGAAGACGGAACGATTCTCCCACCCCACCGCCTCGTGGCCCGAAGATGCCAAGTGCGTGGGCTTCATCGACCACAAACATGCACTCGTACCGCGCGGCAAGTTCGGCAAGCTCCGGCAGTGGAGCAAGATCGCCGTCAATACTAAAGAGGCTATCGGTCACGATTAAGGCGCGGCGGTAATTACCGCGCTTTTGAAGCAGCCTTTGCAAGTTGCTTAGATCGTTATGAGTGTATGTCCGGATATCAGCCCGCGAGAGTCGTGCCCCATCCCAAATCGAGGCATGGTTTCGTTGATCACAATAGATAACATCCCCCGGACCCACCAAGGCTGCGATGGTTCCCAGGTTTGCCATGTAACCTGAAGGGAACACCAAGGCTGCCTCGGCATTCCAGAAATGAGCAAGTGCCTCGGCAAGACGCCCATGGGAGTCAGAAAAACCGCTGACCAAGGCACTGGCACCACTCCCCCAACCTTCTTGCCTGAAAGAAGAGATAGCGGCTTGCATCAATCGGGGGTCACTGGCCAACCCTAAGTAGTCGTTTGAACCAAAGTTAAGGACATCCCGCCCTTCCAGCCGGATTATCGGCCCCTGCTGGCTCGTCCGGAGCTTACGACGGCGTTCGAGACCGCGGGCACTCAACTGCTGAAGCTCTTCCCGCACCCACCGGAGGGCAGGAGTTAAGCTTGAAGCGGAGATGAGATCCTTCACTTCCCTTCGATCCATGTCTCAGAAGCCCGTTTTTCGGCAATCTTTCGTTGCAGCTTGGGGTACCCTAAGTGAGCGACCAATCAAAAAACTCATCCATTAAAAAAAGTTGCAGGCCGTTCTTAACCGGGTACGAAACTTGCGAGCAATGCGTAAGAGGGGAGGGCTTCGTGGCACATTTCTCATTATGTGCCATTATCTGCGAACATTTTCTCGATGGCCACACACCCGAAATAGCGCAAATTTTCTCGACTTTATCATATTTGTCTGATTTCTTGATTTCCGGAATCGGCCCACTTCTGAGCACGGCTGAAATTCTGGTTTTCTGCATGAAGGACCGCAACCCCTAAATCTACGAAAGTTGACAAACAAAACGAATTGTGCCTAATGGAAGAAGCGAGATTTATCCGCACCCAGTTCCCCTTCAAGCCATGCTTTAAGACATAATCGTCTGATGAATTTTCGGTCTGTCTTCTTGCACAAGTTCTCCCCTTCGGTGTAAGCTGTATCGGTGTCGTGCGTCGCTAGGCCAATCCGCCGCCACATGCCAATTCGCGACTGAATCTCGGATAAGTGCGTCACTTCCACCCGGACCAATTTCCTTCGGTCACATCGTGCGTGTTTCCTCGGAAGATCCGATCCTGATTCGCAGGCCCAAATTCAGAGTCCTTCATTCGGTATCTAGGCAGTGCGACCTTTCAGTGCTGTTGCTCACCATTGCGTTGATATTATGGAGTCCGTGGAAATTCTCGGGTCCGTGAATACTTTTGGGATACTGTTAACGCTTTTGGGGATACTGTTTCGGTCGTAGCACTGTCCCGAGAGATTGAGAAGCACTTGCGAGATCTGTGTGCTGAGCGGAGAGTTTCTTAAACACTACGATTCTCTCCGCCACGCCTCGATCCTAAAAGGCGGCGGTCGATCAAAACCCTTTATTACGAGGAGCCAGGAGATGAAGGAAATGTTAACGTCTAATGCCTCCCCCGGTTGCTGCTGCGTTTCTCGACGGAGATTTTTGGCCGGTTGTGCGGCATGTGTGGTGGGTGCCACGGGGCTGAGTGCCGCCCCGGCGCGCGCATTTCGGCTGGAAGATTCGGCCAAGGTTCGGCTGCGAATCTTATACGCCTTGCATGCCCCGGTGCAAGATCGTCCGGATTGGCCGAATATCGGGTTTGATTTCCGGCCGGTCATCTCTCAAATCGAAAACGCGATCCGCCAAGCCTGCCCGAATTTTGAATTGCTCCCTGCCATGGCTGATGGCCCCGAAACGACGGCGAAGATCCTTCAGGAAGATCAGGCTAATCCCGTCGATGGGTACTTGGTTTGTCAGATGAACTGTTGGAACCGGGTCGTTCAGCCGGTAGCAGAGTTGGGAAAGCCGACTTTGTACGCGGATTTTTTGTTCGCAGGAAGCGGTGGGTTTCTGGTGTATACGGCGCAATTTTTACGGCGGAATGTGCCGAACGTGGGCTTCGTGAGTTCTTCGCGATTGGAGGATCTTGTTGAGGCCGTCAAATGTTTCGAGATCGTCAAGAAGGGGGGGACGGCGGCTGACTTTGTCGCAGCTACCGCGAAACTGCGTCGCGAGCGCACGCCTGGCCCGGGCGACATGACCTGCAAGCCCGACCAAGTGCAACTGCTTTCGCCCGAAGAGTGTCTCCGCCAACTCCGCGAGATCAAGCTGTTGGCAGTAGGGGGTGGTTGGCCGGGAATTATCGAGGCGGTTAAGAACTCGCTGGGAATCACCGTACTGTCGCTTCCATTTCAGGAGCTGAACGAAGCCTACCAACAAGCCGACAAGGACGCTGCCCGCGAGATAGCTCGAGGATGGGAGCAAGCTGCCGCTCGGATTGCCGACGTCTCGCCGGAGGTGCTCGAGCAATCTGCGGCCATGTACCTTGCAGAAAAAGCCCTGTTGCAGAAGCACGGCGCCCAGGGAATCAGCATCAATTGTCTGGGTGGTTTTTACGGCGGCCACATTCATGCCTATCCGTGCATGGGCTTTTTCGAGCTGAACAACTCTGGTTTGATCGGGGGTTGCGAGTGCGACATCCGCAGTGCCGTGACCATGCTTGCATTGACGACAATGACCCAGGGACGCCCGGGGTTCATTTCAGATCCCGTCATCGACACCGCCAAGCGGCAAATCATTTATGCCCATTGTGTGGCTTCCAACAAGCAGTTCGGTCCCCAAGGAGCCAGCAACCCGTTCGAGATCCTCACACATTCCGAGGACCGTAAAGGGGCGGCGGTGCGATCCATCATGCCGGAAGGTTACATGACCACGACACTGGAGCTGGCGCCTGAGCGAGAACAAATCCTCTTCCATCAGGCAAAGAGCGTGGGCAATTCGTTCGAAGATCGGGCATGCCGGACCAAGCTTTGCGGCGAGCCTGTCGGGGATATCGAAAAATTGTTTGCCGAATGGGATCAATGGGGCTGGCACCGAGTCACGTTTTACGGTGATCTGAAGGAGCCGGTTTTTGCCCTGGCTGATGCCCTCGGCTGGACCGTGATCGAAGAGGCGTAAGTTGGCAGAACCACGGTGGTGCCCGTTAATACCGCGGAAAGGATGTAAGAAAGTTTTTTGAATTCGGCTCGGAACAACTGACGGCGGCAAGTGCCTGAAGGCCTTGTCGCCGTCAAATTTTTTATTCGGCAAACCCGCTTTTTTTATTCAGCGAACGCGCTTGTTGCACCTAGTAGCTTTTTGCGTGACACGAACCTATCATAGTGCGGTCGGAGCTCCGGGGCGAGTCTCCGCTCGGAATGGACCTTGCGGCATGATGCCGGGCAAATGACCGGCGTGACGCCGGGCAAATGGCCGCTTATTTCGTGCCTTAAGGCAGCTTCACAAGAAACCTGGGGCTAAGCGTTAAAGTGTGTTGAACCGAAGTGATCGATTCCATTGAGGTTATCAACCGGAGAGACAACGATGAGCTGCACACGTCGGGATTGGCTTTTCGAAGCCGGAGTGATGGTCGGTTGCTTATCCTGTCATCCTTTGCTGGGGGCGATCGCCGCGCCTGCGAAGATCCGAGTAGGCGTGCAGCTTTATTCGGTGCGGCGGGAAGCAGCGAAGGATCTTCCGCGAGTCCTCGCAGTCATTCGTGAAATGGGTTATGAGGGGGTGGAATTTGCCGGCTACTACGGCCACGAGGCTAAAGCCATCCGAAAAATGCTTGACGACACAGGGCTCGTTTGCTGCGGTTCTCACACACCGTGGGAAAGCCTTCAGGCGGACAAATTGCCCGGCACAATCGAGTTCAATCAGAGCCTAGGCAACAAGTACTTGATTTGTCCGTGGTTATCGGAAAAGCTCCTGAGCCCCCGGGAGAAGGCGATCGAAACCGCAAAGCTTTTCAACGATTTGGCCGCAAAGGTCAAGGAGCACGGCATGCTTGTCGGGTATCACGCCCACGGGCATGATTTCAAAAAGCTCGATGGCGAAACCGCCTGGGAAGTCTTCTTTTCCCACACCGTTCCTGATGTGGTCATGCAAATGGATGTTGGCAACTGTTTAGCTGGAGGAGGAGATCCGTACGTCATCCTCGAGAAATTCCCCGGACGATCAAAAACGATTCACCTGAAGGAACACGGTGGGCCACCGGGGTCCGTAGTGGGCGAGGGAACGGTCGACTGGGGGCGAATCTTCAGAATCTGCGAAACGATCGGCGGAACCGAATGGTACATCGTCGAGGAAGAAAGTTCGCCGGATACTCCCATGGAGGCCATTCGTCGAAGTCGGGAAAATCTGCGCAAAATGGGCCGATAAGTAGCTAACCGTCGGCGGCCGATACCGCAGTGATCACTGCCGCCTTATGCCTATTCAGCTAGATTCCTTTTGTTCCTAAACAATCTAAACGAAATGAGATTGCCAACCTCGGGTGCTCCCGCGCCGGCTGCATGTCCACCGTCCAGGAAAGAAAACTCCAGAGGCTCCTAGAATAATTTTTTGGGCGAAAGATAATCCTTTTGCGTGAAAAAGGTCTCGATCGCGAAAACCGCATATTGAATTATTTCCCGAGTTTTTGCGGCGTTTTTCGTCGCTTTTTGTCCCGTTGACTGCTTCGCCCCAACAAAGCTCCGTGGGTTTAATCCCTCGGTGACACTCCGGATAGGAAAAAGCTATCCCCGGCGGAAAAGATGCGAACGCGTTGCGGGAGTCTCGCGCGAGCACAGCGGCCAGGACTTCCCGTCGACTTTAACGGGATTTGGCGGGTAGTCGGTCTAGAGTACTCGGGCAAAGATTATTACCCGTGCAGGGACTCACTAAAGTTACACTTCGGAGCGGAAAGAGGCGATCGCTCGGAATGGGAAGCCGCTCTGAGTTACGCTTCGCATTGATCGCTTTCAGGGGTGACCGGGCCCGTATTTGTTGTTGTGGGACTGGAAAATGCTGGAACGATTATTCCGCCTTCGCGAGAACCAAACGACTTTTCGCACCGAGCTGCTCGCAGGCCTAACCACTTTTCTGACGATGGCCTACATCATCGTCGTGCAGCCGGCCGTGCTGACGGGGGAGTTATTTGTGCCGACACTGGGTCCTGAAGCCCGGACGGGTATGGACTTCGGGGCGGTAACGGTGGCCACGTGTCTGTCGGCTGCCATAGCCACCCTTATCATGGGGCTGCTCGCAAACTATCCGATTGCTCAGGCCCCCGGAATGGGGGAAAACTTTTTTTTCGTTCTGACCGTGGTCCCGGCAGCCTCCGCGTTGGCAGTGGTACATTCCGGACAAACGACGGCTTGGCAAGTAGCTCTCGGTGTTGTGTTTGTATCGGGCGTTTTATTTTTGGCTCTGTCGCTCCTAGGCGTTCGCGAAAAATTGCTTTCCGCGATTAGTCCCACGATGCGCAATGGAATCGCGGCGGGAATCGGGATTTTTATCGCGTTTATTGGTCTTCAAAATGCGGGGGTGATTGTAAAAGATCCCGGAACGGCCGTGAAGCTAAACCCCCGTTTGCTGTCGCCGGAGCTGATAGTCTTTTTCTTGGGGCTTGTGGTGACCACGGCGCTTTGTGCCTTGCGGGTACGAGGGGCCATCATCTGGGGAATCGCAACGGGCACGCTGATAGCAGTCGGCATTCGGTGGTTGGCAACGACTTGGCCTCCCCTGGGAGAAAGCACGCTGATGGTAGAATCGCGGCTGATGCTGCCTCCGGATAAGGGCGGATTCGTGCCGGCCGACTCGATCTTTTCCCCACCCCCCTCGCTTGTTCCCACCTTTCTGAAGATGGATATTCTTTCCGCACTCAGTTTGACGATGCTCCCTTACATCCTCATTTTCCTTTTCATGGATTTATTCGACACACTGGGGACACTGGTTGGCGTCAGTGAGCAGGCCGGTTTTATCAAAGACAATCAGCTCCCTCGGGTCAAACAAGCCCTTATCTCCGATGCAACGGGAACGGTTATCGGAGCAAGCTTAGGGACAAGCACCGTAACAAGTTTCATAGAAAGTGCCGCGGGTGTGGAGCAAGGTGGGAGGACCGGTTTGACGGCCCTGACCGTGGCTATCCTCTTCGTGTGTTCGCTGTTCTTCTATCCCCTTGTGCGCATGATCGGCACCTATCCGCCAATTACCGCGCCAGCGCTTGTCGTTGTCGGCTCGATGATGATGCGGAATGTGTTAAAGTTCGATTGGGCGAACTACGCGGAAGTTCTCCCTGCATTTGTGGTGATGTTAGGAATTCCGCTTACGTACTCGATTGCCGACGGACTTGCGTTAGGTTTCATCACCTATCCGCTGGTTAAGCTTTGCTCGGGCCAGGGCCGCAATGTGCATTGGCTGATGTACGTGATAGCGGCGATCCTGGCCGTATACCTCGTCGGTTTACGGGGATAATGGCCGCGATCCGCTTTTCTGCGTTGCTGTGTCCAATAAATTCTTCCCCTTTCGATGGGGAGGATCTAAATTACTCGCCGCGAACTTTGCCAACACGACTTCAACGATCCGATTGTCAATAAAATCGGCAAACATGTGCATGAATCTAAAATCCCAGAAAATAATACGCGAGTTAGCTTATCGATTTATGCATGTTTAATTGGTCTTGCATGATGGTCCGGCAAAGCTATCATCCGCATGCCTGTATAACTTTTTTCAACCTTATAACTTTCAACCTTCTTAAACTTTTAAGTTTCTGATTGTTGGAAGCTCGATCAAACGTCTCATCAAACAGTCGGCAATTCGGCCAAGCTCATCGGTCGAACCCTTTACCCAAATTGCTCCAGCGTTTTGCCACGGTAATCAACAAATTTATTGATACAATATTGATACAAGCTCTTCAGTTTCCAACAACCCGTGGATTGAGTCGCGGTCTTTGTTGGGTAATAAGACTCTTGTCCTGGATCATCGAGAGATTTTGTCACACCCTCTCTCTCCAGACTCCAGTAAAGATCGGACTCTAGTAGTGGAAGACAGGATCAACCTATGGTGTTCGGGGGCGCGATCCGGCCCGATTTCAATTTGCCGGGTTTTGCGTGAATACCGGACCCACGTGCTATCCATCAATTTCCGGTCCTTCGACGTACGCCGATCGGCTCGTTGAATTCCGGGTCACTCATCCCGGAAATGGTCTTTTAAGGAGGCACACATACAGAGGCATACATTCATCAGAAACAAAGTCGTTCATACCAAGGTGGAATCATTATTGAGAACCTGAGGTCGATGATCATTTGCCTTCGCAGGCGCTAATGGCGGCCAGCAACGAATCCTCCCCATTCATAAGATCAGCGTCGTTATTGGTAAGGTTCGTGTCGTTTCGATGAGGGAAGTTTGCCCCAATCAAGAAAGCCGTTGAAGGCCGGTCCATTAGAGGGGTGCCACTTCGTCATCGAAATGCTAATTGACTGAATGAATAGCCGCGTTGACTGAATGAATAGCCGCGCAGCAATCCAAATTCACTAAATGAATAACTGGCGGCGACTCACATTCACGAAATGAATAATCGGGCAGCGATTCACAGAAACTGGCGGCCACAAACGAATCTTTCCCCACGCCTCGCATACCCGTGGAGTACAGAAACATGCGACGGTCCGCTTGGGCCATAATGATTTTAGGAATAGGCAGTTGTTTCTGCGCCGGATGCGCAGGCAATTCCCTTGTCCTCAAGGGGCAGTTGGAGCAAGCGCAGCAACAACAGTTGGCTTTATCGCGTCAAAAGGAGGAGCTACAGGCCCGAATCAACGCGTTAGACCAGGACAATCAGCGGCTGCAATCGCTGCTTGCCCAATCGCGTCAGCGCAGTGCTATTCTTGAAGACCAGTTGGCGGTGCTTCGGGAGCAATTAGCGGGAGTCACTGCCCAATTGGCCCGGGTGCAACAGGACAAAGAAGCTGTAGAACAACAAAGCCAAGCATTAAGCGCCTCGATGCGTCGGTCGGGGAGTATTTCCATAACTCCAAACAGCAGCCTTTTGGCGAACTTGCCCCAGTTCTCCGATCCGCAGATTCAAGTTCGGCGGGACGGCGACATCATTCGGGTGGAGATTCCGGCCGAAAGGCTTTTCGAGGGGCAAACGGCAAATCTGCGACCCGACGGTCGGGCACTACTGGAAAGTGTTTCGGCCGAGTTATCCCGGAGTTTTCCGAAGCAGTTGATCGGGATCGAAGGACATGTGGACTCCGAGCCACTTCCGCCAACTTTGTGGCGGAACGGGATGCACCTCGCCACGGCTTGGGCCATTACCGTTTACGAAGTTGTTCTCCAGACGGGCAAACTTCGGCCAGAGCAGCTCTTTGTCGTGGGCCATGGAGCCAATCATCCCTTGCTTTCCAACGCAAGCCCGCAAGGCAAGCTTCGCAACCGACGGATCGAATTCGCAGTTTATCCGGAGAGCATTTGAAATCGCGAAAGCGTCCTCCGGTTTTGTCAGAAGTTCAGCAATCCCTCTTCAAATCGCCTTTCTGCATCTCCTTCCGCGGGATTGTCCAGCGGTTATCACCGCGATGTGACATCGGACGAAGCTCTCTGAAGAACAATCTCTACCCCCCGGATTCCGTCGTCCGATTGAACCTTTCTGCGCGCGGCCCTTGATGAGCTGAGTTTGTATCCCAATGATGTAGAACCAATTTGGCCACTCCTGGTCAGCAAACGCCATAGAATTCAGCCAACCCCATCAAATCAAGGCTCGTCAAAACAACCTCAAAAAACTCGCGGCAATTTGCGCCGATAAACCCCAAACCGACCGCCGGGCATACCGCAACGGTGTCTGCGGATATTTGCCAGCGATTCGGCGCCATTTCCGCCCGCAAAATGGGTTAGCGTGTCCCCGCTTTTGCGCGCCCGAATCGCACACGCGGTTTCCATTCCTCGTCTTACCTTTGGCCCCAGAGCACTTGTTTCTTTCACCAACTAGGGACAGAGGTTTGCAAACGTTGAGGCCAGATAGCCGCTTGTTTTCTGAGGATGAGCTACGAGCACAGGTTCAGATAGCTTTTAGCCGGTAGGATCGCGCCTTTCGCCCCTGGCTAATGACAATAAAGTCTAAAGAAATGCCCAAAAAATAAAGGAGGCTTTCCGCCGAAAGGCGAATTTGTGACCAGTTTGCTAAAAACGGTAATTTTTATATGAAATATCTTATATGTCAGTTCTTGCAAACATTAAAAAATCATTTTTAATAGAAAAGCCTTTAGCCCGGAGCCGGGGCGGAAAAGGTTACCGGCACCGCGGCGTGATCTGCCACCAATCGCGGCTTTTGGAGCCCGTACGAAAAAGATTTCGGAATCCTAAATACTTGAAAACTGTGGCGTTCCTGGTATACGCGTTGCAAAGGTCCTTTGTGCCGATGCATTACGGGGGGGACCGAGGCTGGCGGGCCATCTTGTTGGATGCTGGGGGTGACTTTAAAGGTGGGGTTTTGTCGGCGAAGGAGTTCTATCCGCGCTGCGCGAAATATCGAAGGCGCTTTGCGAAAAAAGCATTTGGCTTTTTAACTTA
>CAKZMM010000092.1 GCA_937128505.1 uncultured Thermogutta sp.
ATCAAGCACTCCTTACCCTCGGCTGCATCCTGATCTGCTATAAATGCCTGTGCGGCTCATTTTGTTAGAGGCTCTTATTGTTTTGCCTTGTACGGCGGAGCCGGCTCCGGCAAGTCGTGCTTCTTGGGAGCTATGGCTCTAGTTGGTGCGTCTACCCGGGATTTGACCTGCGAAAGGTTTCCGGTAGAAGTTCCTAGACCTGACGAGCAAGCTGCCCAGGATTCTCCTTCCCCCGAACTGCGGGAGGCGATCGGCTTGCACGCGGGCAAAGAATGGATCGACGAGGTGGTGAGCACCTTGGAGAAAGGGAAGTTACCACCTCCAAACCCGCCCACACTTATTAAAGGCTGCCCGCCGATTATTGATTTCCGCATTGGGGGCGGTACGAGGGGTTACGTTCTCGTACGATAGATCGACTACTCAGGGGAATTGCTTAATCCTCCTGAGGAGTCCGATCCCCAGTCGGATGTAGTGCGCTTGAAGGACATTCTAAAACAGTGTGATGGTCTGTTGATTGTGGCCGATGTGCCTCGGGGAGATAAGTCGCTGGAGGCTCATTCGTCGTACTCGTTGCGCCGGTTGCGCGAGGCTTTCGCTTCACTTCAGACGGCAAAGCACGATGTACTGGAGACTCCCGTAGGAGTAATTTTTACCAAGTGGGATAGGCAATCGGAAATCAACCATCATCAACCGAATGAGGAGCTCCACAGGCTGGAGGAATTCCTAAACAGCCCCGCACAGTCCATTTACGATAACCTGGTTAAGTCTGTCAGCAATGCATTGACCCAGCAGTTTGCCGAGTATCTTCCCCTGGGAGCTTGTGAGCAGCAGACCTCTGAGGCCATGGCTAGTGAACATGCCGGTGGCTTGGATTCAGACCGCCACTCGTCGGAATCGGACAATGGGGACGTCAATGCCACTTCTGTGGTAAACGAGTCGACAGAGAATTCTTCAGAAACTTGGGGATTGCGGCGGGGGAACTGTCTGCTTTTTCCGGTCAGCGCGTTCGGTCATGCCCATTATACCGATGGAAAGGATACACCTGCTGGCGAGCTTCGTCCTTTCGGGATTCTTGAGCCCCTGGTGTGGCTGGCAGACCGTCGTGACCAGCTCGATGCCGCCAAAATTCAAAAGCAGTGGACCGCTGCTAAACCTTATAGTTGGCTTCCGTTGAGGTTCCTTAATCGCGGTTTTCGAAACTTGCGGGCTGATGCTTCACGGTTAGCACGACGAATGGCTCCCCGTAGTAAGTCTGCAGCAACCGTGACGGCGATTGCCTCAGAGGTGTTTTGGGCCGGAGTGGTCTCCCTGCTCATTACCGCGGTAATTGCGACACTAGTTGTCGCACTCTCAGGTTGGGCCACGTATGAAGGTTACCACTGGTGGCAATTTAACCATTATAAAGAGATTGTTCGTTCGCCGAGGAGCAACCCCGAGCAATTAGTGGAGGCCCGCCGCTTTTTTGAAGCCTACCGGAGAAGTTGCAAAGGTTTCGTGATTGCCCCGAAGTGTAGCGAGGCTGATTCCCTGAAAGATGAGATTGACAACAAGGTGGAAAAGATCTTCTGGAGCCCGGTGGAACAAGCTAGCTCACCAGAGGAAAAATATGCGGCTGCCGAGGAATATCTGAAGTGGCTTCCTAGTGGCCGCCATGCTGCCGAATGTCGGGCTTTAGTAGACCGCTATCAGGGGCTTATGAAGAATGCGGACTGGCTGCGTCACTGGGAAAGCGAGTTGAACCGTGCGAAGAGTGTTCAGGAGTTGGAAAACCTGCAAAACAAGTTTGGCGGAAGCCCTTTTCCTCATCCTTCTTTTGCCGATAAAGCCCAGCAAGAAAAAAGGCAGGAATTACTTGATTTTTTGGCAAAACGGCTCAAAGAATGGCGGTTGAATGCTAATGAGAATGCACTTGAACAACTTCGGATGAAACTCGAACGGGCGACAAGCGGCGATTTGCCGGGAATTATCGGGGAACTGGAAAAGTTCACATTTCTTTGTGAGCCAAGCGCGGAACAGCGAGAACGGCTCTCCGAGTTGCGGCGGCAAGCTAATGAGCGGATGGTGGCGATTTATAGAGGCGATAACGATAAATTCTTAGGCGAGAAAGAGCAAAGACTTGAAGCCGCTAACGCGAGTGAAGACGTTAGAGCTCTGCGCGAACTCTTGAACAAAGGCTTACCGTATCCCGGTCACGCCACGCCAGAGCAAAAGGTCAAGGTGAGTGATCTACGCAAACGGGCAGATGAGCGTTATGAACATTTGCAGAGAGAGGAATTCGTTTTCGAACACAATCGTTTGAGGACGTCCGCGGATCTAATGCGTTGGGCTGAGTTTCTGCCCAAAAACGCGAGCAAGATCAGCAAGGGTTACTATAAGGAAGCAGTCCAAGGATTCTTAAAAGAAGCGGTCGAAATTTCCAAGGATAGAGTTAGTAGGTCGATAAGCGACAAGGATTTTTCGAGAGCATATAATCTAACCAAACAGGGGAAAAAATGCAATAGATATCTTGGAACGTGCCATTCGACCAACATCTTTCGAACTTGCGGACCGCTGTTTGGAGGCCTTGCGAGAATTCGCCCCACTACAGGATCGGATTGAGCAAGAGCACGATCGTTATCTATATGAAAGAGTCAGATTGACGAGGTCTTTGGCAGATTGCGAGAAATACCTGAATGATGCCCCCCGGAAAAGCATGCAGCAATCCGTAGAACAATTCAAGGAGTATCTTGAAGCTTTGGAGAAGCCACTCAATGTGACACTCGAATTGAGAATTCTTTGGGATCGAAACTATTATCCAGCAGCACGTGGTGTGCAAGGTCAAAACGTAATTGACGTATGGCTCGATGGGACTAAGGTCGCTACCGGAGGGCCGATTGGAGAAGACCCGGGCGAAAAGTCGGGGAAGATTTGTGAAGTAAACATAATTGAAGAGAAATTACAGGAAACTTTTGAGCTCAGAGTAAGAATTGTTGAGAAGGATTTATTCTTTGACGATGAGGGGGGTGAAGGAGCTGCCTTTTTTACCCTGAAGGATTTAAGCAGAAAAGATGGGGAGATACCTTTGAGTTCGGCGGACTTTTCCAACGTGCAAAATCGTGCCATATTTAGCATAATCTCGGGTTTCCCAAACGAACCGGAGCTGCCGCCGTGGACACCGTAAAGTTACTGCTCTTCGGCTTGACCCCGCGGGCTGGCCGGCGCAAACACGTTTATCTCGTGCCGGAAACTGAAAAGCGCACCCGCCGCACTATTGAGTCGCTTGACGAAGAAATTGTCAGAAAGATCGAAGCCGCCGGCAGGAGTAAGCAAACGAGTGATGCTGCCTATGGCACAGCCGCGGGACGCACCGAGGAGAGCCAGTGGCAGTTTGTGGTGGTTTGGAACCGAGTTATGCAACCCAGCACAGGCCGCGAAGCACCTGAATGGCTGGCACTGGCAGCCCAAATTGCGGGCAAGCGTTGGGCGAAAGAAGTGGCCGAGGAACTCGCTATTTGGCTGCGTGATAAGTTAGAGATTCTTGCAAAATGGGTGGAAACTCATGATTGGGAGAGGGGCGCGAGCGAACTTTTCGAGAGAAATGAATATTTGTCGAACTGGCAAAGCGAGGCTGAAGGCCTGATCGTTAAACTCGTCAACCAGGGGCCGAGGTCTGAAACTTCCACCACGATTCACTACGAAGAATTTCAGCCACCTGCTCCTACACCTCCTAGCAGACGCTGGATGTCGGGTGTGACGGTTTTAGGGGTCGCAGTAGTTGGGCTTATCTTCATTACTGCTTTCTTTTTGCCGTGGGCTGTTTGGAGTGATCAGGGTAAACCTTCAAAAACCCCGACATGGTGCTGGTGGTTGAAGAGGGAGGCGCGGGATGGATTTGGTCGACTTCTTCAACCGGAGAGGCGGGAGACAAAAGAACAAGAACAGTGGCGTTCACTTGCTAACGCCGTACGCGTAAAGGACTCGTCAATCGACCGAGATATTGAGGATATTGAACGTCTTAAGAATCTTAAGAATAAGATACTGGAAAAGCTGCGCAAGTTGTTTGAGTACTCCGAAAAAGCCCCGCGTGAGTATCGCACGCTAACGCCGGAGGAAGAAATTGAACGAATCTTGCAGGACTTCGATCGCTTAGTCCTGCGCTCGGCAAACGGGGCAAGTTTCAACGACCTTCTCAATAGGCAAGAGTTACTGAGAAATTTAGCTGAGTTGTTTGATAACACCGGAGAGGACCTTGACCGGTTTGGGCTCGTCGATTCAGTATGGGACAAACAGTTGATCGATTGGTTGGAGGGTCTTGAGCCAAGCATCTTCAGGAGGTTGGTGGAATCGCTACGTCGCGTCGATGAGCTTAAAATCCGGAACGCTCTTGCAAACGAAGATTTTGGTCCCGATCACTCAAAAGTATTGAAAAGGATATTGCAGACCCGGGAAGAGATTTCCAAAGAATACGACTTTCTCGAGTTTAATCCTAAACCTCAATTTTGGTTTGATCGCGACGATGGTACGAAGAGAATCGTCCTGGCGATTAAAGACCTTTTTGAGAGTAGTGAACTTAGGAGCTGGCTCGAGAAGGATGCCGACTAGCCAAAGAGCCTACGCGAGTGGTTGAAGAAGACTAAAGAAAGTCGCAATGACTGGAGTAAGAAAAACCAGCAGGCTCGCGAGTACCATGAGGGATTCGGGAGACCAGAATGGGCCGAGGCCGTGTCGGAATTTGATAAGCTTCTCGCCGCGTGGGCGAACCTTTCGCAGGAACTTGAGTGCGTCGATCGTTGATGAGTAGGTTCTCGCCGCGTGGGCGGACCTTTTCTTGAAGGAGTCAGTGGCCCGTCAAAGCCGGTGACGGTATGACTGCCTTTAACTTTTTCCACGCGGATTGGACAGCACGCCTTCGAGGTGATTCTTCCGCAAGCTGCGTTTGTGCAGCGGATCGAGCTTATTTCCTTCTACAGCATCGCTTTGGTGTTGGAGATTTTGGGGTACTTCTGGCGTATTGGAAGCGCGGTGGGGTCAGCTGGCCGGTTGGAGGGTTCATGGAAGTTTCCAAGAGGACTGGCTCATGGATGCAGTCGAACTGCACGGAGCGGCTGGCGGATTTGCACAAGCGTTTTGCGCAGCTATTTGGGCGACGGGAATCTCGAGGGCATTCTTTTAGCTACATTCTTGCTCTGCTTCAGGCCGATGGCCGCAAGAGCGTGGAGCCGATGGCCTTGCCGTTTGGCCCGCTGTACCTTTCCCGACAACCCGCAAGCCCCTCTACCTGGGGTTTAAAGCCTTTCTGAGCCGCCGCCGCAAGGCGGCGGGTTTGATTCTGCGCGACGGAACGCCAGTTTACGCGATAGCTTGCAACTGGCCGGGCGGCTGGGGTCTTTCTCTGCGAGCCGAGCCGTCGCACTTTTTGGACGGCTCGG
>CAKZMM010000093.1:0-17500 GCA_937128505.1 uncultured Thermogutta sp.
TAAGATATCTGCTAACTACGAAGGGATTCTGGCGAGGTGAAATGTGCGGCTCAAGCTTTTGGCTTGCGAGATCTTATATCGCGAATTTTGCTGGGCGGTTGCTCGCTCGCCCAATCGAGTCGATGTACAGTTTCTTCCCAAGGGTCTGCACGATATAGGTCAAGTGCGGATGCAGCCCCGGTTAGCCGAGGCAATTCGCTCGTGCGATTTGTCCGGCTATGATGCCTTGCTGTTAGGTTATGGGCTATGCAGCAATGGAATTGTGGGGTTGGAAGCGCCGGGAATCCCGATGATCGTGCCCCGGGCTCACGACTGCATTACCTTTTTCTTTGGGAGCAAAGAGCGGTATTGGGAGTATTTCCATGCCAACCCCGGTGTGTATTTTCAGACCACGGGGTGGATTGAACGGGGGGATCAGCTTCAGCAATTGGGGCCGGAATCCATTCAAAAACGTTCAGGCCTCGGGATGGATTACGAGGAGCTTGTGGCCCGATACGGCGAGGAGAATGCGAAGTATCTTCTCGAGCAATTAGGAAACCTGACCCGGTCGTATCATACCTACGCGTTTATTGAAATGGGTATTGAACCGGATGACCGTTTCGAGCAGATCGTGCGTCGCCGGGCGGAGTCGCGGGGTTGGAAATTTCAAAAGCTGCGGGGTGATCTGCGGCTCATTCAGCAATTGGTCGACGGCCCTTGGGAAGAGGCGGATTTCCTCACGGTGCCGCCGGGATATCGCATCGCCCCGAGCTTTGATGAATGGATCATTCGTGCGGAACCCGTTGAAATGCTGGGGGGGCTTGAACGGGGCGAACCTCTCGAAACAGGACAGCTTGTTAAAGCGTGCGAGGAAGTTAGTGGGACTGAGCATGCCGAGAAGGACCAATAGGTTGAGATGGCTAAGTTTGCCGACCGAACGGTGCAGGTTAACGAGCCTTGCAGGTGAATAAGGGTGAGCACGGTGAAAGGGAGTTGATCCCCGTTTCAAGAAAGGGACAACCATGAATGGCTATGAACGCGTCATGGCGATGCTCGACGGTAAGCCGGTGGACTGCCTCCCTTTGATGCCCATCACCATGATGTTCGCGGCCGACCAGTATGGCGTGCCTTACGGGCAATATGCGGCGGATCATCGCACGCTGGTGGCTGCTCAACTTTATACGGCGGAAAAGTTCGGCTTCGACTATGTTTCCTGCATTTCCGATCCCGCACGGGAAGCAGGCGACTTGGGGGCGGCCGTGCGTTTTTTCCCGGATCAACCGCCGGCAATCGACGAATCCAATGCGCTCCTGAGCGATAAGAGCACCTTGCTGAAGTTAAAGGTACCCGATCCGACCGCCGGTGGTCGCATGCTCGATCGGGTGCAAGCTGCCGCGCTTTTCCGTGAGAAAGTCGGGGGACAGCTTGCCATCGAAGGGTGGATCGAAGGCCCGTGCGCGGAAGCCGCGGACCTTCGCGGGATCAATACCCTGATGACGGATTTTTATGATGATCCGGCGTTTGTGCGCGATCTGTTCGAATTCATCATCGAAATGGAGACGGCCTTCGCGAAAGCGCAAATCGAAGCGGGCGTGGACATCGTGGGGATGGGCGATGCGGCCGCCTCGCTCATTGGCCCCCGGTTTTATCGCGAGCTCGTCTTTCCTTACGAAAAGCGGCTGGTAGATACGATTCACGCCATGGGTGCCCGGCTGCGGCTCCATATCTGCGGCAATACCCGCGCGATTTTGGATCAAATGGGCCAGTTGGGTTGCGATTTTTATGACATCGATTTTTTGGTCCCCTTGGACGAGGCCCGCCGCAAGATGGGCCCCTCAGCGGTTTTGACCGGCAACATCGAGCCGGTGGGGGTCCTGCGGAACCAATCGGCCGAGCGGGTGGCCACGGCATTGGCGGAGTGCTTTCGGCAGGCCGGTTGCCGCTATATTGTTGCGGCCGGCTGCGAAGTTCCGCGGGATACGCCGGAGGTCAATGTCTTCGCCATGCGGGATTTTGCCCGATCACATCGACCGGACGGACAGCCCGAAGACGGAAGTTAAATCGCCCAAAGACGGCGAATGAACCGGGAAGATCAAACCCGGCTACGCACTACGCACAAGTACCCTCCTTGAATCAGGAGGGATTTAAAGCATGTGAGTTTCCGTCAAATCGAATGAACTTTGTCGAACATATTTTATTTCAATGGGGTTTAGGAGGTGGTTTGGCGGGGCGAGGGGCCAAGCGGATCCTAGGGCGGGCAAAGATCTCGATTGACATCTCAGGGGAGTGAGCTAACGCTTGGCGGCGTTATTTCCCAGGGTACTACCCACGGGATTTCCCGTTTTTTGGGACTACCCCGGTAAAGTGGGGATTGGCCATCGGTTCGGGGGGCTCCTGGGCCGGTTCACCCCAAGGTGCCGGCTCACCCCAAGGTACTGGGGTTACAGCGAAAGTGGAAAATTCGATCGCCACACCGTTGCCACGAGCGCACTAACTGGCGGCAAATGCAAGGCAAAACGATCGAGTTTGTAGCCGAAAAAGAGTTCAAACGAGTTTTAGCCGAAAAAAAGCTCAAACGTCTTTCGGCAGTTGGTATCCTTCACGTTGGGGGCGCTCCACCCAACGGTTTGCCTCGTCGTCGCCCAAGAATTGTTCCCGGACCGGATCCCAGCGCAGCGGGCGGCCCAGCAGCCGGGCAATATTCGCCAAATGAGCCACACTCACCGAACGATGCCCGATCTCCACGTCCGCCACGGGTCGTTTGCCGGAACGGATCGCCTGCATCCAATCTTCCATGTGGTATTTCGCCTGCCAAAGGGCGACTTCATCCCGCCATTTGTCGATTTCCTCCTGCGGAGGCAAGTCGGTGATCAGATCCGGGGGATTGCAGGTGAACTTGTTCCGATTGATTTCAATGCGTCCCTTTTCGCCGGAGAAAATGGCTCCGCCCATAGGGCCTTGCGCCAGTTCCAGCCGAAGCGGTGTTCCGTCGGCATACTTCATGTGCACCGGAGCTTTCAAATCCTTCGGGGCCCCCAAGGGGCGAATCTCCACTGGTCCGGTGTCATCCTTTCCCAAAGCCCATTGAACTTGGTCCAGGCCGTGCGCACCCCAATTGGTCATCTCGCCCCCGGAGTAATCCCACCAACCCATCCAGCCGAAGTGAAGTTGTCGATTATAAGGCCGCCAAGGGGTTTGGCCCAACCACCGATCCCAATCGAGCCCTTTGGGAATCGGTTCCTCCGGCAAACCCTCGTAGAAGCGCGGTCCGGGGTAATTCATCCCCTGCACGACGCGAATTTTTCCGAGTTTGCCGCTGCGGATAAACTCGCAGGCAATACGGTTTAACGCCATGGAGCGTTGCTGGGTTCCCACCTGGAAAACACATCCGTACTTCCGCGCCGCCCGGACGAGCACCCGACCTTCATAGATGTAGAGCGTCAGTGGCTTTTCAGCATAAATGTGCTTGCCGGCCCGACAAGCTTCAATGCAGATGAATGCGCGAACGTGGTCCGGCGTGCCGATGATGACCGCGTCGATATCGGCCCGCTCGAGCAACCGACGATGATCTTGATACACCGCCCAATGGCCTTGACCTTTGCTCGCATTGGTTTGTTCGGCCCGTTCTAAAAAACAATCGGAAACCGCCAGAATCTGCCCCTGGTCTGGAAGCTGCTCGATCAGCAGGTTGGAGCGCCCCCCGCAGCCAATCACCCCGACGGTGATGCGATCGTTCGCTCCCCACCTTCCGGCCCCACCAAGCGCCGAACGGGCTACCCAGGTTGGCAAGGCCGCAGGAAAGCCGATCGCCATCGCCGCTAATCGCTTCAAAGTGGTTCGCCGCAAGTATCGTCCGCTTTGATGCATTGTCAAGCTTCTCCGTTTTACCTCAGTTCCTGTCGCCGAAAAAGACGGCAACTTGTTCGCCGTATAAATAACCGGAAAACCTGGATGGTGGGCATAACGTGAAGGCTTGCTGTCGGTACGTTGACCGGCAAGTCCGCACTACGTTATAGATCGTCGCAGTGGGTATTTCACCGTTCTTTTCGTTTCAGCCAAACTCCGGCCGCGCGCACTTGTCCCCCTTCAGAGAGGGGGTAGTGTGGAAACGCTTTTCAACAACTCTTGACTAACGTAAAAACCCGCACAAGGCCAATGCGTTGACCACAAGGCTGTGGGTGATTTCGCCGCGGCGAAGCATCTGCTTAACCTCATCAATGGGGGTGGGCACGATCTCGAGCCTTTCGGTATGCTCAGGATTTGCCACCTTCAACGGACGGCAATTCTTCGCCAAAAAAACGTGACATACATTGTTCAGGAAGGCCGGGTTGGGATGCACCGAACCTAATCGCTCGAGGCATTCCGCCAAGTAGCCGGTCTCCTCGCGGAGTTCGCGGAGCGCCGTCTCTTCAGGGCTTTCATGCGGCTCCATGACCCCGCCGGGGATTTCCCACATGGTCTGGCGGAGTCCGTGCCGAAATTGCCGCACCAACACCACGCATCCCTCCGGCGTTATCGGCACGACATTGACCCAGTCGGGAGCCTCCAGCACGACGAACTGATGAACCGCCGGATCCGGTGGCAGGGAGTAACAATCGTAGCGAACTCGAAAAATACCGTGATCGGCAATGACCCGGCTTTCCCGAAGCTCCCAAAAATGCTCCATACAAACCTTTCCTTCCAAACCCTGCCTGAAAGGCGTTTTGCCGGCCGAGGAGGTCATTTAAAGCCGGGCAGTGCTTCCTTCTATAAAGTCCACGGTGGCCGCATCGGGCGGTGAAGCATCGCTTGTGCCTTTTCCGATCCTTGCAGCAGAGTTTCTTTGCTCGGATCCCAAACGAGCTTTTCGCCTGTGCGGACTGCAAGGTCGCATAGATGGCTTATGATATCGCTTCGGACCGCCTCGGCCAGGGGTGCTACCGCCGCTTTCGGATCGCCATTTCTCACCGCTTCAATGAAATTCCCGTGGTGCGAGTGGCTCACCATGAGCCGATATTCCCCCGGATCGGTCGGCCGAGCTTGCTGGAGGATTGCCGGATCGCTTGCGGTGGTGCGATTGATATCCCGGGCCACCTGGATCCATCCGTGCTCGCCGATGAATTTGGTTCGTTCATTCCCCGGGCGGAACACCAGTTCCACCTCCCCCAACATGATCCGCATTTCCCAGTTGTATACGGTATCGTAGAGACCTTCGGTCGGCACCACACCGGTTCCTTCCACGACGATCGGCCCGCTTAGATCCGCATCGCAGCCCCAGATCATGATGTCCAGCGGATGCGAACCCCAGCCCGCTAGATATCCGATCGATTGATCGTAAATCCAGTAAGTTCCTGGGGGATTGCAGCGGCCAGGGGTGTACGGTTTGACGGGGGCCGGACCAAGCCACATCTCGTAATCGAATCCCTCGGGGATCGGTGCCTCTTTCGTGGAGCCTCCGCCGCTACCATTGGGACAATCGACTTCAATGGCCCGAATCTTGCCGATCACCCCGCGCCGCACCAATTCGCATCCCCAATGACCGTGGGCCATGCTCCGTTGCTGAGTTCCGTATTGAAAAACGGTGCCCGCCGCGGAAAATGCACTCCGGCAGGCCAGGTCTTGCTCGATACATAGTCCGAGGGGTTTTTCCACGTACGCATGCTTGCCAGCCTTCGCGGCCGCAATGGCGATCGGCACATGCCAGTGATCAGGCGTGGCTACGACCACCGCATCCACATCGGCCAAAGCCAACGCCTCGCGAAAATCCACATACGCCTTCGCGCCGCAAACTTGGGCAATCCCCTCCCGGCGATCTCTATAGCAATCGACCACCGCTACTACCTGCACATCGGGCAACGAATGGAAGCCGCGGAAAAGATCTCGTCCCCGGCCCCCGACGCCGATCATCGCCACGCCTATTCGCTCATTGGCCGGCTGTTTGCTGCCTAACCCCAGGGCCGATGCTGGTACCCATTGCGGCAAACCAAGACCGATGGCAGCGCACGTTGCCCGCTGCAATAACGCACGACGGCCGATACGGTTGCTTCTACGCATCTGTGTAAGCCTTTCGTCGCTATAGGGTCGAAACTCCTTCTACCACCCAAGGCCGACTGCTTACCTTTGTCGCCAATATTAGATTAATTTCGAGCGGTTTTGGAGACCCTTTGCAGTTATGCGAACGGTTAGGTACTTGAATACGTTCTCTCATTGCCAAAAAGGATTCCGTGATTGACAGAAAGGATTCCCGTTAGCCCGACCCCCTCTCCTCGCCTCAACCCGCAAAACCCTTCATCTGCGAGCGATTTCATCTTCCAACATTTTGCATGGGGTCATTGCCGATTCAAGCCCTGGGGCGAAAACCCGCGTTCCTAGTGAGGCCGTGTTGCTCGATACTCGATGGGGAAGTTCTCTCAATCCGCGTTTATACCCGCAGAGTCGAAACTCTTCTGTGTAGCATCCCCAGCATAACGTGCCGCTTTCTGAAGCGAGAAATCCAAGAGCCAATTACGAGAGAGTTCCAGAATGAATGAAATGCTACGATGCGATGCGGGCTACCCGAAAAAACCGCAACCGAACGCCCCCTCATGGGACACCAACCCGGAGCTTCTACTCGGGAGAAGCTTTTTTCGTCAAACGAAGTCCTCCGTCAATCCCCACGGATCGATCACCGCAACTTTTTGCGAAAAACTCCGCAGTCGGATTCCACGCAGAGCCTTCTTCCACTGAGCAGCCCGAACCGGGCGTGCCGCAGAGCACGCTTCTGAAATAGAAGAGCACCCCCATGCGATAGAAGAACACGCTTTTTGGAATAGACTCGTTGCTTCCTGCCCCAAAAGTCCGTTTGGTCGATGCAAACTTCTTGGAGGCATCTTACCGGCAGCCTTCGCATTTCGATTGGTCCGGGGTGTGCGGCCCTTTCTATTTCTAGATATGCCCACTGTACTCTTAGATCTGCCGATTCTAAATGTGCCGAAAAGCTTGCATACGCCATGTCGGGAGCGTAAGGTTTAAGAACACAAGATGAACCGTCGCCCCTGGCGGCTGCAAAGGCGGCGTAAACAAGCAAGTATTCGTCATATCCGCTTGGGTCCGCCGGGCAATCGGTCGCGGAACCCTCCCATGAAACACGCGAATCACACCCTCGCGGCTGCACCCGGCTTTGACCGGCAATCACGTTATATTTGGGGTGTTTACCGGATATTTGGGGTGTTTACTGGGGCCTTTTGCGGATCGTTATAACGCGGCTCAATTCCTACGATTTGGCATCGGTTTGTTGGCTTCCGCCGCATGTTTCAACTTGCGCGTTTTTTTCCAGGGAGAACTCAGCATGGTCGATCGATTGGCTTCTGGTACGGGCAATGGTCAGTCTCAACGATCACGAAGAACGTTTTTGAAAGAATCGATGGCAGGGGCCGCCGTCGCGGCTGTAGCAGGCACACTACCGATCGCTCGAGCTGCTCATGCCCGCGGGGAGGCGGTAATCAAAGTCGGCCTCATCGGATGCGGAGGCCGCGGTCGTGGTGCTGCTGCCCAGGCATTACAGGCGGGGCCGGATGTTAAACTGGTCGCCATTACCGACGTTTTTCAAGAGCGAATCGATGCTACGTATAACACACTGAAAAAAATGTTTCCGGACCAGGTCCTCGCCGAAAAGGAGCACTGCTTTCTGGGATTTGACGGGTACCAAAAAGTCATCGATTGCTCCGACGTGGTCCTGATCGCGTGTGCTTCAAAATTCCATCCCATGTACATGGAAGCCGCCGTTAAAGCCGGGAAACATGTCTTCGTGGAAAAACCGCATGGAGTTGACCCGGTTGGAGCACGGCGGACCCAGGCGGCTTGCGACCTGGCTAAACAGAAGGGCGTCAGTGCGGTTTCGGGACTTCACAGCCGATTCGACTTCGGTTTCCAAGAGACTATCAAACGAATTCACGACGGGGCCATCGGCGATATTGTGGCCATTCAAGCGATGTTTTTGCGGGGGCCATACGGCCTAGTTCGCCGAAATCCTGAATGGACAGAAACACAGTACCAATTTGCTAATTGGTATCACTTTTGTTGGCTTTCCGGCGATGATGTGGCCCAATCTTTGGTCCACAATATGGATCGGGTAGCTTGGGCCCTGCAAGAAAACCTGCCGATCTGGTGTTTCGGCTTAGGAGGGCGATCCGCCTCGTTCGGCGAGGAATACGGCGATATGTACGACCACCACACGGTCGTCTACGAGTACCCCGGGGGTACGCGCGTTTATGCACTCTGCCGGACCCAGATCAATTGCTACGGTAATTACAACGATATCATCCTCGGCACCAAGGGTACGTGCGACCTGATGAATTGCCGAATCGACGGGGAAACAAAATGGCGTTATGACAAGCCCCGAAACGATGCCCACGCCGAGGAGCAAAAGGCTCTGATCGAGTCGGTCCGAAAGGGCGAGCCCATTAATAGCGGCTACCACATGGCGCAAAGCACCATGGTAGCGGTGATGGGCCAATTGGCTTGCTACTCAGGAAAGGAGTTGACTTGGGAACAAGTCAGCCAATCGGACTTTCAGTTTGGCCCCCCGCCGGAGGAATGCAACTTCGACACTCCGCCCCCGGTCACACCGGATGCCACGGGCAATTACCCGCTGCCGAAGCCGGGCTTTTTCAAATTCCCTTAATCGGCCGGAAGCTCGGAGCTGATCGACGACGACCAACCCCGAAAATCTAACGCTTGAGCCAGCGAATTCTGGAACGCAGAATGGGGAGCATTCTTACAATTCAAAACGCTCTGAACTGAGAGCGTGCTGAGCGAAAATCGTCGCTTTTGGCGGCCGGACCAATCAAGGAACCCGACGGCAGCTCGATTGAAAGGAAAAAATCGTTGCTTTCGGGGGCCGGGCGGTGAAACAAAGTCGCCCTTAACCGGCGGTCACCGCGAGCTGGGCCAGCGTTTCTTTTACCTGGGCCACGACCCGGTTGAAACCCTCGGGATCATGCACGGCCATTTCGGCCAAGGTTCGCCGATCCAGCTCGATTTTTGCCTCATGCAGCCCGTGGATAAACTCGCTATAACGGAGACCTTGCGCCCGAGCGGCTGCGCTAATTCTTGTGATCCAAAGCCTTCGAAAGTCCCTCTTCCGATTGCGTCGGTCCCGGTACGCGTAACACCCCGCCCGAATGAGCGTCTCCTTGACCGTTCGCAAAAGTCGCCTCCGACCGCCGACAAAACCCTCGGCGCGCCG
This sequence comes from uncultured Thermogutta sp., assembly GCA_937128505.1. Taxonomy (GTDB): domain Bacteria; phylum Planctomycetota; class Planctomycetia; order Pirellulales; family Thermoguttaceae; genus DTLM01. The sequence continues at coordinate 9,185 of CAKZMM010000093.1, forward strand.
GAACAATCGCTTCTTTGCGCGGCGACGAGCCGCACCTTTACGCGTCCTCATAGTTTGCCTCGCTAATGACTTCCCTCGCCGATTTTTGATCTAGTCCAAATAATCTCTGACATTCCCCGTGGTTGTGCGGATTTGGTAGATCTCTGCGAATCCGGGCCGCGGCTACGGGTTTGCGTCAGCACGAATACACGGGCCGGAAATACCCGGTAAGCTACCCGTGTCGTTGCCGCCCGCGATTCCCGTCGGCTTAGCCGGCAACTTCCCGCACCAGTAAATACCTACGAAGACCTACTAAGCCGAATGATCCCCTTTTCCGCCGATTATTTTGCGGTCTATTCGGCCTGGGCTAACCGGCGTGCTATACCCTTACTTGATAACACAATAACACTTAATAGCTGACCCCTTCGAGAGCCACGCGGATCCGCTTTGCTACCACCGGAGCCAACACGGTCGTGCCGCGAAGTTGCCGACGGCGCTTCTTGCTTTTTCGGGTAGCCAGGTGACTGGTCCCCGCCTGGCGGTGAAGAACTTTACCAGTGGCAGTCAAACGGAACCGTTTTTTTACCGCTTTTCGCGTCTTTTGTTTAGGCATTGTCGCAAATCCGCATTTTGTACCGATGAACCGTCGTGTCTGCTGTTGAATCTTCGCGAAAACTGTGTACCCGTTTCAACGATTGCTTTCCTAGGCCGCGTGCGAAACGCCACGTGTGGGGCAAACCAAGGAGTTCGCCAGCCGAATATTCCGCCAGCCGAAAATACAGTTTGCGAACCGAGGTGGTTTACCAACGCGGTAATTAGCCCAACCAGCCGTCAAACGATCGATGATTCGGCAAAAATCTTCAGGCCTTCTTTGAATTCCGCTAACCAGCGTTCAAAGACTTCCCCTGACCAAATTGGATAGTTTCACAAATCTCAAATTTTGAGCGCCGGTGTTGCCGCACAAATCGTAAACCGTATGTTTCACGAGATTCGAGCGGCTTGCATGGCATCATTTCGCGAAATGTTGGCTTACGTAGTACCTGCCGGATCCGGTGATTGCCGCATCGCCCTCATGAAGGGGAACCGGCTCGGCAAGGGAATCTGCTAGTTTATGAACCAAGGTAAGAAAAAGGAAGGGGACCCGGCATAAATGTGCGGCAACCTCCGAGGGCGACACACCTGGGCTACCGCTCGCAAACGAAATCACAACTATTTGTTGCATTTGTTTGTAATCTTTGAAATGTTTTCTACAGCCGGAATCCATAGCTTTGCCCCTCAATCGGCTTTAGGTGAACTGTGAGTAGGCCCCAGGAAAATATCGGATTCCCCCCATTCGAACTTTTTTTATGCCACGGTTCCTCCCGACCATACCCTCCCGGGGGATTAACCGCCCGATAGATGTTTGGCTCCACCCCCCGCGGCATGGTCCCTATCCTCAGTAAATAAAGGTCCCTATCTTCAGCGAATAAAATGGCAAAAAAGGCATAAAGAAAGCTTTAGAGGTAAGCTGCGCAAAGAAAAGCAAAATTCCATAGTACATCGGGGGCGCCGCAGGACGTTTGGTCGAGAAATCCGAGCGGCAACCGCAACCGCGATCGACGCACTATTGACCAGAACTGGCTTACAGGACTCTGCCGGAATTCTTGCCAGCACCTTTTCGATCGTACGTTACCGATGCGGGCAAATTGGCATATTTAGGATGCGGCCGCATTTGGCATCAGAGTCCCAGGGGCGCCCGCCGCCTTTTTTCCGGCATCCCATCGCGCATTGCCCGGGGGTTATATCGGAGGATCACCCGGGGAAGATTCCCCGCGCTACTTGGGAGCCAAGAGACAAACGAGGCGTTTTCCTTGATTAGCCGGGGGGCTTTCTAAGCGACCAACATCCTCTAAAGCCTGAAGGATCTCCGCCATCACCCGCTGCCCTTCCTCGACGTGGGCCAGCTCGCGCCCCTTGAATTGCACGGTCACGAGAACCTTGTCTTTGTCTTGGAGGAACTCCCTGGCCCGATTGATCTTCACCTCCAGGTCGTGCTTACCCGTGCGCGGCCTCACCCGGATTTCCTTGATTTTTACCTGATGAGTTTGGGCCCGATGCTGGCGCTTCCGCTGCTCGTACTTAAATTTTCCGTAATCCATGATTCGGCAGACGGGTGGCCGCTCCAATGGGCCCACTTCCACCAAGTCTAACTCTGCCTCCCGAGCCAAAGCCAGAGCTTGCTCAATGGGGAGGATTCCCAGCTGTTTCCCGTCGACCCCGATTACCCGCACCGGCGAGCTGCGGATTTGTTCGTTGACCCGTTGCGATCTCGTTTCGATAGTCACACTCTCCCCTTAACCCCGGCAACAAAAACCTTCAGTGCTAACCAAACCCACAACTGGTAATAAACGCTCTATTTTAACCTGCTTCTTTAACCTGTCTTTGACCTAAGAAATCTGCAATGCCTTTGGCAGGCGGCGTGGCTTGGCGAACACCATCCCGCTTTTCATTTAATCGGCAAACTCCACTCAAACGGATAATCCGTTTAACTCACATAGATGATCCGCAAATTCTGGTTGTCAAGAGGCCCAACCTAAAATTTTGAGTGAATTTGGGTGCCCCACCAAAAACCGGTAATCACCCGTACTCTGCCCAAGAAGCGAACCCGCTCCCAACGCGTTTTGCACGTTACCCGGGGGTCCGAAAAAACGCGCTCGGCGGCTTAAGACCCCACCCGGGTTTCCGATCCCGATGCCCGGCGATCAACTCTCGTCGTGTGTACCTCTAATTCCTCATTGACCTCAATCGAGATCTCAAGATGGTCTTTACTCCCTCGCGAATGATCATCTCGCCCCGCGGGCAAGCTCTCTAAAACTGCAAGCCATTTGAGGCGAGGAAAATGCATGAAGCCAAAGAAATTTAACGTGTTACTACACCAAAGGTTTTTCCACTCCAAATGCCCAGATTATCGTCGCCCCGCCCATTTGCTAGAGTCTACGGCAAGGCCTTCGTGGAAATTTCATGAAGTAATTGGTTAATGAGTGCCTCGAGACTCATGCTCCCCAAGTCGCCCTTGCGGCGATGCCGAACCGATACGGTTCCTTCTTGAGCCTCTCGCCGGCCCAAGACTACCATATAAGGGATCTGCTCCAACTGTGCGTCTCGAATTTTGGAGTTGATCTTTTCGGCGCGGTAATCTTCGCTCGTCCGAATCCCCGCAGCGATTAAGCGCTGGGCTACGTCGCGACCATAGCTTTCCACTTTTTCGCTGACGGTCATGACGCGAACTTGTTCCGGCGAAAGCCACACCGGGAACACCCCTGCGAAGTGCTCGATCAAAATGCCCACAAATCGCTCCAGCGAACCGAAGGGGGCGCGGTGGATCATCACCGGCTGATGGGGCATGTTATCGGGACCAATGTACTGAAGGTTGAAGCGTTGGGGACTAGGCAGATTATAATCCAGTTGTACGGTGCCCAATTGCCATTCCCGCCCGATGCAATCGGTGACCAAAAAATCAGCCTTCGGTCCGTAGAAAGCAGCCTCGCCTCGCTCGATGCGAAGATCGGCCAGTCCCATCTGGCGGCAAACCGCTTCCAAGGCTGCCTCGGCTTTAGCCCAGGTCTCGCTGCTGCCCACATACTTCGTACTTTGTGGATCGCGAAAGCCGAGCCTTACCCGATAGTCCGCAAGCCCCAAGGTCTTTAACACAAATTGGGTCATCTCCACGCAGGCTTGAAATTCCGCCGGCACTTGTTCCTCGGTACAAAAGATGTGTGCATCGTCCTGCGTGAAACCGCGGACCCGGGTCATGCCGCTCAGTTCACCCGACTGTTCGAACCGGTACACAGTACCGAGTTCTGCCAAACGCAGAGGCAAATCCCGATAACTTCGCGGTTTGCTGCGGTAAATCGTTACATGATGCGGACAATTCATCGGCTTGAGCAAGTACCGCTCACCGTCCGCAAGCTGCATCGGCGGGAACTGACTATCGGCATAATACGGGTAATGTCCCGAGGTTTCGTATAACTGCACTCGACCGATATGAGGCGTGTAAACCGGCTGATAGCCCCGCCGCAAGAGCTCCTGATAAATGAAAGTTTCCAGCTCGCGGCGGATGACCGAGCCTTTGGGCAGCCACAGCACCAAGCCGGGGCCCACGGAGCTGTCGATCAAAAAAAGTTCCAACCGCTTCCCGAGGACCCGATGATCCCGCTTTTTGGCCTCCTCGAGCTGGTGGAGGTAATTCTCCAGCTGCTCCGCGGTAAACCATGCCGTTCCGTACAACCGCTGAAGCTGCTCGCGGGAAGCATCTCCCTTCCAGTAAGCCCCGGCGACGGAAAGCAGTTTGAAAGCGCCAATAAATCCGGCTTTGGGGACATGCGGACCGCTGCACAGGTCGATGAATTCCCCTTGACGATAAAACGAAAGCGTCGTTTCGGCGGCCAAACTCTCCGCAATATGCTCGACTTTGAGCGGCTGCTGTAAATCCCGACACAAGGCAATGGCTTGATCCCGCGGAAGCTCCAGCCGTTCGAAGGGTTCGTCGGTCGCGATGATCTTCGCCATTTCGGCTTCGATCCGCGGGAAATCCTCCTCCGAGATAGGCGTGGGCGTGCGAAAATCGTAATAAAACCCGTTTTCCACCGTTGGGCCAAATGCAAGTTCCACACCCGGAAAAAGCCGCATGACCGCCCTCGCCATAACGTGCGCGCACGAGTGCCGCATCACCTCCAGGGCGGCCGGATCTTCAGCCGTCAGGAAACGCAGCTTTATTTCATCCTCCTGGGGGAGAGTTGCCGCCAAGTCCAAAACCCGGCCGTTTACTTGAGCCGCAATCGAGCGGCTTACCAAATCGGGACAGTGGCGTTGGCCTAATTGCTCAATCGTTAGTCCCTCTCTGATCTCGATCGATTCACCACCGGGAAAAATGACTTTGACCATCCTCGCTTCACCGCACTTTCTTCCGGGTCAAAAGTTACTTTGAACGATCACGATCTGGTTGATCTCCATTTCCACGATCTAGCCAATCAGGATCGCGATGTATTCCGGCACTATTTCGATGTATTCCGGGCTGCCCTTGGCGTAATTTTTGTCACACGCACTCTTCGGAAATTCCCAAGCGGTCCTACGCCACTCAACGTGGGTAGGTGGCGGCTACTTTCTCGTAAGGGCCTGTAGGTTAAGTTCGCTCATGTCAGTTCCGCCCGGTTGGCTTAAATCTGCTTTAACGGGGTCGTTGACAAACTTACTTGTACGATGTGCAGTTCGTCCATGCGAATCGAATCAGCCGAAGCGGGATTAATGCGCTGGCATCATTTTAACTCCGGCAATAATTGGGAAAAATCGACCGGGGCAAGCTTCTTCAACTCTTCCCTCCAAATCAAAGCCTCTCCTCGGAATGAAAGCCTTCCGTCCAAATCGAACCTTCCCCTCGGAACAAAATCAAAGCCCCCCTCGAAATAAAATCGCCCCCTCAAAGCAAATCGTCGGTTGCCTCCGCTACGATACGAGCAAACACCCTGGCAAAAGGACACGACGCAGATCGGCGCGAAGCCAGGTTTCGAGCGCAATTCCAGGGTATCCGCAGGGGTCTTGCCCGGCTTTAGAGCCTCTTTAAAAACACCGTGCCTTTTGGCCCAAGATTCATCTTTAATGTCTGACAAAGCTGGTGGCTAGCAGGTAGCCAATCGTGGGCGTGGACTTCTAACCAGTGGGCCCCTTGGCGGGCCAAATGTCGAGCGATTTCAGCAAGGAGATAAATCTCAAGGTTTCGTCCCCGGCAGGAAGGGTGAACCACCAAGTCCATCAAACCCACACAGCTTCCCAGGCCGGCGGCCCGGCTCAGTTCCAGCGAGCGAACCGATCCCCAAGCGACGGGGGCGCCCCCTGCGACGGGCACCGCCGCATAATACTCCAGCTCCAGACCGCTTATTAGAGACGCCTGCCACCAGCTCATGGGAGGCGGGCTATCCAGTCGCATTACCTTAAAATTCCTTTGGTGAGCTAAGGGGACTTGGGCAAATGGGTAAACAAAGTCGCCCAAGCTTAGACGATATAGTTGCGTGTGGTGCGAAACTTGGAAACCCAACTCGCGAAAAGCATCTTGCACCGCTTGATGCTCATCAAGGATCCCCGGCAAGCGGGGCCCCCCATAAAGCCCTAACCAAAAAGGCTCAAAATCCGAAAATCCCCCACCAAAGACACACTTCGCCCCGTTTTCCCGCAGATATTGCTCGCAATAACAGATCAATTCTTCGAGCAAGCCTGTGTTTTGCTCCTCCAGCGCGGTCAACGCTATGCAAACGATCCCGATCTCACGATTGATGGCCGAGCGGTCATCCTGCGGACCAAAGCCCGCATGAGCAAATCCGACTAACTGAGAGTCCTCCCACGCCAGAATGAAGCCACGGGGGTCGAAGTAAATTTTTGCCAGAACGTGTTGCTCCAGGAGGTCTAACGTCAGCGGCCGATACAGCCAAGTGTAATTCGCACAGTTTTCCCAAAAATGGACGATTCGGGGAGGATCGGCGTTTCGGAACGGCCGCAACTGGGGCATGTCAAACTGATTGATGCTGTTTGAAATAAGACTTTTTGAAATAAGACTTAAAGAAATGGAGACTTCTCATCCACGATTCCGCTTAAAGTCAGGATCCAAGCAACCTACCCCGGGTTTGACTAAACTTCTCTTTTCGCTTTTCGCTCCCTTGAATCTTAGACAATCGCACTTATACATTTCAAATATTCCAAGGTATTACTCAATCCCCGTAAATCGACCCCCAATCAGCAGTTACGATCCCTGGCGGGCCGCTCAGGCTGAGGAATTCGGCCTCCTTAAGCCCGCCAGTTTCAATTTCGGGGATTAAACACTGAATTTCCCGCGATTTTCCCCGCTGTTCCCCCGTCACCGAATCCTAAAACTCAAATCGCTTCAAGCTTGGACTATCTGGCCGAGGCAGAATCCTAGGCTTCACTCGCAACCAAAAGTTTCAATCTAAAGTTTCGAAATCTCGAGGGGGAAAGCCCACCATTGCCGCCGTAAAACGATTCTCCTTCCGCCTCATATTAACCCCGATTTTCCCCCATTAAGCAGATCGACTTTTCTCCTTTCTCATCTCCGCGGTGAGCTTACGTTTCCGCGGTCTATTACCCCTCCGGCATGGAGGCTTTCTCCTCTGCGGCGAAATTACCGGTTTGCCGAGCCCAAATGACCCCCATGCTCGGTGGAGGCCGAACCAGGCACTTGCCGAATTGAGGCAGTTGCCGAATTTTTGAGGCAACCGCAGCACAGGATCGGAGCGGCCGCAGCAAGCTTCCGAGCCAGCCAGGGGTATCCGAACCGAAGTCACGCCAGTTAGGCACTCTGCAAAGCGGCTTCCGACAGCCCCCGCCCCTTTATACCCTATTTTCGGAAAAACCGATCAAGTTTCCTTATCCTGCTAACTTTTTCAGCTATCCCCTACCGTCACTAGGCCAAACGGTAAGGTATTATGTCTGGGGAAATTGCATGTTTCAGGCAAGGCGTAGCAAGTCGGCCACTAGGTCCTTCGACTCAAAAGCCGACCAGCATCAAAAGTTTAACGGATCTACCAACAGACTTCCAGTCGGCGAGGACGTGCCGAGCCCAATCACCGCACGCCACCATGAAGGCCCTGTAGGCAAGCAGCCAGAAAGCCGCTCCGCCCGGCCAATATCCCGAAAAGGTCAAAATTGCTTGAGTGAGGGAGACTACTTCCGTGGTTAGAACCGTTGCCAAACCGACTCGATCCGCGCAGAAAAAGTTGCAAACATCAGCCGTGAAATCCTTGAACAAGAAAGCCGCGACTCGAGAATCAGCGCTCCCCCAAGCAGAATTCGCAGAAGAATTGCCGCCGGACGTCGTGACCTTGGACCGGCGGTCCGGGAAGGATCGTCGCAGCGGGGAAGATCGCCGCAAGCAGAATATTCCGGTCGCTGTGGAACGTCGCAAGTTGCAGCGGCGGCAGAAAGTAAATCGTCGCCGGCAAATCGACCCGACTACATGCGAACGCGACTACACCCCGGAGGAGATCGAGTTTATGACGGCCCTGGACTGTTACAAACGGGCCAGTGGCCGGATGTTTCCCACCTGTAGCGAAATCTTAGAAGTATTGAAAAGTTTGGGCTACCAGAAGGTATCCGCTCCCCCGGCTCCAGCAGATACCCCTGTAGCTTCACCGCTTTCCGCCGAAAAGACCATCGAAAACCCTGCGGAACCAGACGCCTGCCAAAATACTCCGGAAAAACCGGCGTGAGGTCGGTGCGGCCAGCCTCAACACTTGCTCCGGAGATTTGGTCGAGGCAATCCTCGCGCGTTCACCGGTCCGAATCTGGGGAATT
>CAKZMM010000093.1:20000-35081 GCA_937128505.1 uncultured Thermogutta sp.
ACTTGATTGGTATTTGCTTACTGCCTCCGAAAAAAGAGACAGATCGCTAACCAACGGAAAGGTTCTCCCGGACCTCCCGGTCGCGACTAGGAGGTCCATCCCCGTTTTTCCAGTCTTGCCTGGCTGAAACAGGGGCAATCTACACGCGCACATCACCAAATTGTCAAAGATCTTTAGACCGCCTTCGGCGGTGGCTCACCGCTCACTCACCTTTGGCATTCATGATTCTATAGTTAATTCGGCGGTTGTCAACCGGGGCTCGAAAAAAATTTTTTCGCCTTTTTCACTCCGGAATGTGGTTCCGCCTTGATGTGCTACGAGAATATCTCAAAACTGGTTCAAAGCGTCTAGAGGGGGCAAAATTAATTTCTTGCTCGTCATCGAGTTTACCCTAGGACGCACGCCCAATCAAATTATTTCGGGAAGGCGTCTAATGACCCTCCAATAAAAAATATAAATAACATGCGCAGCAAAACGAGCAGATTCAGCCCAAAAAACGACTTGTATCTTCCCAGATCAAAAGAGGCAAAAAATTCATGCCTTTAGTAATGGTTAAGACATTTAAATTGTGATAAAGTGAGTTCTTTTCACTCGTTCAACATGTTTTTAGCTCTTTACAGCCAATCGATATCGATTGAGCCGTTCATATACGTTCATTTTTCCCTAGTACAGTTTTTTCCCTTGTACACTTCGAAGTTTCTTTCCCCTACATACGTTCATATGATGGCATGCATCAGTTTTTGATCGGCCCGTGGTAAAACTCATCGTATAGCACTCAGATTCGGATTCTTCACAAAAATATTGGCAGAAATTTCTCCGTCGTGGCATTTCTCCCAACTCGAGCCAGTTCCGGACCTTTCGAACCCAAAACACTATTTAGTTTGTTAAGGTGATGATGTTAAGTAACTTCGTGCCAACCTTCTACTAAAGGAAACCTTGACGTTTCACCAAGGGGATTTCCCCATGATTTGCTCGTTCGAGAATTTTGCTCATCCAGGGGCTCTCGCTTCGGAGATTTCCACTGAGAATTCCAGGGAATTCTTTTGAATTCTTAAGAATTCTTTCGTACTGCTACCAATCCTTTATCGCTTCATATTACTTGTTTCTTCTAATTCTCTAACCCATTACTTTTCAGGATTTTCTGATACCGTCATTGTTTCGGGGGGAAACGAATGGTACGACATTCTTTGACCCGTTACTTTTCAGGATTCTCTTACTTTTCAGAATTCTTCGATACGTTAGTTTTCAGGATTCCCTGACACGGTTGGCACCGATCCAAACACAAAACTAAAATTCCTGTGTCACGAAGCCCCGATCCTCTGAGGGGGTCTGGAATGAAAAACGATTCTCCTACGGTTCCCGAGCCACGTCGCCCCAGTGCACCGCACTCTGCACCCGCCGACCGCATTTCGCCGCGGTCGAGTGGCCTTTCACCTCAGACGGAGGGTGCTCCGGCCGCCAGGTCCCAACGGGCGCAGGTGCCAACAGGCCCGTCGGGCCGAACCAATCCGCCGGTTGCCGCCTCCCCGCAAGGAGCGGTCCCGGCAAGACAAGCTCCGGGGGCTTCTCCAAGCGCTCCCGGCGCGTCTCAACGTCGCGATGCCACCGATGAGGATCAAGCGGTCGCGCCAAAACGTGACATCCTGGAATACCTTCTTCTGAATGCCCCGCCTTGGCTGGTCAGTGCTATTTTTCACGCAGGATTACTGATCATATTGGCCTTAATAATTTTGCCGGCCTTGGGGCGCGGACAATTGCAACTGGAAACCGTTTGGGCTGAAAAGCTCGGCGAGCAACTGGAATTTGATACTTTTTTGGCGGGAACGGATTCGGAGCGTCTCGACGAACCGATCTTGACCCCGGAAAACCTCCTGCCGGTCGATAACCCGTTCGCTGCGCCGCCTGAGGTCGATCTTTTCACGCCGCAAAGTACTCATTCGACCAGTGACCTTCACGCCACGCAAATTGGGTTGGCCCTTTCTGGTCGGGAAGAGGGGATGAAAAAAGCCCTGCTCGGAGCATACGGGGGTACGGCAACCACGGAAGCCGCCGTGCGATTGGGGCTACAATGGTTGGCCCGAAATCAGCTTAAGGATGGGGCGTGGAGTCTTTGTGGGCCGTATTCCGACGGAGTTCGCAAGGATTGGGAAAATCAAGTGGCTGCCACGGCCATGGCTTTGTTGGCTTTTCAAGGAGCTGGACAAACCCCTACCAAGGGCGAGTTCAAGGCCAATATTGAACGGGGATGGCGGTGGTTGCTCGACCAACAGGATAGCGAGGGGAATTTCTACAACGAAGGTCCGTTCAATCACCGTTTCTATACCAACGCTCAATGCACCATTGCCTTGTGCGAATTACTGGGAATGACCAAAGACTCGAAGCTTCGCGAGCCTGCGGAGCGGGCTATCGGATATTTGCTGCGGTCGCAAAGCCCGGAAGGCGGGTGGCGATATTCACCCCAAGCCGATAGTGATCTTTCCGTCACCGGTTGGGTGGTGATGGCACTTCAAAGCGCACGGATGGCAGGGCTGGAGGTTCCACCGGATGTCTTTCGAAAAATCGAGCGATTTCTGGATCGGGTGTCGCATTCGGGGGGATCGCGCTATTCGTATCAGCGGGGCGATGAACCCACCAAGACTATGACCGCAGAAGGCCTGCTGTGTCGCCAATACTTAGGTTGGGCGCGGAATGATTCGCGACTAGTCGACGGCGTCAAATACCTGGTTCAGCCCGAGAATCTCATCTCGTATGGCGAGCCGAATGTTTACTACTGGTACTACGCCACCCAAGTCTGTCATCACATGGAGGGCGAATACTGGAAAAAGTGGAACGAGGTGATGCGCCAAGTCGTGCCGGCTCAGCAAATCAAGACGGGCCGGGAAGCCGGCAGTTGGGATCCTCAAAAGCCAAAGCCGGATGCTTGGGCCGATCACGGCGGGCGGCTTTACGTCACATGTCTATCGATCTATCTGCTAGAAGTTTACTACCGCCACTTACCCCTGTATACGAACGTGTTTCTCTTCGTTGCTCCGCAGCAACAGTGACGGAAGGCGCTATCGCCTGGCAAAGCATGTGCTCCCGCTAAAATAACGGGACTCAGCCCCATTATAACAGTAAGGGGAGGTCTATGGCTTAGCAAAGCATCCTTCCGGCCGGATGCCTTCTCATCGCCGAATGCTTCCGGCAATTGAAGAGCTCGCTTCGGCGGGGCAATAGGGCAGATTGCCCCTACAGGTCCACAGGCATTATTCGCTCCATGGCTCGATTCTGGGTTTACACACCTGCAAACTTATGCTTCGGATTGCGGTGCATAAACCTCCAATTTGTCCGGCATCAAGCGCCGAAGAGTCCTAACGAAATTCTTTGGGATTCCTCGTGCTTCGGGAGCTACTTTGCTGCGCAAGGTGGTTTTTCTGCAAGCGATCTGCCCAAAGGCAGCGTTGGAACGGGGAGACCCTCCCCTATCATGCGAATGCTCCGGGATCTACCGGCGAATGATTGCTGCCTCGCTGGGAAAATGCTGCCAACTTGCCCTCGTTGAGTGATCGGGCCTTCAAGGGAATCGCTCGGTCATCCGGACAGGGGATCAATCCTCAGGGTAGGGCACGGTTAAACGGTACTGAGGATTCTCTTCTAGATAGCGTCGCAGGCGATCGGTGCGCGCAAAGGCCTCGGGTAAAAACGCTAGGGCTTCTTCCAGGCGTTCATCTGGCTCCGCGCAACTAAATCGGAGGAAACCGGCCCCGGCTTCCCCGAAGCATTCCCCGCCTAAGCATGCCACCCCCAGATGGTCGTCGGCACCTTCCAGCAGGTACATGGCCAAGCCGTGCGAAGTAATCTTGAGTCGGTTGCAGACAGGCACCACGCGCGGAAAAATATAAAAAGTGCCCCCGGGCATCAAACACTGGACACCCTCGATCCTGTTGAGCCCGCGGACGAGAATTTCCACTTTGCGGCGAAAAGCGGCCATCGCTTGCTGGCTTTCCCCTTCATCCTCCCTCAAAGCAGCCAAAGCAGCAAGCTGGACGAATGGCGGTGTGCACGAAAGCGAAGAATTGATCAACTGAGCCAGCCGATCGGCCGTGCTCGCCGAGGCCACCGCATAACCGATCCGCCAGCCGCTCATGCTGTAGGATTTGCTGAAGGTGTAAACGGCGACCGTCTGATCAAGCATCCCCGGGATCTGAATGAGACTGCGGTGTTCGCCTTGCCACACCATGCGGTCGTAAGGCTCGTCGCTAAAGACCGCCACATCGCGTCCCAGAACCAATCGGCTTAATCCGTCCAAATCCTCACGGAGGGCAACCCCTCCGCTGGGATTGTGGGGGGAATTGATCAGAATCGCTTTGGGTTTCGGGTCCTCAGCCAAGAAGCGCTCTACGTCCGACAAATCGGGGCGAAATTGCCGCGATTGGGTCAGCCGCGAAAAGCAGATCCGCGCACCCCGCCGCGCAATGTTCGGGACATATGTGGGGAAATACGGACTGAACACCAGGACACCGTCACCCGGGTCGAGGAAAAGCTCACAGAAGAAAAGTTCAAAGATCTTGGCTCCCGGTCCCACGACGACGTTGTCCGGACCCAACTTCAACCCATAACGCCGGTTCATGAATTCAGCAATACCGGCACGGACCTCCGGCAGCCCCGGTGACGGGCAGTAATGGGTCCAGTCGCCATCGATGGCTGCTTTGCCCGCCCTTTTGGCTGCTGAAGTGCTGGGGAAGGGGCTATCGCCAATTTCCAGTTCGATCACGCGCTTCCCACCGGCAGCCAAGCTTTTGGCTTTCGCCAACACATTGAAAGCCGTTTCTACCGTCAAGTTCCGGGCGAATTGGCTAAAAGAAACAGGCATAGCCACCTCGTTGCAGGGCCGTTCATCAGCTTCGTAGCCGCGGACACTCAGCCGGAGCCAACCGAAGTGCTTTCCCCGGCTACCATCCGCGGGATATTCAGTTCTGGCGGAAACAGTTTCCTAGATCGCCATCGGCTTGTGCCGAGAAATGATTTGCCATTGCCGCACGGAATGTACACCTCCCCCGACCCCTCGCTGGATGGTCGAACCCCAGATTAATCAATCCCCGTTCAGTTTTCACCCGTTGAATTTCGGCAAACAAGGCAGTTCAACATCAGTGCAGGAATTGGCGCCCCCTTATTTCCCTTCTCGCCTAATGTTTACGGGGAAACAAGGGATCTCGGTTTTTTGACAAGGATCTTCAGCCCCGACGCGGTCAAGGGAGAAGCCGTGGTGGTTGGCCATCGACAAATTGCTGCACAAGGGCCTGTGCCTTTGCCTTGGTGCTGAAATCCGGGTAAGTGATCGGTCGGCTTACCCCGCGTGTGGCCAAGACCCGCACCGCCTCCTGCCGGGCTTGACCGGCCAGGTCGACCGCCGCCGCAAGCAACCGCAGGCATTCGGCCGGCGAGTGAAACCCCATCCCATTCTGCGCGGCCACAAAATCCCATCGCAAGCCCGCCTGGCGAATCAGCTGCCGAATCGGTTTTAGGTCCGTGTCGCTAGCTCCCGCCTGCATTGCAGCCGCCACATCCAAATGGGCCAAAGCGATGGCTTGCTCAGCCCGACGCCGGGTCTCGTGCACTTTATCTTGGATGCTTTCCGCTCGGGCCCGAATCTCGGCCTCCGTCCAGCGATGGCACACCGCACAAGAGTTCGCCACATTGAGCAGGGGGCTTTGAATGTGATGATCTGTGTACTTCACCCCACCTTCGCTGATATAAGGCATGTGACAATCGGCGCAAGCGACATTGCGATAGGCGTGGATCCCGGTGAGATACAACTCGTACTCAGGATGTTGGATTTTAACCATCGGCGTTTTGCTGATGGCATGGGTCCAGTCGGCAAAACCAAGCTCTTCATAATAGGCTTCGACCGCCTCCAAGGAGGTTCCCTTGTCCCAGGGAAAAGTCAAATAATTACCTTCCCCCCGGAAGTAATACTCGACGTGACATTGAGCACAGACCAGAGTCCGCATTTCCTGGTGAGAGATCTCATCCAAGTTTCGGCCTTGCCGCTCCAATGCCTCGCGGAGGGCCGGTCGGGTAATCACAAGCCGCATGGTCTGGGGATCGTGGCAATCGCGGCAACCGATCGGATGCGTCATCTGCTCTCGGAAGGCGCTAAAAGGCTGAGCATAAAACTGCTCGAGACCTAGTTTTTCCATAACCGGCAGGCAATCGGGCGTCTTACATACCCAACAAGCCGCCGATGATTTCGGTGTCAATCGGAGGGTTTCCGTGAGATCCTTCACGGAGTAAATGTGGCCGCGCGCTTGACGATAGTCTTTGGCAAAGCCCATTCCCGCAAAGAGGATTACGTTGATCGGCGATTCTTCGAGATAGTCCCGCGGATAGGATCCGCCATATTTCGTATGCGTGCTTGCGTCGAGCATGCGACGATACCGTTCATATTGCCGCGGAAAGTTGACCGCCCAACGAGCACTGTCGGTTTCCCAGTAATCAATGGCTTGAAGCGGCTTCGGCGGAACGGCTTCCTGCCGTCGTTGCCAAATGGACCCCAGGAGGATTCCTACCACGAATACCCCTGCCGCCAAGGCCAACAGGATACCCCAGCCTATCCACCCGACAATTGGCGAACTTTGAGATCCGGAATATCGCATGCAGGTTGGCTCCTTTACACTTCTCTGCCACCCAGCTTCTCTTAACCGCTTTACCAATCCGGCTTTTCTTGTCCCTTTGCCAATTACCAACTGGAGGAACAAAAAAGTAAGACGAACAAAAAAGTAAAGAGTAAATTGGCTCGCTTTCGGAAAAATGATCCCAAGCTTACCTCGAGTTTTGCGAGGATTCTCCTGGAAGGATTGCGAATATGGCCCCGTTGCCGATCAAGCCGCTCCTTCCACGGAGTTCGTGACTCTTTGTGTGTGAGCGACTCTTCCCGGCATATCCCCCTCCAATCCAACTTCCTCTCCACTACAAGTTTTTTCCGGCTCGCACCCTCCTGAGTCTCTTGTAGCGACTCTTCATGTCTGTGTCGTTTTCTACCGGCTTCGCCCCCTCGAGTCATCTCTTAACGGCTTTTCTTCTTTCGATTCAGGCTCTTGCTGCCGGGGCGATCTGCCACCGATTTCCGGGGGCCGATCTTCGAAACCAAAAGGTGGCAAAGCAGGATCCAAATAGCCGGGCGTTGTGGCAAGTCCGTGAACCCGACCATGGGGCACCTCGCGATGACAATCCCAGCAACGGAGCTGATCCAGCCCCGAGTTCGCCAAACTGCTGGCGTGGATCAATGGGCCGTGACACCGGCGACAGTTTTCTTCCACCACCGGTTGTGCACCCCGCGATAAACGAATCACTTGGGGTTCCCATCGCAGCGTGAAGATCGCAGCATGACGTAGCCCATCCTGCGCCTTGAAAGCCCAATGCTTCCAGAAGGAATCGTGCGGAACGTGACAGTCGTTGCAATGGGCAACTTCCGCATGACTACTGTGCCGCCACGTGACGTAAGCACTCCGCATCACGTGGCAGTTTACGCAGGCCTCCGGCTCGTCTGTCAGGTAGGAGGGTGCCCGAGAAAGATGAATCGTTAACGCCGTTAAACCCAGCAGAATCCCCCCTAAAGAGAAGGTCAGTAGCCGCAGGTGTGACGGCATAAACTCGAGAAAAAAGAGAAGCTTTATTGACTTTATCAAGTTCCTCAGCATCTGGTCCTACTACCCGCAGCTATGTAAAGTCTCAAGGGGGCTGGCACCACAAGCCCATCGCCGTATTCGGTCGACAAATCAATCTTCGTGCTATCAATCTTCGTGCTAGAGGTATGGTTGCACAGAGGAATCAATCAACATTTCCGCCGGACGGATTGAGCCAAATGATTTCAGCGATTTTAGACAGAAATCTGACAGAAATCTGGTTCTCAGACGCAATAATCGGTGATCTAAAAGCCGAGTTTGGTGACGGAAAAGAGTCCCCCCGCGGCAAACGCTCGCTTAAAAAGACATCCGCATGGGTTTAAAAATCCCCCACTTCGCAGCGTACCTGTACACCATGCAGACGGCGATTTTACCAGGTTAATTTAGCAATTTCATCCCTGAATGCGTCGATTTTCTGATCACGGCGTAGTTTATGGCGTAACTAGCCACAGCGAATGGGTCGTGATTACCCCCGGAATGAAAACGCCATCGGAATCAGCAAACTCTTCGCAATCCATACCCTGGACCGGAAGCCTCTCTATTTAAGCCCTTCGGCAAAAGAGAGGCGAAACAGATCCTGAGCATGCCACGGAAGCTTCATCCGATCGCCTTTCGGCAGCAAATCAAGCTCCCACGTATGAGTTGTTTGTTCGTCAGGAGCCATTAATTCCTCGGAAAATCTAGCCCCATCATCCCGCTTTTTTCCCCTCTCTTTGATTGCTCCTTTTGGAGCGGGGATTCCCAACCACGCATCAACGAAGATTCAGGAACGGAGACTTTCGTGCAACCCGAACGCCGAATTTCTTCCGATTTCCGCCCACCTAAAAAAGGAGTTTCTTGCAAGCTTCTGTTGAAAATTTAGCTCGCAAGCGGAGGTGCGAACCGAATTAACCCCGCAATTCATCGTGCCGAGGAATACTCATCCCCAAAAAGCACACGCGTAGGAATCATTAGAGCGTGTTTCAGCCAAAGCAAGACATTGAGGAGTTACATTGAGTCCGTATAGGGCCGTTTGGCTTTTGCCTTATCACTCCGTTTGTTTTTGACTTTTGACTTAATCGCATGTCCCCGCAGGCGTGCAAAAGCACAATCCCCCCCTACCGATTCATCGCTGCGCCGGAAATCACGGTAAATCCTGCGGTTTCCGAAGGCATTTTACGAGCCGACGGAAACTCAGAAGGGTCCAACAAGGTCAACACGGAAAAGTGAAAGTTACGCGAACCTCGGAAGGCTCGAGAAGGTTCACAAAACCACTCTGAATTTTTCGATTCATTACGCAAATAATAATGATAATACTATCAAAAGTAACTGTCCTTGAAGTTCCGGTGCGAGAGCCACCGAGGTCCATCGGAATTGGGGTCATCAAATCGGCAAAAGTACCCCACCTTCAGTAAACTGCCTTATCGAGTGCGGGCTCCCTAATTGCGCAGCATAGCGACGCCAAATCGGTGCCGCCTATCGACGTCAGATAGCTTCAGATAGCTTACGAGTTGTTTGACGAGATAAGGGCAACCAGGGCGCGCTTAAAAGCATCTTTTACACGTTGCATGACGAGTTAAGAGTAGAGTTGTGTGACGAGTTGATGAGATTCCGAGCGGTAGGATTTGTCTGCGGTTTGTCCGCGGTCAGCCCAGAAATGGAACAGCTTGCTACGCGCGAGAAATTTGAGGGATATGCAAGATTGAGAGTTCTAATCCAATCGGCACAACCTTATCACTAAAGGCTACCCGTGGAGAGTTTTTGGCAAGGATATGCAAGATTTTGGGGGATCTTGTGAAGTCCGTGCGTGAATCGAGAAACGAGAATGCACGAACCGCAAATCCCGTCGGGAAACGGCCTAATTTTCGGACACACCGACCGACCCGGTACTTCGAGGCCGCAGGTCAAAAGTTCTCAAGGGCTTTGGATTCAGTGTCATAGATTTCGAAGAGCCGATCGAGCTTGGTGATCGTAAAGACTTCCCGGATTTCCGGCCGGATGGCGCACAGTCGGAGTTTGCCATTTCGGGCTTTGACCTTCTTACTCAGCGTGATCAGCTTCCCCAAAGCGGCACTCGACATGAAGCCCACGCCGGAGAAATTGAGGATCAGCTTATTTCTTCCCTCTCGTTCGACCAAATCGACAAGTTCTTGGCCGATTTCCTGGATCCCCAGCTCTTCGGTGATCCGGTTGTCGACAAAGTGCACGATGGTTACATCGCCCACTTCGCTCACCCTCAACCGTCGCTCTTTGGCCATCCGGAAGACTCCTGTAAGTACAAACGCCCTGCAATTGGCCGCCTTAGGGAGGGAGAATCTCACCCGTTGACCCTGTGGACAAGTATGAAAACCAACATTTAGTCCGCGATTTTTTCCTGTGTCAATCCCCCGCCGCAAGATTCCCGTTTATTCCGGTATTCCGGGTCAGTTCTGTCCTAGCCTTCGCCGCGATCCCCAACGGGGGCTCCGGAGTTACGGTACGCGTTTAAGCCGCCTGGTTACTCCGAAAATATCCCGCTTGGCTCCGACCCGAGGCCGTCCGGGTTTCGCTGCCACTATTTTGGATTGAATCGACCTGAAATGCTAGCGTCAATGCCTTTTAGCGCAACAATCCGAAAAATCGGTCATTCTTCGGAGCGATCCGCCCTACCCGAACGATCAAACGCCACCAGCCACATCACGCCGATGCCTCGGGAGGTCATCCTGAAAGGGCGTCTTTCTTGAATGGGCAACTTGACCGAGGGCAGAAATTCCGCCACCGAACCACCTGCAAGCACAGAAGGTTAGCATCTGAGAGTTCCGAGTGGTCGCGGATGAGATTCACGAATGAGAAGTGTATTTTTGGACCCGCATGACGCGATCTGCGATGATGAAGCGATTCTTCCGGGGCCTTCGGCCATCTGCCAGCCATTGGCAATTTTCACCAATTCTGCTAAGGGCAAGGTGAAGATCGCATTGCGATGCACTCTCGCCCCGCGACCCCTCCCAGTTTACCTATGCGGCAAAGTTTGTCCCAGCGGCAACTTTCGGGAAACCAGCTCCGGGCACCTTTTAGGGAATCGTTCGTCGACCGTCACTTAAACCCCGAAAACCCCAAGCGAAAAATCTTGACAAGTCAACTCGGTGCGCCGGGGGCAAGCTTGTTCACAACTGAGCCGGTCTGTAGCCGACTCCGGGGACTGATGGTGGGCGTTGGCAACCGATCTTGTGACCGATCTTCGGGGACATAATCGCGTCGCGGCAATTGGTGATAATAGATTATAAGGCTATCGAGTGGTAAATTCCCCCACAAAGGTGGTATCATCATCTTGACGGGCGAGTTATCCGCGTGCAAGTCGTGTTTCAGCCGGTAAAAATGGAAAATGAGGGTCTGGCAATCGATCCTCCAAAATGCTTACTACCCAAAGGAAAGAGGAAGGCCGAGCGGATCTTCCGCCGAAGTTAAGCATCCCATTTGCGGGAGAAGTAACAAAGCAGAGTCGCTGGATTCGCAAAAAGTCGGCGGGAGTCCTCCATGACTCAGGTCGTATTCATCTGGGAACCTTGACTATTAGCCGCGAACTTAAGCGGTAATCTTTCTGACTTTTGCCAAGCAAAGTCGTCGGGCAAAGATTTTGCGGAACAAATTCGCCACATTCTTTAAATGCCGCATTTCTAAATACGGCCGCTTTTTTTAATAAAGCCGTATTTCCAAATAAAGTTGTCCTTGCGATGAGCGAGACTTTCGCCTGCGATTGAAAAAGAGGAAATAGACACGGGGCGAATCCCCACGGTCAGCTCAAGGCGCGCTCTGGATAGGCGCGTAACCGGGAGCATACGTCCTCTCCGAAAGGGTACGTAGCCATGAAACAAAATACTGGGCATGAATCGATCGTTCGAAATCCACAAGATCGCGTAACTGGGGTAAAAACGCTCCTCCCTTCGGCCCCTGTGCCTTTGGGGTTGCTTCGGCTGGAAAGAGGGAGTCCATCAGTAACCGGGCGTGATTCCGCAACCTATGCCACCAAGGGAATTTGCGCCGAAAATTTAAAAGCAAGTCGGGCGGGTATCTTTTCGCTTTTGGGGGCGGGTCCGGTCTGGGGGAGACTTTTGTCGCTAAGTCACATCCCGGCCGTTTTGGCGCCAAGCATTCTCATCGTTTTGGTTTCGGCGGCTACTCTTGCCGCCGATGAACCGCCGGCCATCAACCCGTTTGGTCCCCGAACCACTGCGCGAGAGGATGCCGTCCTCGGATATCTTGAGCTTTCGGACGGTCGGGTGATTGCAGGCCGGATTTACATGACGCGAGACAAACGGCTGAAAATTTATGATGAGTCTTTGAAGCGGCAACGCGAGATCCCCCTCACTGCGGTAAAGCAGATCGATTGTCAGGTCGCCAAGGAATGGATGGAAAAGGAATGGCGATTCAAGGAGCTCACGGTCAACGAAAAGTACTACACAGGCCGAGCGTATCCGGCACGTGAATACCTACATACGATTACCCTTCGGGATGGACGGACCATCACCGGGCCGCTGGCGGAGATCATCTACGTAGAACCGGTTTTCGACGAAGGAGCCGGTCCGCCGGTGAAGTATCGTCCGGAGGAACCGCCGCAGCGCTTTCTGCTTCATAAACGGGATAAAGGCGATTTTGGGCACACTCTGAAGGATTTGGTGTACGTGAAGTGCATTAAACTAGGGGAAGAGGCTTATAAAGAAGGGAAGCGAAAAGCGGCGGCCAAGTCGGTCAAATCCTCTGATTAATTCCGCAGAGGGCGGAGGTCCTGATCCGGTGTTCGAAATCACGCTTGAAGGTGGTCACAGCATTTGGGTCATGATCGGGGTGGCGATTGCCGCCATCGCCGTGATGACTGGCTTTTACTGGCGTGCCTTCGGCATGCTCAGGCCGAGCCAATGGCGGATTCTGGTCCTGCTGCGGGCCGCCGCGATTATCATCATTGTGCTGCTTCTGTTTCGCCCTGTGTTTAGTTTTTACCGCGAGCTCAAGGAACGGCCTGCGTTGATTCTACTTTTGGATCGATCTCGATCCATGAGCATCGCGGATACAAGCGGCGGGCTAAACCGCTTCGAACAGGCCCGGCAGCAGATTCAAGTATGGTGGCCCCGTTTGGAAGAGGCTTTCGATCTGCGGCTCATTGCCTTCGCCGATCGGGCCCAAAAGCTGGAGGGATTGCCCGCGCTCATGTCCTTACAACCGGATGGAGAAGCTACCTCATTGGCCCGGGCTTTGGATGCAGCTCGTTACGCGGTTGAGCGAGGGCAAATCGAGGCAGCGATTATGCTTTCGGACGGCATCCACAATGCCGCGGGGGATCCGCAGCAGGCGGCGCTGCGCGTCGGGTTCCCCGTGCACACCGTCGGCGTGGGAGCGACTTTAAGAAGCGAAGCTTCCTATCGCGATATTCAATTCGTAGGCCTGGACTGCCCCGAAAGGATGATGTTGGGTAACCGAGCGAAAATTACCGCCTCGGTGGAAGCCATCGGTCTGGCGGGCCGCGTTGTCCAAGTGACGCTGGAAGAAGATGGGGAGCGAATCGAGCAATCAGAGTTGGTCCTCGACGATACCCCCGGCTCGCAGGAGGTGGCTTTCGAATTCATTCCCACGCGGAAAGGCCGGCACACCTATCGGGTCTGGGTTTCGCCGGTCGCCGAGGAGAAAATCGCGCAGAACAACGAACGTTCTGCCGTCGCGCTCGTGGTGGAGCCGGGAATCCGCGTTCTGTATTTGGAGGGGACGCTGCGGACCGAATACGGAGCCATTGTTGAGCGTTTTCTCTCCAAGGACCCGGATGTTCAGTTTTGCGCTTTGGTGCGCACCAAATCCAATCAGTTCATGCGCCGAACGAACATCGAAGGTTTGGAGCTCGCAGTAATCCCCACGACGAAGGAGCAGTTTGCCGCTTTCGATGTGTTTATTATCGGCGACTTGGATAGCTCGTTTTTCCGCCCCCAGGAGCAGCGGCTCATGATCGAGCGAATTCGCGAGGGTGCGGGCCTGGTCATGCTGGGCGGTTACCACTCCTTGGGGCCGGGAGGCTACGGCGAGACGCCTTTGGGGGCAGATTTGCCGGTGGATGTGGGGACTCGGGAAGTGGGACAAATCACCGAACCGTTCTTGCCGGAGTTGACTCCGGAGGGAGCAAATCATCCGATTTTCGCCAATATCGCGGACTTTTTCCCCAGAAGCGGTTCCCCTCCAAGGGTCGGGGGCTTACCGAATCTTTCCGGCTGCACGCGGGTACGAGGTGCCCGGCCGGGGGCATCTGTGTTAGCTGTCTGCCCGCTTGAGGACCCACCGGTGCCGGTACTTGCGGTGCAACCGGTGGGGAAAGGTCGGACGGCCGTATTTACGGGCGATACCACGCGCAATTGGCAGCAAGGACCGCGGGCTCTTGATCTGCAATCCCCTTTCCTCCAGTTTTGGGGACAGTTGGTGCGGTGGTTAGCGGGGCGTGCTCAAGAGGTGAAAGCCGAAGCGAGCATCGTTGCCAGTACGGATAAGGCTCATTACGAGCCGGGGGAACTGATCAGTGTGTCGGCCATTGTTCGCGACGAGCAAGGCGAAGGGACCGACCGTGCGAAGGTCACCGCGGAAATCAGAGGCCCCGGGGGGCGCCCCGAGCAACTGGAGCTTGCTCCTATGCCCGGCCCTGGGGGGCATTATAGTGCCCCTTATGAGCCGAAAGCATCGGGAACTTACGAGCTTGCCGTGCACGCCCGATTGGGCGAAATGACCTTAAATGCCGAAAAGCTCATCGTGGAAGTCGGTCGGCCCAATCTGGAGTTCGAAAAGCTCGACTTGAACGAAGAGTCATTAGCGGGGATTGCCGCCGCCACCGGAGGGAGGTGCGTGCATATTTCGAGTGCTCATCAGTTGATCGAGCAATTGGATCGTTCGGCCCGAAAAAAACGCGTTTTCATGGAACGCCCCCTTTTCTCGCCCCTATTGTTTTGGGGGGTATTCGTGGGTCTCTTAACGACGGAATGGTTTCTGAGGCGACGATTCCAGTTACGTTAAGTATCCCCCGGGTGAAGCAGCGGTAACGGAATTTTCGCGAAATTCAAAGCACTGGAAACTATTGTGAAATTCAGGGCACTGGAAATTATTCCGAAATCCAAGGCGAGGGAAATTATTCCGAAATTCAAAGCAGGGGCACGCCCGTCCGCCTGCTAATTGACCTCCGGACGCAAGGCAACGAATTAGCCGGTGCAGTTATCGGACCTTGCGGGATGACCTGACCTTCAGGCGCGAGGCGACAAAAGGGTCGCGAAATCCCATGCGGTGGAAATTGTGGAAATTATTGCAAAATTGAAGACGGTGGAGATTATTGCAAGATTCAACACGGTGGAAATCGGTGCGAGATTAAACACGGTCGAAATTGGTACGAAATTAAAGACGGTCGAAATTGGTACGAAATTAAAGGCCGTGGAACGAACGA
>CAKZMM010000094.1 GCA_937128505.1 uncultured Thermogutta sp.
AGATTTAGGTAAGTGCGAAGATTAGTCTGTTGGACCACTATATAGCGACGGAGATTCGGGTCTCAGCCCGTTCTGCGGCGTTTTCTTTCGGAGGTTCGTGGGAGTGAGTGAAGATCAAAGGGTGCAGCGTCGAGTAGTTGTCGAGGGGATGGATGGCCTGCACCTGCGTGCGGCTTCGGCCATTGCCACAGTGGTGAGGAACGCGGGAATTGAAATTACGCTTACCAAAGGTGATCAGAAGGTGAGTGGCAGCGAACCGCTTCAGATTCTCACCTTGTGTGCCATGGAGGGAGATGAGCTGATTCTAGAAGGTGTTGGAGAATTGGCAGAAAAAGTGCTCGAGGACCTCGTCTGCTTGTTTCGGTCCAAATTCGACCTTTCGGTCGTCCCCGCGGTGACTCAGCAGCCTCCCAGCCAGTCGGGTGAGCAATCGGCTTGAGTCGGGGTTTCAGGAATCAGATCGCGGCTTTAGTAACCAGATCGTTTGGTAAACCTTTCGGGGAGGAAAGATTAAAAGATTAAGGGAAGTAACGATTTAAACGATTTGTTGGAAGCTTCGAGGGTTAAACAGTTGAAGTAGGGGCACATGGCAAGGGGGCGTGGAATTGTTTCGCGATTCCGGGGTGTACAGCTAAGGGTGCCAGTCCGCGACGAGATCGGGAGCGCGAAACCGCCGATTGGTTCCAAGAACCCGAGCAACAGATTGGAAAACCGCTTTTTGAAGCGATCACGTTGGCAAGAGATTGCTCGATCTTCTATGACGACGGGCTGACGGCGGAGGTAGCATGGAAAAGTTGGTTGGGATCGGAGTATCGCCGGGTGTTGCCATTGGGCACGCGTGGATTGTCAACAGTGAGGGTCTGCGCGTCTCTCGGCGCTCAATTTCCGCCGAGGCTGTCGATGAAGAAATTCGACGGCTAGATTCGGCCATCGCAGATCTCAGCGATGAGCTTGCGCAAAACCGCGATACGATCGCCGGTCAATTGGGAGAAAAATACGGAGCGATTTTTGAGGCCCACCGGCAGCTGCTTCAGGATAGCCGGCTCCACGAAGAGCTGGTGGAGATGATTGCACAGCGTCATCATTCGGCGGAATACGCCGTCTGTGTCGTATTCAACCGGTATGCCGACATTTTTCGTGGGCTAAAAGGACATCGTTTGGCCGAGCGGGCAAGCGACATTCAGGATTTGCAAAAAAGGCTGGTGCAGCGGCTCTTGGGTTCAAGTCAAATCAGCTCCGAAAAACCGAATGGTCCCGTGCTAGTGCTTGCCCATAATCTCACACCGAGCGAGACCGCTAATTTAGACACCCGCTATGTTTTAGGTTTTGTCACGGAAGTGGGCGGGCCCGGTGGCCACACGGCGATCGTGGCTGAGGCTTTGGAGATCCCGGCGGTGGTAGGAACCGGCTCGTTCCTCGACCAAGTGTCACCCGGCGATTTGGTAATCGTCGATGGCACGCGGGGTGAGGTCATCTTGGCCCCCGATGCCGACACTCTCGCACGTTATCAGGAGCAGGCTGAACGATGGCGTCGGCGCGCGCAGCAACTAAGTTCGTTGCGCACTTTGCCGGCCGAGACACGCGATGGGGTTCGGATCTTTCTTCTGGGCAATATCGAGTTTCCGTCTGAGGTTGATCATTGTCTGCGCGAGGGCGCTGATGGGATCGGGCTTTATCGCACGGAATTCCTTTATTTAAATGCGCAAACCGAGCCGGATGAGGAGGATCATTTTCGCGTCTACCGGCTGTTGGTGGAACGAATGGAGGGGCGGCCGGTCACCATACGGACCTTCGACCTCGGGGCCGATAAGGTGCTATTCCTGGGGCGGCCCACGGAAGAAAAGAATCCTTTTCTGGGATTGAGGAGCATCCGGCTTTCGCTGCATAACGTGCCGATGTTCAGGCGGCAGCTTCGGGCGATTTTGCGGGCAAGCGCTTATGGTGACATACGCGTCATGTTCCCGCTGATTACCACGCTTACCGAATTTCGCCAAGCAAAAATGATTCTTCATGATGTCATGGAGGATCTCACCGAGCAGCAAATTCCTTTCAACAAGCGCATCCCCGTGGGGATGATGGTAGAAGTCCCGGCGGCCGTGATGCTGATCGACCAATTCGTCGAAGAGGCCGACTTTTTGAGTATCGGGACGAACGATTTGATTCAATACACGCTTGCCGTCGATCGAAGCAACCGCGATGTGGTCAACCTGTATAATGCGTCGGACCCGGCGGTTTTGAAGTTTATTTCGATGACGGTCACAGCGGCCCAGCGGGCCGGCAAGCCGGTTAGCTTGTGCGGGCAAATGAGCGCCAATCCCTTGTACACTATGTTGCTAATTGGTCTAGGGCTTAGGCATCTCAGTGTGCCGCCGATGGCCATCTCAGAGGTCAAGAAGGTGTGTCGTTCGGTAACCGTAGCACAATGCGAGGAGGTAGCTCGCCAGTCACTGGCCATGGAAAGCGCGCAAACGGTTGATAAACTTCTCCGCGGAGAATTGAAGAGGCACGTTGCGGATCTCAACGGTTAATTAAGGAGATTCTGATAGCTTTCGGGAATACCTGCGATGCACGCATTCCACAAGTAGGGTTTTTCTTTCCTTGGTGGATGTGTTAGAATCATCGGGCCGAGCACGGCGAAAGCTGCGTCGGTACCCCAAGGACTTAGCATGCGAACATCGGCTGGTTAGTGAGCCCTCATTTTAGACTGAGCGATTGCGAAAATTTTAGATTGAGCGATTGCGGCAACTAACCAGGTTTTGAGTTTTCGATTAACGTGGCTGGGCTCAGCCTGCGAGGCTGCGGCGATGTATTTAGCTGGGTTTGCCGCGAATGCGGCACCGCTTTCGGAGCATCCGTTCGGTGCCGTATTCAAGTTATCAGGGTGTCCGGTGAGCATCGCCGAGCGAGCCAGTCGTACAAATCTAGTTGGGGGATTCGGCATCCTGAAAAAAGGTGGCCAGGTGGATGTTCCAGGAAATTGAAGCTTCCGTCATGCCAGGTCATGCCGAGGAGTACCCCGAAAATTGGGAAAATCGGAAGCAGCGAGTACGCATTCGTTTTCGAAAACATGGGGATCTACGCTGGATCGGTCATCGTGATTTAGTGCGCACAATCGAGCGGGTATTTCGTCGGGCAAACGTCCAGGTGGCGCTCAGTGAAGGTTACCACCCCAAGCCGAGGTTCAGTTTTCCATCGGCTTTGGCTTTGGGAATCGAAGGCCATGAGGAGGTGTTCGAGGCGATTTTGGTTGATCCGCCTTCCCCGGCGGAGTTACTCAGACGCCTCAATCAGAGCACCGTGGCAGGTCTGGATTTTCTCGGCGCCACCATTTTGCCTAAAAGGCTCCCGAAGGCACGCGTGGTTCGATGTTCCTACTGCATCGCCATTCCCCGCCAAAATCGGGAAGCTGTTGCTACTCGGATTCAGCAGCTGCACGAATTAAGCTCTTGCCAGATTACCCGGCCGGGGTCGGGGGCGATGTATGACCTAAAACAATTCTTGGAAAAGCTTGAGCTTGATCAGGAAATGCTGCATTTCGTCTTGCGTGCCGAATTGGAAGGAGCTCCCGGCCCCCGGGATGTGCTGGGCGCCCTCGGAATCGAGCACCTCGAAACCGAAGGATGTGTGCTCGTGCGAACCGCGGTAGAGCTTGCCGAGTCCACGGGCGTTTGAGCTTACGGGCAGAATTCGAAGCGGCCCGTCGACCATAGATCCGGCAATAGTCCTCAGCTGAATCGCGAATGGGTACTCGCCTTAGAGAGGAAGAAGGCGAGTCCATGAAGCAGGAAATTCTCATCAACGTTCGTGAGCCCGAGGAATGTCGGATCGCCATTATCGAGGATGGTGTCCTTGAAGAGCTCTACTTCGAGCGAACCGGTCATGCCAGTTACGTCGGGAACATCTACAAGGGTGTCATCGTCAATCTGGAGCCGAGTATTCAGGCGGCTTTCGTTGATTTCGGGGTGGGCCGTAACGGCTTTTTGCACATCACGGATGTAGAGCCGCAATACTTCCGGCAAGCCGGTTATGATCCACGTCAGGTGATGGGGCAGACTTCAGGTCATTCGAGCTCTGGTTCTGCGAGCCAATCCTCGGCGGACGTCACGACGGATGCCCTGGCCGATTGGACCGAAGAAGAGGAACCGATGGGTTCCACGAGCCAACGGGTTTACCGGGCTACCGGCCGACCGCGCTTTAAGCCCCCCATCCAAGAGGTTTTTCGCCGGGGCGATCAAGTCATTGTTCAAGTGATCAAGGAGGCTGTGGGGAACAAAGGCCCCACGCTATCCACTTATATCAGCATCCCGGGGCGATATCTGGTGCTCATGCCGCCTCTTGGTCGGGTGGGTGTTTCTCGAAAAATCGATGATGAGCAGGCCCGGCGACGTCTCCGGCAGTTAATGGCGGAACTCAAGCCGCCGCGGGGCTTGGGGTTCATTGTTCGTACCGCAGGTGCGGACCGAACCAAAAAGGAATTATCGCGAGACTTGGCCTACTTGCTGCGGTTATGGAAAGTGATTTATCGGCGAATCAAAAAGCTCCCCGCTCCCACCGCCATCTACGAAGAAAGCGACCTCATCATTCGAACCATTCGGGATATTTTTACCACCGATGTGGATACGATTTACATCGATGAGCAAGCGGCATTCGAACGTGCCCGCGAATTCCTTCAATTAGTGATGCCGCGGTATGTGAACCGCTTGAAACTCTATAGCGGTAAGGAGCCGTTATTCCATAAGTATGGCCTCGACAAAGAGATCGCTCGGATTTTTGAGCGCGTGGTGCCGCTCAAGGAAGGAGGCTCGATTGTCATCGATCAGACCGAAGCTTTAGTGGCGATCGACGTCAATAGCGGGAGTTTCCGCGTCGAAGACTCCGCCGAAGAAACCGCTTTCCGCCTCAATTTGCTGGCTGCTAACGAAATAGCTCGCCAGATTCGACTGCGGGACCTTGGCGGGGTGATCGTCAATGATTTTATCGACATGCGCAAAGAGAAGCACCGGCGAGCCGTTGAGCGCGCATTGCGCGAGGCGGTTCGAAGAGATCGCGCTCGAACTAAGATTCTACGCACAAGTCCCTTCGGACTCATCGAGATGACTCGGCAGCGGGTGCGGCCCAGTCTTCGCACCACCCTTTTCACCATTTGCCCCACTTGCCGTGGATTAGGCGTAGTGAAAACCACAGAGACCATGGCCATTGAGGTGATTCGGACTTTGCTTCCATTGACCTTGCGCTCCGATATACGCACTATTCGCGTGACAGTTGCCGACGAAGTCGCCGAATTCCTCAACAACAAGAAACGCCGACAGCTTTTGGCCATTGAGGAGGATGGGCAACGCAATATCGAAATCGTTGGGGCCAAAGGCGTTAG
Organism: uncultured Thermogutta sp.; assembly: GCA_937128505.1. Taxonomy (GTDB): domain Bacteria; phylum Planctomycetota; class Planctomycetia; order Pirellulales; family Thermoguttaceae; genus DTLM01. The sequence goes on from CAKZMM010000094.1 coordinate 5,372, forward strand.
TCCGGAGCTGCTGCAAATCGATTGCTTCGATGCCCAAGGACTGCCCGTACCATACACGCTTTAGGCAGATCGGAATTTTGCGACTTTGGTTTTCTGATGGGCTCAAGGCGGGAGGGCCGTCACCCTACCTCGGAACCTCCTCTATGACCTCACAGAGTGATACCCAACCTTCGATGTCGGGGATTGGACCCTGCCCTTCGAAGATCGAACATCCTTTCGCAAAAGCCCTCCGCTCCCTTTGCCCTTCGCGCTGCCGGAGCCTTTTCCTTCATGGAATTTGTGGTGTCTTCCCCATGAGGTGCTGAAGAACGGCAAGCTCCAGAGCCTCGTAATCGCGATTTGCGGCGCACTGTTCCTCGATTTCCTTCGGAAAGGTTCTCACTTTTTCGACAAGCATGAGGAAGATGGCTCGACTATTGACCAGGTGTTGTGTAGCACTTTCCGCGGCTTGAGTTCGCATGGCTTTTACATCCAAGCCCACAAACCGGCCGGTAGCAGGGTAGCCACCCAGTTCGAGAACTCTCACCTGATTATAGGCCGCCCGTAAATTCGCCGAGCCGAACGCTTTGTCCTGATCGTATTTCAATCCGTTTTGGTCGTTCAAGTGCACACTCCACAATTTACCCTGAGCCAAGGCAAAGGCCATTTCATCGGATGGATCCAACCCGGCAAGAACTGCATGGGCCGTTTCGATCAAGCCGCCAACGCGGGTCGGATCAATCGTTTGGTATGCTAAGGCCAGAGCATGACCGATGGTTGGCACATAAGCATGGTCCATGGGTTCATTGGGCTTGGGTTCAATTGCGATCGCAATTTCTCGATCGTATTCCAAAATCCGATTTACCGCATCCAGCAATCGCTCGTATGCCACGATGGCATTTTTCGACTCGCGGATATACGTGCCTTCGCGTGCAAGCCAGAGAACGATCAGATTCGTCCCCAAAGCACGTGCGATGTCGACGGCCCGATATGTGCGTTCCATCGCCCAATTCCGGCATGCAGGATCGTTGGCCGTGAACCCCCCATCAACTCCCTTCGGGTTCTCCCACAGTCGTGGGGCTACGAATTCCGCCACGAGTCCTTCCCCATCGAGTAAGGCCTTAACCGCGCTGGCCTTTTTGATCATCTCGCTGGGGAAAAGATTCTCCATATCCGGCACGGCGTCGTCGTCGTGAAATTGCACGCCGTCGAATCCCAGTTTTTTATAAAGGGCGAGCTTCTTTGCAAACTCGACGTTTGGACGTACCGGCGGACCGAAGGGATCTGCCCCCTCGTGAATATTCCACGGACCAAAAGAAAAACGGTAGTCGTTGCTCATGGGTTTGGGCTCCTCGACGACGCCTCTATGCGTGAAAAATCCCTTTGACCTAAAATCCGCTAACCCGCACGAAAGTTCGCGCTCCTAAAGTTTATCGACCGCTGATTGTAGGGGCACAAAACTCACGCTAATTCTGCCCCTTGATACGAGTTTTGACTGTGGCGGCTAAACCTCGGCCACTAAATCTCGGTGCGCAGGAACATGCACCAATACAATTTGCGACTAAACTTTACTTTTCCCGAATGAATTCCGGTAAACCGATGGCAGAATTCGGGCAAATCCGGCACCCATTACGTGCCGGAATCCTGCTTTATTTCTTTAACGCCCATTCATTCTTTAGCCTGATTGCTCCTTTAGCCTAATCGCACCGAATTAGTCGTTATCCTGGGGGCGCAAAAAAGGCATCTCCTCCCTAGCGAGAAAAAACGCAAGGACTTGGTCGCGGTAACGCACAAGAAAAGACAGGTTGCGTTCTCAAAGTGAGTTCCAACTTGTACGGAGCAAATTTCGACGGTCATCAGACGACAGCTTTTCCCGAATCATTCGCCCTCGAATCGCGGCTCCAGCAGCGTTTCATCATACCGCACGGTACGGCATCCAAATACACCACCGGCGATGCGGCCCGGTCGCGCTTGAAAACGCAGCGTAACCTCGCTTTTTCCCTGGGTCAATTCTGGCGGAATCGGATAGATTACCTCGAAGAATTCATTCGGCCTATTGTTTCGAAGCTGCTGGGAGGCAATCGTTTGTCCGTCGACTTGAAGCTGGAAGTCCCTTCCGCCGGCATCACTCCCCCAATAGGTACACCAAATAGCCATAGGCTGATCGGGAAGGACCTTCATTCGATAGGCGAACCACCCACCGTCAACGGCATGCCGCCAAGCTCGTCCAGAAAATATTCCAGAGGCAGTACGCTCTCCATCAACCCCATGTGCCTGCTCGCTCTCCCGATTCCCGATCTGGACTTCATCGACGACATTGCGCAGGAGGGCTTCCCGCCAAAGGCGCCGCGCTTCCTCGCGACGTTGCAACTCCTTCCATTGTTCCGGACTCATCATTCGCCAGTAAACGTTGTAGCGACCTTCATACTTTCGATAAAGGGGAATCAACTCCAAATCCCGTGGCTGTGCAAGCCCGGAAGTGACAAACACCATTTTTGCCGGCTCAGCCCGGACATAAGGAATCGGATCATCTCCCTCGCACACTAATACAGGAATTTCCCCGTTATCCACCCCTGCACAGAGAAGAACTGGCCCATAAAAAAACGCGATCATTCGGGGGTCATCGGGCATGCACTCCACGCGTAAGCTCATCGGCAGCCGAAGCTCCAACCGATCGCCGTCACACCAGTTCCGCTCGATGGTCAAGTAACTACCGGGACGGCTGTCAACATCTACTGGTTGGCCATTCAAAGTAATTGTGATCGGTTCCACGGCCCACCATGGATGCCGCAAGTGCAGGGCGAATACCACGGGATTCTTGCAGCGGAGGTGAATTTGCACTCGGTCCTCCTCGGGATATTCGGTCCGCTGCTCCAAGACGACACCTTTTTCCCGCCAATACGCGCACGAGGCAGCGTACAGATTCACATACAAATCATTGGCACCTCGAAAATAAATGTATTCGCCGTATCGGGCATGATTCTCCATCCCTGTACCTACGCAGCACCAGAAGGAATCGAACGGGGTGCTGAAATGTTTTACCGCACCGTAATCCAAAAATCCTTTGTAGACGAACATTCCCGACTCCGGATGTTGATGAGCCAAAATGTGGTTGATCAAAGCACGCTCACAATAATCCCCATAACGAGCATCGGGATTCCAGCTAAACAAAGTTCGCGTCAGCTTAAGCATGTTGTAGGTGTTGCATGTTTCCGTCGTGTCTTGAAGCCGCGTAGAAAGCTTGCCGGGTGGCCCGAAGTACTCACCCGCACTATTCCCCCCGTTGACATAGGTATGATGAGCAACCACGGTATCCCAGAAAAACCCGGCAATCGTTTGATACTTAGGTTCGCCGGTAAGCTCAAACAGTCGAGCGACCCCAATGACCTTCGGAATTTGAGTATTGGCGTGGTGCCCTGCCAGGCGATCCTCACGCGTTGCCAAAAAATCGAGCACGGCACGATGATAAAACCGTTGCGACAAAGCCAAATATTCTCTTTTACCGGTCAAGGCATAAAGATTGGCCAAAGCCTCGTTCATCCCCCCATGTTCGCAGATGAGCATCTTTTGCCATTCATCCTCCGATAGATTACCTGTGACTTTGCCCACCCAATTCGCGAAATCTTCCGCGACCTCGAGCGCCGTCGAATTGCCGCAATAGACAAACGCATCGATCAAACCGGCGAGCAGTTTATGCAGCGTGTACCAAGGAACCCAAACACCATTGAGGTTGAAACCATCTGCGCGAATCTTTCCCTCGGCCAATTCTTGAAATACCCGATCGCCTTCAGGAATCCCACCCACATAACCGGTTCCCATAGCTTTCTGGCACTCCGCCAATTCGGTCACAATGGCATCAACCCGGTCGCGAAAGCGTTCATCGCGTCGCGCCCGATACATTCGCGAAGCAGCCGACAAGTAGTGTCCCAAGCTATGCCCGGCGATTCCCATGCTTTCCCAGCCGCCGTAAATAGGGCCTTTGGGCTCGAGCCCAGCAAATTTTCGAAAATTGTGGAGCAGTCGATCCGGCTCTAATCGCAACAAATAGGCGGCATCGAGTTCCTGTGCGCGATAAAAGGGACCTCCGAGAAGCTCTACCTCGTTGACATCAAAGGGCACGACAGGCGGTTGGAAAGCCTGGGGCACAACAGGCTTTGGCAGCGGCAAAGAGGAACAATCTTCCGCCAACTCGTCGGAGCATGCATGACAGCCGGCCATAGCCTCATTGCCTCGATAGCCAGTGAAAGTTTGAATCCCCAGTAAGGCAAGAATGTTGAGGATACCTAGACACCAAATTGCAAAAGCCGAAGATGCTGTTACGGTCTTCCGAAGGCCTATGATGGCCGTTGGCGTCCCCCCAAAGCAGGCGAATTTGTCGGCGAAGCCAATTACCGGTTTTGTCATCCTATGAGCCCTCCATCCACCAAACTAAGCCGAGGCCAACTAAACCAATCGACGCAAGTTTAAATTGACGCAAAGTCAATCGACGCAAGAGTAATGACACTAGCGAATTGACGATATCAATTAGCCGAAAGAATTATCAATTAGCCGAAGGAATCATGGAAAATCCCGGCGAATAAGTGTTCGTATTTTGTGTCAATCGCGCGTGAGCGAAAAGGGGCTTACTATAATTGGGTGGTTATCAAAGTTCTCAAACTTTCGGCTTGCGGCGCCGCCGGCCAAACCACTGGAGACTTGTCCAAACCTTAAACCCCCGTAAAGGCTTGCCGCGAGCCTCCTGCTGCCTTCAGCAAAACGACTACTGCCCTAAGAGGAATGAGTGCCTTAAAATTCTACCCATTGGGCATGGCAACAAAATTTAGACCGGACGAGCACACATTTCAAGGCACACCGATTGGCTAAATAATCCGACTGTCCAGCGATCCGCATGTTGTTCAAGTTTCGTCTCTTTTGAATTTCATTGGGGAGAATGTACCGAGCGTAACATGACTGAACCTTGGGCATATCTGAACGGAGAGTGGCTCCCGGCTTCACGTACAGCATTATCGCTCACCGATGCGGGTTTCATCCTCGGCGCGGCTGTGGCGGAGCAAATCCGTACCTTTCGCGGTAAGTTGTTTCGGCTGGAGGATCACCTCGATCGCTTATGGAGATCATTAGCGATCGTCGGCATTGACCCAGGCCTATCCCGGCAGGAAATGGCGGGCATCGCCGAGGAGCTCGTTCGGCGCAACTATGCGCTGGAGGATCCGGCCAACGACCTCGGAGTTTCCGTCTTCGTTACTCCAGGCCTCTACCCGGGATATAGCCCACCGACGCCGACCACCCCCACGGTGGGTTTACACACCTACCGACTGCCTTTCCGCTTATGGGCAGCCAAATACGCCAAGGGGCAACCCTTGGTGACTCCCGCCATCGAACAGGTTTCGCCGCGATGCTGGCCACCCCAGCTAAAATGCCGGAGCCGGATGCACTACTATTTGGCCGACCGAGAAGCGGCTGCCTTAGACCCCGAAGCGAGGGCATTGCTCCTGACCAGTGAAGGTTGGGTCGCCGAGGCCTCCACGGCGAATATCATCGTGGTTTTCGGCACAAAACGGTTGGTGTTTCCCCCGCGGACGCGAACCTTGCCCGGCATTAGCCTCGCCGTCACGGTGGAATTAGCTCGGCGAGTTGGGCTCGCGACGATCGAGGCCGACCTGAACCTGGGGGATCTCTATGGTGCCTCTGAAATCCTGTTAACGAGCACGCCCTACTGCTTGCTGTGGGTCTGCCGGCTTAATAGCCGCGTGGTAGGCGATGGCAAGCCGGGCCCCATCTTCCAAAAGCTCTTAACAGAATGGAATAGGCTTGTGGGACTGGATATCGTCGAACAAGCTCGCCAGTTCGCGGACCAGTAACGACGCTCCCCGCATGTCCGCAATTCCGACCGTCACCGTACTTCGATGCTGCCTTTGATAGGGTCCTATCCTTGATCGGCGTTTATGGCGCGCGTAATCTCACCCACCCAGGCGAGTGAACGAGACGAAAAGTGGGCCATTTGATCTAGGAAGCTCCCATGTCACAAAAGGATGGAAGCATTGGGTGCTTGCAGTGATTCCCGGATGCTTCCTCGTGAACTACGCCTGGATTGCCTTCCCCTCAGCAGCTCTCGAAGAGGAGCTCTCGCAAGGCAGAACGGCCGCCCCTGAGGGATGGACAATTCCTCTGATTCAACGTCAAACCCATTCCCTTGAGAGAGAGCGAATTCACAGGAAAGGAGTGGCTACGCCGGCGTAATTGGAAATCCCCGCGCGTGGTTTCGAAGCCGCAAATTCTGCTCCCTGTCCACGTCCGCATGGGCTAGAAATCCTTGTGCCACCGCTTTTTTACCATATTGATCTGTGTCTGAGCCCGCGTGCGCCAAAAACGTAGAGGGCTCGGCAGGGCGGCAGCCTGCCTCTCCAGTATCCCTGCTTAGAGGTTCTGCTCACAACTGTGATTCTATGCTAATTTGCCGTTTTTCACGTTAGTCGATTCTTGCTGGTGCTCATCCCTTCTCTTTTTCGAAATCCGTGGGGCATTCGTTCCAGAGATAGGCACACAACGGACGCCAATCACGATAGTCCGGGATAACGATGTCCGCGCCGGCGCCAATTAATCGTTCGCGTTTCCAGGGGTCAGGCCGCCCGCTGCGTCCCGCTTCATCGCTCGCCACCGCTACCGCTATCCCCCCCACTGCCTTGATGTTCCGAATTTCAACGTAGCCATCCCCGAATCCTAATAGAGCTTCGCCCGGCACGTGGTGCGTTTCGAGAATTCGCTCGATTACCTTAGCTTTTGAAAAGGTCTTATATTCATCCACTGCTCCAAACATTTTCTCCCCGAAAAAACGGTCCAACCCCAAAAGCCTCGCCTCTTCTAGGACGTAAACCTCGTCCGTGCCACTGGCCAAATACAGTTGCACCCCCCGCCGGTGAAGATGCTCCAATAGATCCAAGGCGTAAGGCACTAAATAGTCGGTACGCTTAGCCTTGCCGGAGCGTAACGCTTCCCGTCGGCCCGCAATTCTTTCCATTAACCGATCGTGATACCGCCGTTTGTAGGCCAGAGGATCGTCAGGAATTCCCCCCCGTTTGCCAACCTCCTCCGCGAGCCGAATCATCTGATAGATCGTCTGTTTTCCCGTAAGTTCCATCACGAATGCCAGTACAATTCGGCGAAGCTCCTCAGCCGACTCGCTTGTACCCGTGGCCTGTAGCACCTCGACCATCATCGGCACCATTACTTCGGGCCAACCCTCACGAATCAGGCTTAGCGTGCCGTCAAAATCGAATAGGACATGCTTAAACTGTCCGCGGCTCTCAACCGGGCGAATAATTTCGACGGAAGTCCCCGGCAAAAAGAAGCCTCTAAGCCGCGCCTCCGCGACGGGGGAATAATCGGCCTCCTCGTATTCGTGTTTGGTGGTCATCAGGGGCTAAATGAGCGTTTTAAAGAGATGTCAGTCCGGTCTCTTCCGAAGGCATTACGGCAGGAAAAATGTGAGCAAATCGGAAAAAACTTCACTGGCCGTAACAACGCAGTTGATGGCAACAATCTCACGGACTCCAAAGCGATAGTTTCTCTTAAAGCCCAAGTGAGAGTATTTACTCTCTCCTTTCAATCCGGCAGGATGGCCACGGCACGCACCGGTGATCCATCACCCCCAACAAGCCGCAGGGGAAATGCCGCCAACGTGAATTCCTCCGGCAAAAGCTCGAGGTGAGCCAAGCCTTCCAGCAACACAATTTCCACTCCCTTTTTCAGGAGCGCATAATGACACGCTCGGCCTGCGATCTTGCTTGGTGTGGGCAAATCCATTCCCAGTAGCACAATGCCGGTGGCGGCAATCCATTCCGCTGCTTCTAACGTGAGCGATGGAAGATCGGTGAAATACTCCGGGGTGTTAAAGGTTCGATCCCACCCAGTGCGGAGTATTACCCGCCCCCCCGCTTGGAAGCTCGCAGCATGCGGCTGGAGCATTTCCGGGGTAATCGGGGTTTTTGGAACCAAGGCACTTCCCGGGGCTAGGTCAACCAATCGAGCCGGTCCGAAGAATCGCCCCAGCGGAATCTGATCTACCGTTACCCCATCGGCATAAAAATGTGCCGGGGCATCCAAATGGGTCGCCTGATGCGAGCCTAATTTCAACTGGCTCACCCGCACGCCATGTTCGGCCATGGTCCTGAAGGCCGTTATTTTTAAAGGAGGATCACCGGGGTAACTAAGCTGACCGTCTGCGATCGGGTGGGATAGATCGACTAGCCTTGGCATGCAACTCTCCGCTGGTTAGGCAAAAACTACTCAAGAAACTGCTCCGCTTATCCCCAACGAGATCAGGCAAGATTTTTCGCGACGACACATGGCACCAGATGCGCAACGATAGTTCATTACCTGAAGTTAACCGCCTGAAATTTACCGCCTAAAAATCACCGACTGTTGAGGTGGTATCGCAAGAGTATACTGCTGCCGGCAAATGGCGGTTAGAGCCGGCGGCTCCCAATCCATGCTAACTTGTCGGGGATTGTTATTAACGATCTTACTGACGATAGGTTCCGCAAACCTCACATAAGCGCTTACAAGATTAGTAGCGTTTATTCTCAGATGAAGCTTTTCTTAAAATGGAAGGGCTTTCCTTGTTCTGTGTGGTACCTCGCACGACGGAAAGGGTTGACGAAATTGGTTGGGGAGAGAGCGGAAACGGGCTGCCTTCATTTGTATACAGTAACGATGACTTTCGTATACATTTTTCAATAAATAATAAGGCACCGCGGGGAAAATTCCGCACGAAAAAAGAATCTGATGTCCGCGGACGTTAAAGAGGTAGAAAGGGGGTGATTTTCAGACATCGGCAGTGCATGAGCCGCAAGGTGCTCTTCTCCGGGTGCTCCGACCCCGAAGAAGCCGTGCTTGTACTATCCCCGGTATCGATAAGCTTGGAAGATGAGAGCTGAAGCCTTCGCAAGTCGCGCATGGAAGAGAGGAAGAGAAAGTGTAACGACGCTCCGAGCTCAGATGGTCGCCCAAAAGTTGTCCGCAGATTTCTTTAAGCTGTGCTGACCCCCATTTTTGCAGACGGCCGGAGTGCGACTGCAGTGTAAAGTAATAACGTTGACGGGCTTGTCTGTCTCGAATGAAGTGCTTACCCGGCCGCCAGGCGGAGACTGTTGCGAGAAGTTTCGCGTGACAATTGCACGAATCACTGCATATATCGATATATATCGATGGCCGCACTACCCCGCAATCCCCCACCCGGTGAAATCGAGAAGCAATCAGTGGAGTCAAAAACAATCAAATAGAATTTCTGAAGTTTAAAATTTGCATGAGTCGCACCAACCCTGTTGCCCTAGCCCAAGGCAACCATGGTGGGTTGATGACTCGGTCCAAATAATTAGGAATTGTTATTTAAACTACCGCTAGAAGAAACGATTTTAATGCAGTTTGGTTTTTTCCGAGTAAGCCCTTAAAAGACGAGGTCCGATACATTGAGCTTTGTGAGCCCCTTATTCTGCAGATACTTCTACGGTTCAACCCGTCGAAACCGGCGACTCGCCGGGCGAAAGCTCGCTGGCTCAGTTCGCTCCAATGGTGGCAACTTTTCCATAAAGCGATCAAGCCGCCCCAAGTCATTTCTTTGAGTCGCCCACCAAACGCCGGCTCATCCCCTTCGAAACCGGGAACTGGCCCGGCGATCCTCGCTTCAAATTTCCTGTCTTTGGCTAATGGATCGTCTCCTATTGGCAAAGCGTCTTTCCCCCGAAAGGATTTCGGGCATTCCTTCTTGACTTTTCGTGGGTCAAGAAAAAAATTCCATTAGACTATTTAATATCGTCCCTACGTAAACGGGCGTCCAATATGATGCTTGTAATTCTTGGGTGAATCGCTGTTAGGTCTGAAGCGTTTCAGAACCATCGGATCAAGGCCCCTTCAGACAAGATTTGCTGGAATTAGCGGCCGACAGGTCACGCATATTTTTAAGCGGAGGTAGCCGAGCTCCACGATATTGTTATTGTTCCCTCGCAAACATTCGGTTGATTTTTGGATTAGTTTTACGTTTTTGCTTTTGCCTCCCTGTTCAAAGCTACTGATTCTTGCTAATATAACTGTATCGTCCCCCTCCCGGTTGTGGCCGTGTCCTGAATGGATGTTTGGGGCACGGCCCGCTTTTTTCTATCTGTTTTCGACTTGTTTATCTTCCACCTATCTTCGACCCTTTTTTCGACCTTGCCCGAAAACAGCTATCTGCCAACGATGCTAAACACGTCGAAGTCTTTCAGCTTTCGACCGTGTCAGCAGTTCGGAGACATCAACCGATATTTCTGAACGCTTGCCGTGCTTCTAGCCGTCGCAAGCCAATTTGCGGCTTTGCGCATCGGCCTGAGGAGGGCAAAACTCCTTCAGATTACTTTCGGATGAATAGCCAGTTTTCCGCGACGGAATCTTGCTGCCGTCTAATGCCAAGTCGCCGTGTGCCACAGACTTCACCCTCCGCACAAAAGTAATTCGAGCATTTACTGAAGGCAAGTTGGTCTTTCGTTGTACTATTCGGCTATCGTTCGCCCGGGCAGGGAGATGATTTCGTTCAAGGAGCATGTGGATCAAGGAGGGCGAACCCATGTCGAAGAAATTCGCCCTGATGCTGAGGGCCAAAGAGCGTGAAACTCTGAGGGAACTGGCGAAAAAGGGCAAGGAGGCAGGCTGGAAGTTGCGACAAGCCCAGGCAGTTGATCGCGGAGAGGTGGCGGCCCATTCCGGCCCGACCTGATCAGCCGCAACGCCGAGCGGATCGGTGTGGACTGCCAGCTCAGCACCGAAGAAGCAGGCACGCTACTGAAACATCTCTCTCCGAGAGTTATGACATTATGGTGCGGTAGTATTTTGATTCGGATCGCCTGAAAAGCGTTTCCGGATTTTTGCGCACTGGATCCTTCCCTAAAAACGCCACCGGAGGCGCTATCAATGTGTCTAATAAAGTTCGCGACGAAGCGGCCGAAATCACGCCTACCTGCCCTCTCTGCCCTTTGAAGGAGTTCCTAACAGCTATCTTTCTCCCTCTCCCCCCAAAACTCGGACTGCTTCATGCAAGGCGATAGTTGCAGCCGAGCTCTCGGTCCCCGTAAAATGATACCACGTCAGTAAACGACATGACAAAAACGCGTAGCCACGGCTTTGCAGGGTCCACGTTTGGCAAGTAGGTATTTCTTTTCCAGGAGATGCCGAAAGGTCGACCTTCGAGCCGCAACCGCAAATACCGGCCTAAAACGGATAAGGACCCGATCGATGTCCTACTCGAGCCGACTGTTGCCGGTAGTGGCGTGGATTGCAGTGGGAATCCTTCTGATTTTGGGCATTCTAACCGGGGGGGCATTCCGCATGTTTTGGTGGGAAAAACCCACGTTGGGCGATCCGATGGTTACACAAGTTTCTTGGGCAAACCAGGCCGAAAAACCACCACTGACTACCGAGCAAGTTGCTAGCTTGGTCACCTCTCGACTTCCAAATGAAGAGCCGGAATTCCTCGAAGCGCGAAAGCGGATGCTCATCCATCATTTACACGGGCGAGATATTACGGACTCCGCAGTCCTTCGGGCTATGGGAAGAGTACCACGGCAGCTTTTCGTCTCCGAACCACTTCGGGAATTAGCTTACGCGGATCACCCGTTGCCCATCGGCCACGAACAGACCATTTCGCAACCTTACATCGTCGCTTTGATGACGCAGCTTGCGCAGCCGAGCCCTGAATCTCGGGCTTTAGACATCGGCACCGGCTCCGGCTATCACGCCGCAGTCTTGGCCGAAATCTGCAAAGAAGTGTACAGCATCGAGATTATTAAACCGCTTGCCGAGGAGGCCGAAAAACGGCTCCAATCCCTCGGTTACACGAATATCACGGTACGACATGGAGACGGTTACCGTGGTTGGCCTGAAAAGGCACCGTTTCATGTGATCATCGTTGCGGCTGCCCCGGACCATGTGCCGCAACCCCTGGTGGACCAATTGGCCCCGGGGGGAAGACTCGTGCTGCCGGTGGGACGCTTTTACCAACAATTGCTTGTCGTCGAAAAACAGCTTGACGGAACCGTACGCCGGATCCCCAGCGTACCCGTCAGTTTTGTGCCGATGACCGGCGAAGCTGAACGCCAATAGGTAGCCGGCACGCGGCCCTACCGCCGATACACCAACTATCCGGAGCGAACTTCTGCCCGCGGCATGCAAGCAGATACCGATAGCCCATCGACTACTTTCTTAATCGACGGGATAATCAGCACAAAACCGAGCTTGGCATGGCGTTGCTTGGGGAGTGCGGCGTTGCTTCCCGAGTGCTACATTTCATTCCGATAAAGCGCAGCAATCCGAGTGCACGCTTATCGGTGTGCCCCAAGTGCCGCCATTGCCTTTCCTGGTTTCGCGCCGAGCGTGTATATCCAGATTAATCCAGCACCCACAAGGGCAACGATGCTAATAAGTTGCGAAATGGTCAGCCCCACGCCCCCCAGAACGAGGAGGCTTGGCTCGTCGTCCCGGATAATCTCCAAAATAAACCGGCTCACAGGATACGCGGTAAACATCATTGCCAGCACCTGCCCATCATGACGGCAAAATGGCTCGCAAGCCATTAGAAAAAGACACAAAAGCAACGCGTTGAAGGCACTGTAAAGCTGGGACGGATGCACGGGTAAACTCTGCGGTGCTTGATTGGCAATCGACCATCGGTAAACCCGCGTTTGATCCTGAACTGAAATTTCTAAGGTTTCGGTAATCTGATGAGCCCAAATGAGTTCGGATTGGGCCGCTTCCACCGTCGGTGTCGGCCTTCCATTGATAGCCACCATCCGCTGGCCTGGTTTCAGCCCCTGCCTTTCCGCCTCAGAGCCCGGTTGTACGGCGCTGACTATCGGGGGATCGCCCCCCGAACCGCGAAATTTCAATCCGTGAATAAAAGCTTGGCCTGATTGAACCTGATGAACATGCGCAAGGCTTCCCGCAGGAAAGCGCACAGCCCACGGCAGTTCGCACACTCCCCCGAAGCAACATCCGTTCAAAAAACAGCCTAATCGACCGATGGCTAACCCGAGCATAAAACTGGGGGCCATCAGGTCGAGGGTTGCCCAAACCGGAACCCGCCACCAGCGCAGGAAAACGAGGGTGCCGGCAATTCCGCCGATGACCGACCCGTAAACCACCAATCCTCCGCGCGTCACATTGAAGACATTGATCGCTGTGCGCAACCAATCGACCTGCCCGCTCGGTGCTTGAACGCGAATGTGCGACCAGTACTCCACGACATAGAAAAGCCTGGCTCCGATAATTCCAGAAACAAATGCCCAAAAGGCTAGTGACAGGATGAAATCGCTATCAAATCCGCGATGACTGCCTCTCCAAATCGCGAGCCCAACCGCAGCAACCACCGCCAGAAGCAACATCACCCCGTACCCGCGAATGGGCAGCCCTTGCGGCTCAAGGAGCGCCGGCAAAACAAAAATGATGATGAAGGCGACTACCGCCGCCAAAAGAAGCTGATCCCGCAATTCGCCGGTCCAGCCGGTTCGGCGCCAGACTCGATATGCGATAACTCCCACGCTCAATAACCAAACGGCCAATAACCATCCAAAACCGAACACGGGAATTCCGAGGAATTCCCTAGGGATTAAAAAAAGCGTTGGCCTCATGCAGCAACCTTGCCCTTTTATTTGACGTCGAAATCTGGCGGCTAATCTTTTCCGAGGTCTATGAAGCCCCTCTCCTCCGAAGTTTATGAAAGCCCCGGTTTATGAAGCCCCTCTCAATCACCCCCGGAAAGCCTAATGTGAACAACCTACCCCACCAAAAACCGACCGATTTGCAATCGGAGCTTTTTTCGCAACAGTAGTAAGCTATCCGTAATTGATACCCTGCTTGTTGTTGCCGGACACCGGCGATCCGCCTACCGTTCCGAATCCCCGCCGTTTTGATCTATCTATTTCTCTGCCACAAACACCTTGGACTTGCCACGAAAATCCCCTTCGATAAGCGGTAGCACACCTTACGATCAACGTTCTGGCAGCTCACAATCGCGCATCATTTTTGCGGAAAGGCCCCCGTCGTAACACAGCATTCGGGCTGCAAATTCACGCACTCTAGGTTCCCCAATATCAGTTCCTTTAGTTCCCCATTGAAAGTCCTTTAGTTCCCCATTGAAAGGAAATCCGGCAGCGGCTGCCTGACGCCATTAAGCCCCTGCATCACGGCTCGAGTAACAAGTTATCGATTAGTCGGGTTTTCCCTAAGCGAACTGCCACGGCAGCCAGGGTCTTTCCGGTAATAGCGTCAACCGGCTGTAAAGTCTCAGGATTCACCAGCGCAACGTAATCGGTTCTTGCGTTGGGAATCGCATCGATAACCTGTCGCATTTCCCGAAGAATCACATCGGCACGGCGTTCCCCGTTTCGTAAGCACTCGGCCGCCCGACAAAGGCTCCGCCATAAGACCGTCGCCTGTTTCCGGCTTTCAGGATCCAGGTAGCTATTCCGGGAACTCATGGCGAGGCCATCAGACTCGCGGACCGTGGGCAAAACGCGGAGGATGATCGGAAGATCCAAATCGCGGATCATCTTCTCAATCACCAGGGCTTGCTGATAGTCCTTTTGCCCGAAATAGGCTACGTCCGGTTGAACGATGTTAAAAAGCTTCAGTACAACTGTGGCAACCCCGCGGAAATGCCCCGGGCGACAGACCCCTTCGAGCGGTTCCGATACACCTTTGACCTCGACCCAGGTGTCAAAACCCGGAGGGTACATCTCCCGCGCCTCCGGGGCGAAAACAAGCTCCACACCACAGGAACGAAGGCCGGCGAGGTCCCGATCCAAGGTTCGCGGGTAGCGTTCAAAATCCTCCTGGGGCCCGAACTGCGTGGGGTTCACAAAAATGGAAACAACCGTGCAATCGCACTCGGTCTTGCAGGCCCGCACCAAGCTCAGATGCCCCTCGTGAAGTGCCCCCATTGTCGGCACGAAACCAACCCGTTTCCTTTCCCGCCGAATAAGGGTTAAGGCCTCCCGCAGTTCCGCGATTTTCCGAATCAATCTGGGTTCCCGTGCGGCCATACCACCCTCTACCAAAGAATCTGCGGCACTTTTCCTCCGATGTCTCAGCTTACAATCTCCAGATTGCCTGTAACCCCAGAATCAACAACTTGTTGATACCGCATGGCACGGGCATCACCGCTTCAAAAGGTATTAAGACTGTAAAATATGCAGGATTAAGTGCCGGTTTGAACTATTCGCTTCTTGGACGAACTCCGCCCGGCCAGCTTTACTCCATCGCTTGGATAGCCGCGGCAAGTTCCCGGTAACATTCCTGTTTAGAGACTCCTGTCAGCCGAAGCACCGGCCCCAGCCCCGGTCGAGTTGCCTCACAGGCGATCGCCTCGCGCAATAGGGAAATCAGGGATCGATTGCTTGCACCTGAAAGCCGAAGCTTATCCGTTGTTTCAACACCCTTGAAGCAGTCGGCACCCAGCCCATCCGCGGCAAGGTCCTCTAATAACACCAAAAGCTTAGGTTGGGGAAACCGACTTATCGCTTCGAGCAAGGTGACTCGCGCTTGCTCATAAGCCGCCACCTCCACAGATCCCAAACTACTCCAATAGTTTAGATAGCCCAACGATTGTCCGAGCCAAAAATCACTCACAAGCCAACACGCTGACCCCGTCTCATGCTCCCCTCTAGCCAGCATCCGTTTAACGATCTGGCCCCGAGTTTGAACGATTGCTAATTCCTTTTCTACCGCTTTCGCAAAATTTAGACAACCGGACTCGGGACACTGAAAGGCTTCACTTTCGTTGGACCGGGAATCATATAGACGCCCAATGGAGCCCCCAAAATCCACCTCGGCTACGAGCGACTTTTTGCCCACCCGCGGCGGGCCGGTAATCGCCACGTATCGGGGGCTTAGCTCTAGGTGGTTCAGCAAGCGTTGTAATGACCAGCCAATCTTGGGATGAATCAAATCGGGGGCAATTTCACAGGCAGGCTCCAGCACAAACCGCCGAAATGCCATCCGCGGGTGAGGGACCTGGAGGTCTTCGCCCTCGATCACTAGCGCGTCATAGAGGAGCAAATCCAAATCAATAGTCCGCGATTCCCACCGCTGAGTGCGGTATCGCCCCATTTGCTTCTCGATTTTGTGGAAAATTTGAAGAAGCCATCGTGGCGGCAGATCTGTTTCCATCAACAGCGCACCGTTAAGGTAGTTCAGTTGATGGGGCGGCCCTCCCACCGGCCTAGTTTCAATCCACCGGCTTGCTCGGATGATTTTGATCCCCGGCTGCTGCCCCAAAAGCTGGATCGCTTGGCGGAGATTCCTATCGCGATCACCGAGGTTTGTACCAATTCCGACGAGGGCAATTGCCATGGGTGCAACGTTCCCACATTCAACCTATGACTCAACGCGACCGTAAGCCGCCTCCACCTTCCGAAGCCAGAAATTGTCGGACAATCCCCCGGGACCGGTCGGTTCGAAAGCTGGAAAATCGCCCAGACGGCTACACTAACCCCTTCTGTGAATAAGCGTTGCAAATCGCCGCAAGCGAAATCCCCCCAGCGTATAGGTTTCCAGAGGTGCACTCCCCCGCAAGCCGATTCCCCACCTCCTCAAAGGATGGGCAATCCGTTGATTTCCCGGGAGGTATTTGCTCGTGTTGTTAGAGTCTCCTTTACCAATTCGATCCGTTCAACCGCCCGTATCGGCCGCGCAGCTCCAACTGTCTCACCGTATCGGGAAGCGACCTCTTGGGGCAGGAAACTTTAGCTTTCTATCATTAACGACTGCTTTTATTCTCCCCGGGCCTCAAGCGACGATTAATCCAAATACCAAGTATTTTAGAGATTTATGAATTGCCCCTTACCCCACGCTCGCCCATGAAGCCGAACCTTCTGCCCTTTCGCTCTAACGCGGTGTCCCCAGGTGATCCAGCAGGACATACGGATTTTCGATGGATTTTCTGGGAGTCTTTCTATCTGAATTGAATATGACGATATAATTCGAGAAAGGATAACGAAAATCAATTGCAAAATCGAATTCCGCGGAAAGGAAGCAACTGGGCTTACGGCTCCATGCGAGTCCTGAAAAGCTGCAAGTGATCCATGAATGATTTGACCGTGCTGACAAGCGCTCCCCAACCGGAAAAAACGTCCCAGCTAAGAATCGGCGGTGCTAACTACTTAAATTCGTGGCCCTTGACCCGTTACCTGCGGGATTGGTTTCCGGATGCTGAGATTAACTTTGACGTTCCCAGCCAATTGGCCGAGGACTTGGCCGCCGGCAAGCTTGATGTGGCGTTAATCCCCTCCATTGAGTTTTTCCGCATTCCCGGTGCGAACGTCGTTTCGGATGCATGTGTGGCCTGCCAAGGGGAAGTGCGGAGTGTCAAGCTGCTCAGTCGTGTTCAGCCCAATAAGATCCGCACGTTGGCATTGGATCAAACTTCGCGAAGTAGTGTTGTTCTGGGTCAATTGTGGCTTCGGGAACGCTGGCAGTGTTGGCCGCAGACCGTCCCATTGAGTGCTGATTTTCCTTTGGGAAGCTCGGCTTGCGACGCCGCCATCCTCATCGGTGACCGAGCTATGCAGACAGAGGGGAATTGGGACGGGTTTACCTTAGTCTATGACTTGGGGAGCGAGTGGTACAGTTGGACGGGGTTACCCTTCGTTTTTGCCCTGTGGGTGTGCCGCCCCGGGATCGATGCCAATCAGCTTCACCAAGGGTTTGCGGCAGCCCGGGATGAAGGAATTCGAAAGATTCCGCAGCTTTCCCGAGAGGCCTCCGAGCGTTTGGGAATCCGCGAAGAGGTCTGTTGCACCTATTTGGCAGAAAAGCTGAGATTTCACTTCGATGAAGCGGCTCAGGCCGGTCTGGAGCGCTTTCGCCAGTTGGCAGTGAAGCATCACCTTCTCCGGCCGCGTTGAGATGTTGCGCTAAGACGTATAGGCCGGTGACGAAGGCGCACTTGGCAAGAACGCGCCGGACCGTGGTTTAAGCAATCGGTTTAGCTTGATCCACCCGGATAGGATTGAAGAGATCGTTTCGGATAACCGCAAATACCGGAGCGAGACCGCTCGGTTTAGCGTGGCTCGGCCGATCGTAGGAGAGGCAATTCCTTTTTTACGTGTGTGTGGAGGCATTTCCGATCCTATCCGAGTTTATGGAGAATTGGGTGGCATTTCCCAAGGCGGCGGCATGAAAATCCGAAAAGCCTTCAGCTCCCGCTTTCGGGGCAAGCGTTGATTATGGCTCCTCAGTTTTTGATTTTCGCCTAAAAGAAGCTCGTTTTCATTTTCGGCTGGAACAAATTCGCTGGTATCGAACCGGTTATTGACGCAAGCCTTTCGCCTTGCCCAAAAATCAACGGTACTGGGATTTATAAAACTTGTTTGGTGGTCAGTAACTTCTTGTTTTCTTGTTGGGTTCTTTCAGGCGGTAAATTTGTTTCAATGAAACTTCAGGCCATGAATCGTGATATTTTTAATCTGCTCGAATATGCGGCGGGTGGCGGTCGGATTAGTCCGAGGGATGCCCTTCGATTATTGAACGAGGCCCCACTAACGGCCCTAGGTGCTGCTGCCGATACACGGTGCCGGCAACTCCATCCGGATGGTTATCGCACTTATCATATCGATCGGAATATCAACTACTCCAACGTGTGTGTAGCCGGATGCCGGTTTTGTGCATTCTGGCGGGGGAAAAATTCGCCGGAGGCCTATGTGCTTTCCTTCGAAGATCTCTTCCGGAAAATTGAAGAGACCATTGCCCTTGGCGGCGATCAAATTCTTTTGCAGGGCGGATTGCATCCGGATTTGCCACTGGATTGGTACGAAGATCTGCTCCGTGCCATTAAGGAAAGATTTCCTCAAATCAATATTCATGGGTTTAGCCCCCCAGAAATCGAGCATTTCAGCCAACTTTCGGGCTTGCCGATTCGCGAGGTTTTGATCCGTCTGCGCCGTAGCGGCCTCGGGAGTCTTCCAGGCGGCGGAGCCGAGATTTTAGTCGAGCGGATCCGTTCCCAGCTTAGTCCGAACAAGGTTTCTGCCGAGAAATGGTTAGAGATATGTCGGACTTGGCACGAACTTGGAGGGCGAAGTTCAGCCACCATGATGTTCGGTCATGTCGAGACTTTGGCCGACCGGGTAGAGCACTTGGAACGGATTCGTGAGCTTCAGGACGAAACGGGTGGTTTCACGGCGTTTATACCCTGGACATTTCAACCCGGTGACACGCCCATGCGCGAAGTTCCGCGGGTCGGCGCGTTTGATTACTTGCGCACCTTGGCGGTTGCCCGGCTTTTCCTGGACAATTTTCCCAATATCCAGGCAAGTTGGGTGACCCAGGGCCTCAGAATTGGACAGTTGGCCCTGCGATTCGGGGCCAATGACATGGGAAGCCTCATGATTGAGGAAAACGTGGTGGCGGCTGCCGGCGTGCGCTTTCGCTGTACAGAAGCCGAGCTGCGGCAAGCTATCCGAGATGCGGGTTTCGAGCCCCGGCGACGCAATGTTTTTTACGAGCTCTTAGAGCCTGAAGTGACGCAAGCTACGCAAAACTTAATTCCGGCTAAATCGTAAATAGCTTCATGTTGGCCCAGGAGCCACTTGGAAAAGTATCTTGGAGACCGGAGTCGACTTTGAGCAGAAGGCATCAACTTCGTGCGGGAATAGTGCTTCGGGGCGTCAGCGATTTCAGCAAGATTGTGCCTCACCATTCCTTTTTACGGGGTTCAGATGGAACCCTTCGCCACGTCATGAGAGAGCAGCTTGCCGTATCTGCGATTCCCTAAGTGCAGTATTCATTAAGGCCGTTTTTGGCGTGCAAGTTGCTTTCTCTCTCAGCTTGCTTTGGGAGAGAAGTACTCCAAGGGCTGAGGGATACAAGTTGGCTGAGATTGGCCGAGTTTCCCGCTCCAGCTTTGCCCCCATATGCCGCCGCCTTCGGCTGCCCAATTTTCTCCTACGGGCTGTCTTCCTGCCGCCACTAGCGCATCTCAGTTTAAAGCTCATTGGTGCTTGTAGATCACGAGACTTACGCTTAGCCCTGCCTGGTAGCATGTTCCGTGGCGAGCTGCGAGCCACGGCCTGCCTTGAAAGGAGTCGCGCTTCGCTAAGAGAGGTTACAGCCGAGCTTTGCCCAAGGGTGGCACGATGCTCGTGACGGGAGCTCCACGGTCGATTGCCGCGTTCGCGGCACGCCATTAAGGCTGCTCGTGGCAAATCGACTTCCGACGAAACCTTCACCTGCAAAGACCTTGCTTTGGGGCCAGCACCGTGGTATGTGTTTCACTGGTCAAAGGAGCCGGATTGAGTCCAGTCAAGCGAGTTTTTCGGGGGCTTTGCCGAGAAGGGAGGGCAAGTGGCCATGAAATGCACCATGGGTGCCGGCACGAGGCTAATCGATGTGCAACCCCTTGGTATGACGTTCGGGCGTAAACCGTCCGAGGTCCCCAAAAATCATGACGGCATGAAGCCGCTTTTCGGGGCAAGGTTCCATTGGTCATCGAGTAGGCGGCGGTCCACATTCCTACTTCTTATCTCGGTGCTGTCTTGCTCCGTAACGCTCTTCGAATCACCGTTTTACGTTCCTACATTGGCTCAAGATCGGCTTCGGCTTCCCGTGACCCGAGATGTTTGGGTTTCCTGCGTGGGTCAGGAGGCTTTTTGTAACACCGGCGGATCATCGCGGGTGAAGCTAAAATCCATTCAAGAGATGACTCTGGTGGATTTTGATCCTCAACCGCTTCGTGGACGAATCGTTCGTCGGGCGTGGTTGCATCTTAAACGTGCGGGCAATGAAAGGTTGCACCGGGTCACGGTGAGCAGTATTACGGCAGATTGGGTCGAGGGAACGGCCTCCAGCTATGCCCCGCAAGAGGGTAGTTCTTGTTTCTTATGGCGGCGATACCCGCGCGTGCCCTGGGCCTATCCAGGAAGCGATTTGACGGCGGTTGTCCTGTCGCAAGGTGGCTCGATTTGGCGAATGGCAGACGCCAGCGATCCGGATTCCGAAGGGTGGCAGCGGATACCCGTAGATCCCAAGGTAATTGCGGCCCGTGTTGCTGGGATTAGCTATGGTTTCTTCGTCTTTGATGACACAGGCTCCGAATGGACGCGTGACGGCGAAAAGTTCGAATATCGTCTGTTTCCCAATCGCTTCTTCTTTTCCAAAGATTCGAGACGAGACGATGCTCCATACTTCATTGTGGAGTTGGGGCCCAGGGATGATCAGCCTCCCTTGCCACCGGTCGACTTTGAAGTATCGGAGAGGGACCTCCCCGCAGGTCAAGCCCGCATTCGATGGCAAACGCCGGAGGACCGTGGCGGGGGCGAAGTTGTGGGCTTTCGTGTGACCCTTCAGGGCGATCCGGTACCGCAATATCTTGTTCCTAACGCGGGCAAGGCTGGATCTACGGTCGAGATGCATCTTCGCGATTTAGATCTCGTGGCGGCAGAGGTAAAAACCCTAGAAGTTGCTGCGGTCGACACAGCGGGTAATGTCGGATCGCCAGGAAGGTGCGAGATCCGAACCTCGGCGAGGAAACCGCTGGTTATCCCGGCGTGGAGTACTATCGGGAGTTCTGCCGGCTCCACGATAGCCCCACCATTTTCCACAGATTCTTCGCGGGCAGGTTCGAGGGCAAACCCTTCTTTGCCCCAACTCGGTTCCGCGATTATTGCCGTGGTTGATGAGCTGGATAAAGTCGAGGTTACAACCGGCAGATTTGTCCCTGAACAACCCGACGAATATCAGTTCTCCAATCACCTATGGAACGCTGCTCAGCGGAGCATTCGACTTTTTGGGGCGCGCAACGAGTTTGTTGCCTTTCAGATACTTTTTCGGGGGAGCGTTCGGGGATTACGGCCGACCCTTGTGTTCGAGAAAAGAGTTGCGGGGATTCGTGCACAATTCGCTCAATTAGTGCCCGTGCCCACTAAGGCCGGTCTGTTTCCAGACGTGGCCCTGCCGCTAAGTGGGCCGATCGATCTTCCGATTGCCCCGGTGGTTGACCTTACCCCCGCTGGGGCAGGAGCCTCTCGGCCGGTCTGGAGCGCACTTCTGTGCGAGCTTTATATCCCTCATACCGTACCGAGCGGCCAATACAGGGGGGATCTGACATTTCGCACGGGAAGCGAATCGTTGCGGATCGAGGTTTCCTTACGGGTATGGGATTTTACATTGCCGGATTATTTGAGTTTTATCCCCGAAATGAATTGCTACGGCTTACCGGAAAATGAGCGCGATTACTACCGCCTCGCACATCTTCACCGCACGGTGCTCAATCGATTGCCCTATTCTCAACGGGGAACCCTTGCACCCGGATGTGCACCAGCTTGGGACGGCCGGCAATTGAATTGGGCTGATTGGGACAAACGTTTCGGTCCTTATCTTGACGGCTCGGCCTTCAGCGATCTTCCCCGCAAAGGAGTCCCATTAGAGGTTTTTTACCTGCCACTTCACGAAAATTGGCCCACCCCGATCGACGATCGTCATTACAACGGCAGCTATTGGGCGGATCAGGCCTTCAGTCAAGAGTACCGGAAAACTTTCGTAGCGGTTTCGCGGCAATTTGCCGAGCACATCGACAAACAGGGTTGGCATGACACACTGTTTCAATTTTATCTCAATAACAAGGTGGACTATAAACGGAGCGGATGGTCTCGCGGTTCTTCTCCGTGGTTACTGGATGAGCCAGCGAACTTTCAGGACTTTTGGGCCCTTCGTTGGTTCGGAGAGGCATTCCATGAAGGGATCAATCAGGTTTCGGGCACGCGATCCCGGCGCGCGAAGCTCGTTTTTCGTTGCGATATTTCGCGCCCCCAGTGGCAGCGGGATGCTTTGGACCATGTTTTAGACTATAACGTTGTTAATGGCGGAGTGTTCAGACAATACCACCGCTTGGTGACGGACCGAAAGGAGCGATTAGGGCATATCGTCGTCGATTACGGGTCGGCTAATCCCTTGGATCAGAGCAATGTGCAGCCCACCGCCTGGTGCTGGGATTCTTGGACCTTGGGTAGTGATGGGGTGATTCCGTGGCAGACGATCGGTCGAGACCAATCGTGGCTTGAAGAAGATGAGCTGTCGTTGTTTTATCCGGGTTCGCGGGTGGGGCTTCGAGAGCCGGTCCCCTCGATTCGGTTGAAAGCATTTCGACGGGGTCAACAAGACGCCGAATACCTTACGATCCTGCGCGAGGTGCTCAGCGAGCCCCGTTGGGCGGTGGGGGAGATGGTCCGCCAGGCGTTGAACCTCCAGGCCGTTTGGGAGGGAACCGGATTTGCCGGTGAAGACGCTGGTCGTGGCGGTTACCGTGCTTTGCGGCCCCAGGATCTTTGGCAAGCCCGCGGGCGAATCGCCGAGCGAATCGCGCTTGCAAAACCCGAGCCCAAACGCCGATTAGTTGATTTTCGGACACCACCGCGGCTTCCTCATGATTCTCCAACTGCTTATGCGGAAAACGCGTTTTCGCAATAGAAATGTTTTGCGTAAAGACGTCGCACTTTGAACGTATAAGCTTTGTGCTTCTTCGAACTCAACCCGGCCAATAGAACAAGAAATAACCGGGAAAAAAAGGGAGAATCACCGATGCAACGACGCCGATTTTTGAAGTGGTCTGCGGTGGCTGGAGCAACCGCTTGGGCTTTGCCCCAGTTTGTGCCGGCTTCAGCTAAACAAGCAAACGATCGCATCGGCGTAGCGGCAATGGGGCTGCGGGGCCGCGGCGGTCAGCTCTTAAACGCCTTTGCGGAGCAGCCGGAGGTCGAAATTCGCTACGTGTGCGACGTAGATCGAAGAGTGCTCCTCGCCGCGGCAGAAACCACGGAAAAGCGCACAGGCCGCCGCCCGAAAGCGATCAAGGACTTTCGCGAAGCACTCCAAGATCCCACGGTGGCGGTGCTGGTCAACGGTGCCCCCGATCACTGGCATGCCATCCCCACCATCATGGCCTGTCAAGCGCGGAAAGATGTTTATGTGGAAAAGCCGGATGGCCACAACATCCTTGAAAGCCGCGCGATGGCGCATGCCGCCGAGAAGTACCAGCGGATCGTACAACTGGGTACTCAGGCCCGAAGCGAAGCTGTGATGTTTTCTGCCGTGAAGTTCATTGCGGAAGGGAATATCGGAAAGGTACGCTTTGCCAAGGCTTGGGAAAGTGCGTATCAGGGTGATATCGGCCGGCCAGCCGACTCTCAGCCCCCCGAGGGGGTGGATTATGACCTGTGGTTAGGGCCGGCTCCTCAGCGGCCTTTCAATCTGCGCCGCTTCCACGGGAGTTGGCGTTGGTTTTTCGACTACGGTACGGGCGACCTCGGCAACGACGGCGTTCATCGGTTGGATAAAGCCCTTTGGGGTGTGCAAACCGCCCTGGCCGGCGAAGGAAAGTCGTTACCGAAGCTGCCGGAGGCTGTGTCGGCCCATGGAGGTAAGCGATATTATGACGACCTCCAGGAGTGGCCCGATACGATGATGGTTACCTACGATTTTCCTGAGGTCGTGATAACCTACGAATTACGCTTATGGAGCCCGTACCACCTACACGAGGAAAGTGAAGGGGCCCAAGTGCTTGGCGATCAGGGCTTCATCACCATCGGCAACGGGCGCTGGAGGGCCTACGATCGCCGTGGCCAGTTAATCAAGCAGGAACTTGGCGAGGACGGCACCATAGCCCACATCCGAAACTTCCTGGAGTGTGTTCGAAGCCGGAAGCGTCCCAACGCCGATCTGCCCACGGTAGGTCACATTTGTAGTATGATGTGCCATTTGGGCAATGCGGCTTGGCGAGTGGGACGCACCGTGCGATTCGACCCGAACACCTACCGGTTTATCGGGGACGAGGAGGCCAACCAGTTCCTTACTCGGCGAGTTTATCGCGAACCTTGGCGGCTACCCTCTCTCGAAGAAATCTAGGCACCAACGCAGAAATATTAGGTGCCAATGAAGAAACAAAGGTACCCATGCGGGCTGCGCGGAAATTGAATTGCCGCGATCCCAAGGACGGTTTGAATTACTTTTCGCAGCTAGCGAAGGTACCTTCGGGAAACGAAGTTCGGAATCATGATACGACGTGCCCTGGGATGGTGCTCGGGCATACCCTCCGCCAGATCATCGAACCAGGCGTGCGACTCATGACAACGCGTATCCTGGCTGAGGGTACTCTTCCCCTGCTATGTCTCCTCGCATCGCAACCATCGTTTCCATTGCAATCGTTGTTGGGCTAAGAAGAAGGCCCAAGCCAATCGAGCCTCGTTATATCCAGAGTTGATGAACACCATCGGAAACTGCGCTAGCCGAGGAAGTTGGGAGGACCATTTTTGCTCGACGTAGGAGAGAGCCATTTTTTACTCGGCGGCATCGACCACTTTGAAACCGACCGCAAGCCAGCCGTTTTGGGCAATGAGCTCCTGCCAGCGGAGTACCACCGCTTTGTTGCCCGAAGCCGTCGGTTGGAGTCGCAAGACAGTTGGGCGCCATTCCGCATCAAAGACCTTGCTTAAGCGCCTTTCGATTAAAGTCCGGAGCACCTGCTCGCGGGCCGATAGTCGGCGTTGGCCCGGTCGAAAACCCGGGGGATAGATCTCCAGCTCGCCGACCCGTTTGGCTACCACCCCTTCCGCGTCTGAAACCAGCAAGTAGGTAACCGTGATATCCATGCCGGGGTAGCTGCGGTCGCCTCGGCGGTAGGAACGGCCCCGAAAAGTTATCCGGATTTGGTTGTCTCGAAAACTCACGAAAAGGGGACCTTTTTCTGCCAAGACGACGGTCCACGCCTCCTCATCCGGGGGGCGCTGAAATCGCTCGGGAATTCTGCCCCAAACGGCTTCCGCCTGCCGTAATAGTCCCTCCTCTTCGAGGATTCTTCCGGCCAGCACCCCAAACCAAGCGATGTTTGCCATCGATTCATGGAGGCAGACGAAACAGTCGGTTTCCGGACCCAACTTCGGCGGTGCACTTGTAGGACCTAGCGGACGAAGCGGAAGCGTGCCGGTGGCAAAAATCATTTTGTCAGTGGTCCAAAACCGAAAGTCTTTGGGGTAAAGTCCGCGATCCCGTAGGGGCACAACCACTTGTGTGTTAAACCACTGATTGGCCCGGTCCACTGCCTCGCGGAGCTGCCGGTCAATTCGCCGGTTGAGGCGATCCTCCGCATGTCGCGCGGCAATATACTCGGCCAGCGGTTTCTGACTCATTGCCCGACGCCAGGCCAGGGTTTCCACCAATGCTCCCCCGCGAACTGCGTATAGCCATTCCAGGTGTGAACTGGTCTGTGCCGCAGTTTCCGCGTGCCAAGCGGTTAGTCCTCTGCCGGTAATCTGTAAGAGTGACTTTGTTTCAAAAGAGGTGTTACCTTTGCTAAAAAAGCGAACCGGCCCATTGTAGCCGTTGGATTCTGTTTGAACTGAACCTTCGATTACCAGTGCAAGAAGCGCCCGCTTTGACGATGGAACAAGCTCTGCCCCCAGCTGGCCCCGGGTCCGGCCGGTGCCGTACAAATGCGAACCCAAGATAACGTCATAGACCGGTGAGACATCTTCCACTGGTCGCGAAAGCACCTCATGAACCAATCTTTCGGAAATCCCTGCAACAAGCGCCGGTTGATGGGCAAGTTCCGCAGGCACAGGAGCTAAACCGTCGGCCAGTCCAAGCTCTTCGAGCCACCGATAAGCTTCCGCAGCCTCGACCAATGCCTGAGGAGAGCCGGTTTGAGCATATTCGCGCAGCCAAGCGACCAACCGGGTCAGCATTTCCCGGCGGGTAAGCTCCAGTTGGTTGGCGTCGGCAGTCTTCGTGGCTTGCCTCCGTAGAAGCAGCCTGCGGACGGATTCGCGCAATTCCGCGAAGCAGCGTAGTTCTAAGCCGGCATGACCCGCTGCCAAACGGCCGAACATCCGCTGGAGCGACTGTTCTGAAAGCTCCTCCGGTTTTTGAAGTGCGCATTCGAAAGCGTCGAAATCGAGGTACTTTATCCAGCCTTCAGCCGTTCTACCGGCCCGGGAGAATCGGGCCCGAAGATTCTGCGTGCCCTTTTTGACTTCTGCCACAGCCTGGCTTTCGGCCCGACGCAGTACCGAGCTGAGGGTCAGACTGTCCATCGGTGTAGAGGCCAAAGCCTCCGCCCGCTGGACCAATTGATCCAAAGCCTGACGCGCAGCTTTTTCGTCGAAAAACTGAACCTCAAACGGCATGCGCTCGTCTTTTCCTGGCCAAGGGGCACGCGGTACGACCTGCCCCGAATCGTAAGGACAACGTGCCTGCGTGGTCGCGCAATCAGCGGAACGCTGCTCGTTTGCCTGAGACCATGGAGCCCAAAAAAGGACAAGAATTATCGCGCCCAGTTTTGCGACGGAAAGGTTTCTTGAAAGAGATGTCTTTCCGATGGCTTTCGCAGAACACACGGTGGTCGGCGGCTTTCCATAAACCCCCACCAAACTGTTTACACGTAGGATTTCCCGCACTTTCGAGCCGGTTTCATTACGCCAATCTGCAGCGACGCAGCTCTTACTTATCTTCATACGAAATTCCCGCCTTTCCTTTAAATTCTCAATATTGACATGACACTCAGTCCTCTTTATTTATCTGTTTTACCCATTATGCCGTTTATGCTTTGCATTCCCCACATTGTTCAGATTACCAAGGTGCCTTTATCGAGACTCAGTGAACAACGAAAATGGCGGGTGCAGAATTGGAAATTTTAGATGAGTGAATAATTTAGAAAGAATAGGTAAAACACTTCCCAAATTTCTGAAACTTAAACTGAATCATTTTTGCTAGTGAATTTCCCACTCGACCTCCTTGGACCGCGCCAGCTTGACATCTAATTCAGAATTCCTATGCTACCCAGATACCGCAGATTTTTCAAACGATAATATTTACCCGGCTGATGCCTTGTTTCTCATTTTATCAAGGCGATTGCTTGTACCATCTCGGATCCGCGAACTAGCTCAAGCTGTTTTCGGTAGATCGCCGAACGCATTCCGTTTCACCGATGGAGTGTTGCCGGAACAGGGTGGTAGGTGGGCGAAAGATGACACATGGCTTTTCGGTAGATGAACTAAGTTTGCCGGCAATATCGATTTCCGGCCCTCTTCGGCTGCAGGTTCTGGCAACAGCTCCCGGCATGAAGAGTTTTGAAGTGTTGGCTTATCACATTTGATCTTTAGCCTGAGAGGCTCTGCCATGCTGATCATGTGGCTTATGTGTTTGCTAGTGGTGATGGTGCTGGCGCCTGCACTTTGCGGGGAGGAAATATCTGAGAAAAAAGGACTCCCGCTTGAGCCCACAGGAGAGGCTAAAAACAAAGGAGGACTCGGCCCCGGCGAATTAAATATCTGGTGGGAGGATTACCGTGAGGCGATGAACCACGCGGAAAAGGAGCAGCGAATGCTCCTGATTTACTTCTACGATGGTAGCCCTGCCTGCCGGGATTTCGAACGGCTAACCCTCAAAAACGACGCGATTCAGAAAAGCTTGTTGCCCTACGTCTGCTTGAGGGTTCCCACCACTCGTACGATCCGCCATCAGGGAGAGTCGATAATCCTCCTCAAACACCAGGCCTTCGCGGAGATGCTAGGCAAGCCGGGGATTGCCATTGTGGACTTTGCCCACCCAGGAAGGGACTTTTACGGCACGGTGGTCAGCACTTTTCCGTTTCTAAACGGTACTTTTTACTCACCTGACCAGATGCAAGTCATCCTTGGATTGCCGCCCGGAACCTTGACCCAGCGCACGCTCATTTACGCCGTCAGGGTGCACCCCGAGCGACCGCGCAGCGCCGATGGTATACCCGATCCAATTCTTATGGAGGAAGCTACACGACACGCCGATTATCAGGCGCGAATCGGCCTTCAAGGTCACCACCATTGGGAAACGCGCTTTCAGCGACTTTTGTCGCTTTTGCCGGGTGGTCTTACTCCGCAAGAAGTTTGCGCCGAGAGCTGGCCGGGCCAAAACCTTCTGGAGGCAGCCATCGAGTGCGTCCGCAGTTGGCGGGTTTCGTCGGGTCATTGGAGGGCGGTAGCGGCTCCCCATTCCCGATTCGGATACGACATGAAAAAAGGGGCGCGCGGAGTATGGTATGCCACGGGGGTTTTTGCCCGGGATCGACTATGGCAATAACAGCCGGTTATCGCAGCTTCAAAGTGGGCTTGCTGGAAAAGTTCAAAAAACTTTGGAGAGCTCATTCCCTAGCCGTTTCGAACAAGCACGCCCGGCATGTTGACAAAAACGTATGAAGGACCTGTCTCCCCACAAATTTTGATTTCTTTAACCCGAGATTTGACCGCTCTTCGCTTAACGCGGTGCGTATTTATGTCGACGCTTACCACATGCGAAGCTCTTCTTCAAGGCAGGAAATTATCGAATAATGACCGATGCAGTTCAACAATACTCAGGGAATTCCTAGTTTCCCGTGTGGGTTGGCGTTTTCGCGGATCTGATGGATTCAGGCCAACTCGGCGAGATAGTTTCCCCTGTGGGTTGGGGCTCTCGACTAAACGATAAGGAAGGGAAAGGTTAGGTCCCGGAGGTCGTAAAGATTCCGCGTTGTAATCGCATCCTCTTCTTTAGCTAACTCCTCCATCTGCCAAGCCAAACCCTAAAAAAGGCGTAAAAGTGTGTGCGTCAGTTTTGTAGGTAGGCGTTTTGGGGTGGCGGGTGCCAGAAGCTGTCCCAGCAGGAGCGTTCACTCA
>CAKZMM010000095.1 GCA_937128505.1 uncultured Thermogutta sp.
TCCGGCACTTCGCCGACTTCGTTATGGCCGTTTGGTACTCGCCCGGCCTCGGTGTTGCCGTCAGACCCCTGACGGCAACCGGCAATTCTGCTATATTGCCGCCGTGTCCTGCGGTCGTTCTACGTACCCCCGTGAACGCCCACAGAAAAAGTGATCGTCGTGATTAAGGAAAGCGGTGGCGGAGCGGTGGATTCTGGATTGGCCGATTACCTGGTGAATGGTCGACCCGCTTTCCCCGTTGTTTGGCCCCCAATTTAAGTCGCCGAGTATCTTCAAGGAAAAAAGGTCGCCGAGTATCCTCGAGGAAAAAGGTAGGAGCAAGCGTAGTCTCGGCCTCCATCGTTCTTTTCGCGTACCGTTGGTCTGGGCAGGAAGATGATTTCCTTCAAGAAGAATTACAGTCAATGAGGACGAACGCACGGCGAAGAAATACGTCGTGATGTTGCCGGATAAAGAGCGTAAAATTCTGGAAAATTTGGTGAAGAGCAAGTACCCCACAAGTGGGAAGTCAGAAACGCCTGTGTATCGCCGAAGAGATCGGCGGTGAGTGCGATTTCACGACCGAGCGCGGACACCCGAAGGAACAGACTGTTTATCCGAAATTGATATTAGAAGGGAGGCCTAGCTCGCGGACAGGTGGCCGATGATCAGCTTAACGAAGTTCAGAAGCAGTGGGCCGCGTTGAAAGAGCGTCGTGACAGGCTGCGTGAGTTAGTCTCACAAGCGCAGCGGCAGGTTTTCGAGGCGCGGGCCCGTCAGACGCTTCGTGTAGGGCAGGAAAAAAAGCTTGACCAGCGGAGTTGGCTTGGACCAATGAAGATGGTTTTGCGCTATGACCACCTCTACTTTTGGCACAAGTACGATTCAAAAGGCAATCGGTGCGATATCATTTTCGACGAAATGATAGTGTTGGAAGATGGGCTGTTGGGGGTGGAGACCACGCCCAATCCCGCTCGGGGCATACCGCTTACATCGCCGGATGCGAGGGGCGGCCTACGAAGTGCTTTCGCTCGACTTCAGCCGGGGCGGCACTACAGTTCGGCAGCCGTATATCCAGACTCCTTCGATGTTTTTCATTTAATGCGAGAGCTATCTGTCGAGATTCGTTTACCATATCAGATTTGGATTATGGACGAAGATACTGTGCTCCACGACCGGGGTGGAACGGGGGCACATGTGAAATAGACATACTATATTCGCCGCAAGTCTTTGACGCCCATTACCAGTCCTTCTTGCCGGAATATCGTGGCAAAATGATGTGCGAGGGGTATTTCGCGGAAAGATGTAGACTGTTTGTGGCAACCCGGGAAGGCCCCATGCCGAGGTGTGGTTTGCCGGTGTTGGGATTCGGCTCAAATCGCGGGGCATTCGATGACGAAACGGCCACCCGAATGCGATGTCCTCGGTTCAGGATCAGTGAGGTGCTCCAAAGGTCCACCTCTAGCTCGTAAACTTGGCCCGGTTCTAAGAACGCTTCGCGGTCGAGACCCTCGCGAAATCGGGCTCGAAAGATACCGTCGGTTACAAGCATCGATCGCCCGTCGGGATAGACATCGCAAAGCTTGACGGTGAAATCCGTATCCGGGCTATCACTCGAGACAAATAGCCGAGCGCGAATCGGGCCGGTGATTTCAAGGGGCTCATCAAGAGTAGGGGTGGTAAACACCAAGACGTCGGGCCGCGATTCCACAGGACGTTGATCCATCGGTCCCTTAGGTAAAAAAAGATTCTGCCCTCCGATGGTCGGAACCGGATTTTCCGGATCAAACCGGTAACTCTTTGCGGCATCGACATCTTGAGGTGGATCCCACCAAAGGCTACCATCCTTGTGAAAATATCCTCGGAGCGGCTCATATGGCGGGGGCCAGCTGTCGGCCGATCGCCAAAAATTCCCGGGGGCAGTTGGGTCCTCAGGATCGCCCATAACGTAGTAATGCACAGGTTTATCCTGAGGGACGCCGTTAACGACATTCTTCAACCAATAATCAAAAAACCGTAAGCGATCCACAGCCGCCGGTTGTTGCTGAGCATTGGGGGGATATCTTAGGCCGCTAAAATTACCGTGTGCCCAAGGTCCGATCACTAGGCGGCAGTTTCCACGAGCCCGGGGACCCCCGTGGTTTTGTATGGCCACAAAAGAATTGATCGTGCCTTGCAAAAAAATGTCGTACCAGCCGCCGTGGAAGATGGCAGGAGCATTAACTCGCTCGGCAAACTTCTCGGGATTGAGCTGTTCCCAAAATTCGTCGTACCGATATCGGGCAAGGAAATTCTTCAAATTCTCAGGATGAAAACGGTTTTTCTCCAACCAGTTTTCCGCTAACTCTTTACGGAACACACCCCCTTGATAGATCCCCTGGTGATACATGCTGGAAAAAGCGACGCTCACATACTGAGCACAAAGTGCGTCCGGGGCGTCGGGGGCCATCATATTCTGGAGGATCCCTAGTGCCGAGCCACCGAGTGTACCGATCTTGCCGTTACACCATGATTGACTGAGGATCCAATGCAAGGTGTCGTGACCATCACGGCGACCACCTGCCCATCCGTCATCGCTAAAGACGATGAAATCTTCGCCCTCCGATTGAAACCGTCCGCGGATGTCTTGAATTACCACGGCATAACCGCGGCGGCAGAGCCCCGTGGCGGTGTCCGCCCCACCCTGCTTTGAATACGGGGTTCGTATCAAAATCACAGGCCAAGCTGCACCTTCCTGGGTGGGGAGGTAAACGTCGGTGGCTAGTCGAACCCCGTCGCGCATGGGTACCATCACGGTGGTCTTGCTGAGCGGAGTTTGACATTTGACAGATGTGGGAACAGCCAGCAAAAGGGAGGCTAAAAGGATCGGGGTGGGAAATCGATAAAACTTCATCCGCTTGGTCCGATGCTGCATCGCCGTTTAAGCTCCTGATCAGAATTGCCCAATTAAAATCTGGTTACCAAACCTGAACACGTCGCGGAGCTCACCCGAGGCAGGCTTCGTTCCCCGCGCTTACGCCTTGGAGCAACGCCACATTCTATCACTAATTGAAACCTGGAGAGCAAAACCAAGGGTAACATTCCCGGGCTTTCCAGCTCCCCTACAGATTTTTTGAGCCGGAAATCACAGCAGGGTATGTGCGTTCGGCTTTCCTGCTTAGCTAGCGATTTTTCACTTTTCTAGCGCCTTTGGCCGCAAGATTTGTGATTGCTCACGCGACCCCCCGGCTACGTGTCGGAGGCTTTGCAGCTTGGTAGCGGTCGGAAAGGCTACCCTTTCGTCGGAGTTGAAATGCCCCTATCTTAACCAAAAACTTTCAGGAGTCATAATCATGCACCAACAGTAGTTTTTGACGGCCTCCACTTGCTGACAAGATCGCTAGCCAAATCCTTGATCATTAAGGGTACGTCAAGGCGAGGGTTTTACTTGGCAATATGCTAAGCATGAAAAACGTCGGTATTTCCAGCCCATTGGTTTATGTTTTCGATTGAAAGGAGGTCTTCTTTTTTCGCTGAAATTCGAATCAGCCTTTGCAGGCCAATCCGCCTGCGAGGACTCTTGGCATCAGACTGCTCCCTAAGTTCGTGCGGGCCAAAGAGTGTTTTCAAGCTTGCGAGTTCGCTCATTCAAATATTCGTTCTTCAATGCGAACCATTGGAAAAGTAAAAAAGTGAGTGTGGATTTGAGGCCTCGGTCGCCATGTGCGCTTCCCGATCGCTCGATGAATCAAGAGCCGTCGCCAGTTTCGGCGGGAGGACGCACCGGCTGAAGCGGCGGGATATTTATTGCTGGATCGATCCGAGGTAAGCTATTCCGGCAATCGTATCGAAAGGGGGCAGAATCCTTGCAAAGCAGATAGAAAACGAATAGAGGGCTCTAAAACCGGGGTGGCCGCGACCTCCGGGGCTTGAGCAGGGGCTGGCCTTGCGCAATCAAAAATCGAAAGCCCTTTCGGCAGTTCCTTGAAAGCTATCATAGTCCGAAAAGCCACCATAATATCGAACCTCAGGCCGCGAAGCCAAATGCTTGCTGTTAGGCGAATCTTTACGAGTATGTAACTCGCATCGGTGCGAGGGGAGCGGTGGGTTTAATCGGTCATGGCTGGCTATTTTGCATGGGTAACTGAACCAATCTTACGACCTAGCTTTGAAACAAACGGCTCCAATTGAAATAGTTTCAATTTTTTGACAGGTCATTGCTTGGTTTTTTGAGTAAAATTTGGTAGGATCAATGGGGCTCTTGGTGGAAAATGAAGTTCTTGGCCCTTACCGGAACTAAGAGCAAGTGCTTTTTGAAATACCGGATCAACTCGCTACAATTACGGCTATTAAATTGAGTGACGCTCGTAAAAGAGGCATTCGGGCAAAAAGTCCACATGCAACGTTGAAAGGGAGTTACTATGAGCCCACCTCGCAAAGAGCCGAATCTGAGGTCCTATAGTGGCCGGTGTGGTCGACGGCTGCGAGAGTTGCGGGAAAAAGCTGGCCTAACCGTCGAACAGCTGGCCGCCAAACTCGGCGTCTCATGGCGAGCTGTGTACTATTGGGAAACGGGGAGGGTCACTCCGAAATGGGATCACTACCCGAAATTGGCTCGATTGTTCGGCATTCGATCGCCCCGGAATTTGCTACCCGAGGATTAGGCAAAGCCAACTTCGGCCAGAAAAGCCGAGGTTAAATTAGCACATCTGTTTCGATACTGGCCGCCAAGCAGCATCGGCCCTCTTTTCCTTGCAAAGGCGCGGTTTCCCGAGTTATCCTTTGCATAGACTATTTAGGGTGCTATAAAGGGTCGGTATATCAGACGCCGAAGTAGTCGCCTCAAACATCCAGGTGCTCTTGATGTGAAAAGGAGCCTAAGAATGTCTCAATTGCGGGTTACGCGCCGGGAAGCCTTGGCTGCGGTAGCAGCCATCGCCGTTCCACAATTCATCCCCCGTACGATCTTAGGTGGTTCCGGTCGACCCGGGGCCAATGAAATCGTCAATGTGGGGATTATCGGACTGGGAGGTCGTGCTCGAGCCATGGTTCAGGAATCGGCTGGCATCGCGGATTTGCGGTTTGTGGCTGTCTGCGATTGCTTTCGGCCCGCTGTGGATACGTTTATCCGGGTGGTGGGAAAGGATCAGAATTGGAACGGATATGACGACTTCCGAGAAATGTTCGACAAGGAAAAGCTCGACGGTGTCATGGTGGAAACCACGACTCATGCTCGGGCTTGGGTTACCGTCCACGCCATGCAGGCAGGTCTGCATGCTTACATCGAAAAGCCCATGTGCTTGACCATAGCAGAGGGGCGATACCTCGTGCGAGCAGCACGGCGGTATAACTGCGTGACTCAGGTGGGAACCCAGCAGCGCTCCATGCCCATCAACAATTGGGCAAGCGACCTAGTAAAAAATGGCGCAATTGGCAAGGTAAAAACGGTCTTAGCCCCTAACTTTGTTGGGCCCCTGCGCTGGCCGGGCAAGCCGGAGCAACCCCTACCGCAGGGGGGACGGGAAGGCTGGTGGGACATTTGGACCAATCAAGCGGAATACCGTCCCTATCATCCGGAACTGCACCACGGTTGGGCCACTTGGTGGGATTATGATGGCGGCGGATTATGTTTCGGCGTGACGGGATGGGGCACGCATTCTTACGATCAGATTCAACGGGCTTTAGGTACCGATGAAACAGGCCCTGTTGAAATCATGTTGGAAGAGCCGGTGTATGAAGCTCCGACGGGCAAGTTCGCAACCGTCACGGAGGTGGATGAGACCCGGTTGGACTACCTCATTCAATTGGCGAAACCCGTGGTTGGTCCGCGGGCAAAAATACGGATGTGGTATGCGAACGGAACCGAACTACGGCTGCACCTAGACGGGGATTGGGGACCAGGCCTGGGCGCAATTTTCATTGGCGAGAAAGGAAAGATCGAGATTAACCGGAACAAAATCGCCAGCAATCCAAGGGAGATCGTCAGTTCACCGGATAATCCGGGGCCAATTACAAAGCCGGAGACGCAGTACCACGTGGAAAACTGGGTACATTGCATCAAGACGGGTGAGCGTTGCTCGGCCGACGTTGAAATCGGTCATCGTTCCACCACGCTTTGCTACCTGGTGAACATTGTTCGGGAGGTCGGCCGAGTGGGCGAACGTATGCGGTGGGACCCGGTAGCCGAGCGATTTACGAACTGCGACGAGGCCAATAGATCATCTTATATGGATCGACCGAGACGGAAAGGTTACCAACTTCCTTCGCTCACGTAATAGTTGTTTCTTGGTTCGACTCGGTGGCGACGCTCAATTCTTCCCGTGCTTTTTCTGCAAAGTCCGTTTCGCTGTTTTTCCGCAAAATCGCTGTTGCGGACGAATTGCATAACGGCCGGAATACTCCCTCAAATTGCGATTTGGCCGAACGGTAGAGTGTGCCCCCCGTAGTTGCAGTCCACTACCTACGATCAAATGGGTCGCAGCGCCCAGATCGTTCCACACCGATTCATCGTTTGCGGCTTTTGATTAGTAATTCCGTGATTCCTCGCGCTATGTTTGCTCGCGGCGAGGAAAAAAGTGTTTCGACTCACAGCCTCGATTCCAAATGCCTTCTGGCGACGCATCCCCTTCAGGGTAAGGGGCTGGGTTTGTCTTTTCGCTGCAATCTTCCGATAATCAGGGCGGAGCGCGGCGTGCTTTACCTCCCGTGCCCCGGGTATGCCTAGGATCCATAAACTGATCCCGGGGAGATCAGGCGGCCATCGCTGGGGGACTAGTTCCGGCTTAATTTCGGTCTAGTGGGTCTCTGCAACGGCCTGCATGCTTGGTCACCGAGAAAATGCGCGAATTTAGGCGTAAGGGCTTTCGGGGAGGGATCGTTCAGCCGGCTATTGGGGGTTATAAGAACTTATTATCGGGGGTGCGGGTGCTAACTTGGATGCTCACTTGACCGCGGGGAAGCAAGATTAGGCATTAAGGCATGGATAACTGATTTTAGCGCCCGATATTGCTGGCCCTCGTGAGTCGGAAATGAAAGCTTATAAAATGCATGTCTTTAATGATTACGACACTCGATTTACATGGCGGATTGTCCGTAAGAGAACACGGATTTGCTTTGTTTCAGCCAAATCATTAGAGATAGCCAAAATAAAAAATCCAAATAGTTTATAGTTTATAGACTACAAATCTTATATGGTGATCATGCTAATAATAAAACTATATAATGACCGCCACCTCACGGAACCAAAGAGAACACGACTGCTACAATCAATCTTGATACCGATTTGGAAGTTTGCAGCACTGGATAGTTGAGCACATTTAAGACCACTAAGTTAGAATTATATACTATGGTTATCATCTTTTCATTTCTTGGTGAATATGCTTTCTTTGCGTAAGCCAGTTACTTTACTTGTTACCATTTACCATACTGGACACGGCCCGCTACGCTGGATGATTACTGATCTTTTCGAGATGAAGCTGATGGCTGGATGTTAATATTGCAAAGGTGATATTAAAAATTTGGAAAAAAATACAAAAATTCAAAATCCGGCAAGGGGCGGACTTTTGGTAGGTTGCGGTTTTCACTGTAACTTTTTGGAATCGGGATCCTTGGAGTATTCGAGCAGCATTCCCAGGAGTAGCGTTTGTAATGAAAGCTGACGAATTGCGGGAAAAATATTTGGTTTTTTTTGAGTCAAAGGGTTGCGTTCGTCGCCCGAGTGATGTTTTGGTTCCACGTAACGACCCTACTGTGCTTTTCACGCCTGCGGGCATGAATCAATTTAAAGATCACTTCTTGGGGCGGGTTAAGTTGGAGTTTACTCGGGCCACGACGTGCCAAAAGTGTTTGCGCACCGCAGATATCGACAATGTCGGAAGAACTCCCCATCATCACACCTTTTTCGAGATGTTGGGAAATTTCAGTTTTGGAGATTACTTCAAGCGGGAAGCGATTCTCTGGGCATGGGAATTCTTAACCGATAAGAAGTGGTTGGGACTGGATCCCGAACGTCTATCCGCCAGCGTTTACTATGAGGACCATGAGGCGGCTGAGATCTGGATCAAGGAGGTCGGTCTACCTTCTGAAAAGGTGGCGTATTTAGGGGAGGATGAGAATTTTTGGCCGGCGAATGCCCCGACGGAAGGTCCCGACGGAGTCTGCGGGCCTTGTAGCGAGATCTTCGTACATACGCCCTTCGGCAAGGTTGAGGTTTGGAATTTGGTTTTCACCCAGTTTAATCGTGTAGGACCGCCCCCGAATAATCTGCGACCCTTGCCAAGTAAGAACATCGATACAGGGATGGGGTTAGAGCGAATGGCCGCGGTCCTGCAAGGGGTAGATTCCAACTTTCACATCGATATACTTCGGCCTTTGGTCGAAGCGGCCGCCGAAGCGTGTCATGCCCAGTATGATCCGAAGGATGATAACGGTCGTAGGTTGCGGCGAATCGCCGACCATATCCGGGCCTGCACTTTTGCCATTCATGAGAATGTGTACCCCGGTCCCAATAAAGACCGATACATCGTCCGCCGCTTGATTCGCCGCGCACTTTTGGATGGTTATCAGATCGGGGTAAGGGATCCATTCTTGTATCAGTTGGTCGACAAAGTGGCGGAACTCATGGAGGTTCCCTACCCTGAGCTGAAAGAGACTACAGCTCGGGTCGCCAAGGTTATCCGGGAAGAGGAGGCAAATTTCCTCGAGACCATTGAGGCCGGTTTGGACCGAATTGAGCGTCTGTTTACGACGATGGAGTGTGAGGGCCGGCGCATGGTCTCGGGTGCTGAAGCAGCCTACATCTTCCAAACGTACGGCTTTCCGCCAGAGCTTCTGGAAAGCATGGCGGCGGAGCGTCGGTTTACCTTCGACTGGGAGGGCTTTCGCCGGGAAATGGAGCGGCATGGCGAGGAGTCGGGGGCAGGTCGGAAGGTGGAAGTCTTTAAAACCAGTCCTCTGGATAATTTAAAGAAGTCGTTTCAAGGAACGCGATTCCTGGGTTACGAGACGATCGAAAGCGCGGCTTCCATCCTAGGCATCGTCGTGGGCGAAAGCCTGCGCGAGGCATGGGCGGCGACCGATCAAATGGCGGATCAGCCCGTCGATGTGATCCTGGACCAATCGCCTTTTTATGGGGAGATGGGCGGGCAGGTGGGTGATACCGGGAAGTTGGTGGCAAAGGGCGTGTTATTCGAGGTCATTGATACCCAGGTGGAGGATGGATTCACTTTACATCGCGGCTTCCTCCGTGAGGGGCGGTTATCTCAAGGGTTGGAGGTGCGGGCTAAGGTCGATGCAGAGCGACGCCAAGGGATTCGCCGAGCGCACTCGGCCACTCATCTTCTCCATTATGCTTTGCGGAAACATCTAGGGCCGCATGCTCAGCAGGAAGGGTCGAAAGTTGACTGCGATTGGTTGCGATTCGATTTTGCCCATCCCACCTCACTGACCGAAGAGCAGGTTGCCGCGATTGAAGATGAGGTGAACCGGAGTATTTTGGCGTGCGATTCGGTCTCGGCATCGGTCATGCCTTTGGTCGAAGCCCGGCGGCTGGGAGCGACCATGCTTTTCGGCGAAAAATACGGGGATGAAGTCCGCGTAATTCGAATCGGTAATTACAGCGTCGAGCTTTGTGGGGGCACGCATCTCAAAAACACCGGGCAAATCGGCCTATTCAAGATTATCGACGAGGGGAGCATTTCGGCGGGCACACGTCGGGTCGTAGCACTGACGGGAATCGCGGCGTTCAAAGAGTTCCGCAAAATCGATATGGCGTTAGGAAGGGCCGCGAATTTGTTGCGGGTTTCCAAGGAGGAGCTACCCAACCGCATCGAAGCGATGCTTCAGGAATTGCGGCAGTTGCGCAAAGCTGCGGCAAGCGGCGCAGTGTCGCCGGCAGTTACCGCGGAGGGATTGCTCGCCGGCAGTGTTTCAGTGGGACAATCGCGAGTGGTCATTTCGCAACTTCCCGAGGCCAACCCCGCCTTGATGCGGCAACTCATCGATCAGCTCCGCCGGAAAGCCGCACCCGTTGCGGTGCTTCTCGGGGCTTGCGACGTGCAAGGTAAGGTAACATTGATCGCGGGCTTGAGCCGCGACCTGGTTGAACGGGGCCTCAGTGCGGTCGAATGGGTCCGAGCGATTGCTCCTATAGTAGATGGAGGTGGCGGCGGCCGCGATGACTTGGCTCAAGCGGGCGGAAAACTTGCCGACCGGTTGCCTCAAGCCTTAGAGGAGGGGCGACGGTTCATTGAGCAGCGGTTAGCCGTTGCCGTGAGTTGAAACGCGGTTCCTTTTGGGGGCCGACCTCTGTTCCAGAAAGTACGCCTGTTTTTCGGCAACCTGCTTTCAGTCAGACGTTTTGGGATTTTCTCGGCCTGCGTTCTACTTGTGGGATCACTGTTGCAATCTGATTTAGGTTCGCCTGCTTGGCGAGTTGAAGATCATATCTCACAGAACCCCCAAAATTGCAAACATCTTATGCAGGTCGAATCGTTGCACGGACCCCGCGCGTGTCATAGAATACGTGCATGAATTGGTCCGATTTTATGCCACCGCCGGAGCTGTCTCAGGACAGCGTCCCCCTTTGGTGCGACCGGTGTCAGCGCGAAGTTCACCCGGGCAAAGGGGACTTCTACGTCGTGCGGATTGAGGCTTTCGCGGACCCTACCCCACCGAATTTTACTTTCGAAGATTTGACGCGGGATTGCCGGACGGAAATCGACAATCTCATCGCCGAGCTTAGTCACTTTTCCCCCCAGGAGCTGATGGATCAAGTGTATCGACGCGTGACTCTTTATCTATGCACTTCGTGTTATCGGCAATGGATTGAAAAGCCGGTTGGGTGAGAAGGCAAAAACCGTCGAGCGGGCATTTTTACCTCTATCCTCCGCCGAGTCTAGTCCCCCAATCTCTATCCGTCGGTGCGATCCGTTACGTCTGACCAAACTCTCCCCCTCCGCTCGGCTATTTAGTTGGCAAGAAAGTCAGCATGCTTCGGTTCAAAATTTGCCCCGTGGTGGGAAGAATCCCTTATTGAATTGTACTGACTCCTCATATCCGCCTCCCCTTACAAGTCGACACAAACCAGGCTGCATCACGCTGACGGTCTCAGAGTGTTAAAGGGGCAGCCTTGTCCGCCGAAGGCATCGCTTTTGTGGGAAACTTTTTCCGAACAGGTAGCAGCTCGGGGAATCTGGCAAGGTCACACCGTTTCGGGCACTTCGTAACCCGGGCGATATTCCCGCTTGAGATACTTGTCCGCCTCGCGGTCGTTGTCGAAACGCTCGGTTTTCGGATCGAAGTGGACACTTCGCCCAAGAAGGCAGGAGATCTTCATGAGATGGCAGATAGTCGTGGATATATGCCCTTCTAAAATATCGGCATTAAGATCTTCATGCCGACGCGACCGGATCGCCGCGATCCAGTTTTTGAAGTGCGGGATGCTTTCTGTCCACCAATCCGGCTGAGGGTCGGCAAATCCGCACGGCCCCGGTTCATTATGAGGACCGAGAAACGTGTAGTAACTGCTGTAATTCGGAAAGATCATGAAACCTTCGGTGCCAAAGAAGATCTCGCCCACACATTGGTTGGGAGAAACGAATGGATACTTGTCCCGCATCCACGCCTCGCTGTTAGTATACCAATGGCGGGTCTCCACGGTCACCAGAAGATTGCGCCCCGCCCATTGACAAATGGCTGCCTGCGTGTTGGGGGTATCCGCGTCGTCGTCCTCGGCTGGGGGAAAACGTCCCCCCAAGGACATCACGGTGGTTGGTGCCAAATCCAAGCCCAACCCCCACCTGACCTTATCTACGTCATGAACAAGCTGATTGGCGGCATCGCCGGAGGCAAAGTTCGAGATCCAGTACCATCGGCGGTGCATGAAAGGACTGTACTCGACCATCTTGGCGGGCCCGACCCATGCGTCCCAATCGAGGCCTTCTGGAACCGGCGTGGGCCGATGTTTTCCCAGGTTGCCGCGGATTTTGTAAGAGATTGCTCGTGCCATGTACAGTTTGCCGATCACTCCTTCGCGCAGTTTTTGCATGCCTTCCCGCACAAACGGATTAGAACGATTCTGCATCCCTACCTGAACCATGCGCTTATATTTGCGGGCTGCCTCCACCATTTTGCGGCCTTCCCAAATGCACCAACTCGGCGGCTTTTCCACGTATACATCCTTGCCTGCCTGGCATGCCCAAATCGTCTGCAAAGCATGCCAGTGGTCCTGCGTGGAGAAGCTGATAGCGTGGATCGACTTATCATCAAAAAGTTTGCGTTGGTCCGTGTAAGTCACATACTTCAAATCGGCAAGTTCCGGGTAATCCTTCGGGGCGGTTTCCAGCCGTTTGCGATCGCAATCGCACAATGCGGCTATTTCAACGTTGTCTTCGTCCGCAATTCGCACTAATGACGCAATATGCGCACGCATCCTCCCCCCTAATCCGACTAAGCCAATTCGGATCCGCCCATTGGCACTTTGGGAGGAACGTGCAATCGCCGGCATAGCGACCATTCCTGCCCCCGACAGAGCAGCCTGATGCAAAAATCTTCTTCGGGTGCGCACCTTCTTCACGAGTATCTCTCCTTTTATGGCACTGGGTCAAAAGGCCGTTTTGCTCGTAGGGATCCTGAAACGGGTGAAACTAAGGAGGATGAAACCGTTTTGCAAAGGATAAAAGACGAAGCCATGCAACGCGATTCAATTTGGTGTCAGCAGACTGCGATTTTCTCAGCGCTTTGCGCAACCATTCCCCAACAAATGGCAATCGTGCACCGTAAAAAGACTCGCAATGTCGTTCCTTGCGGATACCTTTCGCACGGTAGGACCTAGGCCTTCGTGAGCAAGATACCGCCGAAAGGTTTTGTACCACAGCTTAACGCACTTCGGTAATCTTAGCAGGCACCGTTAAGCAAGGCAGGAATCAGCTCTTCCCAAGGTTTACGAGAGATTCTAGCCTCGGGGTCACACCGATGCCAGGCTAAGCTTCCAATACCGAGGATCCTCCGCCAAGGGTTGAAAAAAATGGTCATGACTTATTGGTCCCGTTGTAGGAAAACGTTGCTTTAATGAATACTACCCGTTACAGTTTCACCCTGGGCGTGGAATAACCACCCACGCACTCACAACTGCTACTAACTCGCAAAAAACCCCGGGTAACGTGCGCGTGTGTTTGACTGGCGCATCGCCCCGCCCTATCCGCACAAATCAATACACAAATCATGCCAAAACCCTAATGTGCGTCCTCGAGAACCATTCAGGTAGGAGAATCCGATCATGAAACCCCTTAATCAGACGAAGCTTAATCGGCGGCATTGGTTGACCGAAACGGCTGCGGCTAGCGCCACGGGCTTCGCTTTCTCCGCCGGTTGGTCGGTCATCCCAGCACGAGCATTGGGATCAAACGACCGAATTGGTCTCGGCTTCATCGGCACCGGAGCGAGGGCCAATGCCCACATCGACATTTGCTTAAAAATGAAAGAAGTAGGCCGCTGCGAAATCGTCGCACTCTGCGACGTTTATCGCCCCCGATTAGAAGCAGCCGCGCAAAAGACGGGGGCGAAGGTGTATCGGCACTATCGCGATTTATTGGCCGATCCCAATGTCGACTCGGTCTGCATCGCCACGCCGGACCGACACCACGCCCCCCAAGCTCTGGATGCCCTTCGGGCCGGTAAAGACGTCTTTGTCGAAAAACCGCTTACCCATTGGTCACAAATGGATTTAGCCACTCAGCTTGCTCAAGAGGCGGAAAAGCGTAGGGCAATCGTCCAAGTAGGCACGCAATATGTAGCCGATGATGCTTACGCGAAAGCACGCGAACTCATCCGGCAGGGTCTCGTCGGCAAAATTGTGCACGTACAGCTCGGGTACTTCCGGCGGGGAGACTGGGGTGAGCGAATGCCGATCCCTGACCCGCACGCCAAGCCGGGCCCCGATTTAGATTGGGAGCAATTTCTCGGGGATGCGCCGCGCGTGCCTTTTGATGTATCTCGCTTCTTTCAATGGCGTTTGTATTGGGATTATGCAGGCGGTCCTGCTACGGACCTTTTAGTTCACGCTTTTACGCCCGTCTTCTGTCTGCTCGAGCTGGATTATCCAGAACGTGTCCTCGGTGGTGGAGGAACTTTCCAGTACCCCCGCGAAGTCCCGGATCAGTGCAACATCATTGCTGATTACCCAGGCGGCCCTAGTGTGGTGATGTGCAATTCACTTTCCAATTACACAGGCATCCAAACGATCCTTCGCGGCACCGAGGGCGCGGTGTTGCTGGGGGATTTGGATCATCCGGGAAAGGGGATCCGGATCGTACCCGTGGGGAAAGAATCCGAGGAAATCCTGATTCCTTGGACAAGCTTTGGAAGCACGGTGAAGCTTTGGGACAACTTCCTTGACTGTGTTCGAACTCGGCAACGCCCTTATAGTCCCCTCGATATCGGCGTTCGGGTCCAGGCCCCCCTGAACATGGGCATTCTTTCCCACCGGGAAGGAAAGGTAGCTCGTTTCGATCGACAAAGCGGGCGAATTCTGTTGGGGTGAACCGCCTATAAGTTTTTCTTGTGTTAAATTAATAATTGCCCAACACTTCGCCGCCATTTCGGGAACCAAGGGCGCGCCAGGTGTCTACATCGATCGTTTGAGTTACGAAGCGAACCGATCCGTCGACCAAAGCCACGTTGACGCCCCCGGGATGCCGACTGCGAGCCATTTGCCAAAGCGACCTGAGAGGGGACCACTTGGCGCAATCCGGGATTCGCGAATTGGGTTCCCACCAATGATAGTATGCTGTGTAAAGCACAAAGCCATCGACCCATCTTGCGGTTCGGTTCGGCCGTGCCGCCACTGGTTGGCCGAAGCGGGTGCACCATTCGACCGAGAGGTGCGGCCCGGCTTGTCTGCTGGAGGCCCCCACAATGACAAGATCCTTATTCTGTTCGGTTAACACGATCCCTCCACCGAAAGGCATATCAGGATCGGGCAGGAGACTCTCCGAAAAGGCAGCCGTGTTGCTGGTCCCGTCGGTCACATCGGCAAATCGCACCGCATATCGATCATTGAAAAGACCGTCGGTATCGAACATGGCCGTTCCCTCGGAGGTCGGAGCACTACGCCCCCAGCAAGCCAGGTAATTCGTGGGAGCAAACGCTGGTTCAGTACCTGTGCCCCTCTCGATTTTTTGCCTCTTGTCAC
This sequence comes from uncultured Thermogutta sp., assembly GCA_937128505.1. Taxonomy (GTDB): domain Bacteria; phylum Planctomycetota; class Planctomycetia; order Pirellulales; family Thermoguttaceae; genus DTLM01. The sequence continues at coordinate 15,149 of CAKZMM010000095.1, forward strand.
TGGGGCAATAGAAAAACGATATCTCTTGGCTTACCGGCTCCCAGTTATCCGGATGTACCCCATAACCGGGCCCCAAATAAGTCCCGGTGTGCCCGTAAAGGGGCATATCAAGGTTCAACGCCTTGTAAATATTGAATTGTTCCATGAAGGGGGTGAGCATGGCCAACGGACCCCAACGATACTGCCAGCCGGGAATCTGCTCGTATCCGGGGCACGTTTTGCTGGGGGACCCGACGGGGAATTCGCGCCTGCTGTCGTGGAAGTTATGAAGAGCAAGGGCAATCTGTTTTAGATTATTCAAGCAGCTTGCCCGCCGCGCGGCCTCTCGTGCAGCTTGCACCGCGGGCAAGAGCAGGGCAATGAGAATCCCAATAATCGCGATGACTACCAAAAGTTCTACCAGGGTAAAACCAGCGAAACGGCGATTTTTCCCCATGATCGCACTCCTACGAAGGTTCTCTGCTAGCCACATCCTTACAGTCGTCTAACGCTTAAACGGGTTGCCCGCGGAAATAGCGGGACAGACCCCCTACGTGGCCTCTGATCTCGGCGGTTTCTAAACCCCTGTGCGACCTCGAAAATTTCAACTAGACCAATCCGCACCTTGGGAAATTGGTGGCGTCGCGAACGCGGTTACCCGATCTCACAGTTTAGTAATACGAATTTAAAAAACATAATACCAAATCATGACAATCTGTCAAGGACTAGTTCTTCGAGCTCCTCGACGAAACCAGGCCACGCAAAACGAAGCGTGGAAGAGGGAAACGACTCCGCCCCTTAAATTCAGCTTCGGACTTGCCCCCAGAACGGCGGTCGATGCTGGGGCATTTTTCGTGGGGGGACCAAAAGAGGCGCAAAGGTGGGACTCCGGCGAAGTTGACCGCCAGGCATCCCGCGAAGAGAATAATTGCTTTGAGGGAAATCGGCGTCGCCCTGGTATGCCCCGGGCGATTTAGACATCTCGAAGCGTCTATTTTTATACCTCGAGATCTGGACGTCGAGGTGATTTGCAGCGAACGGTCGCAAATCAGTTTTAGATGTATTGATAAAACCCCGGGTCGGCCGGACCGCCGCAAAAAGGAGTAATTTTCCGTTTTCCGGGCCCCCTGACAGCATTAACGCATGCAGGCATAACGAGCGGGAAGAGTGGCATCGCGCCGACCGACCTTGAGGCTTAGATTCTCTATCCGAAACACAAATGAGTCGTCGACAGCGTCACCAGGGTGGGGTTGCAAAAAACCTCGCAATGCTTTAGAGCGAGGAGAGTTTCCCGCGAAACGGATTGGGCACAGAATATGACGTCGCTTAACACCGCGAGAAAAAACCTTACAGATCGTCCGACCAAATTCCCCTCCAAAAGCAGTTTTTTAGTATGCGTATCCGTGGTGCTCGCGACACTGTCGGTTAGCGTCATATCTATCCCATCGTGGAGCCACTTATTCCACAATATCTCCTTCGCACACGAAGGGGGTGTCGAGGGTAAATCCCAAGATTCTCTCCCCGAGGCAGGCAAGATCGAACTAAGATTCGAAAATCTCGTGGTCACGCCCCAACATGGCCCAAATCTCGTGTTGTGGATCCGCAATGGCCTATCCCATTCGATTGTTGGAACGCTGCGCATTACCGTTCCGGCTGCTTGGCAGTTGGATAGGACTCAGAGCGAGTTGGCCCTAGAACCCGGCACTATCCACCGAATGGCGTTTTTGATTCGCTCTGCTCAAGGAAGTGACCAAAACGCTTTTCCCGTTGAAGCCGAGATATCGGCCGGTGACCTAGCGGTAAGTCATCGGCAGGTTATTCAGACGGCAGCAGCGCCGAATTTTCGGGTCACGGTGGACGGTAATTTCGACGAATGGGAGGCTGCCATTCCCGCGGGATGGGAGACAGCAGGCAAGCAAACCACCGTTTCCAGCGGATGGAACCGCCGTCAGTTTGCTTTGCTTGTCGCGGTGGAGGAATCCACACTCCTGCTTCTAGAGCCGGGTGAAAATAAGCCGCGCGATGCCGTTCAGGTGGCCATTAGTCCTCGGCACGCGCAGTTGCCGAAAACCGAAGTGGATCCTGTAGGTCGCTGGGAATGGCTTTTGGTCCCCATTTCTGAAAACGGTCCCGGCGTATGCTACCAGCTCGCCACGCCGGATACTCCCTTAAAAGAGTGCCGCAATCCGCGGCCTTTGGAGCAATTGCGCGTCCGCGAGGTTCCTTTGTGGACAAAAAGAGAGAGGAATACCACTTACTACGAATGGGCCATTCCTATGGATTGGCTCAGCGAAAAGATTCGTCCGGCTGAGGGTCGCGAATTCAACCTCTCCCTTTTGATTCACGATTCGGACGGCACGGGCTTGCGCGATTGGGGAGAAGCAGCAGGGCTTTGGCCTGGGCAGCGCTCGCACGCTGCATGGAGCCATTGGCCGGGGGCCGTGTGGCAGCTTCGGGTGCCGCCTTTTGATTGTCGCACACCGTGGGGTTTATGTTCATCCAAATATTAATCAGTTCAATAGGTTCATCCACGGGTTAATGTGTTCAAGATCGATGCCTTCAAAGGGAGGAGGAAACCGTTTGCCTCAGGGCCTATGAACCTCGAAGATGTCAGGCTCTTGCGATGACTTTAAAGAGTCCCGCTTCGGCGGCTGACGAGCGACGCTTACCGGAATTTTTAGCCGGCGGCGACGGTAAAACAAACTTATGCGATTTGCGATCGATCGAAACACGTTAATGGACTAATCGTGGCATGACGGATTCATACTTTTCGGCAGGGAATTCAATTCAAACGAATTAGGGGAGACGCGTGTGATGAGTAGACCGAAGCAAATCAGGATTTGGGTTTTTAGCCCGGAGCATCCTTCAGGCGAAAAATTCCCATCTGCCCCGTTCCATGTCACGTTCCGGAATCGCCGTTGTGTTTCCCCGCAGAGCGGACCGCAATCGGCCGAATTTAAAGCCGGGATCCACTCGCGCTTTTTCGGCCTTGGTGCGATAGCTCTTCTTTCCATCTTGTGTGTTGCTGGGGGAATAAGCCTGCGATTAATCTCCCCTGCTTCTGCCGAGCAAATCGATTCCGCAAGTGCTTCGGTAGCATTTCGGGCGGTGATGGTCGAAGATGAGCGGGGGGATCCCGCAGCGTGCGGCAAACAAGCTGCCGAGCTTCTCCGGCAGGCAATCGGAACCTTGCCGCTTAAGGCCGTGTTGATTTCGGAGTGCTTCGAGGATCAGGAGACAAAGGCCCAATTGCTGGCGGGGCTAAGCAGCGTATTGCCGTCCGAAGTTCTTTTCGGAGGGGCCACGTATGGTTCATTCACCAACTCCGGTTGTAGCGATGTCGATTCAGTATGTCTCCTTGGTATTGCCGGGGACAAAATCGAGGTGCGCCCAATTCTCGTCACCGAACTTGGAACCGCCGATTTGATTTTCGACGAAGCGCAAGGCCTGATTCGTACCCGATTGGTCGACGCAGGGCAAAAACTGGCTAAAGGCTTAAACCGGCAGTCCGATGACCGTCTGCTTATCCTTTTCGCCGATGCGCATTGGCCGAAAAATCAATTTCTTATCGAGGGGGTACATAAGGTCCTGGGGCAGGAGTTTCCCATTACCGGTGGCTGTGTGAACAAGAACGTTGGGCAAACTTTCGTGTATTACAAAGGGAAAATGTATCAAGATAGTGCTGTGGGCTTAATGCTGTCGGGCTCCATCCGAGTCAGCCTTGCTGGGAAGCACGCCAACGAAGCACCGCGGATTATTGCCACTGCGGAGGAAGCCGGGCGTCTTGCAGCGAAGAATGTTGAGGGAGTTCCCTGTGGTGTACTGGCATTTGGCTGCGCCGGTCGCCGGGGTAAGCTAGATCGTCTGGAAGATGAGTTAGAAGCCCTTCAAAAGGGGATGCAAGTTCAAGCCCCCATCTTCGGCTGCTATTGTGCGGGAGAATTCGGACCGGTTGATGACCCGGCAGTATCGAGCGCGGCGCTGTGTGGCGGCTCAGGATGGCACCTGATGATCACATTAATTACCACCGAATGAGTTGATCCGCAGGTTTACGATCTTACGTACGGTAGAAAACTTACTTGACGTCAAAACGAACCACGCTCCAAATGACGTCTCCTGTCGGAGCATTGATGAGAAAGAAAGGCCTTCCCCAATGATTGCATGATTCGATCGCAAATGGCCTTACGAGTTGTATCGCGTAGTCATCAAGCTTAATTATGGAAACTCTCCCGAGGCTTTCAAACTATAACCCCCGCCGGATGGTCTGCCTGTATCCGCCCTGACATGAAGGCAGCTTGCTTCCGATACGAGATGTGTTGAGGAGGTCGCCCTGCGGACAAATTTCCGCGGCTTAGGATCTCCGATATTTTCGTTGAATTTCCCGTCCTACAATTTTTTAGGAGGATTGTGTATGCCCCAGAAGACTTCACGGCGACAATTTCTCGAATTAGCGGCGGCAGGAGTGGCGGTGGCTCAGACTTATGCAGCAGGAGCAAAAGCCCATCCGGGTCCCCATGATACGATCAATATGGGACTGATCGGTTGTGGCGGCCAAGGACGCGCGGTCATGGAGGCCCATCGCCGCTGCGTCGGAGTGCGGTTCCTTGCCGTTAGTGATGTCAACAGCAAACGCCGCGCGGCGGCGCAGGAGCAAGCCGGCGGAAGCTCCGTCCTCGCATTTCACGATTATCGCGAATTGCTCGACCAGAAGGATATCCACGCGGTCGTCGTGGCCACCAACGGTCATTGGCATGTTCTGCCGACCATTCACGCTTGCCAAGCGGGGAAGGATGTTTACCTGGAAAAGCCGGTAGGTACTTCCATCGGCGAAGGTCGTGCGGCGGTAGAAGCTGCGAAGAAATATGACCGTGTGGTACAGATCGGCACGCAACAACATAGCTGGCCGCACTATCAGCGAGCAGTGGAGGCTATTCAGGCCGGGAAGCTTGGTGAAATTTCGGAGGTCAAAGTCTGGGACTTTGACTATTTATATCCGGGGATGGGAAACCCGCCGGATAGCGATCCACCGCCCGAGTTAGACTGGGATTTTTGGTTAGGCCCGTCGCCCAAGGTCCCTTATAATCCCAACCGCTACTCCTATCATTATTGGTTCCGAGATTACGGGGGTGCTTGGCAGGTCGATTGGGCGGTGCATCACTACGAAATCGTGCATTGGGCTTTGGGAGTCAATGCCCCGGTTGCCGCCGCGGCGATGGGCGGCTTTATGTGCTTTGAACCGACCAATATCGAGTGGCCCGATACCTTCGTCGGGATACTCGAGTATCCCCCGGGACCTGTAGCCAAAAAGGGCTTCATTCTTCAATACACGTTCCGCGGAGGTTGCCGACGAGAACAGCGATCTCATGCGAAGTGCTTTTTCGGAACCGAAGGCTCGATGATCCTAGACCGCAGCGGCTACACCATTCACGCGGAAGCGCGCGGCGGTCGAAAACTGGGCGAAGAAATCGAGACGGTCCCGAACGCCTTTCGCGAAAACGTCCACCTCGAAAGCCTCCAAGCTCATGCCGAGGTTTTCTTAGATTGCGTGCGGAACCGGAAAAAGCCCCCAGCGGATATCGAAGTGGGACACTACGCCACCAACCCCGGACACTTGATGAATATTTCGTGGCTTGTGGGGCGAAAGATTCGTTGGGACGCAGAACGCGAAGAGATCCTCGATGACCCCGAGGCCAATGCCCTTGTTACCAAGAAATATCGGCCGCCGTGGAAACTTGAAATTTGACGAATCTTGGGGAAGCGGGCGTGCGTGAATCGGGTACCGGCTTCATGCGTGCAGCTCCCGATGAGTCGTAGTTGATTGAATCTGCGCGGGTCAAAACGGAGCAAATCTTCGGTGGCGGTAGCGGTCCATCGGTCGGCCTACATCGACTTCGTTTTGTACCGGATTCCCGAACTTGCTCCCACGGAGGTTTGTCCTTCACGGATGGTAAGATATCAATTGGCGGGGGTGCCCGCCGAAAAAGCGGGTTTACTCGCGAAATTGAGGTTCGCCGAAGTCTGAAGCTTGACCTCAATACTCCCTTCTAGCGATGAGGTCTGCTACGATTCCAAGTTCCCCTTAAAAAGCGACTCGCTCGGGCAACAAGAATTCATTTCCCCGCGGCGGGGACAGGATTCTCTTTGCGGCTCGACAATCTCGCTCATTCGTGGCTACTTCCTAGCCCAAATTAAAACCGCGAGGAACTCACCCCGTAGCTCCTATGGGATATCCGGGGGTTCCTCGCGGTACTTTTCTGCGAGTTTGCTCTCCTATTGCGGACGTCTTGATCCGCTCTCCGTAGAACGCCTTTTACTCAAGGATTCAGCTTCGCCCGATAATAGGAATTGCGTTTTTGCCCGAGAGGTGTCCTGCTCAAAGTTCCAATCCCAAACTGATGTGGGGACTACGGACCTTCTCAGAAGATCACAACACCGGGAATTCCGTAAGCCCTTCGACGATCCTCAAGCCGATAATTTGCACGTATCGGGATTTCACGTATCGGGATTTGTCGCACGGCATTATAGAGCCGATTGGTTCGGCCGATCAACTCGGCCAAGCGCCCGAACATGTCACCGGGGTTGATCATCCCGCCGAGTTGATCACGTCCTTTCAGCAGTACCCAGAGGCGATCTAGAAGAAGGGACTTCGTCGCCCTTGACCACCAAATCCGGGAAATCCCGTGCCGCCCCCTTCCAATTCTGTGGCGGCTTTGACGCCAGCCTGTATGACACCTTCTTCGAGTTGTAGCCGCAACTGGAGACCGTTGGAAATTGGCGTGAGCGAGAACGTTACATCGGTCTTTTCGGCGACCGATTCCATCAATGCCGCCAGTTTCTGCGCGTTTTCACGCTCTTCTTCATCTTCGGTGAATCTCGCACTAAGGGCGGTCACTCCAGCCAGGTTCATGCGAGCGGCGAGGGCCATCGGTTTTGCCGCAGAGGAGCCAGCCGCGGTGCCGACTACGTCCCTCACTGAAGACAGTGCGTCCCGGCCTAAGCCTAAGTAAACCACATCCTCTCCCACTCCGAGGGCAATTTGCATCTCTTCACCCATCAGTTCCACCAGCTGTTCTCGATTGTCCGCATCCGGCGGAATCGGCACTTTCGCGGTGTGAAAGTTGATCCCTGCCACCGTAGCAACGTCTAGCTGAATGAGACCCGCAACCTGGGGAGCTTCGCTTCGGAATACGGCAACAAGCTCCCGAACCACATCTTCGAATTTTTTGGCCTCGGCCAGGGTCAAGCCGTATACTATGACGGTATTCTGGGGTGCGAAGTCCGCCAACATCCCCCCCTCGAACTTACCCCCCGCGACTGTGCTCTGGAGCACATCAAAAAGCGAATTAGCGATATTCTTTGCCAGTTCCTCTTCCGCAGGCGAGCGCTGCTCCTTCTCGATTTGGTCAATGGCTCGGCTGCGGAGGGTGTCGACCCCTTGAGCCAACTCACCGCCTAGCTCCCGCCCGACGTCGAAGGCCCAACTTGCTGCCATCGTGGAATCTGCGTCGATTAGCCCGACAAACCTTCCGGTGACTTTCCGCATTTGATTCAGCGCTCGCGCAGCAGCTGTGCCGGGACGCACGTGGGCCGCCAGATCCAGGTTCAGCGCACCCGCATCAACGTCTACGTCGAGACCAAGTACGACCGTCTCCAACGAGCGAAGGGTATTTCGGACCAACCGGAGGCCTTGCCTCTGCGCCAACATGCGGACAGCATATTCCTCATCGCTTTCATCCCAGCGACGAGCCGATTGTTCCCTAGCTTGGTTTTCCAAAGCCTCCAGAGCAAGCGTCACCAGTTCTGACGGAAAAGCGCCCACGTTCACCTGAAACGAGCAAAGATAAGTGGATCCCGGGCCGGCTAGCAAACTACCGGGATCGGCCGGAGCCAAGGCGAGCAATTCCTTTTCGTTTGACAGTACGGCCCATTTCCCCTGCTGCTTGATGTATCCTGGGGGCTGACCGGGCTGTCCGATCTTAAAAACTCCGCCCCCCTGGTCCTCCGGCATTCCCACGAAAGCGGTGACCGAGTCGAGAAACATCTTCAAATTGGTTACGGGAAGAACGACCATCACGGAGCCGGCCTCTGCTCCTTCGGCCCCCTCCGCGAGTTTTTCGGGATCCAATTGCACGGCCACGCCCCAACGCCGATCCCTGTCCAACCCTTGCAGCCCCCGCCCTTGCGTTGCGAAAATGATCACCCCCTCGATTCCTCCAGCAAGTTGTGGGTTCTCGACAAGATTACCAACATACTGGAGTGTAGACATCAGTTGGTTGTACCCGGCTACAGATACGACCAAATGCGGCGTAAACTCAGCCTTTTGCTGGGCGAATGCCCAAGGACACACGACGGCGACAACTAAAAAAAACACCGCAGCGACTCGAGAGCTCTTGTACCTCATTCGAATACCTCCTCAAAAAGACGAAGCAACCCTGTGTCCACCTGACTACCCGGCTCAGAGCACAAGTTCTTCCGCGGAGTGTTGGCCGGCCAGCTGCCCGTCTTGCTCCCGCCCTTAAGCAGACAGCCATTTGGCTCAGAGCACCGGCGTACAGCGGGCGGGTTCTTCGCGGAATCAAGATGCCCAAAACGCGGTAGTTGCCCAGAAATCTGGTGGGTTAATGATACCCGAAAGACAACCAATCACAACCCCCGCAAGGTGTTGAAGCTCGTCTCTTGCATATTTTCTTCAGACAATCTACCCGTCACTCCGGCAACGGCCTCCCAGAGTTCACCTGCTTCGTAACGAGTAATTCGCAACGAAGGCGAATTTATTTGAAAGTGGGCTAAGCTTTTGCACCGGCGATTCACTTGCTAGCGACCAAAAAAGCAATTCCCGCCATAAAAAAAGGGCTATAGCTTACCACGGTAGTCGTGAGCCGAAAAATTCGGGAAGACTTCCGGGATTTATGCGACCCATGGGATGATGGTCCGGTGGTCCCGCACTTTAAGCGTACCCATGGTGATGACGAGCGGCCTCAGAATCGCGATTTACACGGTCCTCCACCTCGCGAAGTTCAAGCCTCGGATGGTTGACACTAATTGGATTTCGGGCTGCCGGTACGCTTATGCCCTCTCCAATGATCAGAATGGATGGCCGGAAAAAGACGGGGATTGCTTGCTAAATTGATGATCAATGATTGCAACCGGGGTATGTGGGTAAAGAAGGATGTGGATACAAAGACAAAGAAGCAATTGGTTTCAAAAAAAATACAGGATCAAAAACAGAAACCTTGGAACCAAATAGCCCGCTAATTTAACAAAGAACTCTGATACTACTTACTTCGTGTAAACCCCGCCCCCTTCATTTCAAACCCCAAGACAATCAGTGCATAATGCCAAAGCCGAATGCCACGCGCTACGGAGCGACCATGTCGCATATTGGTCGCATATTATTTTGGACGAGTGCGATTACGGCGGTGTGATCTTCGGATACCGAGTATCACATGTCAGCTCCGAAGATCAAAAGATCACCCCCCACGGCACCCGTCCGCGATCAACCGCCTTTGGATCAAGAAATTCATACCGCAGAGGCGATCACCGCCGAGCTTTAACACCATTCTCAATTAACCGGCCGTTCAAAATCCCAATCGCCCCCGTAGCTCCGCGGCGCATTCGTCTTTTTTGATCCGCCACTGACGTAGGCTATCGCGGTCGCGAATCGTAACTGTCCCATCCACCAGGGTTTGGCCATCGATGGTGATGCAGAAGGGGGTTCCTACCTCATCTTGACGTCGATAGCGGCGACCGATCGCTCCCTTTTCGTCGTAGAAGCTGGAAAAGTGCCGCTTCAATTCCCCATAAATCTCTTGCGCAACTTCCGGCATTCCCTCTTTTTTCACGAGGGGCAAAACGGCCACCTTGATCGGCGCGAGCCGAGGATGTAATCGAAGGACAACGCGCCGGGTGGGCTGCCCCTTTTCGTCAGGTACTTCGTCCTCCGCGTACGCCTCGCACAAGAAAGCTAAAGCAGCGCGGTCGGCACCTGCCGAGGGTTCGATCACATGGGGAATGTACCGTTCCTGAGTTTGGTCGTCGTAATAAGTGAGGTCTTTTCCGCTACCGCGATACTTTGGCTCGCCCGTGGGGGTACGTTCCAAAACAAATCCACCATTCTGGCGTGCCAATTTCCCTTCCATATGGCTTCGCAAATCAAAATCGCCACGGTGGGCAACCCCCTCAAGTTCCCCGAATTGCCCTGGCGGTAAAAAAGGAAAGGCGTATTCGATATCGGCCGTCCCGCACGAATAATGGCTTAGCTCTTCCGGACCATGGTCGCGCAGCCGAAGCCGGTCACCGGCCAACCCCAGATCCACATACCATTGGTAGCGGCGGTCGCGCCAATAGCGGTACCAAGCTGGCGAAGTACTCGGATGGCAGAAAAACTCGATCTCCATTTGCTCAAATTCGCGTGACCGAAAGGTGAAGTATCGCGGCGTAATTTCATTGCGGAAACTCTTCCCAATTTGGGCGATGCCAAACGGGATTTTTACCCGCGTGCTATCGAGCACATTTTTAAAGTTCACGAAAATTCCCTGAGCGGTTTCCGGCCGAAGAAATGTCTTGCTTTGTTCGTCGCGAACCGCCCCGACATAAGTCTCGAACATAAGGTTGAATTCTCTTGGCTCGGTCAAAGAGCCCCCACAATTCGGGCATGGGAGCCGCAAGCCGTTCCCACCTTGGTCGGAAGAACTCAAGCGCGCTAGAAGTTCCCAGGGTGAACAAGATTGCTCGGCAAGCTGCGAAGTCGATTGCGCTCCCCCATCGGCTTGCTCCAACTGCTGCACAGCCGCCAAACCCGGGGCAAACTTTTTGCCCTTTCCTTTGAGCCAACGGTGGAGTGCATCCGCCCGAGCAAGCACCCGGGAGTCCTCCAACTGGAAGCCAATGGCCTCCGCCAACGAAAGGACCCATTCGGACTCCCGCAGCATATCCCCCACTTGATCGGCGCGAAAGAGCTTCTTGCAATATTTGCACGACTGCATTAAGTCGTGAAATTGGTCGTAATGACCCGAGCACTTCCAGACCTGCGGATGCATAATGATGGCCGCATCCAACCCTACCATTTCGTAGGGCGACGGTGCCTCGGGAGGACAAACCAACTCGTTGTGGCTGGTGACCATATCGCGCCACCAAGCCTCCCGAATATTTCGCTTGAGCTCGACCCCCAACGGCCCGTAGTCCCAGAAGCCATTCAGTCCCCCATAAATCTCGCTCGACTGAAAAAGAAAGCCACGTCGTTTACACAACGCTACCAGTTGTTCCATTTGCATACGTTTCATCCTACAAATTTTCTAGAAAACCACTCAAAGTGCCCTTAATGGATTTTTAGGCAGTAGTGGATTTCGGGCAGTACCGGTTTCTGACCAGGCCTTTCACCCGGGAGCCGGGCGAACGGTAAAGGTTTTCGGATCCAATTCCGGCACGATTTCAAATCGATCGACATGGGCGGCTGCCCAAATATCTTCCTCGCAGCCAATCGCTACCACATTTTTTCCCCCTGGTGTAGCGCGCAGACACTCCACCAGCCGCTCCAAGGGTACAGGCTCCGCCCCCAAGGCAAATGGCAAAGGCATCGCCTGAAGCCAATTCTCCCGGGCCGTAATAGCCTGGGCATTGAGCCGATAACCAGCCGCCGAAGCTTGTTGGAGCCTTTCCACGATCAGTCCGGCCAAAAGGATGTCATCCCGGCTGACTTCCCCCCGAGTCCCCGCACAAATCAGGTGGATGCGCTCCGCCGCCAGCAGCCTCCGGCAAAGTGCCGACACGTTGACGAACGCACCTAAGTAGACCCGCTGGGCCTGCCTGCATCTGGCCAATGCCTGGGTCCCATTGGTCGTGGTAAAAACGATTTTGCGACCGGCAACTTTTTCGGGCGTGTATTCGCCGGGAGAATTGCCCAAATCGAACCCTTCCACCATCACTCCTTGCCGTTCACCCCCGATGAGTACGCTACCGCTAGGCAATTGGCCCGCGATCCGAAATGCTTCGTGGACTTCCAAACAAGGAATGATCATCTCGGCACCTGCTGCCAGTGCATATACGATCGTGGTGCAGGCCCGCAGCACGTCAATAACCACCGCGACCCCGCCAGCCAGCTCCTCCGGAGCGGCAATCATCGGCAAAGCATACACGTTCAAAATCCGCTGAGGCAGCTCGGTGGAAGCCATCGCCCAACTCCCTTCAAGTCAAATTAAGCCGCTGTCAAAACCGCTTGGCCTCGCGGAAAGCCGCTTGTGCTCTTGCGGAGATCACGGAAATGATGCCGAGAGTTTCGGGTATTGGTGTCAAAACTCCGACATAAACGGATTCGAATTAAACGCGAATTCAACAGCAATCGTTCCGCGGGCCTTTGGGGACGTCTCAGACGCTAACCAACGGTTCTAAAGATTATCGCTAAATGTTCTCAACTGAAAAGTTTAGTTTGTCATGCTCATTCAGCGGTTTATAGCATACCCAAAGCATATCGAATGTCGGGTTAAATCGAATGTCGGGTTAAATAGAGCCATAGCACTTCAGCCAATAGCTTACTTATATTACAAAGATTAAGCATTACTTGCCCTGGCAAAAGAGAGAAGGAATTGAATATGCTCACTGATGTATCTTTTTGCGTGATTCACTCGAACCCAACGTGTTTTATTGCGTCAATCAGGTTAAACCCGCATTTGCTCAAGTCTCAGTCGGCCCAATCGGGCGCCCAAATTCGATTTCAAAAGGGTTTCACAACGCGGTGACCCAGTTATCATCTGGTTGGTGTCGGCGTTTCCCGTGGGCTAACCGAGGATTGCAGCCACCGCAAAGGGAAAGGTTCTGCTCCCTTTTCGTCGGAGTTTATTTTTCCGCATGGGGATTACCACCATGTCACAGACCATTGCCCTTTTAGGTTCGTTGGACACAAAAGGGGAGGAATATGCATTCGTTAAAAGTTGCATCGAAGACGCCGGGTTTCACACCCTGGTGATCGATACCGGCGTGCTTGGTCCGCCGGCTTTTCCGCCGGATATCACCCGGGAAGAAGTAGCCGCGGCAGCCGGGGTCCGTGTGGAGGAGCTTGCCGCGCGGAAAGACCGAGGCGAAGCCGTGGCGGCTATGGCCCGAGGTGTGGAGACGCTCATTCCGCGGTTTTACGCCGAAGGTCGTTTTCAAGGGATTATTGCGCTGGGAGGAGGCGGCGGAACTTCGGTCGCTTGTGCTGCCATGCGAACGCTCCCCATTGGGGTTCCCAAAGTGATGGTCTCAACCGTCGCGGGGGGAGATGTCTCTGGGTATGTAGGGGTGAAAGACATCGTTATGATCCCCAGCATTGTGGATGTCGCCGGTATCAATCGTATTAGTCGCGAGATTTTTGCCCGGGCGGCGGGGGCAATTTGCGGGATGGTGGCAGCGCGGGTTCCTGCCGGGGAAGATAAACCGCTGGTCACGGCCAGTATGTTCGGGAACACCACTCCTTGCGTCCAGGCGGCCAAGGCAATCCTCGAACGCGCCGGTTACGAGGTCCTTGTCTTCCATGCGACGGGGACAGGCGGCCGGACGATGGAGAATCTGATCGCCGAGGGTCGCATCGTCGGTGTGCTCGATGTGACGACAACCGAATGGGCCGATCAACTGGTAGGCGGTGTGCTAGCAGCAGGCCCGCACCGGCTGGAGGCAGCGGCCGCGGCGGGAGTCCCGGCAGTCATTGCACCCGGCTGTCTCGATATGGTCAACTTTTGGGCCCCCGAAACAATTCCCGAAAGGTTTCGCGGACGTCGGTTCTACCAACATAACCCCAATATCACGCTGATGCGCACCACCCCGGAAGAATGCTCTGAATTGGGTCGCATTATCGCAGCAAAACTCAATCGAAGCACCGGTCCGGTCGCCGTGTTTTTGCCCCTTCGTGGTTGGAGCATGATCGATTCGCCCGGTGGGCCATTTTGGTGGCCCGAGACTCACGACGCCTTCCGCGACGCTATCAAGGCGAATCTGCGGCCGGATATCCCCGTTCGCGAGTTGGACTTGAACATTAACGATCCTGAATTCGCCCGCCAATGCGCCGAGCAATTGCTCGAGTTTTTGAGCGCAAAACGCTGAAGCCGCCTCTGCCTTTTCGTCCTTCCTTCGAACGTCGATTCTGCGCCCATCGGGGTATAGAATTTCGTGTTCTTATCCCGCGGTTCTGCGAGAACATTTCTCTTTTTAGGCATGGGAACTTTCAAGGAGAGCGGCAGCAAATCCGATCGATACGCGAATTCGTTTGCCGCAAAACCTCAGTTGCCTTTAAACCTATCCTGCTAAAACCTTATCCCTCCTAAACCTTGCCCACAGTACGCAGAAATAGGCACATCTAATAGGCAGCTGGGCAGCTTGGTTTTTGGGGGATTAGTCCCGGCGTGACGGGCGAGAGCTTGTAGCTTCTAACCAACCCGCCTGGCTGCCGAAACCGGCAAGTTAAAGTGGTCGACGTAATCACGAGCTTCCTGCGATCCTTCAGGAACCACTCCCGGCCTTTTGCGCGGAGGCCGCGAAGTGGACGCTTTTCCGTAGGGGGATAGCTTCGGAGCTCAGCCGGCGTTACACTCAGCAGCCTCAGAAAAGCCGTGTTCGCCAAATTATTATCGAAGCATCGTCGCGTTCGGAGGGGTCACATGACAGAGTCGAATTTGGCCATGTCGCGGTCGGCCATCCTGGAACGTTTTCGGCAGAAAGTTAGCCACGGGCAACCCATCATCGGTGGCGGAGCGGGAACCGGCATCAGCGCGAAGTTTGAAGAGGCCGGGGGAATCGACCTAATCATCATTTACAACTCAGGGCGCTACCGTATGGCCGGTCACGGATCGCTGGCCGGTCTTTTGCCCTTTGGAGACGCTAACGCGATCGTGATGGAGATGGCGCGGGAGGTGCTCCCGGTTGTGCGTTCCACCCCGGTCCTTGCTGGGGTTTGCGGTACAGATCCGATGCGGATCATGGACCGGTTTCTGCTCGAGGTAAAACAAGCAGGCTTTGCCGGCGTGCAGAATTTCCCGACAGTCGGTTTAATTGACGGAATTTTCCGCATCAACTTAGAAGAGACTGGCTTCGGCTACGCGAAAGAGGTCGAAATGATCCGACTCGCGCGGCAGCTCGATCTTTTGACCACACCCTACGTGTTCGACGCGGATCAGGCGGTGCAGATGGCCGAAGCAGGGGCCGACATTCTCGTGGCTCATATGGGGCTGACCACGAAAGGATCGATTGGGGCAAAAACCGCAAAATCGCTCGATGAGTGCATCGAATTGATCGAGGAGATTGCGGTGGCAGCTCGGCAGGTGCGGCCGGAGGTGCTCGTCCTCTGCCACGGCGGGCCTATTGCAGAACCTGAGGATGCCCAGTATGTTTTCGAGCATAGTCGAGGGGTTGATGGATTCTATGGAGCCAGCTCAATGGAGCGCTTACCGACCGAGCGCGCTATTCGCGAACAAACGGAGCGCTTTACGCGCTTAGCCCTTCGACGTAGCTAGGCGCGTTCAAAGACCGGAAACCAAAGCTTCCTTTGGCTGTGGGTAGGCAGAGAATGAGTTGCAATGGGGCGTCTGGTGTTTCAATCTTACTTCAAAAGGGGTGCTTCCGGAAGGTAAATGTTTTTGTTGTTCTCACTTCTATGTTCAAGCGGGAAAGCGAGTGTGTTCAAGCGGAAAGGCGAGAAACTTTTTCAACTCAACCAGGACGCGCTCCGGAAAAACGTCTTCCTGCTTGAAAGAAGGCTAAACGCAAAGAAGGGAGCAAAACGCAAAGAGGGGAATTGATGCGTTTTGCCATGGCCGAGGATCTGGCTACCAAAAAGCCAGGATGCTTGAAACTCGGAAAGCACCTAATTCCAAATTGGCATTTTTACCGGTTTAAAACCCGCGGGTCCACCAGGTGGAAACCGTAAGGGAGCGACATCAGAAATCTCAAACTCAGCACGTCCGGAGCCGGGAAGTCCACGCACAATCACGCGGAAAGGTGTTTGTCAAAAAGTTTCGAATGAGGAGCTGAGAACTTATGTCCGCAGACCACCCCGAATTGGCTAGGCGCGAAAGGGGCTGCTGTGGGTTGCCGGGATCTGGAAGTCCCAGCAAAATCTCCGGCAGTTGTTGTTCGGGAACGGCGCTACCGCGGCGTGAATTTGTGGCCCTGTCTGCCGTGCTAGGTGTCGGCACCTTGGGCCTCGGCGGAATTATGGCAGGACCATTTGAGCCAGTAGATACCGCCGATCATTTTGTGCCCCCGGATAAAAAACTGAATCCCGAGTGGGTCAACTCGTTATTTCAGCGAGGGGAAAGAACCTTTTACCGGGGCACGGATCTTAAAAACATCGCGATGCCGATCGGCGGAATTTGCACCGGTCAGCTTTACTTGACCGGCGATGGACGACTTGATTACTGGGACATTTTCAACGCCTATAAATTTAGTGGTTACGGGGCAACAAACTATCAAGCTCGTCCTCAGCCGGCGGCCCAAGTTCGTCAAGGGTTTGCTGTGCGGGTTCGGTCATCGCGCGGGACGGTGATCCGGACTTTGGACCAGGCCGGTTTTGGCGACGTGACTTTTTGCGGTGAGTACCCTATTGCCGAAGTTCACTATCAGGATCCTAATGTACCGGTGCGCGTCAAACTGGCCGCCTTTTCGCCCTTTATCCCCTTGAACGAGGAGGATTCTGGTATCCCCGTGACCATCCTCGAATATACGGTTACTAATCCGACTGAAGAAGATTTGGACGTCACTTTAGCGGGTTGGCTGGAAAATGCCGTGATGTGTCACCGCGGGATCTTTTTCGATTTGCTGCGAGTGAACTCGCCGAAATGCGGGGAAAATTGGTCGATGATTGACGGCGCATGCCGCCCTGGACCCGAGTCACCAGTGCGGCCACCGATCGTGCTAGCGGATTTCGAGGGGGATAGCTACGGTAATTGGGTTGCCGAAGGTGAAGCTGTGGGCACCGCACCGGCTCGGGGAACGCTTCCGCGTCAGCAGCCGGTTACCGGCTTTTTGGGAGGGGGCTTGGTCAATACGTATCAGGGTGGGGACGACACGGTGGGCCGGCTACTTTCCCCTGCGTTCACCATCAATCGGCGCTTCATCAACTTTTTAATTGGCGGTGGAGCCCACCCGGGCGAAACATGCGTCAATCTGCTGGTTGATGGGCAAATCGTGCGCACCGCCACCGGGAAGAACACCGAACGGTTAGAATGGCACACTTGGGATGTGCGCGAATTCGAGGGGAAGGAGGCTCAAATTGAAATCCTCGATCGCCGCAAAGGTCCCTGGGGACACGTAAACGTGGATCAAATCGAGTTGCGCGATCGTCCTCGTTCGGAGCCGACCGGTCCAGCGGAAACTCAACGTGACTTCGGCACGATGGGGTTGGCGATTCTGGAGCGAGAGGTTTTGGCAGCAACTCAGGTGGGAGTCGACCCGGTTGCCACGGTGTTCTCGGAGGGTGTGCTTCGTTCTTGGGAACAAGTGCAACCAGCCGAGGAATCTTTGGATTGCCCCCTTGTAGGGGCTTTGGCTAAGCAATTCTCGCTGCGGTCGCAGCAATCCGCAAGCGTTCGCTTCTTGGTCGCATGGAGTTTCCCGAATTTGCACGAACGCGGCGAGCGGCGGGGCAACTACTATGCCAATCGATTTCCGAGTGCCAGCGCGGTGGTGGAGTATGTCGCGGCAAACTTCGAGCGTCTTTCGCGAGAAACCCGCTTATGGCATGAAACCTGGTATGACTCCACCCTGCCGCATTGGTTGCTGGATCGGCTGTTTTCGACCGTCTCCACTTTGGCAACGACCACATGTCAATGGTGGGCTAACGGACGATTCTGGGCTTACGAAGGAGTAGGCTGTTGCCACGGCACCTGTTCGCACGTCTGGAACTATGCTCATGCAATGGGGCGACTTTTTCCCCGGCTAGAGCGATCCGTGCGCGAGCTTCAGGATTTTAACCCACCCGCCGGTTTCGTGGAGGAAACGGGGATGATTCGTTTCCGCGGTGAGGGGTGGAACATGTGGGCAGGGGATGGGCAAGCAGGTACCATCCTGAAAGCTTACCGGGAGCATCTGGTGTCAACCGATTCGCAATTCCTCCGACGGAGTTGGCCATTTATTAAGAAGGCTCTCGAATTCCTGATTAATGAAGATAAGGATGAAAACGGCATCCTCGAAGGCTCACAGCACAATACCTACGACATTAACTTCGAGGGGCCGAACACCATGGTGGGTTCGCTCTATTTGGCGGCCCTCAGAGCGGGCGAAGAGCTGGCCAAGGAAATGGGCGATGACGCATTCGCGCAGCGGTGTCGGACCCTTTTTGAGCGCGGGAAAGAATATACCGCGAAAGAACTTTTTAACGGCGAGTACTTCATCCAAAAAGTTGATCTCACCAAACATCCCAAGCATCAGTATGCCGACGGTTGTTTGTCGGACCAACTTTTCGGCCAAGGTTGGGCTCACCAAGTGGGTTTGGGGTATATTTATCCCCCAGAGATGGTTCGCTCTGCCTTAAAGGCGATCTGGGTATACAATTGGACCCCCGATGTAGGGCCACAAAATCAGGCCCACCCCCCTCAGCGGTGGTTTGCGCGACCTGGCCAGGGGGGGCTTTTCGTGTGCACATGGCCAAAAAGCAAACACCTGGGTCCGGAAAGCGTCCTTTACCGCGACGAGGTATGGACCGGCTGCGAGTACCAAGTTGCCGGACACATGGTGTGGGAGGGCATGCTGACGGAGGCACTGGTGATCTGTCGGGCGGTCCATGATCGATATCACCCCTCGAGCCACAACCCGTGGAATGAAGTAGAATGCGGGGACCATTACGCCCGGGCTCTGGCCAGCCATGGGGTCTTCTTGGCTCTCTGCGGTTTTGAGTATCATGGACCGCGGCAACACATCGGTTTTACGCCTCGATTTAATCCCGAGAATTTCCGAGCCGCCTTTACCGCAGCAGAAGGCTGGGGGAGTTATACACAAAGTTGCAAGCCCGATTCGCAAGTTTGCTCGCTTATTATGAAATGGGGACGGTTGCCGATCCGAACTCTTGCCTTCGAGTTGCCGGAAGGAAAGGCGGCAGCCAAAGTTACGCTGAAGATGGGCGAAAAACTTATCGAATCGCAGTTCGCACAGACAGATCGCCGGTTGGAAATCCGTTTGGCCGAACCGGCAGTTATAGGGGTCGGAGATAATCTGGAGGTGGCAATCAGCTTCGCGTAAATTTGAAGGTTGCGTTTGAACCTTCATTTGACCCTAAGTGAAGGCGTAGTTTCGGGGGCATCCCCCCCGGTTGCGGGAAACGATCAAAGTTGGCTGAATTTCTTCTTGACCACGCACGCTTTATGCGTCTGCTGCCGCGAGGGGCTTACGCATCGACAAGTGTTTAGGTTCGCGCACAAAAGGTTAACTCTCGAAAAAAGGGAAACATAGTATTGGTTTGCATAGGGCAGTGATTTGATAACTGCATGGCGTTAGGCGGGAAGCGATGTTGTATCGCTTGTTCCCTCGGTCTCGGGTAAGTTTGGGCGGGGATTGACGGCGGATCATTGGTGGTTGACCTTCGAATTCTCGCCTGCTTCTTTAAGCCGACTCTCCCGGAATACAACGAGGCCGGAATCCCTCAGCACGAGCTACCATGAGTTTTGAATAAACCGGGGCGAAAAATTTGCTTTACACAGTCTCTGGTCATCACTCGCCTTGCGCATGGAAGGCAGAACTCGAGACTGATAACGCGGATAAGATAGAAGCATTGCTCGCCTTGCGCATGGAAGGCAGCTTCACAAGCTTTGCACATCTCAAATTGCGGAATATCGCAGGCCGTGCACTCGGCCGGCAGATTAAATCATTAA
>CAKZMM010000096.1 GCA_937128505.1 uncultured Thermogutta sp.
GTTCTCGGGCTGTTGAGGATCGAAGTAGTCTTGGTTTTGATCAAACTCAAAGTAACGAACGCGAATGCCCTGGCCACTTGCGACCTGGTAGCCCAGCCAAAAACGCCACGCCGGCCGGTATCCCCATTCGGTGTAGGGGCCACCCGGACCACCGAAATTATTGCCCGCAGATGAGTGAGGATCCATGAAAAGCAACTCAGCCCCTCCAACCCAACCGGGGCAGCCACAAGTACCGGCACAGCTCAGATCGCCGCAGCCGGGGCAGCAGGCCGCATTATCAGCCCCGGGTTTCTCCCCCTCGTGGAAGGCTACGGCGTCGTACTGCGGCCGGTTGAGCCAATCCAACGCTTGGGCCGGCAACACAAATGCCACGCCCAATGCCACAAAGATACCAAAAGCCACAAACATTCCTCGTTTCACGGGCAACCCTCCTTGTACTGATTCTGCTAGATATACCTTCTTCCGACCCGCGCGGCAGAACTAACATCTATAGCAAGGATCGTCTCGCCGAACCATGAAGATCATAATTGGATTTTGAGTTGCCAAATCTTGCCGGGCTTTTCCAATTTGCCGCTCGTCTTTGAACGGGGAGGAGTAACTGGGATTGGGTGGCGGCTTGCCCCATCGAATCTATCTATATCATCTATCCTAGGAGCTAGCCGGCAGAAACTCGTCCCTTGGGTGCCGAATGACTTAGGGATATTCACGGTGTTGGAGCACGCGCGAGGTCGGCCAAAATATCAGGAAAAGTAATTCTTAAGAAAAGTAATTCTTAAGAGAAGCTTCTGGGAATCACCGCTTACGCGACCAAAACCCGGTGCGTAAACTTTGGATTTGTCGAAGAGTTTCGGCGAGGCCTAACCGCTGGGTTTTCGGAGTTTTATCTCGGAGTTTTATCTATTTAGATTTATCTATTTAGGGCAGATAACAGACTCCAACAGCTTAGTGCGCTGGCAGATCTTCGATACTCGCACGGTGTACCGGGTCGGTCGGAGCATGGTACTCGGAGGATGAGGGTAGCGAGAATTTTAGGGTCAGTTGCAGTTTTTAAAGCCAAGAAAGTTGATTGTGACATGAATATTACAATCGAGCAGATGTATCAACATTTATGTGAGGAAGCAAGATGGATCTCCTTGCTCGAATCCATTGCCTCCGTCTTATGGTGGGATGAGCGGACGATGTTGCCGCCTGCCGGCGCCGCTTATCGAGCCGAGCAATTACGGCTCCTGGCAGGCATGATCCATGAGCGCTGGACCAATCCGCAACTGGTGGCCAATTTGGAGTCGATGTCCGCAAGCGCCCTGGCCAGTGATCCGCACAGCGACACGGGGGCCAACATTCGACATTTGAACCGTCAGTGTCAGCGGAAAGCGAAGCTGCCGCGTAGGTTGGTCGAGGAATTGGCGACCGCCTCGGTATTGGGACAACAAGCTTGGCAAGAGGCGCGACGCAATGACGACTTCGCCCATTTCGCACCGCACCTCGAGCGGATTGTGGCTTTGAAGCGTGAACAAGCAGCGATCTGGGCGAATGGAAAGCCCGTGTATGACGCTTTGCTCGACACGTACGAGCCCGGCGAAACGGCGGCATCTCTGGCTCCCCTTTTCGATCAATTGAGCCAGGGGTTACACCGACTTTTGAATGATCGGAATTCGCGGACCTCCGGGCACGCGGCGGTCCGCATCCGGGGTAGTTTTCCGCCGGCCGCTCAAGAAGCCCTCCTGCGCGAAATTTTGGCCCAGGTGGGTTTTGACTTTCACCGGGGAAGGCTTGACCAGTCAGCCCATCCGTTTTGCTCCCGGTTGGGGCCGGAAGATTGCCGGATCACCACCCGGTATGATACCCAGGATTTTACTAAAGCCCTTTTTGGGGGCCTTCACGAATTTGGCCATGCCTTGTATAAGCAGGGCCTCCCGGTAGAGTGGTACGGCTTACCGTTAGGGGAGCCGATTTCCCTGGGCATCGATGAGTCGCAATCCCGTTTGTGGGAAAACTTGGTCGGCAGAAGTAGGGGGTTTTTGTCTCACATCCTTCCGAAAGTCAAGGCGCACTTTCCGGAATTAAACCACTGGTCAGTCGATGAGATGTATCGTGCGGTTAATCGCGTGGAATCGAGTTTGATCCGGGTGGAGGCCGATGAGCTTACCTACAATCTCCACATCATGGTTCGATTCGAGCTGGAAAAGCCTTTGATTGAGGGAGAATTATCTGTTGGCGACTTGCCTCAGGCATGGGCCGATGGATACGAGCGGCACTTGGGGATCCGCCCCAAGAACTTCCGCGATGGCCTGTTGCAGGATATCCATTGGGCGGGGGGCGCAATCGGGTACTTTCCGACATATACTTTGGGCAATATCTACTCGGCGATCTGGTTTCAACAAGCGGAATTGGAACTGGGGAAGCTGGAACCGATGTTCGCTCGCGGCGAATTTGGGCCCTTGAGGGAGTGGTTGCGAGAGAAGATTCACCGACACGGCAAGCGGTTTGACGCTCGCGAACTTGTGACGCGGATTACGGGTGCGGATCGCACTGCGGAACCCCTGCTTTCTTACCTCGAAAGCAAGTTTTCGGAGCTTTGAGCTTTCGCCCGATGCTGTAAGAAGCTTTCAGGTTCATAAGAAGGTATCGACTTGTTTGAACACAGCCGGGTGACTACAAATTGAAGGACATAATTCCGATCCTCTGCGGGTAGTCTCTAGTCAATCAATTACCTCGGTCTTATGCCGGTCGCTTGCACCTGGAATTGGAGATCCTGAAGCAGTTACGTTTTTCCTCGGCTTTTGTGACGATGCCGATGTCCGTAAATGGATTACTTTGTATCGATAAACCTCCGGGGCTTACTTCCCGAAGCGTGGTCGATAGGGTGCAGGAAATCGTGGGGACCCGGCGGGCAGGTCATGCCGGCACATTGGACCCACTGGCCACGGGAGTACTCGTGGTGTGCCTGGGAGTAGCCACGCGGCTGGTCGAATACGTGCAAAGGTTGCAAAAGCAATACTTGGCTACTTTCTTGCTGGGCCGGGAAAGCCCGACGGATGATGTCGACGGGCCGGTCAAGGAGTTACCGGATCCGCCGGTGCCCACGCGGGAACAAATTCTCGCTCAGTTGGGCAAGATGATCGGTACCATCGAGCAGCAACCGCCGGTTTATTCCGCGGTAAAGATCCATGGTAAACGGGCGTATGAACTTGCGCGGGCCGGACGCCCCATTGTGCCCTCTGTAAGGAAAGTTATCATCAGTCATCTTGAACTACTCGAGTATGAATATCCGCGCGCTGTGCTTCGAGTCGTGTGCGGAGGAGGGACTTACGTTCGGGCAATCGGGCGAGATCTTGCGCATCATTTGGGAACCGCAGCGGTGATGGCGGCGTTAGTTCGCGAGAAGGTGGGACATTTCACGGTACAAAGCGCGGTGCCGTTCGATCGATTGACACCCGAGAATTACCGCGAATACCTCCTCCCCCCATTGGCCGCCGTCACTTACCTGCCGCGGGTGTGTTTGGACGAAAAAGAGCTGGAAGCGGTAAGACATGGCCGATCCATTTGGCGAAATCCGGCCGAGTCTTCGCTGGAAATGGCAGCGGTGGATGCCTTAGGCCGATTAGTGAGCATCTTAACGCGGAGGCCGGATGGAGGATTTCAACCGGTGGTTAATCTCCCTGAATATTAGACCTTTCCCTGAATATTAGATCTTGACGATTAGATCCTGCTGAGATCCGGTTGAAATAAGGCATAAATTCCTCCCGCTTACGAATCGTCCAGCATCACTTAACCCCGCTTTGGTGACTATCGTTTATTTGCCTTGTTTACCGATCAATTACCGAGAGGGAATTGTTCCTGATTACGGATGAGGGTTGATTGCAAGTTACCGCCGATTACAAGAGATGGTTGGTCACGGAGGAGCGAATCCGGCTCATGGATCGCGTCGTTCTCAGGTCCCGGAGCCAAATCACTCGTTCCTTTTTGCGACCGGTTGCTGCGAGTTACCGGCGGTTACGGTGCGAAACACGATCGAGGTTCATGGAACAGGGCATGCTGAGAGAATTGTCGCTACCTGTCGAGAGAGTTATCTCCATTCGAGCGAATTTTCTGGGTTGATAAACAACGGCAACGATGAATAAGGGCGAGTGATCAATAAGGGCGAGGGCACCCATCGTGTAGGTAGGAGCACTCATGATCCGCCGGTTGAAGCACTGATTATCCGCGGGGGTGAATTCTTTTCGCGCAACGTTTGGGTCCGAAGATTGCAGAGATCGCAGACCATGGATGAAATGACTTCCGCAGAACGTGTGATGTGTGTGTTGCGCCGTCAGCAGCCCGATCGGATCCCCCATTTTGAGTGGATCATTGACCGAAAAGTGCGGGAGGCCATTTGTCCAGGGGCGTCGATGGAGGAATTCACGTTGCGGATGGGCTTGGATGCCATCCTGACGGCTCCGGATTTTCACAAAGAGCAAATTGCGCCGAATCGGTTTCGAAACGAATGGGGGGTGATCTCGGAAGCCACTACTGAGGAACATACATTTCCGATCGATGGTCCCATCAAGACGCTGGAAGATTTGCGGCGGTATCAACCCCCGGATCCGCGTGCCCTAGGTCGCTACCGGAGTTTGGAACGGTTGGTCGCCAAGTATAAAGGCCGCCTAGCGATCGGAGTTCATTTGAACGACGTCTTTTCGTTGCCTCGGTATTTGGCCGGCTTCGAGCGCCTGTTGATGGCCACGATTGATGAACCGGAATTAGTTCATGGGCTGGTGGATTTATCGGTGGAGATGAATCTGGAGATGGCGCGGCAATGTGCCCAACGGGGCGCGGATTTTGTATTTACCGGGGATGACTACGCCTCCGCCGAGCGGCCGTTTGTTTCCCCTACCGCATTTCGCAAGTTCTTTTTGCCGGGCTTAAAGCGGGTGGTAGCGGGGTTCCACGATGCGGGCCTCCCGATCATCAAACACACCGACGGGATGATCTTGCCCCTTTTGGACATGATCGTCGATACGGGGATCGATTGCCTGGATCCGATCGACCCGATTGCGGGCCTAGATATCGGCTGGATGAAGCAGCATTACGGAGATCGGATCGCGCTTAAAGGTAATGTGGACTGTGCTCATACGCTAACCTTCGGCACAGAACGGGAGGTTGTTGAGGAGACCAAAGAAGTGATCCGAAAAGCGGGGCATGGTGGCGGGCTGATCGTCTCCAGCAGCAACAGCATTCACTCGTCGGTGAAACCCGGCAATTACCTGGCCATGTGGAATGCCATACGAATGTATGGCCGGTACCCACTCGATTTGGAGCCTTGGGGGGCCGACGATTTGGGGGCCGCGTTCTCATGAGTGATTTCTTTGAGAGGCGCACGCAAGGGGACCCGCCCATTCGCTCGGAACCAACGCTGCCGCATCCTCTGAGGTAATTTCTTTGGGAATCGCACGACCCCAACTCTTCAAGAGGCAATTGGTTTGCCGCTAAAAGCGTCGTGCCTGAGATCGCGGTTTTCCTCAAACCTGCACTGCGCTATTGACGGCAAAAGGAAACGCTTTTCCGAGGCGGTAAGAGCCGGAAGCTTACAGAATCGGGGCCTAAAAATGCCGATTGCCTCTCCCCCCGGCACGCCTTCTAAATCCCGTTTTGCACCCTCCTTTTTGTCTTCCTCTTTCCCTTCTTTTATTTCTTGTTTGTTCTGGGGGTTTATCCTCGTACCGACAGCGTTTACGAAGCGTCCT
>CAKZMM010000097.1 GCA_937128505.1 uncultured Thermogutta sp.
TCATTTTGTTAGAGGCTCTTAGAACAAGTCGCTTGGCACGAGGGACTCCGCTGGCCCGGGGAGCTCCGACACACTCCCCGGATATGCTTAATCAAAAAATCTAAAAATTCGCCGCATTGCAGCACGATCAATCGATCGTTTGCCCGGAAAATTCGCCGCTTGTTTCATCCAAAACTCGCCTCGGTTTTCTGCTGATTATGAAGCGGTGCGGGCTTACCGGGGCCCCTCCTTTCCGGAAACCCGAAGCTCTCGGCGGAAAGCAGATTTGCCCCAAAATTTCCCGGGGTTTAACCCTTGAGCGTAGAAATTCAATCGGCGGACGGCTTTTGAGGGTTAGAAAGCTGCGGGGGATCGAGCTTCAGACGGTTGACCCCGCCGGTCTCCAACCGATATACTCCCAGAGATGCCAAAAGTAACGGAATTTGCCGCAGGCGGGCAAGGGTTTAGCGAGTTCTTGTGTAGGGTGTATAAGTTTTTCGGCTGAGCGGCCCTTTGGGGTAAAGTCGGTCTTGGAAGCTGGGTCCTAATGCTCGGGGAGATACGCTGATGACCCTGGGGGATATCCTGAAAACTAAGGGGAGCAATGTGTACACCATCCATCCGGAGGCCACGATCGAACAGGCTATCCAGGAATTGACACAGCACAATATTGGGGCGCTGGTGGTCTGCGACCGCGATATCTGCGAAGGAGAAAAGATCTGCGGAATCATCACGGAGCGAGACATCTTACGTTTTGTCGCCGACCCCAGCCGGCAGGCTTCATCGGTGAAAGTCTCGGAGGTGATGACTCGCCAACTATACACCGGTGAGCCGAATCAATTCGTGGAGGAAGCAATGAGCCTGATGACCAGCCGACGCATCCGCCACCTGCCGGTGCTTTCCGGGGGCCGCTTGGTGGGAATTGTGTCGATCGGCGACGTGGTCAAAAGTCAACTGGATCGTTTGGCTATGGAAAACCAATTCATGAAGGATTACATTCAAGGTTAAAAGGCTAAATGGTCTGTTGCCCAAACGATTGGGCCGTGGTTACGGGAAAGGGGTTCCCGAGCGAGAAGCCGGAAATGCCGTGCCGCCATGACCGTCGGCTGGTAATTGATCCATGCTGGAGAATGTTAAAGCCGGTGAATGTTAGGTATGGCCCCCGCCCAAGGTTCAAAAACGTACACGCGTCGTGAGTGCCGGAGGAATCGCCGGCAAAAGATATCCGGGTGATAAGTTCTGCAAAAAGGGGATTGGACTCCCCGAACCCGGATCGCACGTAGATCGTCACTGCATGTTTGAAAGGGGAACGACCGATGAAATTGAGCAATGCTTCGTCTTGGGGCCTTCAAGGCTTGATGATTGCTACGATTGTCCTCGGCAGCTACGGTTGTGGTGGAGGCGGCGGGAGCCGACCCCAGACGACGCCCGTAACTTTGACAATCCGATATCAGGGCCAACCGGTCGAAGGGGCCACCGTTACCCTCGCGCCCCAGGCTAGCGACGGAACGGCGGCGACCGGGCAAACAAATGCGCAGGGTGTGGTGGCGCCGCGCACCTTTCCGGAGGTACCCGGGGTAGTGCCGGGCAATTACACGGTGCTCGTTGCAAAAACGTTGGTTGAGGGTTTGCGTCAGGGCGAAAACCTCGACGATGCCGACCCGGGTCAGCAGCCAACGTTCAAAGAGTTGCTTCCGCCGAAATATAAGACGGTCGCTACCTCCGGTCTGACCCTCCAGGTTCCTTCCAGCGGATCCGTCGAGAAAACCTTCGAGCTAACCGACTGAACTAGCCCGGCCGCCTACGGCACAAGACAAGCAAACGGGAACCCGGCTGCCGAAATTCCGCCACGGTAGCAACCGAAACTCCCGCTAAACCGCCTGTAGTCGGCGCTCCCACCGCCAGTTCCCACGATTTGAAGCAGACGACTATTTATCGATCGATCGTCTAGTTATCGGCCGTCACGGCTTCTTACTGATCGTCGTGGCTCACTCGGCGGGGTGTTGCGGGGGCTTGCAGCACAGATCCCTTCTGCGCTGCGGAAGTGGCGAAGTCTGCTCGGAGATACGGCTCTTTGGCCGAGGATCCTTCTTGGGCCTCGTTCCTGGGCCTAAAGATTCGACTTGCCTTTCATTGCCGGGCGGCAATTGAGTTTAGCCTATCACCTGAAGTTTGACTGTCGCCGGCTTCGCGCAAAGGTAAAAACACCCGGTGCAAGGCGAAAATTTGGAGCTGGCGCGAATCCGCCGACATAGATTCGCGCCAGCTTATCTGATTTGAAGCCCCCTGATAAACGCCGGGCGAAACTCCAGGCGAGTTCGAAATTTCAAATGGAAACTAACCCCGGGACGGGTTGTTCCCCACTGGAAACTCCAATTTCGGAATACGACATCGACAATACGTCCGCAGCAAGCCCCCGCGGACGACGCAGAGCTTCCCCTGGGCAGATCCCGCCCAAACCGGGGTTACGAAAAAATGCGGCCTCTGTTTACGGTACCTGGGCCGTTTCGCGTTCGCCGACCGTGCCCAAGGCTCCCCAAACGCCGTAAGGACTGAAGCCAGTTGCGGGGAACGGGGCGGCGATGTTGCCGTTGTCGATCGTCTCACTAACAAAACGGACGGAACCATCCGCCAGACACACGTTCACACCGCCCGGGTGATTGCTGCTAGCGGAGACGATAGTCATATCCCAATGGTCGCCCCCTCCGGCCACGATGCAACTCGGATCGTTGGGGGCCAGCATCGTGTTGAAGCCGGAAAACATCATCGCCCCATCACCCCAGCGGCGCCCCAGTTGGTTCCCATCAAACGGGGCAATGACTTTCTTGTTGGCACCCAATCGAGCCCTACAGTCGGCGGGGCTCGTCATGGCCACCTGAGTTGCCACCGCGCGACCCACGTTATCGGAGCCGTCGCCGACCAGGGCCTCACTCAGGGCGATGGTGTTGCTGGAGCCGTCCAGCACATCGTGAAGCCCTTTGTTGCCGTAGAGGGTGAACAAACCGCGAGTGCGGTTGGAAACCCCAAACGGCGGCATATTCCGGCCGGCACCCATCCAACCGGGCGTATCGCCGGCACAGAAGCGGTAGTTGGTTGGCTGCAAACTCCCCGCCGCAGCCGTGTAACCGTCGGAGGGACATCGCAGGGTTGACACCTGGGTCTGCCAAGCGGAGAACGCATACCACGGCGGAGGACTAAACGGCGGTGTGCGCTGCGCTACTTGGTGATAAAGAGCGCTCTGTTCAAGGTACGGAAGGATGGCGAAAAACCCACCTCCCCGCATTCTCATGTGATCCCAAGTGCTGGGACACGGATCGAACTCGCCCGTGCATCGGTTGCCTGACCCACCTTGCCGCCAAGGAAACACCTTCCAAACATCATGATAATTGTGAAGGGCTAAACCGAGTTGCTTCAAATTGTTCGTGCACTGACTCCGACGTGCTGCCTCCCGCGCTGCTTGTACCGCCGGCAGCAGTAAGGCGATCAAAATACCGATAATTGCGATGACCACCAACAATTCGACCAGAGTAAATCCTTTTAGCTTCATAACCTCACCCTCTTAAATAGAAGGCCTAAAACCCGACCGACGCACCTAATGCAAACGCGATAACAGCATCCCCGTCCCAGTGAGAACAAGATACTCGCAGCCGATTTCCTTGTCAAGTTTCAGCAGAACTTCCCGCCCGGAAAAATGCGCTGCACATATTTTCAGTTTTCAGTGGGATTAATTTATTATAGTGTGCTTAAACATATTCAAGAGGGATACTGAGAATCAAGTCGAAGATAACACTTACCGTTAGGCTCCCCCTTTTTCCGGAATTAATCGGTTTTTCAGAGGTTTTTAGCCCGCCGATTCCTAATGTCCTGACTTCCGTCCTTTCTGCATTCTTAGAGCATGTCTTATTCTTAGAGCATGGCTTCAAATCGGGTTTTGGCTCCTGTTAGGCGGCGGGACATGAGGCTGATCATACCATATCAAT
Source organism: uncultured Thermogutta sp. (assembly GCA_937128505.1). Lineage (GTDB taxonomy): Bacteria > Planctomycetota > Planctomycetia > Pirellulales > Thermoguttaceae > DTLM01. The sequence goes on from CAKZMM010000097.1 coordinate 3,960, forward strand.
GGATCACCGCTTCGCTATAAATGGATCATCGCTTGGCTGGACGGTGGGTTGCGTTCGTAGGCCTTGCTGTGCCGTGGCCACTGACCCAGCCAGCCGAAAGGGCGTTCCACGATCCAACGCTTCGGTAGGATCACAAATCCCTTGATCCCCACGGGGCGGAGCACAGGTTGCAACCTCCAGCCCAACCGTGCCTTCACCCAAGCAGGCAGGGCGTTGCGACCGTAGGCCGCATCGGCGAAGATCACTTTCAGACCTCGGAATTTCTCCTTCAGTCGGGCCAGCACCAAACGGGCTCCCTCATCCTCTTGGCAGGAGGCCGCATGAACCACCACCGCCAGAATCGACCCCAGCGTGTCCACGACCAGATGCCCCTTCTGCCCCGAGAGCTTTTTCCCGGCGTCGTAACCCCTTGCGTCGCCTTCGAGTTCGGTCGTTTTCACAGATTGGCTGTCGATCACCGCTGCCGTCGGCGTCCACCTCTTTGCCACGGATCGCCGGACCTGGTCCCGAAGGTGGTCATGCACCCGCTGCCATACCCCCTGTTTCCG
>CAKZMM010000098.1 GCA_937128505.1 uncultured Thermogutta sp.
TGCTGTGGATGACGTTAAGTAAAAACGGGGAAAACAGGCAAACCGCCCAGGGCGGCGATTCAAAATAGGTAAACCCCGCCCCGGGGCCGAACTTATAAGCAATTTCCCACCTACAATCAAGACGCACACACACATGAATCACAAGAATGGATCACAAGAGCTCCCCTGAAGCAAACGGAATAACGAAATACAGACAAGGATTGGGGATGGCTTCTCGAGGGGGAATTTTTTCGCGGAAGATTTGGGAATTTTTTCGTGGAAGATTATTGAAGCTTATTTTCGAGTCCAAATCAGTGCGTTCAAAAAAGGGGAAGAATTCGCATGCCCCGGCCGGCCGCAAATTTGTAAACTCCCCCAACGAGATTCCATGGCTAAACAACCTTTGCGGCTAAACAACCTTTCAGGAGTTGTTACGAACGACGGCGACTTGTCAGAATTTTGCAAACCCGAAAAAAGGGATTTTTCCACCGCGTTCGGGAATCTTTTTAGTCAGGAACGTGTCATAAAAAGGAAAGAGGAGCTATTCTTTTCCGGTCCCTAAAGTCTTCATTTGGATGCTCAACACCCTGTTGACGGGTCATAACTTTGCGCAAATCGCGACTGCAAAACTCTCATTCGAGCAACTCCCGGCAGTCACCGTTCCATTAACCGATTGTGTCAGTTCGGATAAGATAATCCACCAACCCCTTGCTCGGGGGGCGACTTGCGGCCCGGCGAAAACCGCGGGCAGTTGCGGCCACGTCAATCCCTCGTATCAGTCTCGCACAGCGAGGGTTTTAATTAAACGTATCTTTTAATTAAACGTATCAAGTAAGGGCAGCAAACCTAGGGGCTTGAAGTGGCGACAATGATGATCTCCGCAGAAAATATTCGGCCGATGCGCATCGGCTTCATCTCCACCCGAATTGCCGGAAGTGACGGGGTAAGTCTTGAGATCGGCAAGTGGGCCGAGGTTCTTGAGGGGATGGGGCACTCGTGCTTCTACATCGCGGGTGTTTGCGACCGTCCCCCGGAAAAATCACGGATCATCCCAGAGGCTCACTTCAAGCATCCCGTGATTGAGCAGATTACGAATGAGGTTTTCGGAGTGGTGGTTCGAAAGCCGGATATAACCCGGCTGATTCACGAGACCATTTGGATCATCAAGCGGAAACTCCGCGCGGTGATCGCCGAGCTGATGCTCGACATGATCATCTTGGAGAATTGCGTCACCATCCCGCTCAATATTCCACTCGGCGTAGCGCTAGTGGAGTATGTGATGGAAACAGGGATCCCCTGCATTGCGCACCACCACGATTTTTATTGGGAGCGGGAGCGTTTCTTGGTTAACGCCGCCGACGACTATTTGCACGTAGCCTTCCCTCCCGCTTTGCCCCAGATGCAGCATGTGGTGATCAACTCCCAGGCCGCTGCGGAGTTTAGCCGCCGCACCGGCCTACCGTGCCGAGTGATCCCGAACGTAATGGATTTTGACCACCCTCCGCCGCCGCCCGACGAGTACTCCAAAGATTTTCGGGAAACGATCGGCGTGGCTCCCAATGATATCATGATTCTTCAGCCCACACGGGTGGTTCAACGCAAAGGGATCGAGCATGCGATCGAGCTGGTTCGGCATCTGAATGATCCACGCTGCAAGCTCGTCATTTCCCACGCCTGGGGGGATGAAGGCGAAGCTTATCGTCGCCGCGTGGCCCAGTATGCGGATATCTTGGGAGTGCCCGTGATCTTTGCTCATCCTTGGATCTCGTATCACCGCGGTGTCAGTCCCGAAGGGCGGAAGATTTACTCCATTGGCGATGCTTATCAGCAGGCCGATTTCGTAACTTACCCGTCGAGCTACGAAGGGTTTGGAAACGCTTTTTTGGAGGCGGTCTATTATCGCAAACCGCTCCTGTGCAATCGCTATGCAATTTACAGGACCGACATCGAGCCGTGCGGGTTCAAAGTGGTGTTGATTGACGGTTTCCTGACCGATGAGACGGTCGAGCAGGTTCGCCGAATCCTTCATAATGAGGCGTACCGCACCGAGATCGTCGAGCACAATTACAAAGTTGGCACTCACTACTTTTCTTACGCGCGGGTATTTGACGAGTTAGTGCCGCTGTTGGTGCGTCCCAGCTTGGGGCCCGCATGCCTACCGCGTCCGGAGTGGCGTAAGTCGGTGCAGGCTTTAGGTACATTGCATTAGTTTTCTGAGAGCGTTGCCATAACCTCGCAGACACTGGCAACCCCCGCGGTTCATTCCGCTCAAAAGCCAAATCCGCTCAAAAGCCAAAAGATCCATTCCGTCGGCACTGCGCGGCATGATCTAGGAAGCTTGGCAGATCCCGAAGAAGTGGTGAATCCCGCCCGGTTTGGCACGAAGCAGCCTTCCCGGTTGCCCCGACCACGGTGGAGCGCGAGACTCGGCCGCACTACCGGGGAATTACCAGCGGGCCGCGCGTCAAATCCAGCCGATGCGCTCCCGTGGGGCCATCGAACGTGCCATACTCGCGGTAATACCATTGCAGGAAGGCGAGCTTGTCGGCGGCCGGTGGTTCTGGGCCAATTTCCATCTTCGGCGGATGCCCCCAGACGATGGTGGTGCCTGAGTCGGTGAGGAGCTCGAATTGGGTGTCGTCGATCCCAAGGGGATTGGGACTGCACCGGGGAATCATGAAGCGGATGCCCGTCGTCCGGGCCGTCTCCCCAACTAGGGCGGCAAGTTGGGCACCGAGGAGCACGCGGCCATCTGTCCATCGATGGCCCACGCAGGCCTCGGGCAAACGTTCGATCCCGCGGAGGATCAAAAACTCATTCGCCTCCCAAGTGGAAAAATCTTCCGGCGGAAGGATTACACCCTCGCCGTCAATGGGAATGAGACCCCCCGGCACATAGACCATGCATACCGGTCGCCTGTAATGAACGGCAACGAAAACCTTGCCCGGGTACCAGATACGCACTTCCCTCACTTCAGCTATCCAGGGGTGGGCGGTAAAAGCCGCGGCAATTTGTTCGGCAGCTCCGGGGGAAAGCAAACTCCGGGGCAACCGAGCTTGCTGTTGGCGGAGGACTTCACGCCCCAGGTTGCGGCGGATCCACCCGGGTGCCGGGGTAAGCTCGATTTGCCCCTCTTGCAGCTGGTAGCAGGCAAGCTGCTCGACTTGCTCGGCCAATCGGTAGGAAAGGGCCTGATATCCGGTCGCAGAAATCACGAGAAGGCCAACACATAAAACAACCGCGTGGAATGGTCTCTGAAACCACGAACTCGTTACACTTCCTAGCGACCATGAACGATTTGCCATGGGCCTTCTCCACCCTTCAGCCCGGCTGACTGCCTGCAAATGTCGGCGACCAGAACTCGGCACTTGCCGACTAACCTGGGTTATCATCGGCTCAAATCCCCGAAGTTTAAAGAAAAGTATAAATGGCCCGTTAGACCCACCGTAATCTGGCCCTCTCCCGCCCAAACCGCTTTCCAAGAGTTCGAACAAACCGGTTGCGCCAAGCGATTGGAATATTCGGGATTTCCGGCTTTCCGACCAACTTCGCTTCGCTGAAGCTTTTTTACTAGCGCAAAATGCGTCTACTCAGAAGAACCCTGGGTGGGGAGTAGCCGGCGAAAGGTCAACGCTGTTTCTGGTTGGCATATCCCGCAGGAAAGTTGACGAGAATGGTTCGGCCAGCGCTCAATATTGCTGCATTCTTACTTTTGCATTCTCAATTTCAACGATTGCGTTGTGCACCTATTTCTGTTATGAAGGGGCAGGTGGATATAATTGAGGTGGATCTTGGCGGCCTTCCGGGCGAAAGCGAAGCAGGAGCTTTTTCATGCGGATTATTGTTCAGTGTCCTCAGTGTGCTCAGCAGTTTGATGCGACTTCGCGGGAGCCGGGGAGTCGCTTTCGCTGTCACTGCGGCGAGGTCCTTAGGGTCCAAAATCCGCAGGGACACGATGCCAAGGTCGTCCGATGTTCCTCGTGTGGGGCACCGCGAGAAAAGAAAGCCGATCACTGCCGGTTTTGCGGGGCCGATTTCACCATTCATGAGTTGGATCTGGAAACGGTTTGCCCCCAGTGTTTTGCCCGGGTAAGCGATCGGGCAAAATTCTGCCATTGGTGTGGTTGCTCGATTCAGCCGCAATCGCTTCCGCCGCAAGAAAGCGCGCTTTCCTGCCCGGTCTGTGGGCCGGAGTATCCGTTGCACCACCGCCGCTTTGGCGAGTGGTCTTTCCTCGAATGTCCACGCTGTGTGGGGCTATGGTTGAGCCACGTCACGGTTCGTAGTTTGACGGAGCATGCGGCCCAAAAGCCGGTTGATCTGGAGACCCTTTTTCGCAGCTCGCCCCGTCCCCAATCAGCTGAGGGGAAGCGAACAACCCCCGTTCGATACCGAAACTGCCCGGATTGCGGTCAGTTAATGCACCGGCGGAATTTCGCGCGGCGAAGCGGCGTGGTTGTCGATACGTGCGCGAAACACGGCGTCTGGTTCGACGCGGAAGAATTACCGCAGCTTATCCGATGGGTTCAGAAAGTGGGGCTGGCGAAAATTCAAGAAGCCATTCAAAGCGCCGAAGAGCAGCCCGCGGTAAGCCCCCACGAGAGGGCAAAGAAGGCCCAAACCAAAAGGTTGCCCGACGAAGATGGAAATAGTCCCCTGATCATCCGAGTTCCAATGGGGGACATTGCGGGGGTTTTGAGGGAGGCTTTTCAGACCCTCTTGCGAGCCAAGCATTAATGCAAGCTTGGCATCGAGGCACCGCACCAAACCCCCCGGGAGTTGTCCTAGTTCTAAACAAACCGAGCAATAGATTCGGTACATTCCCGCGGGTGGATTCCCTGGACCGACCTCGCGCGCTTTTAGAAAATATAGTTGGGGTGGATCCATTCAATTACCGGGCCACCAAGGGTCTGGGAATTTGGCGAAACCCATGCGAAGTGCTCCCTTTCCCCCGGATTGAAAAAAGTTCGGTTAGGCTATCTGGTCAAGCACTAACTAAGTCTTTAGGCGGGAATGTGCATCTGGAAGTCAAGCGATGCCGGGGGACGTGAAGATTTGTATTTTGAAACTTTTGTGTATTTCGCAACTTTGCGGCGAGGGGGAATCCTCGAATACTCGCCGGCAAACTAGATTGATTACCGGCAAACCAAACTTGTTGCCGATAAACCTAACTTGGTCCACGTAAACCTAGTTTTGTCCACGTAAACCTAATCTTGTGCAGGTAA
>CAKZMM010000099.1 GCA_937128505.1 uncultured Thermogutta sp.
TTAATTCCAACTTGGTTTCGGAGGATCGGGTTATCTTCCACCGCTGTTGCGGTCGTAAATGGACTAAACCGGCATATTTTGGAAAGACAATTTCACAAACCTCTACGGAAGCTATCGTTGTCGGTGCCATTGTCGGAGGAATGTTGGGGACCATCCCAGGTGGCGTCATTGGCGGACTGGTTGGTGGCGTCATAGGCGGAATGCTTGGCAAAGAACTGGGTACCTCGGAAATTACTTCAGAGTGTTTACGCTGTGGGCAAATCGCTAGACCGACAGGGCGAAGAGGAACGCTGATAATGTTTCAGTGCGAGAATTGCAAGGGGATCTGGACTGAACGAAGGTAAAAGGATCTTATCCGCGGATACGATGAACGGCTTCCAGTCGTAACGATCTACCGCAGGCGATTGTCGTACTTCTCTCGTCTTCGTTCGTGCACACACCTGCCACGTTCCTCATCCCTTGCCGGGTTCGCCTTCCCGATGAAAAAAGGGGTATTGTTTTACTCTGATTGTGGGCTAGGACATTCACAGCGATACTTTTCTGAGCACGGTTCGGCAGTTGTCGTCGCCGATACCGATAGGCAAGGTGCATGCCCCGCTGGAGCTGGCCACTTAGCTGCGTAACCGCTGACCGGTGCCATCATCCCGCACAAACCCGGCGAGCGGTACGACTTTTGGGGCCATTCAGACGGGCTGAAATAGACGAAGTCACCCTCCGCTTCCTGTTCGGCTTTCCGCGTACGCATGTTTTTCCGATTTAGTTTCTAGTCTTTGGTTCGTGCATACCGTAAACTAAGGGGCACAGAGAAGATCGCAGTAACCATTGCGGTTCTTGATGGCCGTCTAACGGCATGGCCGATTGTGAGGAGATCGGGGCAGGATCATGGCTACAGGTGCATCTCGGCACAGTTCGCTCGAGTCTATTCGGGTAACTCAAGGGTGGCTTGAAAAGTTGTGCGGCCGATTTGGGAAATGCCCTACGCCGCCGCAAGCGTATGGCATAGCCGTCGAGTTGGGACCGCTGGCAGCATGGTGGCTCCGGGATGAAGTGCTTCAGGCTGCTGTCGCGCGTTTCCGGGAATTATTCCCCCACACGGATCCCCGCAAAACGGGCTGGACATTTCCGCCCCGAATTCCCCAGGAGTGCGGTTCGTGTTGGCTCCTTTTGGCGAATCGGGATTCGAAGCGTCTTTCGTTGTTGCGTCCATGCTTTGCATTTCCGGTACGGTGGGTTCAAGGGGCCGGTGAGCATCACCCGCATTTGCCGAGAAACCTAATCGACTTGGCCGAAAGTGTGCTGGCCACCATCGAGCGACAGGAAAAAGTCGGCCCCTTACACACCTGGAAATTAGCGCCCGGGGCAGGAGACCTGCTTGAGAAACATGACTTGTCCCAGCTCGATTGGTCTTTCGAATCGGCTTGGGCTCCTTTGGCAGCCGGTTTACTCATGGCCACTTGGGGTACCAATCCCAAAAAGGACGTTTGGGCCACCGGTGGTTATAAGGCGGCTGACGGGGGAATGGTTGCCGTGGATCATTTGGCCGAGAAGGCCGAGGCGGCTTGGCGTTTAGGAGCCCGAGTCTTGTTCGTCCCGAGAGGCCAGCGGGATGACGCGCAAAAAGCCGTATCTGACCGCAGATTATCCGATCCGGCCACGGGCCAAGCTTTGCAGATTGGCGAGCTGGGCAAGGACAGTTCTAGACCTTCGCAAACCCTTAAAGAATATTTGGCTCAGTTAGAGTTGCCGCCGGATCGGGAGGCTCCGAAAGGAGTCCGGGCAGGGTATTTCATGCGGGTCCCCGATTTCAATCAAGCGCAGGACTACTATCGGCGGTTTATTTTGCCGGATGTGTTGAAAGACAATCTACCGCTCATGGAACCAGTGCAAGGCAACTCGCTGGTTACTTTGGTGAGCAAAAGCTTACCACTCGTCGAGCTGGCCATCGGTTTGGTCAGGCCCGCGAGTTGTCTCTTGCTCCATAATAAGGAGCTTGCGGAGGAGGCTCGGAAACTTTCCGACACCATTCGCTCGGAGGATTATCCGTGTAAGTTCCGCCTCATGACTCGGCAATTCGACGGCGAAGACTACCAAGCGCTCTTAGAAGAGTTTAAAGGCTTGATCGCGGAGTTTCTTGGCGAAGCTTCGAGCGGAGATCTGGTGGCGGATTTAACGGCCGGTCAGCGCGTGATGAATCTGGCACTTTACGACGCCGTGCCGCCGGGCAGCTATATCGTCTGTTGCCAAGCAGAGCAACACCAGGGAAGACCTAAACCCTTCACAGAAAGAATTTCCATTTGGCAGAAGGGCGTTCGCGGGAATAAGGATAATAAGGGTCACTAGATGTCCAGCCTGGCTGTGGAAATTCGGTTTTTGCAGATGCGTTTTTTGTGTTCGGGGCGACTGGTCCCGTGGCTGGGTCCGGGTCTTCGGGGGGCCCTAGCTCGGGAGCTGAAGCGCCGGTTTTGTCGTTGGCCCGCGGCCGAACGAGAAAAGTACTGGAAGTTTTGCAAAGGTTGTCCGCACCAAAAAGATTGTGCTTATGGAGCAACTTTCGAACCGGACCCGCCGCGGGAAAGCCCCCCGCCTCGCGGGATGGAGGATGGTCAGCGGGCAATCGCCATAGCCCCGACGTTTCCGGCCTCACTCCGAAGTCAGCCCGACCAACTGCTGGAAGTTCGCGTCACATTCTTGGGCCGACGGGCCATCGATTTGGGAAAGGAAGTAATCCAGGGGATGACATCCCCGCGCCGCATGTTCGAACTGGGAAAGGATCGTTGCCCATTCATCCTGCAACCTCTACCCCCATCAACTCCTAAGCCGGAGGGTTGCTTTCAGTTGCGCCCCGAAGATTTCTGTCTCTCGCCGGAGCAAGCAGCCGGGCGGATCCCCTGGGTTCGGCTCGAGTTATTGACTCCGCTTTTTCTGAAGGAGACCTCGGGTCCGGGTCAAACCTCCACTACGGTCATGCAGCCCAGCTTCACTCATTTGTTTCGCGCGTGCTTGCGTACCATCGGGCGGGCCTTTGCCACTTTTGGCTCTGAGCCCCTGGAAGGAACAGTCGACTTCGCAGGGCTCAAAGCCCTTTCCGAGCAGGTACCCACCGAAGCAGCTCAGTGGCTTCCTTTCCGCCAAGCCCATATTACCCATCGCAGTGACCAGCGTTATCATCTGCGGGGGATCATGGGACACGCGATCTTCAGGGATGTCCCCGCGGGCCTTTTGCCGTGGCTGATCTGGGGGGGACGCTTGGGGGTTGGCGAGCACCGAGTCGCAGGGGCCGGTTGTTGGCAGCTCTCGCTTCTGTAAAGCGCGGATTCGCCGAGGTGTTAATCGGGGCGTTTAACCGGGAGGGGCTTCGTCTGAGTTTCTTCATTTTCTTCCCCGCGTTTCCCCCCAGTTTGAGCCCAAACGATCCGGCAAGCGTAAACCGCTTGAGTTTTTCGCATTCTTCGGCGATACCCCGAGCACCCAGGCAACCGTCGGTCATCGCACACGCAAGCTTCGCAGCATTCATCCGCGCGTATTTGTGCGGCCTTTTCGAGGGGGGATCGAGCGGCACCATCGGCACTACACTCTCCCGTAAGGATGTAGTCGCATGGCTCCCTTGACTACAAGCGTTGTGCTAAAGTTGCCCCCCGCGCAGGGGGCAGAGCTGTGGTAACCCGCCGCAAGCCTGGCACTGCAAAGTTGCCCCGCGCGTCAGGGGGGCAGCCCGTCGTATGACAAACCGCAACTCCGCAAGATAAGTTGACCCCCGCGCAAGGAAAGTGACCCCACTGTACAACTATTGGTACAACAAGACCTGCACTTGACCCCCGCGCAAGCGGGGTGACC
>CAKZMM010000100.1 GCA_937128505.1 uncultured Thermogutta sp.
AATTCCGTCCCCACAATGCGGTGGCGAGCTTTGACCCGGGAATAGTTCGTGAATGCGGGGCGAACCGCTCGCACGGTAGTTCTTTTTTTGCGGGGTGTCTGGTGGGGCTTTAAATACCGGTGGGTTAGATGCGAGTTCGCACACCAAATTTCGGAAACAACGAGGATGACGAGGTGCGGGGCACTCGCCCGGATTACCTTCTTCGCAACTTCTCCGCTGAATGATCGGGCAGAAAGCGGTACGTAGGCCGGAGTTTGCGAAAATTGTTCGGGGCAAGCAGGGGGCCAGCATGGGGCAAGGCTGTCCCAGGCGTCTGGAGGATTCTGCTTACGCCGTTACTTAGGCGCAAGAGGGCTCCGTTTTGAAAATGGGGATAGCTTCGATGGGGAAGGGCTTCTCGGGTTTATTGGCACATTGAGCGGTTCTGCTCGCACGACGTTTTTCGCACCGGGGCGAGGATTGCGCATTTCATGAGGGGCTTTGGGGTTTTATGAAGGCTTTCGGATTTTGGGGAGAAACTCGGCGGGCAGCTGGCGGAAACCTTTGGAAGATTGGCTTGTGGATAACTATAATGCACAAAGTCGGGTAACGCGAGACGCGGAGGATTCGTCGGGTAACGAATGAGCCGGTGGTGCGCGACTAGAGGCACACAGATTTCGTCGGGGCGATATTGATGCTGGCTTTGGGGAGAAGGCTTCATGAGTAAACGAATGTTGTCGTCGGTGATCGTACCGGTTATCGCTTGGGTTGTGGGGATCGCAGGGTCTTGCGGATTGGCATCGGGGGACACCGAACCGGGGGATGTCGCCAGCCGGGACCATTCTGCAAGTTGGTCGGCAAGTTTGGAGGAAGGATTCAGCCCTGCGTTTGGGTGCCAGGAAGTTGCCGCGGTTCCCGTTGCCGCGGTTGCCAGCGTGCTGGAAAGTCCCGCGGGAGCTACCGCCGCAGTGGGGGGCCTGGGACCATCATTGGAGATGGTGGTAAGCGTAAGGCTGAACGTGGAGACCAAGGAGGCCGGCAACCCCGAGGACGCCAACAAAGAGAACGAAGCCGGGCAAACCGAGGAAGCTATTGAATCGGAGACCTCCGGACCGGAGAGTTCGTCAGAAGAATCGACTCAGCAAGAGACTCCTCAAGAGCAGAAACCGGCGGCGTCTGAGGCAGCGAAACCGGCGGAGCAACCGGCGGCCCCGGCTGCCCAAGCTCCGCAGGAGAGTGCTCCGCCGCCACCGCAGCAACCCCCGGCTCAACCTGCGGCCAGTCCCCCTCCGGTGGCGGAAAAACCGACACCGCCTCAACCGCCTCGGCCGACGGTTCCCGAATCCGAGCTATACACCGTGCGAACTGCCTTGCTGAAGGTGGAAGTGAAGCTACCGGGCAAATTCGACGCCAAGGAATCCGCGGAAATCGTCTTGCGGCCGGAGGCCTGGACTACGTTGAAGGTCGTCCGCGCCGTGGAGCATGGAGCGCAAGTTCATAAGGGGGATACCCTTTTGCAGTTAGAATTGGATCGCATCGACGAGGCCATTGAGGATCAAAAGGCAAGAGTCGAGCTGGCCACGCTTGGTTTGAAACGGGCTGAAGAGCGGTTGAAACTCCTGGAAGTCACCACGCCGCTTGAGTTGGCGCAGGCCGAGCGGAGCAAACGGATCATCGATGAGGATTATGACCGATTCCTCAAAGTGGAACGACCGTGGATGGAAAAATCCTCCGAACGGGATCTCAAGCGTGCGCAATGGGATTTGGAATACGAGTTGGAAGAGCTGCGGCAGCTCGAAAAAATGTATCAGGCTGATGAACTGACGGAGGAAACCGAAGAAATCATCCTCCGGCGTCAGCGGAATGCTGTGGCGGATGCGGAGTTCTTTTTGGAACGCTCCAAGATGCAGTATGAATACAGCACGAAATTCCGCATCCCGCGGCTCCAAGAATCGCTCAGCGATCAGCACAAGCGTTCGACAGCCGAGTACGCTTATAACAAAGCCACCCTACCGATCGAACGGACGCAAGCCAAGATCGAGCTGGCGCAAACGCGTTCATCCCTGGAGCGCGAAACCCGGCGGCTAAAGCAGTTAGAAGCGGACCGGGCAGCGATGGTCGTCACTTCCCCGATGGATGGGGTGGTTTATTACGGCCGATTGGTCCGCGGGAATTGGACCGGTCTGGGCACGGTGAGCGATCGGCTGCGACCCGGTGGGACGATCACCCCAAACGAGGTGATCATGACGGTGGTGAAGCCACGTCCGCTTCGAATTTGGGTCAATATTCCCGAGCAGCAGGTGTATCGCTTCAGCACGGGGGCCGAAGCCACGGTGGAGGTCGCCAGCTTGCCGAAAACGCCCTTGAAGGCGAAGCTTGTTGAAATGAGTTCGGTCCCCATTAGCGAGGGAAATTTCGTAGGGATTCTTGAGCTGGAAATCCCGGAAACTGCGCTGGGAGTTGTGCCGGGGGTATCGTGTCAGGTGCAGTTTGTGCCGTATCTGAAGCAGCGGACATTGGTCGTCCCCAGCTCGGCCATTGGCACGGATGAATTGGATCCGACCAAACAGTACGTCATGCGGTTGGATGAATCGGGCCGGCCGGTTCGGCAGCCGGTGACCGTGGGCGAGAAAGCACAGGATCGCGTGGAGATCCTCGATGGATTGGTAGCTGGGGATCGCATCCTGAAAAATTATCCGCGAAATTCCAATTAACCAAATGTCCGAAACCAGCGAACGCACGGCGTATCCGCCGGAAATCGAACGCGAAGGATAAACGGGCTTAAAAAAAGCGCTGCGACGACAAAGTGCTGAAAAAGCTGGTTAAGTTGCGAGAAAAGAAGTTCCGAGTAAAAAATCGGCAAGGAAGTAAATTCCCAGCAAACAAATAGCGAGGGAAAAGGGGAAGATTGTTTCCTTCAACACGAAGTTGGTTTTTTCAACAAAAAGCAACCGGCCTATGGGCGCTCGAGTGCCCGTGAATTGCGGCCCGGGTTTGCCACATTGAGATTTAGGCGGAGCACGCAAGCGGTGATCACCAGTTTCCCATCGATTGGGCGGCCATTGGTGGCGGGGAGTTTTCTTAGGTGCCTGATTTTGCTTTTGGCTTGCGGAGCATCCCCTTGTGTTTGCGCGTGCTATCTTTTTGTTTGCACGTGTTATACGTGGGGTGCAGAGCAGGAGTCAGCCGGCGCTGAGTCGCAGGATATCCGCGGGAAATCAACCGAAGGCTATTCAATCGAAGGCTATCGTGGGCGGCTATCCGCCACAACCCATCGGCTCATGTTAGCGGCGCAGCAGTCCCCGCTGGAGCCGCCCCCAAGGCTTCTGGCGATAGGAAGTGATCGCGGTGGGCACATCCCCATGGTAGACAGCGAGGCAAATAGTGAAACCGAGGTAAATAGTGAAGCAAATATTTCCGAAAGCAAATCAAATGCGGCGATCAGCGGGCGGAGTATTTCGGCAAGCGCATTCATTTCTTCGGGGCGTGAATCGAACGCCTTAGGCGACGAAGTTAGAGGCAACCTTGGCGAATTTAGAGCCAGCCTTTCGGGAAGCGGCGCAACGACGTTTGGGGTGACGGCGATTGGCGGAGAGCTTGAAAGTGGGGAGGCAAAACCAGCGGGGGCATGGGCCCTTTTGCCGGAGGCTTCTCCGGAAGCCATTCACCAATCGATTACTCGCGGCGTGGCTTTTCTTTTAGCGCGGCAGAATCCGAACGGTTCCTGGGGTTCCGCACGCAACACGAAAGGGCTCAATATCTACGCACCGGTGCCGGGTGCCCATCACGGTTTTCGGGCGGCTGTGACCGGCTTGTGCGTGGCGGCTTTGGTGGAATCGAAGGATCGGTCGGCGGAAGTACTCCAAGCAATCCGGCGGGCAGAAGAGTGGTTCGAGAAAGAACTCCCGGAGGTTCGTCGAGCCACCCCGGATGCTATTTACAACGTGTGGGGTCATGCCTTCGCGATTCAAGCCTTGGTGCGACTTTTGGAGTTGCGTAAAGGCGAACCGGAACGGGTAGAGCAGTTACGGGAACTTTTGACCCAGCAAGTGGATCTCCTCAGGCGTTATGAAGCGGCCGACGGTGGCTGGTGCTATTACGATTTTCGCATCGGCACTCAGCATCCGGCGGGCAATTCCAACTGCTTTGTGGCGGCGACGGCGCTGGTGGCCCTGCACGAAGCGCAAGCAGCCGGCATCGAGGTACCTCGGCAGTTGGTCGATCGTGCGATTGCTTCCATTCATCGGCAGCGAAAGCCCGATTTCAGCTACTACTATAGCGAATCCTTCCGCTTCTATCCCATGGCACTGATCAATCGCCCCGGGGGAAGCTTAGGGAGGTCCCAAGCATGTAACTTCGCCCTGAGGATTTGGGGAGATTCGGCGGTGACCGATCAAGTGCTCGAAGACTGGCTCACGCGGCTTGTCCTCCGCAACGGATGGCTCGATATGGGGCGAAAGCGGCCCATTCCCCACGAATCGTGGTTTGCGGTGGCGGGTTACTTTTTCTACTACGGGCATTATTATGCGGCCCGATGTATCGAGCTTCTGCCGGCGGAAAAACGCCCCCGATATCAGAAGCAGCTTGCCGGGATTTTGATTCGGCTCCAGGAGCGGGACGGCTCTTGGTGGGACTATCCCCTCTACGACTATCACCAGCAGTATGGCACGGCTTTTGCCCTCATGAGCTTGATCCGGTGCCTGCCTGAATGATTTGTAATGGGCGATTGCCCTTTCAATGGGTTATCACCCTTTTAATGAAGCGATCGCCCTTGTAACGGGCTGCCGCCCTTGACATTCTTGATGGGGTCATCGCCCTTGACACTCCCGATGGGGTCATGACCCTTGAAGCTCTTCATGGGCCGCTCGCGCTCGCTGCTTTTCATGGAGCCACCGCCCTTGACACCGGGAACCTCGCTTGCTTGCCTACACGAGTTCGGCCGCGGTAGGGCGGCACGCACTTTTCTAAAGCTGACACGCACTTTTCCAGAGCTAAGATGAGAAGTGGCTCTGGAATTCCGCTGTTAAGCCGATATATTCTTGTACATATTCCCGTTTTTAGCCGTTTGGGATTTCCCCTTTTTTGGGTCTTTTAAGAGTCGTCAAGGATTCCATTAGCCGTAGAGGACTCCTCGACTTCGACGGCCGTTTGTTGGCAAAGGGGGTGGGCAATGACCAGGCATTCAATCCTGATCGCGACGGTGGGCACGAGTCTTTTCCGGCCCAATCTTGAGAATCTCAAGGAGAAATAACAGACGGCTCTCTCCCCGAGGCACACCGGCCGTTGGCCGAGGCTTACGTCCGGCAGGATTGGCGCGGTGTGGCGAAAGAGCTACGGAGTTTCGGCCCTCATGATCGATTGTGTGGGGCGGAAATCAACTCGATTGCCAGCTTGATCGAGAGAAAGTATGCGCAACCAAAGTGCGGCCTTTATTTTATGCACTCCGAAACCGAGCAAGGTCGGCAGGTTGTCGAGGTTCTCTGCGAATACTATCGCTCACTGGGTCATGAGCCTGTCAAAGCGATCGAAGTGAAAGATTTGCAGGACGATGACCCGCGACGGTTTCGGACGAAGGGATTGCGGCAACTGGTTAAAGAGATTTCGAGGATTATCCGCAACCATTCGCCAGCAGCTTGTGCGATTAACGCCACCGGGGGATACAAGGCCCAAATCGCGGTGGGGGTTGTGCTCGGTCAGGCATTAGGGGTGACGATTTATTACAAGCACGAGCAATTTAGCGAGGTCATATCATTTCCCCCCTTGCCGGTGGCATTAGATTTCGAACTTTGGATGCGGGCAAGCGGGATGCTCATGAATCTTTTGGATGCCGATCCCGTGCCGGCCAGCCGGTATAAAGACGAATGGGACGAGCGTTATGAGAGCCTGGTAGAGCGGGTACAGATCGACGGCGAGGACTATCTTGAGCTTTCGCCTACCGGCCAGATCTTTCATGAGACGTTTACCGATCGGTTCCGGAGCCTCAAAGACCACCTTTTGCCACCGCCGGCGTCAAAAAAGCTGGAGCCACGCTTGGAGAAGGCAGGTTGGCCGGGCGAACATCCCGAGGTTGAGCAATTCTTGAGGCGCATTACGGATGAGGTGCCCTTTGTGGTCCAATGCTGCACAGATTATTTCAACCCGGATCTCCCCGAAAAGACTCGCTTCTTTCTTAAAGGGGGTGAATTAAAGGGGCAATTTTCCAAAGGAAGCTACACCGTTAAGTTTTTCGTCAAAACCACGGCTGAAACGGAAGGTCAGCTCGCGGCAGCGATGGCCGCGTTGAACGAGTGGTTGGTAGACCCGAATTACTTCCTCACCAAGGAGCAAGTGACGGCCGCGCAATTGATGAAGGGAAAAGAGGAGGCAATCGCTCTCAGAGAGAAAACGGAGATCCAAGTAGCGGAACTGCGTCACCGCCTAGAGCAAAGTCAGCGGCAGCTCCGAGATCTGGTTAAGGAAAAAGAGGATCTATCTGCACGGAACCGGGAGCTTTCGGCTCAATTGCAGAAGCTGACCGGGGATTTGGAACAATTGCGTCAGCAGGTTGGAGGCGTTGCAAACGGAAGTCCATGAAAAACAGGCTATCGCCGAACAGTATCGGCAGCGTGCCGATGAGTTGGCTGCAAAACTCGCTGCGACCGAGAAAGAGTTGGTCAAGGCAAAGACTCCCTGGTGGCGACGACTCTTCGGCGGACCAAGCAAGTCCTAGGCTGCGGCCGCGCGGGGAGCGAAAGTCGGTCGGGTCGCAGAGCTGAGGAATCTTCGATTTCGGAGCCGAGCTTATCGCGGCACATCCCCCCATTTTTTTCCCATTTTTTCGGGGCGAAAAATCCGTCACTCGGGGGAAAAAATCCGTCCCTT
>CAKZMM010000101.1 GCA_937128505.1 uncultured Thermogutta sp.
AAACTTGTTGCCGATAAACCTAACTTGGTCCACGTAAACCTAGTTTTGTCCACGTAAACCTAATCTTGTGCAGGTAAACCTAATTGGTTGACCCCCCCTGCGGCCGGGCAAATTCGAAGATTTCGAAGATATCGACTCGGCAAAAACGAACTCGAGAACATCGACTCGGCAAAAAGAGGAAACTTCAGAGGAAACGTCTGTCGCAGACGCCGTGAGACCGATGGGCGGAACTGACCGTGGCACCATTCAGATCCGAGAGGGATATCTCCCCGTTGGGGAGAAGATTGAATTGTGGTTCCGGTGGTTTCAGCCGGCTAGCCGACCGGGGGCATGCGTTCTTTTTATTCATGGCTTTACCGAGCATAGTGGTCGATATAGCGAGCTGATGCGGCTGCTGAGCGACTCGGGCTTTGGTGTACTGGCAGCGGACCTTCGCGGGCATGGACGATCCGCCGGCGGAAGGACCGTTATCCGCCGGTTTGCGGAGTATCTTGCGGATTTGGAGCACGCGGTGCAGTGGTTGCGGGCTGAGGTGCCGGAAACGTCGCTTGTGGTGATGGGTCATAGTCTCGGGGGATTGATCGCGGCTTTATGGGCGGCAAACTCCTCGGGAAAAGCCCAGGGGTTGGTCCTCTCGGCGCCGGCGGTGCAGATCGGAGCAGGGGTGTTTCCGCTGATTCGCCATTTGGCAGCGCTGGGTTCGCTCATTATTCCGCGAGTTCGCCTGGTACGATTGGGTGTGCGGGGATTATCCCAGGATCCCGCAGTAGTGCAAGATTTCCTCCAGGATCCGTTGGTGTTCCACGGACGAATTCCGCTGCGCTCGGGGGCGGAGATCCTCCGCAATGCGCGCCGTTTGCGCCAACAGGCCGCGCGGATTAGCCTCCCGCTACTGATTCTCCATGGTACGGCAGATCGTATGACGGACCCCCGAGGAAGCCAGGAACTTTTCGAAAAGGCTCTTTCACCCGATAAGACGCTTCGGTTATATCCGGGCCTTTACCACGATCTATTTCACGAGCCTCAGGCAAGCCGTGTGTATGCGGATTTGCTCGATTGGCTCGAGCGACGTTGGGGCCGCGTTTGAAGGGGTGGGCGCGGTCTGGCTCGCCTTGAACGTTGCCGTAAATCGCCAAGTTTGGGATCTGCCACGAAGTTTCTATCGCCGCCGACGAAGCCGTTGCCGGCGGATATGGTGTTTTGTTACCACCCTGTGTGGAAGTCTTAAATCCGCACCTCCGTCGTTTGTCAGTATTTCCTTGCGATATTGTAGTTCGTATTTCTCTTCCGATCTTAAGGCGAAATTAAGGTGTGTATTCATTGGGACAAAAAAATTCCTAGCATTCGTTGGGACAAAAAGGCTTCCCACATTCGTTGTGCCGGAAAGACCTCAACATTCGTGGGGACAAAAGACTTTCAATCGCGGGCGGAGAGAAGGTACTATCAGCTCTGCAAGATATCAGGACCAATCTGTGGGCAACGATCTTGATGGATGCGGCTTCGCGACACCTCTTCGGAATTTTGGCGACACCACTTCAGAATGCTTCAGAATTGAGGCAGATTTGAGGACGAATGATTATCCCTCCCCCCGACGGCGCGCTCGAACCGAAATCCCTCCCCGGTGCGACGGACGAATCACCGCCGCGAGCTTCCGACCCGAGCGTTCAAAAGACTTTAAAGCGCTAACGACGCTGCACCATATCGCCTACCCAATAGACTTACTTTCGAGCACCTCTCCCCGAAGCGAAATCACCACCTGCTGAATTGGTGGCGATGCGCCGGCAAGTTGGGAGGCCGATTCTGCTAAGCGTACTAGCCCCGTGCAACAGGGCACTTCCATGTGCAAAATGGTTAACGACCGAGGTTGAGCGATCGCAAAAATTTGGGCCAGCTTGTGCTCATACGAAGAGACATCATCCAGCTTCGGGCATCCGACCAAAAGGACTCTCCCCGCGAGGAACCTCGGGTGGAAATCCGCCAGGGCAAATGGCACGCAATCCGCTGCAAGGAGTAAGTCGGCTCCTTGAAGGAAAGGAGCATGAGGTGGCACCAGACGAAGCTGTATCGGCCAGTTGCTCAATGCAGAGAGGGTCGCTTCGCTCGCCGAGGCTTGATGGCCGGAAACATCCGCCGGTTTACTCTCGGCAGGAGTGACGGCCATTCGCGGGGTCCATTGCTTCAGGGTGCTTCCGGGACATCCGGAGCCGTGCGCGTGGGCAGAAGCCGCCCGCCTGGAACCCACGCCCGCACTTGGCGAAGGCAAATTCATCGGAACAAACGTGCCGCGAGCATGCGCATTTGGGACCCCAGAATCTATCCTAGATGTTTCTTGGCTACGAGGACCGTCATCTGTCGGCGATTCTGAAACCGAATCGTGATGCTGATTAAGATGCTGATTAATTGAAATCGGAGTAGTCGGCTTTGTGGAGCCACCGTGCGCATGAAGGGTTTCGTCAAAAGGTTCTGCGGGCCGCTCGATGATTCGAATAGCCCCTCGGGGACACTCTCCCAAGCATGCCCCCAGACCATCGCACAATCGGTCGGCCACCAACCGGGCTTTACCCCCAATGATCTGAATGGCTCCTTCCGCACACGAGGGGACACACAAGCCGCAGCCGTCGCAAAGATTTTCATCGATTTCCACGATTTTCCGCGGGGGAAAAAGCTGAATGCTCATGGGTTATCCTCATCTATTTTCACACGGTGATCATTGATCTTGACGAGGTCCTCACTCATTTTCACAAGGTCCTCATCGGTTTTCGCAAGGTAAACGGTTGCAACCAACCGAAGAACTGAAGTTGGCCGAGGCTTCGCCCCGCCTCACCAACAAGCTTTAACGCTTCCAAAGTTTTCAAAAGCACAACGTCTTGCGGCACACACAGTTCGAACTTCCTTACTCCTGTTTTCACGTATCGCTGTAAAAATCGGTCTTGTTCTAAAGTCGAAGTCAAGCCGTTAAACAGTCTACGAATCGCTGCCGGCCGCCGATCCTGTTGGCATGGCCGCGGTGGCATTATCCCCGCTTGATTCGCCGAATTTTTGCAAGTGATCGGTACTCATGAACCTGCCGGGGTTTTGCCCGGGGGATGTTGAGCAGCCCTGCATCGTTCCAGCCTCATTTTTCCTTTTGATTCGGGGTTTTAGGCGCGGACTTCGCCATTCGTCCCATTGGTGGAGCAAAGCAAGGATAGGATGACGGCAAAGCATCCGAGGGCCTGCGAAGCGCATCACCACCCGTATTTTTTCCCGCATCGCCGGTTTATAGCAGTGGATCGGGCAGCGGGCACATGTGGGTTTGTTGGGGGCAAAAGGACATCGAGCCAACCGGGCACAGGCGTACTCGAGAAGTTCGCGGCATTCCCGGCAGAGCTTCTCGCGAGGGTCAACACCCTCTTGTTGATCGGCATGTTTGAGCCGGCAAAAAATTTGAATCATTCGCCTTATCGTAAGTTGTTCTCGGGCCATTCTTCGATGAATGCTTCGATGCATCACAGATTCCCTCAAGTTCAAAGACAGCGTGCCGTCAATTTCCCGGCATCGGTGGGGAGAGTTGATCCTTTATCAACCGGCAAAACGCCGCGATCGCAAGCTCCTTCAGATATGCCACCAAGCTTTTGCAAATATTTCATAAGGATTCCGCGGCTCGCAGGTTCGGCATTCACAGCATATGTGACGCAGGTTCACCGACACATCTTGCTGGGCGATTGGATCTGTTTAGCTTCCTCTTACAGGGATATTCGCAGCGCGGTTTCCCTGGCAACCCACAGCTCGGTTTCCTTAGCAACCCGCGCAGCTACGGAAATCTGCCACGAATCGTTTCGCTTCACCCTAAGTCTACGGCAAGTCAAAAACGGGGGAATTGATACAAATCAAAAGTAGGAACACAACCCTGCAATGGGAGGTCGGTGCTAAGGCGTTGCCCTGGTGTTTTCCGAAAGCTTCTGAAAAAGCAAAGAGGATCCCTGCCCGCCGATTGTGAATTGACGATAGGTGAAGAGCTTTTCTCGTGGGCTGCCCGAGGCTACTATGTTTTTGCGACAAATTTGTGTTATCTCTAGCAAATCTGCCGCTATTTTTCAGCGTAGTCGCCGTCGGAGGATACCGCGGTCGTTGACCGGCAAACGTAACCAAGCCAGTAGCAAATGATCGTCCCGCCCCTTGATGCAAGCGATTTTCTTCGGATAGTCGTGCGTATTTCCTGAGCCTCGACTGGGGGAGTGACAAGCTCGCGTTTACGGCGGCGATTGCGTTTTTTGGCAACGCATACTCTGTTATAACATTTGAGGTGCACACCCTGCTGATACACTTTATCTGAAGACCGTCCGCGCAGGTTCCAGCCGCTGGTGTATGGGGTAAACAATCTGCCTTTCCTATGACGGGATGATCGTTTTCGTAATTTTCCTGTTGTTTCATGGCTCAATAAGGGTGCGGTAATGAGGAGCAAAAACTTTTTTTTGCATCGGCTGATTCTCGGAGGGCTTATCTGCGGCGCATGGCTTTTCATCCTGGGGGATCTTGGCGGCGAAAGGTATCGACTCCAAGCCTCCGATGGTTGGCTAGGTGGTTCGGAAGGAAATCGGTTGGCTTATCTCGATGAACCATGCGACCCGTTTTATCCCCGGCTAGGGTTCGCGCGATTGGAAACGCCGCAATGGGTCGGGATTCCCGGGGTGGAGGCCGTCGTTGTGCTATCGATTGATGATCTACGTGAGCCGGCGCGGCACGAGAAATACCTAAGGCCGATCCTTGAGCGGTTGAAAGCGATTGACGGACGCGCCCCGGTAAGCCTGATGGCCACCCAAGTCCCCGAAGATGACGAGGTAATCAAACGGTGGCTCGAAGAGGGCCTCAGTATCGAAACGCATACGGTCAAACATCCCTGTCCCCTTCTTCAGGGGGGTAATTTGGCCGATGCAAAGAGCACGTTCGATCAGTGTATCGACAACATAGCCAGGGCCGTGGACCGAGAGCCGGTGGCCTTCAGGATGCCGTGCTGCGATTCGATGAATTCCACCAGTCCGCGTTTTTTCACGGAAATTTTTGCCCACAGAACGCCGGAGGGGCGGTTTTTACGCGCCGATAGCTCGGTCTTCGTAGTTTTCACCCGGAAGGATCCGGCTCTTCCGCGGGAGTGGACCGTCGACGAGGAAAACCGCGAGCGTTTCGCCAAATACATTCCCCCGATTCGGGAGATGGCGAATTTCGTGGAGGATTACCCGTATCCTTATGTAATCCACCACGTGTGTTGGGAAATTCCGGCGTTAATGCCCAGCGATTGGAATGCACAATACCTGAATGGCAAAGCCAGTCCCCGCACGCTTGAAGACTGGAAATTCGCCTTGCAAATCGTGGTCAAAAAACGCGGGATTTGGGCCCTTTGTTTCCATCCGTATGACTGGATAGCGGCCGAGCAAGTGGTTGAATTGGCCGACTATGCGGCCAAAACTTTTGGCCCGCGGATTCGCTTCATGACCTTTCCGGAGGTAGTGGAGGCCCTCGAACACAATCTGCTGCGCGGTCACCGGTTGCGAAATCATGCCGGGCAACAAAGCGGGGTTCGGCTGGTAGATGTGAATGCCGACGGATACATGGATGTGGTCATTGCGAACGAAAAGGAGTGCCTGACTCGCGTGTGGGTTCCTGCGGATCAGAAATGGATTGAAACGGGGTTTCCCGCCCCCTTGGGATCTAGCACGGGCGAGGAGAGTCGCGAATTAGCGGATGTCCATTTCGGCGTTCTCAGCCCGAACGGTCCGGCTTGTGCCTTGGTGTGCGGTGGTCCGGCAGCCGGCCTTTGGGTTTTCTCAGACAATCGCTGGAAGAAGCTGCCTGAGGGTTTAAGTGGCCTGAATCTGCTGGAGGGGGTTTTCCGCTCCGGCGAAAGCGCGGACCGAGGCATCCGATTGCGCGATCTAAATGGCGACGGGGTATGCGAACTTGTGGTCGGTAACCCATCGTTGCGAAAGGTATACCGGTGGGAAAGCCGAGCCCGGGTGTCACAGTCGGCCGGCGAGCCAACCGGCGTATTTCCTTCAGAAACTGGTGGGAGCGGGTCGCCCGCCACTCCGGCGGCTTTAACCGGCCGATGGGTCGAGCTGCCGATCGAGCTACCGGAGGGGGTGACGTTTGTCGAGGGCCTTGGACGCGATGCCGGGCTGCGGCTGCTTGATCGGGATGCCGATCGCGATTTGGATCTTCTGTTCTCGGATCCGGATCGCTGGGTAGTGGCCGAGTTTATTTCGTTAGAGCAAGGTTGGATAGTGAAGGCTAAGGGCAAACGGGGAGCGGGCAACCGCGAGATTCCAAGATTTGTTCGCAGCGACGGCACCCATAACGGGGTATGGTTTAAATTCGGTAAATTGTGGATTCAAAATGAGGATAGCGGTCGGGAGTTGTTCGTCGAGCAATCGCGAATACGCATTGCGGCAGATAACATTCCTCTTGCCGAGCTATTCCCGCAGTAGTTAAGAGTTCTGTGCAAAAGGGTAGGTAAAAGTTCTGTGCAAAAGTATGCGCAAAAGTTATAGGTAAGAGTTCCCTGCAAAAGAAGAAGCCAAGGCTTCTGCGCAATAAAGTGCGAAAAAATATTTGTAATTAAGTGCGAATAAGAAGAATAAAAGTGCGAGAAAGAGTAAAGAACAGAAGAAAAAGAAATACTCGCACATATCGGACAAATCGATACCCTCGCGCGAAAGGGGGCGCTGCCTGCTTTTAAGCGTGCCGCCCGATTTCGCGAAGAGTTGACCGGAGGAAGGACCGTGGTTATTGACGCGGTGCGGTTCGATAGCTCGCAGCCGGTGCGCATTACGTTGGAAGAGGCTACGATCCGGTTCGTGACAAGCGTGGTGCCGACCGCAGGCCGCACGAGCCCCCTTCCGTACGTCGCGCCGGGACTGATCGATCTTCAAGTGAACGGCTATGGGGGGCAGGAGTTTTGCTCGAGGGAGTTGACCGTCGAAAAAGTTTGGCGAATCACCGAAAAACTCTGGGAATGGGGGACAACCCGGTATTGCCCCACTCTGACCACGCAGCCTGCGGAAGTGATTGAACATTCGTTAAAAATCCTGACGGCAGCCGTGAGGGAAAATCCGGCGGTGGCCCGAAGTGTGGTCGGCTTTCACCTCGAGGGGCCGTTCATCTCGCCGGAGGATGGTCCCCGTGGAGCACACCCGAAAGAGCACTGTTTGCGGCCGGACTGGGAGCTATTTTGCCGATGGCAGGAAGCGGCGGAGGGCCGCATCAGGATGGTCACTTTGGCCCCGGAGCTCGAGGGGGCAATTGATTTCATCGAGAAGGCCGTGCACACTGGGGTGGTGATTGCCCTCGGGCACACAGCGGCCACCGCCGATCAAGTTCGTGCGGCCGCCGAGGCGGGGGCTAAACTCAGCACCCACTTGGGAAACGGCTGTTCTGCGACCATGCATCGGCACCGAAATCCGATTTGGCCCCAATTGGCCGAGGATCGCCTCTGGGCAAGCTTTATCGCCGACGGTCAACACCTTCCGCCCGAGGTCCTCAAATGCTTCTTGCGGGCCAAAGGGCCGGCGCGATCCATCTTAGTAAGCGATTTATCGGGGCAGGCGGGACAGCCGCCGGGGATTTATCGCAGCCCCTTCTGCGATGTGGAGGTCCTGCCCGACGGAAAACTCGTGGTCCCGGGCCAACGGGAATATCTGGCGGGGGCATCGCAGCCTTTACTGCGTGGAATTGTCGGGGCCAAATGCTTCGCGGGCTTGGATTGGGCGACGGCGATCCGCTTGGCCTCGCTCAATCCGGCGCGACTCCTCGGGCTCAGCGACGATTGGTTGGCCCCCGGCAACCCGGCCGAACTTATCCTCTTCGACGTGGCGGAAGCTGAATCGCCGGGTGGGGTCCCGGAGCTAAAACTCCGCCAGGTTATTTGCGGGACGGAAGCCCGGCTGGCTTCATGAGACGCCGATACGCCCTTGAAACAGTGCAGAACCGCGGCCCTGTTCGAGGGTATGCATCGTGGGGCCGCAACGCCCCGACAGCGATCGCAGCCGTAGCCCGCGATAGATGAGTCCGTATGAGTTAGGTGTTAGCTTATCTCATCTTATCTTAGGCACATGTTCAGAAAGAAAACCGCTTTCGAGGGCAGGCAGCTCCCCGCGCCCAACCCAGCGTATTGATCGCCCTATCGATGAGCCCCGCTTGGCGGTAGCAAATGCTGGAGGCTAGCCACGCTTGGCGGTCAAGCGGCCACGGAAATGCCAGTGCCGCCTTCTCGTAGGAGCTAGCGGCCTCGGCGAAACGCTGCTGAAGTCGCAGGGCCTCCGCACGCAGGAGGGCGGCCCCCGGGCTAAAAGGTCCCAAATCCCCCAATTCATCCAAAATACGCAAAGCACGATCCGGAAGACCGAGCTCCAAAAAGCCGGCAGCCTCATTGAGCCTTTTGGCGATCCGAGCTAATTCGGAAAACTGCGCGTTCATAGGGTGCACCGCTTGTTCTCGCCACAATCTTGAGCGAGCGAGTGAAAATCGCTTAGCTTCTTTCCGACAAACGGGCAAAATATCGCGTCCAAATTCCCGCTACCCGTTCACTAATATCGACCCTGTATTTTTTACGAAGCAAGACGGCAGTGATTTTTTACGAAGCCAATTGATTCATTTGCAGCCCAACAACATTCGCGTGCAAACAGCGCGCCTTTAAAAAGCATTTATTGATTTTTGTAAAGTCCCTCAGAGCCAAAACTTGCGCAATCGTGACGTTTAGTCCGAAATAACCTTTATGCCAATCTGGCAGAGATCCGCATTTTGTTTGCAAACAATTGGATGTATCACTGACGTTTCCAGGCATCTCGCTGGTAGCTTTTTACGGAAACGCCTAGCTTTTAAAAAACTCGTCGCCTGTGAAAATTCTCCTTTCTCCTTGTGAAAATTCTCCTGTAGCATCCCGCAGTCGCGACCGCAAAGGCATCCGGCGGAAACTCCCCCCGTGACCTACCGAGCTAGTGATGCATTCGGTTGACAGGGCGGGAAATAAATTTGGCCAAAATAAAAAGCCGAAAAGGGAATCAGCCAACAAAGCGGGAAAGGGAATATAGGGAATATAGACCTGAAGGCTTACAAGGCGAACCGCCCGGTGCAAATATGTGCGAATATTGCAACTTGCAAATATTCATTAAGGAAAATTGCGCGTTATAGGAAAATAGGGGCGGGTGGCAGCATTTTGCGTCACGATCCGGAAAAGGTGCATTACCGGAAAAGGTACACTAAACGCAAAAGACCCCGGGGTTGCTTGGGTGTCCCGGGGCCTTTGGGCGGACGATACTTGTTGGGGGAGTCTCGGCGGACGGATCGATTCTCTTAGCGCCCGCGCAAATCACCGGCGAGCACTGCGCCAACCGTCGCCGGCTGCGGTTGGGTCGCTTCGAGCAGGCAAAGCTGACCGAGTCCCTACCTCGTTCGGCTTACTTCCTCCACTCGCCGTAAAGCCATAATTTGTGGAGGACTCATCCGTCACACTATCACCGCTGGGTAGCCGGGAGTTGGCGTGATTCTGCGGCGATGCACCGTTTGAATTTCGGGCTCGAGTCGTTAACGGAGTTAGATCGAGGTTTGCCAGATCGTAAGATGCCTGGCGAACCCCCTCCTGTTGGGAGTGGACCGGTGCTTCCCCGCTCGGCTGACCGGTATTCGGTTGAGTGGATACCGTCACCTGAGAAGGCAGTGGCCCATGCGCGCCAGTGGCAACTATCGCTTTGCCCTCCCTGGACCCGGGCTGCCTCCCGAGTGGTTGCCCGCGGTTTCCCTGAGATACAGCCGGTGCGAGCATGGTCTGCGGTGCACTGTGCAGCATCCCGCGGGCTTGGGGAATTAGCTCGGGCTGCGAACGAGGCTCCGGTGGCGGCGTGGGGATGATCTCCGGCTTAACCGGCTCGGTTTGGGAATCTTCGGAGGCCGGCGTTGGCTCCGGAGGGCGTTCGCTCATCATACCCCCATGCAGCCCCGCATTCTGATCATAGACGCCGCGGCTGAAGACGGCCGGTTCGGTGAACCCATAATCCAGGTAGAAGGCCGCATCCCGAGCCCGCGCTCGACGGTACGCATCGAAGTAAGCCTTGGCGGGCCACGGGCCCTCGGCTAGGAGTATTCCATTATACTCCAGGAGCGAGCCCTTGTGGCGGTGGAATTGCACCACGGCCAAACTGTAATCGACGAGGGCCCGGTAGTAGTCGATTTCTGCCTCAGCCACACGCCGTTGAGAGTCCAGGATGAAATTCAGTGCCGCTTGTCGCACAGGCAAGCCGACACGCTCCTTTTCTTTGTAGCCTTCCAATTCTCGTTGTGCAGCAAGCAGACGATTGAAGTTCGTTTGGGCCCGGACGTAGTTTTCATCAATGCTTCGGTAAGCTTCGGCCAAAAGCCGCACCAAATCAAGCTCTTGCTCCTGGAGAAGAGCTCGTTCGCGGGTCAGCTGCAATTGAGCATGGCGGACTGCGGCCATTTCTCGGCGAAATCCCAGCGGCATTGTCAATTGCAACCCGAGATGCCACTCCTGGAAATGGCCACTCATGAGCGAGGAATACGCATCGCTATCCAGATTGCTGGGGATCGGATCACCGCCCTGGGAATCAATCAACTCATCACCCAGACCAAGCCAGCGATATCGGCCGGTCAAATCCAGGCGAGGAAACAAGTAGTTTTTCGCTGCCACCAACTCGAGTTCCCGTTGTTTGATCCGCCACCGCTGCTGCCGTAGTTCTACGGATCGAACCAAGGCCTCAGCATGGGTCGAGTTCCAATCGAAGATTAACTTGGCACTGACCGGTTCATCGATGGGGCGAATAAGCCGACCATCACTCGGCGAAAGACCCAGCATGTGGCGGAGGGCCATCTCTCGACGGAAGAGATTGCTTTGCGCCTGTTCGGCGAGGTTGCGAAATTGATAGTATTGATGCCGGGCCAAACCCTCGTCTTGGCTGGCGGCTTTGCCGCTGTCGAATTCGACCCGCACCTTTTGCCAAGTATCCGTCGCTTCACGGAGTGCCCGATTCATGGCATCGAGCACCCGGTAGCTGTGATATAGCTCCCAGTAGGCTCTCTCTACGTCGGCCACTAAATCGCGAACCTGACTTTCGAACTCCGTGAGCGAGACATCGGTGTTGATCCG
Organism: uncultured Thermogutta sp.; assembly: GCA_937128505.1. GTDB lineage: Bacteria > Planctomycetota > Planctomycetia > Pirellulales > Thermoguttaceae > DTLM01. The sequence continues at coordinate 11,135 of CAKZMM010000101.1, forward strand.
GGCAAGCACAATTCCTTGGTACACGCCGGGAATTGTTCCCGGGCCTGCGATCCGGTTGAAGGTAACGCCGGCGCCCTGCAAAAGCGGTTGAGTGAATTGCGCTTCGAGCGCCACATTCCAGTCGCTGGGGTGCTGGCGGAACGGCTGATTATTCAGATCGTAACGAATGCTGTGCGATAGAGACCAAGTGGCACCGGTGGCCATGGTCTTGCGTAACTGGGCTTGGAAGCTCCCAAGGTCTTGTTGGAAAGCTTCCGGGCGGATGCGAAGCCCACCGATGGACAACGAGTTTTGCGGTGTGTCATTCTTCTCGAACGTCAGCCCTGCTGAGAATTGGGCGTCAAATGCCGAGAGGGCTGCCTCAGGACCAATGCGGGGATTGGCTTCCGCCAATGCGGGATCGTAAATCGAGCCGGCAAACTGGGCATTGGTCAGAAGAGCATCAGGGCGATCCAGGACCCGAAAGAATTTCCCGTTTGCCAGGGCTATTCGCATAGCCTCTTCCAGGGAAAGATCCCAGTATTCCCGAGGCTCAGGGTTGCTGATGGTCAGCGGAGCTTCTGCGTACGCAGCGTCCGGTAGGCTTGGCTGCTCCACATCGGGGTATTCGATCGCCGTTGCTTTCCCTATGTAATGGGAGAGGTCACCATCCTCGAAAAGGAACAGAGGTTGCTGCGGTCGACATCCTACTAGGAACCCAAGTAAAGCTGTGCCGATGGTGATGACGAAAAAGGGCTGCCGTGTCATGTTCAGCTTGTTCCCTAGAAAAGCAGATTTTGACGACCGTGTGCGACCGTCAATGTCCGAGGCTGGAAAGCACGGACGGAGCAAACGGCTGAAAAACCGTCGCGATCGTTATCGGCAACCCAGGACGAAGACTTGAGATAATCAGAAAATCCCGTCTAACCGATACTGCTTACCCAGAACACTTAAATTCACAGCAGCTGGTAGCAAGACCGGAAAAGATCCCCGGACGGCGGTGTAAGAGGGGAGTTGATGTACCCAGGAAAGTGAGCACCGAGAGACGCAGTGGGTGGTAATGTTGCGGCGAGAGGTGGTGCGGCGGCAATCTATCTATTCTCTACTAAAACAACCATCTCGGCGACCAATGCAGCGAGAGGTCCTCTTAATTCGAATGGGTGCATAATTTGGGCATAATAGCCAACTCAAGAACTCTTGTGAGTTTGTATAGAGTAATAGAGTAAGAGAATTGAGATGAAAACCAATCTTTAACGATCAGCCGTAATAACACCTAACACCGAGGGGTCACACTCAAGCTGCGGGCGTTTCCCAAAATGACCACCTTTCTAGACCGCCCAAGTTTTCCCGGAGTTCCCAAGCCTCGGGGGCGGCCTAAGTTGCGAATTCGATGTTGCCTTCACTCCGGTAATAGTGGCCTTACGGCATGAACTGCGACTTAAAAATTACCGTTCAGACCGAACGGCATCGAAACCACGTTATTTACGCCCCTTCTCGCACCCCACGGTGGATTGGGGGCTTTGAGAAACTTTGATAAAACGGGATGACATGAAAAATAATTGCGGCTCGAATGGAATGCCTTTGCCGCAACCTTTATAGGCCGTGTCCTAAAAAGGCTTGTCGGGCATCAATTTCGCTGGCCAATCGTTCCAATCTTTCTCGGGTTCGTTGCAGATCGCCGGAAGCAATGAAGCGGTCGAACTCCACGATTACGGCACGCTGCACCGTCTCGGCAAACCACTCCACGATCGGATGGGTCAGCCAGTCGCAGGTTTCCCGGACCAATTCAACGTTTAAATCCGCCGATTGGGTCGACGCATCATCCGGGGCGGTCAGCACCGTGCCTTCAAACTTGAATTCCAGGCTTCCGACCTCCGAACGATTTGTGAGGTGGTATACACACGATCCATTGTAAAGATAGTAGGTATTATGTAAGCCATGTTTGGCTGCCGCAGCTTTAATTCTGCGATAGAGGGCTTCATACTCCGGTGGGGCATCCAGCGGCAAATCCATCCGCGGGATGCTGCGAAGGGGCAAGCAATCAAACGAAATGGCGACGGAATCAGCCATAAGCTATTATCTCCAAAATCGATACAACACTAAGGCATTTTTCGGCAGTTTCTTGTTGATACAGGCCTGTTCCTAAACTTTTCCGCTTTATCGAAGATAGCGTGAGAATCGAATTTATCGATGAAAGCGTGGGAATCGAAGCCGGAGCTGACTCAACTTAAGTCGAAATTCCCGCGGAGCCCTCAGTAAAGCATAAGCGCGAGGATGCAGCCACAAAATACCGGTCATCACCCGCGGGTGATTCTTAAATAGCCCAGACTGCGAGGGTTTCGTAATTGCACATTGTGAAGGCTCTTGCCTCGCGGAGATTGAGGGATCCCCCGCCGTCTGTTCTCTCTCCCAAAGCAGTCGTATCGGCTTCTTGCGCTTTTCCAGCTGCGTCCTGAGCTCTTGACTTGCAGATGCGGGGGCGTCAACCGGAGCAGCCTCAATCTTACCCTGGTATGAAATAATCGTTTTGATTAACCTCTTCGCCGTGGAAGGACGCGAACCTCGGTTATCAGCGGCCAGTATCCGCCGTCATGCATAGGACCAAATAAAACTTTCAACTTTCATACATGGGACCAAATACAAGTGGACTAAATAACGACGACGTAGAGTGGCCAAGCGTTTAAACTCTTGATCGCAATCGGCCCGGGGTACCGAAGGTTACTTCGGAGGCCGAATCAGGATATGAACTTCGAAAAAACCATCGTTTGTGCTTTCAGTCATGAAATGCCCGGTAAAGGTCTCTCGATACCAGGGGAGGCTCATGCCGAGCTTGGCATCTCACAGCCGCAGTTGAAAAAGTAAAAACGTCTGAAAAGTCAACAAGGCATTCGTGGTCACCGGTGAGGGCAGGTAACGTCTTTGCTTGGGTGATATCAAAAACCTATCCGCTACGACAATCAGTATGACGATTATAGACCGGTACATGCTCCGCCAATACCTCTGGACAGGGGTCATTTGTGCGATCAGCATTCTGGGTTTATACGTGATTCTGGACAGTTTCACTAATTTAGACGAGTTCCTTCGCTATGCGGAGAAACACGGGGGACTACTGCGGTTGCTGGGGAGCTATTACGCATGTCAGGCGGTCATGGTGTTCGACCGGGCAGCGGCTCTGATCGCCTTGATTACGGCGATGTTCACGGTCACGTGGATTCAACGACATCAGGAGATGACGGCCCTTTTGGCGGCGGGAGTGAGTCGGGCCCGGGTGGTGGTCCCCGTCGTGGCGGCATCCTGTGCGGTGGTATTTCTGGCTGCGGCTAATCGAGAGCTCCTAATACCGCGATTGCGGGACCAATTATCACGCCGGCCGCAGGATTTGCCCGGTGATCAACCCCAAATGGTCACACCCCGATACGATTATCAGACGGATATTCTCCTTCGCGGCCATGCGGCCTTTCGGGAACGAAAGCGAATCTCGGAGCCAAATTTCCTCTTCCCCCCGAAATTAAGCGACTATGGACGGCAACTCGTTGCGGAGGAAGCTTTCTATGAGCCGGCTGCGGCTGGACGCCCAAGCGGCTACCGATTGGTCAAGGTGAAAAAGCCCGAGGGACTGACGGAATTACCGTCGTTAAAGCTGGGCGATCGACCGGTGGTCATCACTCCGAGGGATGCCCCCGATTGGCTGGCACCCGATGAATGCTTCGTAGTGAGCGAGGTTGATTTTGACCAACTTTACGGTGGTTCCGCCTTTCGTTATTTTTCTTCCACCCGGCAGTTGATCGTAGCGTTAAGGAATCCCAGCTTGGAATTTGGGGCGGATCTTCGGGTTGCAATTCACTCCAGAATCGTGCAACCGTTCTTGGATATCACGTTAGTATTCCTCGGCTTGCCCCTGGTTTTGCGTCGCGACAATCGAAATATCTTTTTGGCCATCGGGCTGTGCATTACGTTGGTTGCGGCGTTTTTGGCCGTCGGAATTGCGTTTCAGCAACTCGGAAATATCTACTACATTAGCCCAGCTTTTGCCGCATGGGGACCATTGATGGTCTTTGTGCCGATTGCCGTATGGTTATCGGAAAGCTTTTGGGAGTAGGAGTCCTAAAAACGCGGTCTTTTCCCCACTAAGCCTTCTCTTCCCATACCGGCACCAGCCGGCAGTCCTATGACATCACCACCGTTCGGCGGAGCGCTAGGTACAGCAAATCGATACGTACAGCAATGCGCAGCAAGATGTGTCGCGTGCAGGTATCTTAGCTCCGGCAGCAATCTTACAAGATAAGCGCTGTCAGCTCCGCCATTAGCCCGGTTCTTCGGGGGGCTAATACGCCCTTTCCTAATATCCTCTTTCCTCAAGTAAGAGCAAGTAAGAATTTCCTCAAGTGAGAGCAAGTAAGAATAAGAGACTCACTCCGGGATAGCATATGCTCTTGGCTCAATCGGAGATAACGTATGGTTTAGGCACGATCGGGGATACCCAATGCTGTTAATTCCAAAAGTGGTTCGAAAAGCGTCGCATCAGGTACCCAATGCCGGATTCCACAGCCGATTTACCAGAAATTACTCCCGGGGTCATCCCAAGCACTTCTTCCCGATCGCGAGCCAGAGGAACTCGTCGAGGAGGAACGCTCGGAAGTAATCGGCTGAGAGACACCCCCAGACGCAGCCGGCGGTGTTGTCCCACCTGAAGCCGTACTCGGCCCGATCGGTGTAGAAGCTACCTGCGGGGCTTTCAAGACCTCGTCCGGTGTGATCATCCCATCATTGTTGAGATCATATCGCAGAAACTCCGCGACGCGCGAGTCGGACCAATCGGTGGTAAATTCCGACATGAGGATCTGCCCATCTTCGTCCTTATCCTTTTCAATAAACCAGGAAGGAAGCCCGGACGGCAATCGTTCGTGAGGCCGCTTGAAGCGAACAAACTTCGAGCCTCCAGAGGGGGCGGACGAAGACGAAGGACTCGAGCCCGAGGTAGCACCACTTGCTGACGAGCCACCACCGGTGCCCGGCGGAGGACCCCCGGGCGGACCGAACGGCCCGCCGGGCGCGGAGAAAGGCCCACCTGGCATTCCCGGGGGGCCAGCGGGGCCATCGCGGCGCTCGCCGAAGGAGGCCACACGTGCTGCCAATTCATCGAGGGTAATTACCCCATCGCGGTTACGATCTATTTCTTGCGGATCCCCGCGTATTTGGGACCATTCTTCGCGCTCCAAACGTCCGCTGCGGTTGGAATCGTATCGTCGAAGCAAACCCTCGGCAAACTCGCGGCTGCGCTGCTCACGGTCGCTATCGCGGGACCCTGAAGAGGAAGAACTAGAGCGGGAGGAGCCCCCTCGGCTACTTTGTGCTGAAGATGAATTGACCAAAAACCGCGACGTCGGCGTCATGGCCAAAGCGTTATCGGCAAAGCCCGGGACAGCCGGCATTCCTTCGGGAACTCCGAAGCCCGGTACCAAAGGGGTTTGCGGCGTCGATGCACTAGATTGACCAGAAGAACCACTACCGGACTGTCCCGAGCGGCCCGAGTCGCCCGAAGAACCGCTTCCTGATTGCCCGCGACTGTCCGAACTGCCAGAACGACTCCGCATGGATTCCAAAGCCCGGGAAATCGGGATGGGCTGCGAGGGGTCTAGACCTGCCCGAGATGCTGCAAAGCCCAAGAAGCGGCGTCGATCCTCCGGCACTTCTCGGGGATCGATAATTCCGTCTTGGTTTGCGTCCAGACTTCGTAAAAAGCCCTCATAGCGGGAAGAACGGTCACCCTCGGAACGACCTGGCCCACCGGCCCCAGGGGGTCCCCCTCCGGGGGCGCCACCCCCAGGAAATGGAAATCCCCGGTTTTGCATCCACGGCGGGCCGCCTTGCATGCCTTCGGGGCGGACGAACATTGGTGGCCCCCCTTCCCCGAAGCCGCCGAAGGGGCCAAATCCTCCCCGCCCGCCCGGAGGCCCCATCATCATAGGCGGACCGAATCCGGGCCCCTCCTGCCCAAAAGCAGAAGGTGTGCCCACGAATAGAACCCACACAATAGGAGTAAGGGAAAAAATCATCGGGAAGCTACGAGGAATGATCAACCGCGACGAAACGTACACAACCCAGCTTTCCCAATTTGCTCTTTTTATCAAGTTTTCGACCATTTTTGAATCCCCCGCAATTTTGGCCTGTTGCCGTCAATTTTACCCCCGGTCCGCACGATTTTCACCTTCATCTCGTTGGAATCGGTTTTCCCTCTAATCGATCTAACCCGTGAAGTTTATTCGGGTTTCGGGTTAACCAGTTTCCCCGAAACTTTGGCGCGCATAGGTGGTTAGATATGGTGGGGTGACTCACCGAGGAAAGTTCCGGTACTTTCCCAACCCTTTAAGTTTAAGTTCGTATCCACTTTCACTTTCGCGTGAGGAGGTGTCTCGATGAAGGTATCTGAATTGTTGCGTGTTGGGGCTGTGGTGCTTCTTGTGCTGGCAGTAGTCGGAGTGGCTTGGGGGCAACCACCAGGCCGACCGGGAGGACCCGGAGGTTTCGGCCCCGGTGCCGGGCGAGGCATGTTCGGTATTGGACGCTTGGGCGGCGGCCAGGCTTATATGGCGCTTCTCATGATGGAAGAGGTGCGTCAACAGCTCAACATTACGGAGGATCAGATGACGAAACTTCGCGAAGCCGGTGAAAAGCTCCGCGAGGAAAACCGTGGGCTTTTTGAAGGCTTGCGGGATTTACCCGAGGACGAGCGCCAAGAAAAGATCCGGGCAGCGATGGCGCAAATTCAGGCCAAAGGGGAGGAGAATATCAAGGCGGTCCTCTCCGAAGCGCAAATGAAGCGGCTCAAAGAACTTGAGCTTCAATGGTCGCTTCGGATAGGGGTGGAAGTGCTTCTGCGCGACGATGTTGCGAAAGAACTGGGATTGAGTGAAGAGCAGAAAACTAAATTGCAGGCTTTGGTCGACCAAATCGCCGAAAAGCGTCGGGAAGTATTCCGGGGTGCGGGTCCGGGTGCCCAGCCGGAACAATTCGGTCAGCGGATGAACGAGCTGCAAGCCGAAGCGCGGGCGGAAGTTCAGAAGATCCTCAGTGAGGAGCAGGTCGGCAAGCTGAAAGCGATGTTGGGCGAGCCGTTCCAGTTCCCGGCTCCGCGATTTGGCCCCGGTGGTTTTGGGCGCCCCGGCGCAGGCGGCCCCGCTGCTCCGGGTGGTCCCGGCGGCGGAACTCCTCGTCGCGGAGAACGCGTGCCGCGCGGTCCCGGCGGCGGTCGAGAAACTTGAAAAACCACAGATCTCCGTTGGTGCACGAAGCGTGTGCTACGTGCACGGGCTGCTTTGGTGTCGGTGGCAAGTACGCCTTACGTTAATCAGCAGTAGGTTAGTAATGTCTCCGTAAAGCGTTAATTGGCCAGCAAATGGTTTAATGACGCTGGGGTTCGAGCGAATAATAGAGAAGCTCAACCGGGTTTTTAGTCACACGACAACTAAGCGGTCCCACTTCCAGCTGCGTTAGTCTGTCACAAGTGCCGTGGGGAGTGGCGTCGGTGCTGTAACATCGTACGCCGCTCCCCGGCATCGCGTATAAATGGGCGTAATCCTCCCCTTGAATCAAACATCCAAGTGAATTTCAGCGGGAATAAGATTTCAACTGAAGTGATAAGAATCCCCAAAAGTGATAAAAACCCAAATCATTAGCAAAATTCTCGCTTTAAGTGCGGAAAGTTTCCGGATATATCCATCAAGTATCGATATCTAGGCCTGAAGACCTGAAAGCTGCAATCAAGGATCGTAAGCCCAGCATGGTGTATCCGTTCGTTTAGTATTAGAGGTAGTATTAGCCGTGATAATTTCAAAGAGTCAGCCTACTAGAATCCCCCAAGTGATTTTTCCCCTTTTTCCCCGCAGGGTCGACTGAGTAGTCACTAGTCATTTAGTCATTTTAGTCATTTAGTCATTTGTTGGTTATTTGGCTCGGCCTGATCGGCTAAAAAGTTACGGACCATTTGGGGGTTTGACGGTGTTAATTCCAATAGGGGGTCACAAGCCGGGCCTATCATATCGGAGAAAATCTGTTTAAGATAAGCACATAAGTGGAGATTTGAGGACAGTGATGTGTGGAATCCGGGTTTTTGGATCACACACCACTGTGCGAGGAACGAGCGATGGATATCGGTGACGCTTTGCTTGGTAATGGATTGATCAATGCCCAGCAGCTTGAGCGCGCCCGAAGCGTTCAGGCTGCGGAGGGGATCCGGCTCGACCAAGCCCTGATTAAGTTGGGAATGGTCGACGAGGAAGATTTGCTGCGCACTATTGGACAGGAGGTCGGCCTAAAGTACGTCGATCTTTCGGATGCCAAAGTTGATCTATCGCTCTTAAAGCGTTTTCCGTTGCGGATCATCCATCGCGAGTCCATTTTCCCGATCGAGCAGAAAAATGGATCGATCGTTGTAGCCACGAGCGACCCGTTTAATTTGTATCCGCTTGACGAAATCAGTGTCGCCACCGGTAAGACGGTGATTCCTGTCCTGGCAAGTCGCTCGGAAATTGCCAAGCTCATCAAGACTCACCTGGGCGTGGGAAGCGAGACGATCGACGGTTTAATTGCTCAAGCTCAGGAAGAAGCCATCGAGGTTATCGACCAGGGGGAGGGTGACGGGTCGGAACTTTCCGAGATGGCGCAAGAGCCCTCGGTAGTCCGTTTGGTCAACGAGATTCTTTTGGAGGCACTGGAGCTTGGGGCAAGCGACGTGCACATCGAGCCGCAGGCAAGCGGTCTTCAGATTCGTTACCGGCTGGATGGCGTGCTTCATCCACAGCCGGTTCCGCCGGAGATCACTCGCTTTCAAGCGGCCATCATCAGCCGGGTCAAGATCATGGCACGGCTGAATATCGCCGAACGCCGGCTGCCCCAAGATGGCCGCATCCAGTTGAAGGTCGCGGGTCGGGAGGTCGATGTTCGGGTGTCGATCATCCCGATGGTCCACGGCGAAGGGGTTGTTTTGCGATTGCTGGATAAAGGGGGGATGGAGTTCACCCTCTCGCGGCTGGGGATGAGCGACCAACTGCTGCGCATGTTCCGCGAACTGATCCGGTTACCCCACGGGATTATTTTGGTTACGGGGCCCACCGGGTCAGGCAAGACCACCACTCTTTACAGCGCGCTATTAGAGATTCGGAATCCGGGCGTCAAAATCATCACTACCGAGGATCCGGTGGAGTATCAGCTCGAGGGGATCAACCAGATCCAAGTGCATCCGAAAATCGGGCTCACTTTTGCCCATTCTTTGCGGAGTATCCTCCGTCATGACCCGGATATCATCCTGGTAGGCGAGATTCGCGATTTGGAGACCGCCGAAAACGCCATTCAAGCGGCTTTGACCGGTCACTTGGTGTTCAGCACCCTCCACACGAATGACGCGGCCAGTGCCTACACGCGATTGATCGATGTGGGGGTCGAGCCGTTCTTGGTATCGAGCACGGTCGAAGCGGTGATGGCCCAGCGGTTGGTGCGGACTTTGTGCTCGCATTGCAAAGAGCCTTATCAACCGCAGCCCGAAGAATTGCCGGATGATTTTCCGACGGAGCGACTGAAAGATCACGCGATTTATCGGGCTGTAGGTTGCCGGGCGTGTCGGCACGTGGGATACAAAGGTCGAGTGGGCCTGTTCGAACTGCTGGTGAGCACCGCGCGGATTCGCCAGCTTGCTCACGATCGGGCCAGCAGTTGGGCGATTCAGCAGGCGGCTATGAGCGAAGGCATGCGGCTCCTGCGGCAGGATGGTTGGGAAAAGGTCTTGGAGGGTAGAACCACCATCGAAGAAGTGGTGCGAGTAACCAAAGGTAACGAGCTGGTTTACGCCCATGCCTGAGTTCACGTATGTGGCCCGGGAGGCAAGCGGGCAAAAAGTCACGGGAGTGTTGGAGGCGGCCAGCCGCCGAGAAGTTCTCACACAGCTAGCCAATCGGTCTCTTTACCCGGTCAGTGTGGAGGCCACAGGGGGGGCAGAGCCACGAGTTCGTCTACGCCGCGTGCCCGCTCAACTGCTGGCGGCTACCTATAGTCAACTTTCCGATCTGCTCCGCAACGGGGTGCCATTGCTGCGGGCATTGGAGATTTTGCGCCGCCAAAGCTCCAATCGGGTGCTCCGCGATCTTTTGCTGGAGGTTTACCGGCGGGTGGAGGATGGAGCCAGTCTGGGGGATGCAATGGCCCGATACGAGCCGGTCTTCGGCGAAATGGCCGTCAGTATGATTCGGGCCGGCGGCGAGGGGGGATTTTTGGAAGAATCCTTGGCCCGCGTCGCCGAGTTTACGTCGATCCAAGAAGATCTTCGCAAACGCACCCTAGGGGCGATGGCTTACCCGGCGGTTTTGGCGGTCTTTGGCGTGTTGGTGGTCATGTTGTTGATGATTTTTTTCGTTCCGCGGTTCGAACCGCTGTTTGAGAACTTGCGGCAGCGAAACGAGTTGCCTTGGGTGACGGAATTCCTCCTGGCCAGTAGCACCTATTTGCAGCGATGGAGCCCCGTAGTTTTTGGCGGGATATTCGGTGGACTTTGGCTTTTCCGCCGATGGCTGAATACGGATCGCGGTAAGTGGTGGCGGGATCGGCTTAAACTCTCGTTGCCGGTAGCGGGGAAGATCTTCTGCAATTTGGCCGTTGCACGGTTTTGCCGGGTGCTGGGGACGCTGTTGCGGAATGGGGTGCCGATCGTTCGGGCTTTGGAAATCGCCAGTCAAGCGACGGGAAATCGCCTGTTGGGAGAAGCCGTTCAAAAGGCAACCGAGAACATCACGGCAGGGCAAACGCTCGCTGAGCCGTTGGCTCGATCAGGCCGTTTCCCGCTTACCGTCGTGGAAATGATTGCCGTGGCCGAGCAATCGAACACCTTGGATTCGGTCCTTCTCGATATTGCCGATACTTTGGAGAAAAACACCTGGCGGCAATTGGATTTGGCGGTGCGGCTCTTGGAGCCTGCGATGTTGATGCTCCTGGCCGCCATGGTACTGATGCTGGTTATCGCCTTGCTTTATCCGGTTTTAAAGATGAGTAGTACAATCGGCTAACGCGGTTAGGATGATGAC
>CAKZMM010000102.1 GCA_937128505.1 uncultured Thermogutta sp.
TTTTCGCCGGGATAGTTGGGATCATCCCTGCGTGTGCAGGGAGAACTGATGTTTCGCTGGTTGTCAAGTCTGTTCACAAGGATCATCCCTGCGTGTGCAGGGAGAACGTCTTCGTCGTCTCAGTCGTCATCGCCAGCCGCGGATCATCCCTGCGTGTGCAGGGAGAACTCCAGCCTAATGAGTCTACTATCCCTCGCTCACACTATATGTTGTGGCACCTTTCTCTCACCGTGTCAACCCAAAAATCGCCTCACAGCTCCTTCCACATCCGGCAAGGGGGGCAGTTGGCAAGCTAGGCCAATAGGAAAGGCCGTCACGGAATTTGACCACATTGTGGCCCAAAGTCTTTCCAACACCACGGCATGCCATGCGTTATAACGAAGAAGCGTTCGGAGGGCTTCCTTTTGACCGGCTTGGTGGCGCGCCCACAGTTCTGGTGCTTCGCAGCCCCGGCAGGGGAGGTCCCTCGGCCAAGGAATTCCCAAATGGTCCAGGCACTCAAGGAGCGATCCAGGCAGACCAAGCTTCCGGGCCAAGGCGCCCAAATCGAGGTGCGGCAGCGCAAAAGGCAAGCGAAAATGCCTTCGGAGTCGGGGCAGGTCGAAGCGTCGCCCGTGGAAGCTTACCAGGACTGCTGAGCCCGGCATAGCGCGGGGTAGTTCAGAAAGGTTTAGCCCGCTAACGAAAAAGGTCAATTGGGATTGGTAATAGAAGGTAACCGCGGTGATGGTGTCGTACGAGCGTAGGCCTGTGGTTTCGATATCGAGATAAAGTGCGTGCTCAGCCAGGATGGGAAAAAGACGGCTCAGCCAAGCCGGGGAGGCGACTGTCAGGAGCTGTTTTGGGGAAGGATCGGACCGGAGCAATTGCTCCACCTTTTCAATGGCGGCTAAGATTGCCATGTGCCGGCGAGGGGAGAAATAGGTGTCTCCGGATTGGCGGTAGTCTTCCCAGGTCAGGATGCCTGCTCGCCAAAGCTTTCTTTCGGCCTGTGCAGAGAGGGCCCCGGGGAGCTGAAAAGTCATGTGGAGTTGTCGCCGGATGTGGTCTGACATGAGGGATCGAATTTTTCGGCAATCAGTTGTAGACCGCAGCGGGTAACCAGCTGCCGATCGGGCTCCCCGTGCATTTCAATGGAGAAGCCTTGCGAGGAATTGTCGGCAGTGAGAATTAAGAGGGACATAGTGGGGGCAAGACGTAGGACGTATTCGGTAAGCATTTGGCGAACGCGCGGATTGAGCGTTCCTACGAACACGTTAGCCCGGGGTTCCAAGAGCCATCTTCTAAGCATTCCGCGGATGGCAGGGGGGGTGTCGGCAGCGATGAAGACGGTCATCCCAAAAGCTCCTTGATATCGTCGGGGATGCGGCGGATGAGGTTTTCGCGCTCGAAATGGAGTTTGAGGATGGCCAAGACATCGTTTGTGGTGGGCCGAGGATTGACCGAAATCGATTGGAAAGCGGCCGGGAAAGAAGTTGCGTGCTTGTAGAGATCGGCAATATCGAAGACAAATGCGAGGGGATGATCGGCATGGATGAAGCCCAATTGGGGGAGGTATCCTAGAGTGCATACAGCCGCGGTACAAAGAGAATATAAAGCGGCATTGGCGATCGAGATTGCCTGATTAATTTCGTCAGCAAGCTCCCAGTTTTCGGGGGAGTAACGGCGTCCTTTCCAGGTCACACCGTATTTTAGACCGAGCTCGCCGTAAAGGTTTCGAACGCGTTGGCCCTCCATACCTCGGAGCTCGTCGAGGGACTTGGCGGAAACATCCACACCGGGAAAGCGGCGTGCGAACATTTTACGGGCAATTTCGGTGCGTTTGGTCCGTGAGCTATAACAGGCGACTTGGTGGCGTGCATTGGCGTTATCGTGCGTGGTGGTGACTCCTAGGGCATAAAAGCGAAGCCCATCGGCCCCCACCCAGCAGACCGAAGTGTTGCATTCGGCACAGGCTTTGATGGCGGCGTGGGTCACCGTGGTGCCGGGACCCAAGAGAAGGGCACTGACGGTTGCAACCGGAATGGGCAAGATGAGGTAATCGGCCCCAATCCATTTGACGCCGGAATCGTCGACCTCTAAACGTCCGTGTTCGAGGTAAAGCGGGGTCCAACGCTGACGAAGCGGCGGAAGCGATTCGAGGTCAGGACGTTCAAAAATCGGCATGGGCAAACTCCATCCCCCGGCAGCAGAAGCCCAAGCTTTCGTGCTACCGTGAACACAAACCTAGCCCCCCGGGACCACCGGAGGCATTCGGCGGCTTAGACCTCGAAAGGTAGCCTCGAAAGCCGGATGGTCCCGAGGAGTGTGCGAACTTCGGTCAGCTCACCGCCGCGATTGCGCGACCACGAAGGGGGTAAACATTAGGATTCGTCGGTGACCCAATCGTCGAGGATTCGACGCGGAATGAACGTCCGGGCGGCGAAATCGACGGGGGTATCCAGGAGCGTATCGGTGCCCTCGCTAAAGGACTGGACCTCGCGAATTGTGCGAAGTGGTCGATCAGCCATGGGCCGAAACTTCGCGATTTGCCGGCACCGTTCGAGGGCTGCCTCGCGGCTGTCGAAAACTCCGTGACAGATCGGCAAAGCCGGCACACAGCACTTGCGGCCGAACCAAATCCCCCATCGGGGATTGCACAAGGCATCGTGAACCCTGGCAAGCAGTTCCTCCGGCCCGGAGACGATAACCACGAAGCAGGCATCGGCCAAATACTCGCGGAAGGTGACTGCCGGCCGCTTTTTCTTGTCTTCAGCCGAAATGGGAATGTGCAGGCTGAAACGCTTTTCATCGTAGCCATGACCAACGGTGTGGTAGTCCACCCAACGGCGGTATGAGACCCGGTTTCCCCCCCGATTGAGCTTGGGATAAACCAGAACCTCCAATTTTAGCGGGTTCAATTGGTGCAACCCGGCGGTATCACCGCGGTCAATGCCGCAAGCGGCGCAAAACATACCGATCAACGCACTGCGGGTTGGATAGGCAAGCGTATTTCGGCGGTCGAAGTAACTCTGATAGCTCCAAGCCTGCATCGGAGCATCGAGGATCAGAAGAAGATTTTTCTCACTCATGGGCCACCCCTTCAACCAGTTGGCCGATGAAATCGTCGAGGGAAACAAGCGGCCGAGCCTCCTCGGGTGCGACCGATAGCCACACCTCTGTCCGAATTCTGTCGGCATACGGTTCCTTATAAACCTGCTTTAGGAGTTCGAAATGCTTTTTCATGGCCTCGTAAGAAGGCTCTAGATAACCGCGACGCGGGGGGACAGGAGCTTCGAAGGCATTGGCTAAGGAAAGAGGCTGCCCTGTGCGGGCCAAACCGAGGACATAGCCCGGTGGCGTCTGCCCGAACATGGAATTCTTTCGTGCGTTGGGCACAGCAAGAATGGCTGAGCTGAGAAACATGCGAAGGATATCTTTGAGGGTCTGCTTTTCCAGACCCTCGAGATGCTCGGTGAATAGATCCCAGTTCAGGCCGACATAGCGGTAATAACAGGCAGTATTGAACTCGAGCACCCCAAGGTGGCCTGCACCCTCGGTTTCCTCACCTTTCAAATCGTCGACGGCCGTGAAATAATCGACATCGTTGGCGACCTCATGGGTGGAAATCGCATGGCTGAACAAAGCGGCTCCTTCCATGGTGAGGCTAGGGTCATTGGCCACCATTCGGCCGAAGACGGCGATGTCGGCCCTGTCCATCGGAACTATTTCCTTTTTCTCAAGGTACCTTTTCAGATCGCCAGCCTTCAGCTCGGGCATTTTCCCCTGAGCGATTTGCTGGGCAATGGCCTCGGCAAGGGTGTCCAGCTCCTTTGGGGAGAAAAATAGAAGAACGGACGTTCTGGTTTCACCACGGGGGGCCTCTTTGCCACCCAATTGCTTGGCGATAGTGCCAGCAGCCTTCTCGGCATCTTCGGCAGCCACACCGCACCGTTCCAAGCGTTTTTTGAGCTCCTCGGTCAGGAAGCGGGTACGAACGCCACCGAAATGGCTTTTATCCAGCTCCTTCGCAAACATTCGAACGGCCCGCTTCCAGCATTGGCTGCTTACCCTCGCGCGGGGAACGCCGCCGAAATAGGCGGATTTGGGCGCCCCGACATCATCCCGATTCAAACAGGTGACAGGAAACGATTGGAGAACGTGCAATTCAACCAGCCTCATGACAACCTCCTTTTGTAGAAAATCCTTAACTGAAACTTGACCCAATTGCTTACCGCTCCGAGATTTTAAGCCCCTAGCTCAAGGGGGCTAAAAGAAGCATTCCGAAACCGAACGCCCGGGCACGACCGATGCCGCAAACAGCCGCCTCGACAAAACGATGCCGATCCACCACGCGGAGAACACCGCGGAAATCGACCCGAACTTGGATTAACGTCTTTCCCTTTCGACAGAAGGTTTCGCGAACCGGCGGATCGAAGGAGACCACCTCGATCCGGCAACCGGCTTGCTGGAGTCTTCGCGTAACCCACTGACGTAATTGCACAGGATCGAAAACCCCGGTGCGGCGTCCATGTTTGCGTCGGTTTCCTTCGGCGTCGCGTACAACGCGCATCTGAGTCGGATTGGCCCGAAGGGAAAACCGATATCGTTCGTGCTGAAAGAAACTTTCAGCGATGGGTTTGGTATCCCATTGACCCCAAGGTTGTGGCTCAGGAGGTTCGGGCGATAGGATCAATGCCTCGAAGTTATCGCCACGGCGATCGACCCGAGTGAGGAAGTTACGCGGTTTTCCGTCCATACCGGGAAATGCATGCCAAAGCGTTTGATGCCAGGCGTAGGCATCGAACAATTTGAGTCGGGCGGCCTCCAGGGCCTTAAGCCTTATTCGTGTTAGGTACAGCGTCATCGCTAGGCTCCTTTTGCTTCCTCCAGTACTCTGCTGCCCATGAAACCTTGATACGATCCGGGTCTTTGTCCCACACTAGGAGATCTTTAAGGAGTTGTCGGTAATTGATGGGGATCCCATGCTGCGACGCCAGGCCAATAATCTGCCGTAAATGCCGGCAGACCTCGACACTGCGGACACAGGCCAAAAGCCGTCGAAGTCGGCCCTCGAAAGCTTTCTGGGTGTCTTCACCCGGCGAGCCCAAGCTTTGGGCGATCCGACGCAAGGTGGTGCCGAGGTTTCCCTCCGCGGTGCACTCAGGATGAAAGGCATAGCAAGCGGCAACCGCGGTGTAGATGGTGCGGGATTTCCGGCTGGCCAACTCGCACCAGGGCGCTAAGTGCTTCCAAACATAATGCTCGGTGCCCGGGCTGAAGCCGCGGCGCAACTCCGCCATGATGGCACGGTCGTCGCGGCGACTTTCCAGCCAATCGACAAAAACGTCAAAACGTGAGGTGCGGATCTCCCGGCTCATTGGCGTGCTCCTTGTGGTTGAGCTTTTTTCCACTTCTTCGAAACCAAAACCGAAAGAACTCTCTGTGCCTTCGCTAGCGCCAAAATCTGACGCGGGGTTTGCGCAAAGCACGATTCACGAAGTGAGCTAAAAGCCGCCTGATTGCACACGTTTTCCCATTTGCCTATATCCGATTGATACGAGGCGATATGGATGAGTAGGGGGTACTCTTGGTCCAACTGAGACCAATACCGAAGTTTTGCATTCCGATTGGGGCCTGCGGACTCGATGTTCAGCTCGCTGCAATAGGCTCGCACGGCATCGCGAAGATTGGCTTGAGTCAGATCGGCATACTCCACCCCGCGGCTGTATTTCTCTAGGGCACCTTCCACAAAAAGTGCGACCGGAACGGCGAAGACCCACTCGCCAACATCGAGGTATTTGGAACGATCGGCGATAATGCCGCCGACCCATAGATCCACCGTTGATTGGGGATCGAGGTCCAGAAACTTGGCATTATAAAGCGTCCACGGTGATCCCAAACGCCCCACCTGCCCCAACGCGAGGACAGCCCCCAGATCGCGCCAGGGATGCTTCTCCGGCGTCAAACGTAAATATTGCCAAGTTTCTT
Source organism: uncultured Thermogutta sp. (assembly GCA_937128505.1). Classification (GTDB taxonomy): domain Bacteria; phylum Planctomycetota; class Planctomycetia; order Pirellulales; family Thermoguttaceae; genus DTLM01. The sequence goes on from CAKZMM010000102.1 coordinate 5,971, forward strand.
TTCCCTTCTTGGTCGCATCCGTGGCCATCACCGTGGCCAGCGACTCGATTCCTTCGGGTAATTTCGGGTATTCCACCCCATTGGCCAAGATGCAATGGGTGCAATCTTCTTGGATGAGGATGGCACGCGACAGCGGCACCAAGCGGCCGAGGTAACTCCGCGATAGCTTGTGTATAGCCTCGGAGCGGGTGGCCGGCGGGTCAATCTCCCAGACCGGCACGCCGAATTCCTGCCCCAGCGGATCGAGGTACTTTTCTACGATCTTTTTGGGGACAAGATTGTAGTGAATCGTTTCTGAAAGGTTCTTGCCGCGAAGAATGGTCAGCAGCGGAGTCCCTTCAGCGCATGGAGCCTGGGTACTGCTACGGTTTGTGCCTGTTGGTTCCGATCCCCACTTCGCCAGGCTGATCAACCCCCCTGCCGAAAAACATTGATAAGTCAACAGATTGAGTGCGAGTTGCTTCGGCTCAAGGCGTCGGGGCTTCTCCGGATCCTGATGGTCGAACAAAGTGTGGTTGTTTCCGCTGGCCAAACGAATATCCAGCTTCGCGCATCGCGTGTCAGCCTTACCTTCTAGGTTCTTGACCTGAAGGAAAGGAAAAGGGCCGAAAAGGTCGAAACGCGGCGCCCATTTTTGCAAATAGGCCGACACCTCAGGCTTGATTTTTGCCAGGCACCGGCGCCAATCCTCGTGATCCTCCGGCCCCTGTAAGGCGGCCTGGGTAATACACACAAGAAGTCGCATCACGGCGACACGCTCCAGCGGACTGAGCGCCAGATCGCGAATTCGTTCGGCAGACTCGAAAAGCTCCAAAAGTGAGACCTCCCGCCGCCCAAGACCCGAGTCGGCCTCGGCCAGCACCGGAATCCACGGTTCACTAGTCAAATTGAAGTTCATGGCTAACCTCCTGGCTTCGAAGTCCTAAAGATGTTGCCTCTCGGCGAAAAAGACCGAGCTCCGTCGTGTACGTTAATCCGCTATCGGTCCCGTCCGAATCCAGCAGCCGTCCGTCTTCATGAAGGTAGAGTACTCGTACAGTGCTGTCCAAGAAGGGTTTCAAACAATCCGGCAGGGAAGCGCGCACCGAGGTAAGCCAGGCGCTTCGCACATCGAGCATGTTCAGGTGCAAAGGCGCTAAAGCTGCGCGATCCACCGCCCTGAGCGGTAGCTCAATCGGGGGACCATAAACCGGCTCGATTTTCACTCGTGCCGGCCCCCGATCGATCGATCGCAAGATCAAAACCGACTCGCTCGGCAAGTCTACATACCGTGTCTGAATCTCCTCATTCCTCAAGCATGGTAAAGCGAAATTCTGCAAGGAGATAGCGAGGTTACGCATCCGCTCTTTTTGTTTTTCCAGTTCCTTCCGTAACTCCTCCACCCACGCCGGCTCCTGCTGCTGACAATCGACATAAGTGCGTTCCAAAAGCGGCCGGATCAATCCCGGCAGCTCAAGCTCCGGATGATCCGACAAGATTTGAATCGTCCGCCACAAGACATACGGGGCATAGACAAACTGCGTGGGGCCGATTCGATCCAAAAAATCTTTCTTATCGTCGGCCTCAAGCCATTGGCGGTCCAAAAGCCAACATTCCGGGGCGCGAGCGGGTCTAGAGGGACAGGCATGCCGCCACAGACGCCCCAACCGCTGAAAGAGTATATCCGTCGGCGCTAGTGCCGTGATCAAAAGGTCGCTATCGATATCCAGGCTTTGCTCGAGAACCTGCGTACCCACTAGAAGCGAGGCACCGCGTTCGGCGGTTCCCGCCTTGCCCAGTTTTTTCACCCAAAACTCTTCGGCCTCTTGCCGCTGACCCGGTACGTACTGTGAGTGCAATAAGCCGATGGTGGCCTGACCCGCCGCCATGCTGCTTTTTGCCTGACGATAAAACTCCTGCGCCTCTGCCACGGTATTCATGATCGCCAGGATGGCTTGCCCCTGCGTCAAACGATCTGCGATTTCGTCCCAGAATGCCGGCGTTTTTTCGTTAACCAGCCGAAGCTGTACTCTTTTTTGCGCAGTTTGCGGTGCAGGCACAGCGCGAAGGTCGCCGCCACCGTGGAGGATCACTGGGTATGAGTCGCCCTCCGGAGCAGTCGTCGGGCAGCCCAATTCCTCCCGCCGCCTCTTAGTCAGCGTGGCGGACAAAATGATGACACTACAACGGAGTTGCAAAAGAAATTCGATGAGCTTGTCGAGCAAAGTTCCCGTGAAAACGTCGTAGGAATGGACTTCGTCGAGAATCACCACCTTTCCTGCAAGTCCGAAAAGTCGCAGAAAGTGGTGTTTGACGTTGATGACCCCCAGCAATGACTGATCAATGGTTCCCACCCCCATCGGCCACAACAATGCTCTTTTAGCCGGGGCGAACCAACTCCCCCCGGGACACAACTCCTCACCGCCTGCCAACAGATGAGCTAACCATGCGTAGCTGTGCACCAATCGAGCGGCTACCGACTCGCCAAAAAGATTCCTCAGGAATAGTTGAATGCGGCGATACATCACATTGCTGGTTACGCGGGTAGGGAGAGCAAAGTAAATTCCGTGATTATGGCCCGAAGCAATCAGCCGGTAAGCCGCCCAAAGGGCAGCCTCGGTTTTTCCTAATCCCATGGGGGCCTCGATCACAAGAAGTCCCGGCTGCTTCGCTAGCTCATAAGCGGCCTGCTGAACCTCGTTGGGCGAGAAGCCAAAAAGTTCCTCGAAGCTTTTTTGATCCTTGATTGCCGGCCAAACGAAACCGATTTCATCCAACACTTCCCGCACCCGTTCTCGTAGTTCGTCCCACGAGGGTAAAGCATCTATGGGAAAATACCGTTCGTCCGAAGCAATCCAGTCGGCAATACACACAAAGCCCACCGCCATAAACAATTCGAACGGACTTGGTTCCGTCTTGGGGATTTCGCCCCAATCGTTGATCGACTGATCGAGAATCTCCAAGCGTCGCTCGGCCCAGTCCTTCCCGCCGTAACGCGGGTTATCATGGAGCCATAGCTCCCGCCAGTCACGTGACCCGTGGTGCAATCCCACTGCAAGGGGCCAACCGGAAGATTGAGAAGTTTCTATCCGATCGTATATGCGCAAGCGGTAGTAAGCTTGCAAGGCGGCCTCACCGATTAACGCATGATTGGTTTCAAATCCGCCGGCGTCTTCAGACCGGATTTTCGCCTGAAACCCCGGCGATGCCTTCCCGATATCGTGCAAAGCAGCCAAGGTGATTACCCCAGGAGAGATCAAGCTTTTTACAGGCGGAGGCAATCGATCGTATAGCTCCCGCGCTACAGCCCCCACCAATCGATGGTGGTCGGAAAGCGATAGGGTCGCCTTACCATCTCCGCTCCGTTTAGCCAGGCACTCATGGGGCGGTAAAGCAGGCGGACTTGGATCGTGTTTTGGAGTTGCAAACTTCGGCGCCATAGTAACCCTCACTACAAAATCGCGTGTCAATTGGCCTCTCGAGTCTTCAGTTGAAAGGTCCACAGACGAATTCGTCCGCGGGTTTGTGCCACTAAACAGTGTTGCCGCGGGCTAAAGGATTTCATTTTCTTGCATGAGGCTAAAGAGTCCGTCGCCACCGGATGCAGGCAATGGATAGCGATTGAGCCACCGCGTTTCAATAGACGGTCGCCGAGTCAAGTTAGTATGACAAGCCTTTAGTCAATTTCATACCCCGTCCGGGACAAAGATTGTCCAACCTGAATAAAAACGACGCGAGTGGTAAGGACGGTTCTTAGCGGAACCCGTTGGGGGGGTTAACCCAGTGCGCCCCGAGGCTCAGGGTGGTTCACTAGCGAAAAGCAACCTCGCGACCCACACGAAGGAAAAGCTGAACGGATAAGTTGTTAGCGCGATGCCCTGCGGTCCGAATCCCGCTCAGGAGAGCATTCTTTCATTCTGCGAAAACGTTCCCGCTCAAACCACGAGCGATCTGCAAACCGTATACGCCGTAGCGGGATGCCAGCGCGCGGACATTCCCGACGAACATCTCACGTCAAGGAAGTCATTCCGTGATGATCCGCCCATTCACAGGGTTTATTTGGGCACTCGGCCCCTCGAGCATTGTATGAAACTTGGCGCCCGCCCTAGACGGAGATCATGCCAATTTATGATGACCGTGGATCGACTTGCGGCACCTTTACCTGCGGGTTACTGCCGCATGAACCGGGAGTTTTGTGCAGGGATCTTCGCCGCGATTAGCAGTCGATGGGCTAGCTGAGAGGCTTCCGCAGCCTTTTAGTCATTGCGAAGAGGCAATTCAGGCAATTTGGATGAGCACGGTGGTATCCGCGCGGACAAGGATGATCGGCGTACGCAGCTTGGCTTGAGCAACATGGAAAGGTGGTATCCGCGCGGATAGAAATGCTCGTTACGTTCTTGCTGCGGACTATGATCGTGCTAAGTGGTATCCGCGCGCATAGGGATGCTCGCCATCGTCACCACAAACGGAAGTGGCGGTATCCGCTCGGATAGGCATGATTGAAGGATTGCTCGAGCTCGCAGCCTGTCGATCTGATTTGAAAAACTCACCCAGACGAGCTTCAAATTGAAATGACGGAGCGGCATACTGCCGAGCAGCCTATGCAAGTTGCTGGCCAAGCCGGTCATCCACTGCACCTAGGAAGAAAAGCGGAAGAATTGTCGTACATACCGTCTTGGAACGGACGCATTTTCACACAAGGGGGTCCGGAGTTCACATAATTTCCAGATTAGATCAGAATTTCCGGATCAGATCAGATCTCTAAATCTCCCCCGCTTCAAACGCGCCTTCGGTCTTTAAAACTTCTCTTGAGCGTTTAAATCCTCCTGCGCTATGTCAATGCGCTTTCGATATCTTGATGTACCCCCGATTCGAACCCCCGAAAAGGCTTCCCGTCTGTTGCCGGGGGACGATCGCCGATCGGGTGCTCCCACAGCCGGGCGAGGAGGTTGCTCAAGACTAGCCTCCCACGATGAGGATGCGGTGTGTTCACAGGATTTTCAGACTGCTCCCGGTCCGCGGAAGCCGTCACTGATTTGAATGGCCTGCTCAGCCGGAACGACAAAAATTTTTCCATCCCCCAGGTTACCCCGGGGGCCGGTCCGGGCTGCTTGAACAATCGTTTCAACGGTTCTTTCCAGGAAATCGTCGTTAACGACAATCTCCAGTACCACCTTCTGCAACAAAGCCGTGCGGTACTCTTCGCCGCGGTACAATTCCGGCTGACCTCGTTGGCGCCCGTACCCCTGGGCATTGCATACGGTCATCCGCGTCACCTCGATTCGGTTGAGCGCTTCGCGCACGGCGTCGAGCTTAGTCGGTTGAATAATCGCGATCACAAGTTTCACAAGTAAGCTCCCTCTTTCCCGGGCGTTTTCAAGGATCCTATGGCCCGAACGTGACTCCCAAACTAATTCAGGGGGCTCAACAAATCCCGCTCTTGTACACCAGAGCCCGTTGTATTATTGAGATGCGGCGCAACGATTGCGATGTCAGGCGACGCCCTATCCCCGAATCCAAGGCCGGTTTTTCATTTCCTTCTTTTTATCTCCTTCTTTTTCTTCTTATGGGGACCGGCATCGGCAAAACCTTCGGATCAACGCAAAGCCGATGCCCTGGAGGCACTCGAGGAGGGTAATCGACGGCACACCCGAAACGGCTTTTCGACGGACGACTTGCCGATGTCTTGCACCGTGGTCAGTAATAATTATTAGCCCTTTTTATTAGCTTTCTTTTTCTCCGGCTTTTACCATTTTTAATCGGGTTTTCAACCAGCACCTTCCTCCAAAACAGATTCCTGCAAGCAGCTTCGGGTGGCAAGTATCTTTTTTCGCAACAAAAACTCCTGAATCACGCGGGCTAAATGCCGGCTTCACACTGCACGACTCAACGTGGCTAAAAGCCCTCAACGTGGGGCAAAGCCGCGGAAATTCGAACCTTTCACCCCGGTAATCCGGAAGCTTTCGCAGCCGAGAACTAAAGGCGTTTGCCGCCGAAATTCCGAAGCTTTCCATGAGAATTAAGCCGAATCGCTGAATCGTTCACCGCCTACCTGCCCCCGGGTCATTGACGCTCCCAGATTAGCCTACTAAAATCTCGCGATTCAAAGGAGTGAGGGGAATCATCCCATTCTTGCGATACATTGCGGTGGATTTTTACGATTATCAGCTTTTGCCCAAATTTGGATCATATATCATGTCTGAGGAGTACGAATCGAGGTTGGATAAGTATTCGTGAGCGGAGGCTGCGGTTTTTCGTCCGGGAAACCGGCTCGGGGATCTTTGGCCGCCACCGTCGTATTTATACTCGCGGGGCTTTCGGTAACCTCCAAGGGCCGCGGTGCTGAGATCGAGGCTTGTTTCGGAACACGCGGGGCTTTTGGTCGGCGGCAGGTAACCGGCAGAATACAGCTCAATCCGGTAGCTGGGCGCCGTTGGCCAACCCGCTGCGATTCTTGGTTTTGTGAACCGGGATTATCGGCCGGGCAATCTTTCAATGATTGGACTCTTACTCGGGCTTATTTCGGGAGCCTTGCAGCATCGTCGCGGGCTGAGGACTTAGGTCAACTATTGTTAAGCTACAGGCAATCATTTTGAACTCGGACATTTCGAACTCGGAGGGTTGAGCAAGGAGCCAATTCGGGACAGGGGCATTAAGCAACAGAATTGGACTCGGGAGGAGGACATATCGGCTCCCCGGGAGGTCTTGCTCATCGGCACAAGTCTTTTGAGATCGCGCGAGTCTGCCGGCGCGAGCTCTCTTGAGCGGGGAACCCTATGCGGGGATGCCGCTCGCCGATGGTGAAATCTCCACGCAGCCTGGCAGTGTGGGGACAACAGGTGGGGAGGCATAAAACCGGCGAGTGCCTCACGATTTTTGTAAATTGCAAGTTTCACATTTTGCAAATTGCAAGCTTCACACTTATTGATAAGCCGTAAAAGGGTACTGAAAAGATATTCATTCTTGAACACCCGTTTTTGAAAGAGGTCATCAAAGATGGCACAGAAGTACGTCTATTGGTTTGGTCCGAACGAAGCAGATGGTAATGCCGAAATGCGGGACCTTTTAGGCGGCAAAGGGGCTAACCTGGCGGAAATGGCACGGTTAGGCCTGCCGGTTCCCGCTGGCTTCACGATCACGACCGAGTATTGCAATCGCTTCTTTAAAGAAGGTGGTAAGTTTGACGAAGGCTTACGGGCAGAGGTGGCCGCAGCGCTGGCCAAAACCGAAGCTTCGATGGGGGCGAAATTCGGTGATCCGGACAACCCGCTCTTGGTGTCTTGTCGGTCGGGGGCCCGACGGAGCATGCCTGGGATGATGGAAACCGTCCTTAACGTCGGACTTTGTAGTCGCACCATCCCCGGGTTAATCGCCCAATTCATGAAGGGTCAAGCAGGCAACCCGGCGGCTAAGCAACTCGCCGGGCGGTTTGTTTATGACTCGTATCGCCGCCTCATCATGATGTACTCAGACGTGGTGATGGAAAAGGCTGAAGGGATTGAGCCGGCCGAGGGGCAAGGAATCCGCCAGCAACTGGAAAGGCTCATGGACGAGCTGAAAGAGCGAAAAGGCTACAAATCCGATGTCGAGTTGACGGCCGAGGACCTCCAGTGGCTTTGCGAGAAATTCAAGGAAAAGGTTCAACAGGTGTTGGGAAGGCCCTTCCCCGACGATCCTCAACAGCAGCTGTGGGGGGCGATTGCGGCGGTCTTTAAGAGTTGGAATGGGAAACGGGCAGTGGCCTACCGCCGCATTGAAGGGATTCCCGATGATTGGGGAACCGCCTGCAACGTCCAAAGCATGGTCTTTGGGAACAAAGGCGAAAGCTCCTCGACCGGTGTCGGGTTTACGCGCAATCCCGCAACCGGGGAAAATACGTTCTACGGTGAATGGCTTCCGAATGCCCAGGGTGAAGATGTCGTGGCCGGAATCCGCACGCCTTGCCCGTTGAACGACGCCAGCAAGAACGAGCAGAACAAGCATCTGCCCACTTTGGAACAAAGCATGCCGGAACTTTATCGGCAGCTGGTGGGTGTGCGGGATACCCTAGAGCGGCATTACAAGGACATGCAGGATATCGAGTTTACCATCGAGGAAAAGAAGCTTTACATTCTCCAGTGTCGGGCGGGGAAGCGGACCGGTACTGCCGCGCTCAACATCGCCATGGATATGTTGGCCGAGGGGCTCATCGATGAGCGCACCGCGGTGCGCCGCGTGGACCCGGCTCAACTGGATGAGTTGCTGCATCCAATCGTAGATCCGGCTCAGGAAAAGAATTATCGACCGATTGCCGAGGGGTTGCCGGCTGGTCCAGGCGGTGCCTGCGGAAAAATCGTCTTTACGTCGGACGATGCGGTGCGATGGGCAAGAGAAAAGGGCGAAAGGGTCATCCTAGTCCGCGAGGAAACAAGTCCGGAAGATGTTGATGGCATGCGGGCGGCCGCAGGGATTCTCACCTCGCGGGGCGGCATGACTTGCCATGCAGCTCTGGTGGCTCGTGGTTGGGGTAAGTGCTGTATTGTGGGGGCAGCAGCACTGGAAGTTGATCCCATCGCTAAAGAGCTTCGCGTCGACGGCAAAGTCTTCCGCGAAGGAGATGTGTTGACTTTGAACGGGACTCGCGGCCGCGTTTACCAGGGGGCCTTGCCGCTGATCGAAGCCGGGGAAAACCCGCGGTTTCGCGAGTTTATGGCCCTGGCCGATAAGTTCCGTCGTATGCCTGTGCGGGCCAACGCCGATGACCCACCCGCCGTGAAAACCGCCCGGAGCTTCGGCGCCGAAGGGATCGGTTTATTCCGAATCGAGCATATGTTTTATGGTGCCGGGGGCGAGCAACCGCTTTTCATCCTGCGAAAGTTGATTCTTGCCAAAACCGACGAAGAACGGACCAAAGTCATCGATGAACTGGCCCCCCATGTGGAGAGTGATATCTACGCCACCTTGGAGGTGATGGATGGATTGCCCGTCACCGTGCGACTTTTGGATCCGCCGCTACATGAATTCGTCCCGAACGATCCGACCGAACGCGTTGAACTAGCTAAGGGTTTAGGGATAACCTTAGAGGAATTGGATCGGCGCGCGAAAGCCCTTCACGAACTTAACCCGATGATGGGCCATCGGGGCGTACGGTTGGGAATAAGCTATCCGTACCTGACGGAGATGCAAATCCGCGCGCTTCTGCGGGCCGCTGCTCGCCTCAAAGAAGAGGGCAAAAACCCCAAGCCGGAATTGATGGTGCCGGTCACTTGTACGGTAAAAGAATTAGACTTTGTGCGGCCGATCTTCGACCGGGTCAAGCAGGAAGTTGAGAAGGAATTCGGCCTGGCAGTGGATTGTTCCTATGGGACGATGATCGAGATTCCGCGGGCCGCTTTGTTGGCCGATCAAATGGCAAAGTCAGCCGAATTCTTCTCGTTTGGAACCAACGACCTTACGCAAATGTGTTATGGGTTCAGTCGGGATGATATCGGTGGCTTTCTCCCCACTTATATGGATAAGCGGATCCTCGATTTTGACCCATTCCAGACGATCGATCCCGAGGGCGTGGGGCAACTCATGGCCATCGCGGTGGAACGGGGTCGGAAAGTTCGCCCCGAACTAAAAATCGGGATCTGCGGCGAACACGGCGGCGACCCAGCCACCGTTGCCTTCTGCTATAAATTGAAATTTAGCTACGTCAGCTGCTCGCCTTACCGGATCCCGCTGGCCCGATTAGCGGCCGCCCATGCGGCGATTGCCGCCGGCGATGCGTAGTGAATGCGAATGAAAAAGCCAACCGCCTGGCCCAAGGGCAAGAGGCTGTTGCAAACGTGAATTTCGCAAATTGAGGAATCCGAGACTTGCGTTCTAGCCCTCGAGCGACCGGGGGTGCAAACTACGGCCGGAAAATGCCTGCTTGCGCGGAACGAACTTGCGGGCTCAGCGGGCAAATATGATCTCAGCGGGCAAATATGATCGCTGACAGCCGTGCGAAAAAGTCCGGCTGGATAAGAATTTGGATATGATCGGGGAGGCCGCAATCGCTCTAAGGTCTCTCTCAACCCAGGCGGATCGTGCAACTGAGCAAGATGCGTCATCGCGTATCAGATCGACATGATCGCCTGTCTCACTGTTAATTGACGCATTGTTTCTTGGTTCATCCCCGGCGGGAATTGCTTACCGACAAGGGTTTTGACGGCGTATTGTCCGCGCTAAAGTGCGTGAGATGCCGTTCGGAATCTGCCGTGCGGGTTGGCAATAGGCGCGACAAATCACGAAGTTTCGATGAAGCTTTTCCAGCTTCATAGAATCGGTTAGCCAGCCAGTATTCAAGCAGTAGGCACCCGAGTAAAACTAGGGCCAACCAAGGAAGTAATTCACGCTGGTGGCTACGCCCTGAGCCTAAATGATGGCGATCTTTGAGGGTGCGCTCGAGGCGGACCCGATCGGTACCCAAAAGCCGGATCAATTCGTCGGGTTTGATCCGAGTAAGATCGGTATGTTCGGCCGGCAGGTTTAGGCTAAAGCCAAGGATCCGGCCTGAAGGCGCAGATGCTTCAATCAGCCGATAGTTCCCCCATGCGCCTTCGGCACTGACCTTCAAAAGCTTCGCCTCTCCGTCCCAGTCGGCTGTCAGAGTACCCGGTTGCTCCGCATGGGCCGGCTGTACTTGCCACCGTGAAGTCCTCAGGTCATGAATAGGGCTTTCATCACGGATCGGCATAGCGATCGGTTGACCGGTCCAATAGTTCCACCCATATCGCATGCCTCCACACAGATAACTGAATGCTTGATGAACAAGGGCGACGACAGCCCAGCTTTCGCCGGCCGTGAGAAAGTTCCACGCGGTGGGCGTGGGCGGATCTGAAATAGGGGTCGTGAAGAGCAGCACACGCCCCTCGCCAATTGGGTACTCTAGTACGGCCGGCTGACCATCGGCAAAAGGAAGCACTACCTGAGCTTTCTCTTGAATATCGCTTAGCTGCCAGTATCGGAAAACGGGGGCAACATCCCAAGGCAACGAACCCCTGTAAGGAGCTAAGCCGGAGAGTACGGGATGTTGGAAACCTGGGGGCGAAAAAAATGTTCCCTCTGGTACCCGCGCTTGTCGGAGGGGCTTAGCAAGTAGGAGTGCCTGGGCGCTGCGAGTCGGCTCGACCGCCCAACCTGAATTCCGACCCAAGAAAATCGCTAGTCCGCCGCCTTTCTTCACGAAATCGAGCAACTGATCCCAGAAGCTCTCGAGCAAAGCCGGGGGATCCACCAAGGCAATGGCCGAGAATTCGTTTAGTTGGATTGATCGGTAGTCCTTCGCGTCGATCAGACGGCATTCGAAAATGGCTCGACCGGTTTGGGTCCATGCTTCCGGAGCGAGCATCCGATGAAGGAATAATCCGTTTTCGGCCGCCGGATCGGCGCACACCAAAAGGATCCGCCAGGGCGCGGTGGCGTGTACCGTGAAAAAACGCCGATTATTCCACCGCAAAGGGTCCTCTCCGCGGATTTCAAGATATCCTTGGTAAATCCCAGGTTTATTTACCGGAAATGCAAAACTGACGGTGGTCAGGCCATCCGCAGAGATGGAAACGGTGCGGCTTTCGCGCCGTTGAAATACCGCCCTTTGAGCCGCAACCGCAGGGTCTGATTCCGCGTCACCCGACCAAACGAGTTCGCTGAGATAAAAATCGACCGTGGGAGCTCCCGTCTGATTGACCCCGAATACGGGCAGCTTGACGTGTGCCAGGCTGCCGATGGGAGCCATCTCCGAGGATAGTTGCAGGTCACCGAGTCCGAAATCCCGCGGCTCATCCACGCCTACATCGACGAGAATCATGGTCAAACCGCTTCGCGAAGCCATTTGCCGGGCAAGTGCGCGAAGAGTAGCTTCGGGCCAGGCAACGCGCGCTAAATCGGAGAAGACATAAAGCTCTTTTGTGTCGAGTTGACTAGTATCGAGCAACTGAACGGCCCGGTCAACAGCCGCGGCTAGTGGAAGTCCGCCGGGAAGAGGCGATATTCGCTCCAAGCGGTATCTGGCCGCTGCGCGATCCGGCTGAAACCCTAAGGATTCGGGGCGGCAATCCAACACCGCGATTTGGCTATCGCCGGGCAGGAAGCGCATCACCTCCGCGGCTTCTTTCCGTGCCCGATCGAGCAACGTGGTGTTCTGGTACCGATAGTCCATCCGCGGTGAGCTATCGATCACCAGCGCCGCAGCCACCGGCCCGGAGTCGTAGAACCAGGATCGCTCGGCTACCACCACAGGTCGGGCAAAATAGAAAGCCAGCAGTATTAGTGCCGCTACTCGCAGTAGAAGCAACATAATTTCTCGCAGACGGAGCCGGCGTTGGACCCGGGCATAACCGCGCCGGACGAAACGCAGGGCGGGGAATTCCATCAGCATCGCGCGCCGGCGAAGTGCCAAGTGGAGCACTAAGGGGATCGCCGCGGTAACCGCTCCAACTAGAAACCAGGGATTAAGGAAGAAGACCATCGAAAAGTACGTGGCCCGCAAACGGCAATACTCGGAATTTCCCTGCTGAAACCACACACTTTGCCGGCCTACCAGGCCCTGTTTGCCCGGGACAGGCTTGCACGGTGACTGGGGGCCCAGCGTTTTTGGCTGCTAAGCTTCCGGGGCGAGCGCACCCCGCAGGACTCGAACCTGCAACCTTCGGTTCCGTAGACCGATGCTCTCTCCAATTGAGCTAGGGGTGCAAAGGTCAAAAAACAAACAATTTCGATCAACTTACCGACTGATTCGTGAGGCTCTTGTTTGCCCTGAAAAAAATTTGCCCTGAATAAGAAATAAGATATTAAGATATTTTATCCAATCCCACTAACACGTCTCTTTAAAAGATGCCCCGAATTAGATCGCGAGCCGATTCGAATCCATGAATCTTACCCCCACCTCCCCACGATTGTACGCATGAATTGTCCAAATTGAGCTCAAGAATAAAGAAATAAATAAACAAAAAACAGACACGCCTTTTTGAAAATATGCTTTTTCAAAATATTTTGTTATGGAATTCTGTGCCGGGCGAAGGAAACTATCTTTCTTTTGTTCTAAAAATGTTGTGTTTCGCTCGCCGAACTGGCAGTTTTTCGTGCACCCGGGAACCCTCTCAAAAGCATGATGCCACATTTTGCCCGTTCAATCAACCCCCAGTATCTAATCAACCCCCAGTATTAGAGTAGGGCAATTTCAGATTTAACTTTCCGCGACCACCTCAGGAAGTCCCCCCGCAGAGATTCCAGCACCGATCGAGGGAGCGTCGCCAAGATGCACTTGGCAATGACATTCCAGGTTTAACTAGGGACTGAGTCGCCACGAAGGGGGATACGCGAGCTGTAATTCCCAACTGCATTCGCGAGGAACTATGAGGATATTCCTCTTCGCCGCGCTTCCACGAGTTTTTCCGTAGCTATCTCTTCGCAGTCCTCCGGAAGTTCCGAAATTCTCTGTTACAACCAAATTCGTTGGGTGTATGGAGGTCCATCGACCGAAGGAAACAGAATCTCTCGCACGGCGCGACCTACTGCTGTGGGCGGGGGAATGTGCTGAAGAGAGCGGAAGAAAAAAGACTGGGCAAGTCCCAACCCTTTATTTCCCCTGGGGCGATCACGCCTCGGGCGAGCACTCCCAAGACTCTTTTTCGTCGAGGCAATGCTGAATAAGGACGAGTAGGGCGTTTGGATCGTACGGTTTTCTTAGGAAGAACTTGCATCCTGCCGATCGGGCTTGTCGAACGATATTCGGCTCATCCAAACCACTTACTACGATGACGGGTATGTCGGCCGTCAACTGCCCGTCGGAGAGTTCCTGACAAATTGAAAGTCCGTCTGCATCTGGAAGATGAAGGTCCAAAATAACGAGGTCAGGATGCTCCGCTTGTGCCATGGCCAAACCAGTTCGACCACTACTGGTCCAGGAGGCCTTGAAGCCTAACCGCTCTAATCGCAAAGCGAGGACTTCCGCCACGGCCGGCTCGTCCTCGATGATCAGAATGCGTTTCGCGAGCCCCGCGGCCAGCTCTTCCAATTCGGGCTTCTCGATTAGGCTTGCGGTCATACGTTGCTATTGGCTCCGAATTCTTACGTGCCCCTTGTTCGAAAGTCCTTAGTTCACTGAAGATAAGCTATTTTTGCGGATTTCGTTGATTTTGCTGCGCAACAAAACCTTAAGTCACAAACCGGGAACTGTCAAACGCACATTTCCTTTCTGGAGTTGGCCTCCGCAAACTTTCCGCGTTAAGATTTGCCCAATCGGCAAGGCTTGGGACCGTCGAGCATCCAAGCAACCAATGGGGACCAAAACTCGATCAGCTTTGTTCACCCTTTAAAACCTTTTCACACCGAAAAGTCGTTTTAGCCGGTACAATCCAGCGAGAGCTTTTCGGGAAAATTTCCCAGCAGATATAGCGATTTTTTGTCGGCTCAAAGGAGCCCATGAATCTGGCTTACGAAGCCATTGACATGAAAAAATTACCGAGTTGTAAGTAGGCTTGGCGTACATTCCCGGTTGCGGGGCCTGCCAGTTCCTCGCTTTTCCCCGTGTGGGGTGCGGATTAGAAGTACGGCTAGACCGACCGAAACCGGTAATACGCTTTTCCCCGTGTGGGGTGCGGATTAATGGAAGGTCATCCTAAGCCACAAAACTCTCCTGGGTCACAAAACCCTCAAAAAACATCCCGACCTCATGAGCACCGGCTCCTGTTGGCCATTCTTTTTGTGGCACTCGCTTTTCGGATCGGGGGTGCGGTAGGACTAGAGTGGATGCTCGGCGGACGATTCTTATTCGGCGACAGCGAGAGTTATTGGACACTTGCGCGAGCGATTGCTTTTGGTGAACCGTATCGTTACGGAAATGCGCAAGTGTTTCGAACGCCCGGTTATCCATTGGCTTTAGCGCCGCTTTTTTGGATCTATGCGGGTGATCCGCCGCATCTGCTGGCACGACTCCAGGCAGCGTTTTTTGGAGTGCTCGCGGTTTGGGGAGTTTGGAAGATTGCTCGCGAAGTATTCGGCAGTAAAGCCGCTTTGATCTCGGCGGGAATAGCCGCGGTTTATCCGGGAGCCGGCGCGCTCAGTATCTTGATTCTCAGCGAAGCCCTCTTTTGCCCGGTGATGGTTTTTCACCTTTACTTCGCCATCGCTGCGTGGAAAGCCGCCTCCCCCCCAAAAAGTGCACTACTGTCATTAATAGCGGGGATTTTCGCCGGACTTGGAGCCCTAACTCGTCCAAGCTGGATTTTGTTCCCTTTGTTTATCGGGTTAGTAGGGATAGTGGTTTATCGGGGCCGGCTTCGTCAATTGACGTTGCTTATCTTCACAATCGGGGGCATGATACTGGTTTTAAGCCCGTGGTGGATCAGGAACTATTGCGTAACAGGGCGGTTCGTTGCGACGAGCCTTCAGACGGGGGCCAGCCTTTACGATGGTCTCAACCCGCAAGCCACCGGTGCCAGTAATATGGAGGTAGTCGACCGGCGCTCAGCGGAAATAGCGGCCCAGCTGCAACTTGGGGATACGTTTGGTCAGGAATTAAACGCTCGTAACTCCACGAGGAGGCTCGCCGAAGCGGAGGTCCTATTGAACGATCGATTAATTACCGAAGCCGTTCAATGGGCCCTCGAGCATCCGGTTTCCGCACTCCGGTTGGCGGTGATCAAATTTCAAAGGATGTGGAGTCTGCGGCCGAATATGCCTGAGCTTGCCCGATCACCGATCGGCATCGTTTGGGGGGTAATTTTTTTACCGATCCTTCTTGCGGGCTTATGGGGTACGGTGAAATTTTCGCGGCTGGGTTGGCCGATTTTGGCTCTCTGGCTACCCGCTGTTTACTTCACGCTGATTCACATGATCTTTGTGAGCTCCATTCGTTACCGCGAGCCGGCAATGCTCCCCTGGCTTGTATTAATTGGGGGAACCCTAAGCGAAGTGCTTCGCGGGTGTCAACGAGCTCGCACCCCCGTGAACATGGAAGCACCTTGTGAGGTCAAGGATTGATCATTTCGTATCTGAAGCGAATTCTTGGCTGGGTGCTATTGCTCGGGTTGACCGTGCTTTTAATCGGAGGGGCTATTTTTGTCTTTCACGTGGAAACTGTGGCCCGCCAGCATGCGGAGCGCCTCCTGGCAAAGAGCCTGACCAATCTCAAAGTGAAGATTGGGGGTTTGAAGCTGACGTTCGACGGCGCAATTCTTGTCCATAAGCTTCAGGCTTGGTTTGCGGATCAACCTCCACCATCAGCGCCGTTTGCCGAATTGGGGCAGGTCGAAATCCACCTTGCTGGCGGCATTGTGGGATGGATTCGCGGCGAAAGAGGCTTGAAAGCGGTGCGAATTCGTGGGGCGAAGGTCGAAGCCATACATTTGGGAGAGGGAGAGTGGAATTTGATGCAAATCCGGTGGCAGCCGTCGGGAACGGTCGATCCGCCGGAGGAGATCACCGTCGAGGAAAGTCGGCTGAATATCTCGGACGGCGTTAAGTGCCGAGCATCGATCCAGATTCGTAGCGCGAGAATTGTTCCCCGACGGGAAGCAGGTGGGACACAACCGAAGTCCTCTTGGGAATTCGCGGCACAATGCGAAAGTGCCGTTCTGGGAGCAGGGACATTTAGCGGGCAGTTCCGCGGTGAATCCAAAAGTTGGCGGATCGAGCTTCAGCTTACAGGCATTCCTTTGGCGTCAACCATTCAAGAAGTGCTGCCCCCGCAGCTTTTAGGCGGTTCACCGCCGGTTAAAGTCGTTCGCGGACAAGCTCGGCTTGAAGGATCGATTATCGGCGGTGCCGAGGTCCCCCACGGTTGGCAATGCGACTTGAGGGGTTCGCTCGATCAAGTGTCTTTGGAATTGGCATCGCTCCCGCAGCCGATTTCCGAACTTTCTGGACAGATTTTTGTTAGCCGCAACCGGCTGCTTGTCGAAGGGCTGGAAGGAACCTTGGGAGGAGCCCGACTTCGGGTGCCCCGGGCCGAAGTCCTCCGCGGACCGAACGAGGCAGAGCTTTATGCTCAGGGAGAGCTTAGGAATTTGGAACTCGACCCTCGCTTCGCGGCGATCCATCCACAATTGGCTCGCATTTGGGCAGAATATCAGCCGGGTGGCAAGATTCATTTGGGGGGCTCGGTACGATTCGACGGGCGGCAATGGCGGTGGAACTTGGTAACGGAAGCGGTTCAAGCCTCTCTCTGTTACGCGAAGCTGCCGTATCCGATCGGCAATGTACGCGGATGGCTTCTTTGGAATGAGCGGCACCTGTGGGTAGATTTGGTGGGGTCAGCCGGCACCCGTGAAGTGTTCATTCGCGGGCGATCTTTCCCAAAGGAAGGGTGTTTTTTCTTCACAGTTTCCGGACAGAATATCCCCGTGGATGACACGCTTCTTGGGGTAATTCCGCCAGGAGCCAGGGCTGCGGTCAGTAGCCTGCATCCGGAGGGAGATTTCGATTTTGGATTTATTTCTCGCCGATTGGAACGATTCGCCCCCACCCAGCGCGAATTATGGTTAAGCTTTCAAAACGCATCGGTTCGCTACGAGCGGTTTCCCTATCCGATCCAAAAGCTTCGGGGTTTGATCCGGATGAGGGGCACAGGAGATGAGGAATACTGGTGGGTAGAGCGGGCGCAAGGTACCCATAGCACCGGACGGATCACCCTCGGCGGGGAACTGTTCATTCGAAGCCAAAAGCCGCAGATCGTGGTTTCCTTTCAAGGAGAGGAAGTACCGCTAGACGAGGAGTTGCGTCAAGCGCTGCCCACAGAAAACCTCCGCCAATTGTGGTTGCAGGTAAACCCACGCGGCAAAATCCGCCGTATTGAGGGACAAGTTCGCTACCCAAGGGGGGAGGGCGGGGTGGATATCGCATTTATGGCTGTGCCGGACCCCCAAGATAGCTCGGTGGAACCGGTGTGGTTTCCGTATCGATTGGAGGGTTTAGAGGGGCAGGTACAATATGAAAATGGGCGGGTTCAGGCGAGGCAATTCCGCGGTCGGCGGGCCGGGGTCGAAGTGACTGCCGATATCGCCTGCCAGATCGGCGAAAACGGGGCATGGCAGCTCAGCTTTACAAATATCTTCGCCGAACGGGTGCCTCTGGACCGAGACCTCTTCCACGCCATGCCGGACGGACTCAAACAGGTGCTTTTCGATCTTAATCCGGTAGGGGTCATCAATGTACGAGGTGATTTGACTTTTACCCAAGTTCCCGCGGGCCCTTTGGAGACAAACTGGCAATTGGCCGTCGATACGCATCAGGCACGGCTCGATTGTGGGCTCCGCTTCGAGCAGATCAGTGGCACGATCGCGCTTCGAGGGAGTTGCTTCGGTACCTACACCCGGTGCTTAGCCGAGCTAGACCTCACGGCCGCCAATACGCTGGGGGTACAACTGACGGAGATTCGAGGACCGCTTTGGATCGAACCGCCGCGGGTCATTTGCGGTTTTGATCAGCGCCCTCAAGCGGTGCCCACTGCACAGGGAATCGCTTTTGAATTCCCGGGTTCTGAGGTCGCGCGGCCGCTAACGATGCAGTGCTGCGGAGGAACTGTGACGGCTCAGGGCTGGGTCCTGTTGGGTGAGGTTCCGCGATACCAATTCCACGTCGACCTCGGCCGAGCGGATTTGCCCCGACTTTGTCAAGACCTCTTCGGCCGAGCGGACAATCTGCGGGGCACGGTGTACGCGCAGGCGGAGCTCGCGGGAAGCGGTTGGGGCCTTGAAGGGCTAATGGGTTCCGGAACCGTTCAGCTCCGCAATGCAGATATTTACGAACTTCCGCTAATGATCGCCCTGCTGAAGATTCTAAGTGTCCGTGAGCCGGATCGATCGGCGTTCAGCACGGCCGACATCACGTTTCGCTTGGAACGAGGGCGGATCTATCTCCCGTATCTCGCCTTCAGCGGCGATGCCATCAGTTTGGAAGGCTCCGGGGAAATGGATTGGCAGGGGCGAATCGAGCTTGTGTTCCGTGCGTTGCTTGGTCGGGCCGAACGCCAAATCCCCGTGCTGCGTGAGTTAATCGGCGGTGCCAGCCAACAAATCATGGTGCTCCATGTGACGGGCACTCTCCATGATCCGTTTGTGGCCAGTGAGCCCTTCCCGATGGTCAATCAGGTGCTACAGCAGTTGCAGGCGGAGACCCCCCGAAAAGCGACTAACCCGGCCGAAGCCGGGCTGCGACGAACACCGCCGAGAGAAAGTTTTCCCCATTTCTTGTTGCCCTGGAGTAGGAGGCCAGGCGTCGGATTCCCAATTCGTTAAAGCCGGATAGGTACCCCTGGAGAGGGCGGGTTTTGAGGCAAGCCAGAAAAGGGAGCCCTCAGAATCGGGTTTATGTCAGGATCTAACTCGCCCTCAATGCACCCCGGAGTTATAAATCGGCTTAGATCAAAGGTATCGCGCGAATATTGTGTGGATTGGTCGCTTATGCGCTTTGGCTAACGACCGAATGGATTGAAGGATTCGAAGGTTGCCGGAAAGATTTCTCAGACATTTGCTGCCGGAAGGAACCCTTCAGAATGTTGTGCGTAGCTGCACGAAATCGCGCAACTACCGAGATAAGATCGTGCTGAAAAACTCGCCCCGACGTTCCCACCGAAAAGTGAGTAATCGGGCTTCGGGAAGTTGCCGTCCAACACGGAAGTCAGCCGCGGGATCCTCCCAAGTTCTTTTATTTGAAAGGCTTGAGGCTCCACGACTGGGCTTTAGCTCGGCGAGAGGATTGCGAAGCTGCGTATGACCGGCCTAATCCACACGGGTACGTCGCGGGCCTAAGGCAAGCAGGCGCTTTTCAAGGAGGAAAAAGACATGGCCGGAAGCAGGCCTTTTTTCGGCGGTTGAGATCCGTTACGATGCTCGGCAATTTGGAGAACAAGCGATCGTAACTCCCCCAGAGCAAATGACCGCATCGACCAATCAACCTTTTGATGACGACCTTGCATTGGTCCGCCGAGCCAAGGAGGGGGATTTTGCTGCCTTTGAGGCTTTAGTCTCGAAATACGAACGTAGGCTATTTACACTGGCTCACCGCATTGTGGGCAACTCTCATGACGCCGAAGAGGTAGTCCAACAGTCTTTTGTTTCTGTAATCGAGAATTTGGAAAGCTTTCGAGCGGATTCTGCATTTTCCACGTGGCTCATTCGGATTGCGACTAACCACGCCCTCGCGTGGCTTCGCCGGGAAGCAATCCGCGCCACGCTCAGCCTAAGCGAAGACCTCGCAGATAGCAACGAGCCGCTCCCTCATCCTCAAGTCATCGCCCAGTGGCGGGAAACCCCCGAGCAAATTGCCCAGAAAAGGGAGCTCCGCGAGCAGATCGAGGATGCGCTCCGGAGCTTGGACGAAAAATATCGACTCGTCTTCTTGCTTCGCGATGTAGAAGGTTTATCTACGCGAGAGACGGCGGAACTCTTAGGGATCAGCGAGAACAATGTCAAAATCCGGCTCTTGCGGGCCCGATTGATGCTCCGCGAACAATTGACACAGCTCCTGGGGGACGAGCGAACGAGGGTGCCCCCCCACAATCACTCCGACGCTACCGAGGAAGGGTCGGCTGCCGTAGATTAGGGATCGGAGTTTAGAGGGATCGCAATTTAGGCAGTCGCAGCGGTCGAGAGTTTTCAAGATTCCAACTGGAACCTCGAAAAGTAGCGGTCGCCCAAGGCCGGGAATTATCTCCGACCGCTGAGTTAACTACAGAGGGAGTCCTTTCCGAACCAAAACCTCCGCAACAACGCAACGAAACATGCTTTAAACCACAAGAGGGCCTTACGGCCGGAGCAAACGTCGCAGCGTCGGCTCCAGTTGTGGATCCCGAAATTCAAACCCGGCTTCCTGAAGTCTCCGGGGTGCAACCCGCGTGCTTGCCAGGAGCAATTCGTCGGCCATCTCCCCCATCACTAGACGCAAAGCCCATGCCGGGGCCGGGAAGATCGCAAATCGTCGGAGCACGCGGGCTAACGCGGCGGTAAACTCTCGATTGCGGACCGGAGAAGGGCTTACCGCATTGACGGGGCCGGCAACGGTTTCTTTTAGGATCAAAAAATCGATCACTTGCACGAGGTCGTCGAGACTGATCCAACTCAGGAATTGTCGGCCGGAACCGATCCGCCCCCCCAATCCCACGCGGAACAACGGCACCACTTTCGCCAGAATTCCGCCGTTCGGAGTCAACACTATTCCAATCCGGAGTAACACGGTGTGAATCCCGGCCTTTTGGGCCGCTTGCGTGGCTTCCTCCCACTCGACGCAAGTCTCAGCCAAGAAGCCGGTGCCGGGCGGACTAGATTCATCTACCCACTCCTCGCCCCGATTCCCGTAAAAGCCGCTCGCAGAAGCACTGATGAATACACGCGGCTTATGGGTAGTTTGAGCGAGCGTTTGGGCCACCAGCCGGGTACCAGCGACTCGGCTTTCACGAATTCGGGCTTTCTTTTCCGCCGTCCAGCGTCCTTCCGCGATGTTTTCACCTGCCAGATGAACGACGGCATCGAACCGCTCAAACGGCAGCGGATCTAACTGTTGAGCGGTAGGGTCCCACCAAATCGCGGGTCGGTTGGCGGTCGGCCCCCCTCGAACCAACCGGGTGACCTCATGGCCGCCGGCCGAGAAATGCTCCACAACCGCCCGACCAATCAGACCGCTTGCCCCGCTTATAAGTATCCGCATAGACATCCTTTAGTACGTATCCTTTGAACGCTCTGAGCATCGATTTTCCGTGGCTGCGTCGACCTGTCTTGCGATCGCACTTATTGGCAAGCAGCCCATCCGCAGAAGGACCCTACAAGAGCAGGAGGACACTTGACAATGACCGCCGTTTCTTGTTTCAGTGCTTTTGTTCAAGTGCTTTTCTCCAGAGCTTACCGAAGTTCAGGTTCACGCTAAGCTGGATTCTTGCTCTGGAAATCCATCATAAATTGCCGCAGCGCCTCCACCCCTTCCAAGGGCATGGCATTGTAGATCGAAGCGCGGCACCCACCGACGGAACGATGTCCGGCCAACGCCACCAAACCGTGCTCTTCGGCCTCTTTGAGGAATTTTTTCTCGAGCGTCTCGTTGGGGAGTCGAAAAGTCACGTTCATCAATGACCGGTAAGCCGGATCGGCATGGCCGCGATAATAGCCATTCGAGCGATCCACAACCTCGTACAAGAGTGCTGCCTTTCGCCGGTTGATTTCGTGCATCTTCTCCAAGTCACCGATATCCCGCAGGAGCCAATCGGTAACCAACTTCACCATGTAGACGCAGAAGCAAGGCGGCGTATTGAGTAGCGATTTCGCCTCGGCGAATTTCTTGAAATTGAGCATCGAGGGTAGATCGCTAGGGCTTTTCTCCACGAGATCATTGCGAATGATCACGATCGTCACGCCCGCCGGACCTGCATTCTTTTGAGCGCATGCGTACAAAATGCCGTATTTTTCGATAGGAACCGGTCGGGAAAGGAAGTCCGAGGAGGCATCGCAAACCAGTGGGACCTCACCTACATTTGGCTCCGCGGGGAATTGCACCCCTTCAATGGTTTCGTTAGAGGTGATGTGCACATAGGCCGCGTTTTGATCGAGCTTCAGTTCTTCAGCTTTCGGAATCCGGCGGTAACCCTCGGTCTTTCCATCCCATGCTGCACGAACCGGCCCCTGTGTTTGTGCCTCTTTCATGGCGGTTACACCCCAGGACCCCGTTAAAATGTAATCCGCCGACTTGCCCGAGCCTCGTAGCAAGTTCATGGGAATCATGGCAAATTGAAGCCGGGCGCCTCCTTGGAGGAAAAGCACGTGATAGTGCTCCGGGATTGCCAATAATTTGCGGAGGTTTAGTTCGGCCGCTTGGATGATTCCCTCGAAGGTTTTCGACCGGTGACTAATCTCGACAACAGAAGCTCCTTCACCCGGCAAAGCCAATAGATCGCGTTGAGCCTCTTCCAGGGCCGGTAAAGGTAGCACGGCGGGACCCGGCGAAAAATTAAATACCCGCTTTACCATGATGCATCTCTCCGAATTCAAAAGTCTATTTGTGGCATTCGATATTGCCCTTACCTGAAGTCATCTCCCTATGAATTGCCCACCTGAGCTTCCTCAGCGGCCATGGGCAAGCAACATGCGGATAAAAGCGTAGTTACCGACGTGGAATGCCCGCGGAAGAAACTTTCTCATTTGTCAGAAGAAAGATGTACATTTGTCGGATCAAAGACGCACATTTGTCAATATAAAGATCAACGCGGAAGGAATTTCTTGTTTTGTCAGAAGCAAAATGAATCTCTTGAATCTCTTGACTCGTCAGAACAAAAACGAATCGCTTGCTTCGTCAGAAGAAAGACAAATGTGGAACAAATCTCCTAATAGCTCTCGGGAATAGTTCTCGGGAAAGAAGAAGTACCCTGGCAGGGCATTACGGAGCGTAGTCATCACGGGGCCCTAGAGTGGAAATCTTACCCTATAGTTCAGTTAAGTCATTTGTTTAGGAAACTCGTGCCAATCGCTGTCTAACTTGTGTCCCGCCTGCCGCACTACACATGGGAGGTTCTTATCAGTTGTATCACTTCGTGAACCATGCAAATGAAATTCTGTTATGCAAATGAAATCTGTAATAAGTCACTTAAATGAAACTTGCGAAGGGAATTTGGAAACTTTCTCTATGCCCGCTTCCCATTTGCGAAACCGATTTGCGCTCAACTAAGCTGGGTTTCGCAAGAAGTAATCATTTAGCAAGGGTAATAGCTTTTATGATACGATCGGATTCCTGATCGTTCAGTTGGATGTATTGTCCCGAGGCAACTCGCTAAACCATACAGCATTGAGCTCGAGAGTCTTAAAATCCTCAAGATTTCGTGTAAAACCCTCAAGATTTCCCGAACCTACTAAATAAGCTTTGGTCATCCTGAGCATCACCAAATGTTTTGTTCCGTAATAGGATAGTCACGACATCAGCTCCTTAAGTAAGGTTGAAGCTGATAATTTAGCGGAAACTGTGTCTCCGTAAAGTCCTTCGAATTGGCCGGTGTTAGGAACGACAGGTGCCAGGGATTTCACATCAGTACACAAGGGCCAAAAAGAGCTCTCGGGGGACATACGGCCGGAACAGGCAGTAAATGCAGTAAATTCGGACGCAACAGGCCGAGCAAGCCTCCTCGGGTCTACGGGCATTCAGTCGGCTACATCCGCTCTAGATTCGGCTTTAGTCAAGGAACGCACGCTTTACGGACGGAATACATGCCCGAGGTTCTGGCCGGATAACCTACGGTTAAAAAGAGGCTGCATGACATTTTGCCAGGAGCCCGAACATGAGCTTTCGAATTTCGCGGTCCTTACCTCGGTCGAGATCCTCTGCAACTTGCCCTGTGACTCGGTCCCCATTGGTATCTGCGTTAATCCGCCGGCAAACCCCTGGAAAGCTGCAGCCCGCTTCGTGCAGGAGAGAACTGGGACTGCTTGCAGCACTCCTTTTTTTGGCATCGTGGGGGCATGCAAGCTGCTTGTGTTCAATCGGTTTGGCCTCCGATCCGGAAATGGTCGATGTGTTTTTAAGTGGGACCGAGGGTTATCACACTTATCGCATCCCTGCTATTGTCCTTACCAATCGGGGAACTTTACTGGCGTTTTGCGAGGGGCGCAAAACAAGTGCCCGAGATGATGGGGATATCGACTTATTGGTGCGACGCTCCCTTGATGAGGGAAAAACCTGGGAACCTACCCGGCTGGTGTATGAAGAAGGAGGGGATCAACCGATTACCATTGGCAACCCTTGCCCGGTGGTGGATCGAACTACCGGACGAATATGGCTTGCATTTTGCCGAAATAATGACCGGGTTTTCATGACCTATAGTGATGACGATGGTCAGAGCTGGGCCACTCCAACGGAGATTACGCCTTTCGTGAAACGACCGGAGTGGGGCTGGTATGCTACGGGACCCGGACACGGTATTCAGCTTTCTTCCGGTCGATTAGTTTTCCCGTGTGATTGCGGCGACAGTCCCGGCTATGGCCAGTGGGATCAGCGGGGGAGATCATTCATCTTCTTTAGCGACGACGGGGGACAAACGTGGCAGCTCGGGGGATTGACGGAAAAGGGAATGAACGAGTGTCAAGCTGTAGAGCTTCCGGATGGAGCGCTCCTTCTGAGCATGCGTCAATATCGTGGGCCCAAACTGCGGGCATTCAGCATAAGCCGAGATGGGGGGTTAACTTGGTCAGCCCCGAAACTTCATCCCGAGGTTCATTGTCCGGTGTGTCAGGCCAGTATCATCCGGTATAGTTCTCCCCAGCCGGAGATCGGCAAAAGTCGAATCCTTTACAGCGGTCCCGGCGGGCCCGGAAGGACGAGAATGACGATCCGATTAAGTTACGACGAAGGCGAGAGCTGGCCTGTGGCAAAGGTACTCTACGAGGGTTCTTCGGCTTACTCGGATTTGGTGGTATTCCCGGATGGGATGATCGGCTGTCTTTTTGAGCGCGATAATTACGGTCGGATAACTTTTGCCCGGTTTTCGCTCGATTGGCTCACCGACGGAGCAGATCGACCGTAAAAGGGCGTACGCAGCTTGCGCAACTTTTTTCCCTGACCAAGAATTTTGTCAACTGCAAAAGCTTTCTCCATCTCGAATGAGTCCAAATTGGTACTAAGGCATGCTTTTACTCCAAGTGATTCTGCTTGCCATTTTGCAGGGTTTGACCGAGTTTTTGCCCGTAAGCTCTTCCGGACATCTTGTCCTGGGAGCTGCTTTTTTTGCGTGGCTTGGCACACCGCTCGAGCGGCCCATCACCTTGGAGGTGATTCTACACGGCGGGACATTGGTGGCAACCATCGCGTTTTTTCGAAGCCGGCTGCTAAAGCTTTTTACCGAGGATTGCCGCCTGATCGGACCGCTTTTGGTGGCTACGCTGCCGGCGGTGATCGTAGGCTTGCCCCTGCGGAAATTGGCCCCGGAGTTTTTAGAGAATCCCTGGGTTGCCGCTACGCTACTTCCGGTTACGGGACTCATTCTGATTGCCGCTCAAAACTGGGCCCAAGGCCAGCGAGATGCCAGGGACATCCCTTACTGGAGCGCGATGGTTGTTGGTATTTTTCAAGCGGTAGCGATACTCCCCGGTATTTCCCGCAGTGGAGCCACAATCGCCGCCGGCCTTTTGTGCGGACTGCAACCGGGCGAAGCCGCGGCGTTTTCTTTCCTGTTAGCGGTTCCCGTCATGTGTGGGGCTTTGGTGCTGGAAGGAACCGAACTCATGCACAATCCCCCCGGCGATGTCTCCGCCGGGTTATTGCTACTAGGATTTGCTGCTAGTGCGGTGGTCGGTTACGGAGCATTGATTTGGCTGGTGCGGTGGCTGCAAACAGGACGACTGTACTGGTTTGCTTGGTGGACCATAGTACTCGGAGCGATAAGCCTTATCTGGCTCATCCTGCGATAAGGGCAAAACTACGAAAAGATCAATCCCGGACGGGCGGCCGGCAGGATGAGCGGCTGGCGAGACTCGGCTTCATTTTTCATCCCTTTCGCGGGCGTTTATTTGCCATTTTTCTTTTCGGTTTGGTTGCGAACTCAAATACAATTGCGAAATCAAAGAAGTCAAAAATGGCATAGAGCAAGCTTGAACACGCTTAAGCACATTTTGCCCATCTACGCCAGGGAAGTGTCCACATCGCCGCCAGCCTTCTCGCCGGAGAAGGATTTCGCCGATGCACGCCGGGGAAGACGCTCTTCTTCCATGCACAGAACGCATAATTAAGCATTTTGTTTATGCACGCCGGGGAAGTCTGAAAAGACTCCGGCTCGTTCCTAAAAAACATGTCATGTCGGGCTCAGTTTTCCCCAAATGGTTTTGAGGTCGTGTCACGAAAGAATTGGTAGGTGGTGCCATCTTGTCCCGAAGTCAGCACTAGCTGTAGCAATGCTTGGGTGCGGATCGAACGTCTAATTGTGAGATGCTCACAAACCAGAACATGTAGCATGCTTTTCTGTATTTCATTCGGTTTAATTTGAAACTAGGGGTCATCTGCAAAATTTGTTAGGTTTCTATCCGGACTGAGCCGCCGTCAAGCAAAGTTGCCCCTTTTGTAACGAATAATTAAAGTAAGAAAGGAGGGCCTATTGCGTCTCCTGCGGTTTTCATCCGTTAAGCCGGAGCCAACGTCTTCGTACCGCGGACTCGTAGATCTTCACGCGTGAAAGTCCCCAATGAGCGGCAAAAAGCGACGGATCAATCCCTACAAGGCTTGGTTGGGTATTCCCACCGAGGATCAGCCACCGAACTATTACCGGCTCTTGGGGCTGGAGTTGTTCGAGGCGGATCCAGAGGTCATTCGCGAGATGGCGGGGGCAAGGCGTGAATTGGTTCAGGTATTCGGCAAGCTGGATGACCCGGAGCTGTTGGAAGACCTCCTACGTGAGATTTCCGCGGCTGAATCAACGCTCTGCTGCGCGGAGACCAAGGCTGCTTACGACCAGGCACTTCGGGCCGCGGGGGTGGGGAGCGGCGGTGCGGCCTCCTCTCGAGCCGCAGCTTATCTGAAAGAATGGCAGAGCGAATTATCCAAGGAAGCGAGATGGACGAAAGGATTCAGATCGGTAGCGCGGCGGAAACTCACCCCAGGTTTAAGCCTTCCCGAGGCAGCCTTTGCGGGGGAATTCCACGGGACGGCCGACCACGCCTTCGCATTCGATATTTCGCAGCCGGAGGCGAGCGAGGCTGGCATATTCGGAAGAGCTCTCGCATCTTCGGCCTTGTGGCGGATTGCGGTAGTTTTTGTCTCCGTCGCGATGATGTTGCTTGTGCTTTTCGCTTTGGCGTCATTTCGCCAGAGGGGGAAAACCGGGGGGGACTCAGTCGAAACATCAGCCGGAACATTAGTCGCTCACCAGGAAGCAACGACCACCGGCATACCGCCGGACGCGGGGGCTCCGGCGTCCACGGCGCTGGAAACCCGCCATGCCATCCCCGCCGATAGTTCTCAAGGCTCCCCATCCAGCTCTGCCTCAGAAGAGATTGGTCGCAAGGTACCTGGAACTAGGACAGATGGTTCCGAAGGGGATAGTGATCCCTCGCGTGCTCGAGGGGAGAACCAAACGCTTCATGCAAGCGTAAGTTCGGTCCCGGGGGCAGAGAGTACCCTTGCTCCTGAGACTAGCGATCCTTCGGCGGGGCCAGGAATCTTGGGTCAAATGCCGCCGAGCGGCTCGGCGACCGCGCCTGAAGGTGCGCCCTCCGGAGTTCCCGCGGACTCTTCACCTAATGTTCCTCCCGGGGGAGCAATCGTGAGTTCGCCCGCGAACCGTGCAGCTATTGAGGTGGGACAGTCGGTGCCGGCCGCCGTGGAGACCAAGTCGCCTATCCCGAGTGCACAGGAGCTTCGCGAGGCGGAGGAGTTGATTCGAAGCGTACTCAGCGAAGAGATTGTGCAGGCGAAGACTCCGGCTCAAAAGCTCGCACTCGCGGATCGGCTAGTCCAGCTTGCTTTAGAAACGGACGATGACCCGCGCGTCCGCTACGCGTTGTGCATCATGGCTAGGAATTTGGCCGTGGAAAACGGCGATTTATCGCGGGCATGGTCGGCCGTGCAGCTTTTGGCAGGTCGCTTTGCCATCGAGGGTGCGACGCTGAAAGCGGACCTTTTAGATCAGGCAATGCGAGAGAGCCGTTCCGTAGATGGTCCAGCGGAATTCAATTTGCAGCTTATCGAGCTGAGTTTGTTGGCCGCTCGAGAGGCAGCCATCGCAGGGCAGTCCGAGGCGACGAATCGGCTCTTATCCTTGGCCAATACGGTGGCACGCCGCACCAATCGGCCGATCATCCGCCAGGAAACGTCGATCTATGCCCGGGCTGTTGAGAATCTCCTCAAAGAGCGAAATAGCGTGGCGGAAGCCCAGAAAACTCTGGAGTTGGATCCCACCAACGGCGCGGCCCATTACAGTGTGGGTTGTTGGCTTAGCTTTATCGAAGGTGATTGGCCGCGGGGTCTGAATCATCTCACAAAGTGCCATCAGCCCCTTTTGGCGGCGGTTGCAGCTGAGGACCTCCGTGGGCCGACAGAGCCCACGGCTCAGCTCGCGTTGGCCGATCGATGGTATCAAGAAGCCGAGAAGTTGGAGGCGCCTTACTGTCATCGGGCATTCCTGCGGGCAAGGAGCTGGTTTGAAGTAGCGCAATCCGCCGATAGTGAAACGCAGAAACTTTGGACACCGCGATTGGAAAAGGCCTTCCTAGCAGAACTTTATCTGGATTCGCTGCGCTTTGGGGTTAGCACTTCCGGCAACGTAGCTCATATGCGCAATGGGGGACGAGTGATGTCGGAGTCCGGTGGGGATACGGGGCTAATCGACGGGGTCATTCCCCCGATAGTGGGGGGAGCGGGGATGGTCGCCGCCCGATGGCCCTGCCAATGGACCGTGGTATTGCCGCAGATTTATCGTCTGCGAGAAATACGCGTGAAACTTCCGGATCCGGGAAAGTCGGTGCAGTTTTTCGTGCTTGCAACCTCCCCTGATGGAAAGAGCTTTTCTGTGTTGGCCGATCATAGCAAGGTTCCCTCGGCGGGCATGCAGCAGTTCGTCTTCCTGTCGCGGCCGGTCAAAGCGATTCAATTGCGGGGGATTTCGCACACGGGAGATGCGCAGTTTTACGCCAGCGAGCTGGAAGCTTACTGTGCCCCTGCTTTAGGACCGGTAGGAGAAGCGGGGCGATCAGAGGTACCTATTTCCAGCAGTCATCCTTTAGCTCAACGCCGTGTAAGACCTTCGCGGCTACTCAACCCGCCAGGAAGCATGGCGCCGCCTCAAGTGCAACCGGCGGCTCCGGCATCACCCTCGTCAAGCCCCGCGAGGCCTCCCGCCACCCCTCGATCTCGTGGCCAAAATCGTCCCGCACCTCCTGCGTCGGCGACACCTAAACCTTAAGATTATTGGGATCATTTGCAAATGCCGGACGAGACCGATCGTGCGCTATTTGAGCGGCGGAATCCGCGAAGTTTGATAACGATCGGAAAGCAAGGTGCCAAGACACGCGGGTGCCATCATTGGGATCTGATGCCGATGAAAAGGCGACC
Organism: uncultured Thermogutta sp.; assembly: GCA_937128505.1. Taxonomy (GTDB): domain Bacteria; phylum Planctomycetota; class Planctomycetia; order Pirellulales; family Thermoguttaceae; genus DTLM01. The sequence goes on from CAKZMM010000102.1 coordinate 35,962, forward strand.
CGTTTTGCATGCGGGGGTCATTACCTCTGGACCGTTCGGCACTAATCCGGCCGGTGATCTTGACATTGCCTCATCCACTTGTAAATCGTAGTGCGGCTGACCCCCAGCCGCCGAGCGGCCTCCGCCACATTACCGCTGGTGGCTGCAAGGATTTGCCGAAGTTGACGAGCCTTGACTTGACGCGAGATCGCGCCGGATGAGTCGGCCTGCAACTGCATCGGGGCACCACCGGGTGCACTAACAGCATCAATTTTTCCACGGTACGCGTTTTCATCACGGCCTGCTTGTGGGCAATATCGCTCTATTTCAGGCGGGAGGTGAGCGCGTTGGATAACCGCCCCCCCACTTTTCCAATGGGCGAACTCTAGGGCACTCTTCAACTCCTGGACATTGCCCGGCCAAGGGTAATCCATAAGTGCCCCCAGTGCTTCGCCGGAAACCCTTTCCAGTCCATCATTCGCTGGCCCATGGAGCGGCTCCCGGAGTTGCCTCAAAAAACAATCGACGAGTAAAGGAAGATCCTCGCGGCGAAGCGACAACGGGGGCAAGTAAAAATAAATCGCTCGGAGTTGGCAGAAAAGCTCTCGCGAAAATTCGCCGCGGCTGACTTTTTCGGGAAGGGAAACGCAGGTCGTTGCCAGGATTCGCCGCCGCAACCCATCGATCTTGCCATCAGATCTCTCGCTCAATGCTTGATCTTCCAGCAGGCGAGCCAATCGCTCCTGAACGATCGGGGGCAAATACTCCACTTCCTCCAAAACCAATGTCTGAAGTTGAAGCGGGGGTGGGTCATCCTTCGTATCCGCACGGAATTCCTCTTGACCCTTCGATTGGCCGATCAAAACACCGATCAATGCCTCCGGATCCGTAAATCGGCAGGAAACAAAGCGCAGACACGCGTCCGGTCCCGCCCGAAGTAAGTGCAAGGTTCGAGCTAACAGCCGTTTCCCGGTGCCGGGGAGTCCTTCGATGAGAGCCGGCCTATCGCAGTTTGCGGCCCGCTCCAAAAGGCAGAAAACCTCCTGCATGGCCCTTGACTTCCCCACTAACCCGAGCACTCGGTGACGGCCGCACCAGCCGTCCGAAAGCCAGAGGTGCCAAGTTCGATCTCGAATCGAAGCCACCCAAATCGGCGAGCTCGTGCCGCCGTCGAGCTGACGAAACGTGGCTTCAACCCACTTCCTTTTACCCGCCGGGGTAACGATCCAAAAACCCTGCCCGTTTGTCGGCACTAGGGGCCGATTTTGTGCGTCTCGGCTACCTTCAAGCCCAAAGGAAGCCGGCGATAGCTCCGCCGTCTTGCTCAAAGACCTCGGAACTGCAAACGGAGAAGTGAGCGGGGGAAAAGTGACCGGGAAAATCGATTCAAAATGTGCTCCCGGTTGCGGAGGAGGGGACCAATCAAAAATCCGCTCTGCCGAAAGGTTCCAATCCAACAGTCGGCCGCTTGCATCGAAGAAAAGCACGCCGTCTTGTACATCTTGTATCGCTTCCCACAGAACCTCGCTACAGAAACGGAGCCGACTGGCTGATGTCACCACCCCGTCCATATTTTCACCTCTTCCGTAAGGGTCGAGCCCATTTCGCGCGAGAAATAAAACGCTTATAAGATCAGCTCAAGGTGCGAACCATTTTCGGCAGGATCTGCCGGCACTACGCGGCATATTGTAAACCTCCGCCTCACGTTTGACGAGGCTTCTGCAAACTTACCGAGAACGACCGCGGAATTTGATAAGGGATTTTCCAAAAATTAAATTTGACTTTTACAGCGCTCAATAAAAAGAACTTAACAGTTTTATACAAACTCCCCGGTTTAAACTCGATGGTTTTTTCACACCTTGTGGTTAAGCCGGGAAGGTTTTTCTATTCACAGAGCCGGGCATCAATCGAAAGCACAGAAATCCTCGATTCAACGAAATGAAAAACAAGGTAAAAAAGAAGGACTGGTTCAACGCAGGGCGTCCACTTATTCCCTCGGCGAAATCATTGAGGGTTTTTGACGCGTTTCGAATGGGGAGCTCGCGCTTTTCCCGGTTCGGCCAATTTAACAAAGATTCGGCAGAAAACCAGAAAGTAAAAACATAACGCTTTGAACTCGGGCGGCAAACCGTGTTCGATTTCGCTTGGCCCCACTCTTCGGTGAGGTTGTGAGTCGAGGATCGGAATTCCGGAACGACAATTTCGTCACGCCTGATCTTTACGGGGCAAAAGCGATGGCCGGTTGGTATCGCTGTCATCGATCCGATCAGCCAGGGCCTATTCGGCTAGAATTCCTTCAGTCGGAGAATCGCTTCTGGCCACCAACGGTTCTTGGCACGAATCCGGTGGTAATACCGGAGGCAAGGGGCCGAAAAGTAGTCATCACCGGTGCGGGTGCTGTTTGGATGTATGCCCATGCGGCGGCCCAATTGTGTGCCTCGAAGGCGGCGGAGCTCGATTTCGAAAGACCCACGTTAGCGGGTGTTTTAGAGGATACGAGCGGTTGCAGTGTTGAGTTTCGCAAGGCCGAACCTCCACACGAAGACTGTGGTAGGCTCTCGATCAATCTCAGAAAAGTCCCCCCACTGTCGGCGAAGGCTATCGGGCGGCTGCTGCAACCGGAATTGGAAGCGTTAACACGAAACCCGGTTATGGAGTTAGCTCTATCAGGTCGGGCAAGCTGTGACCTATACGCGCGGGCAGCATGGGCGGCAGTTGCTGCGGGTGTGCGGAGGCTCATTTGTTGGTCTGCCAGAGATGGATTGGTAGTGGTTTATGACCGTGATGGGCAGGGGGTTGGAGAGCAGATCGCTCGTCCGGCCTGGTTGGCCGCAATGATACCGCGGCCTATGTCCCCTGTGATATTGGGAGTAGCGGGGGACCCGAACTCCGGAAAATCGATTTTTTGCGAAGTCCTGGACTGGCAACGCGAGCGAAGTGACGAGGAAGGTTGGAAGCTTGATTGCGACGGTCAGTCTCCCACACCGCATTGGTACTTAAGCATAGCGGATCAGGGCGCTCGAACATTGCGAGAAAGATATAAATGCCCTTGGACTGCGGAAATGGAGAAAATGATCGTCGATCATTTGCGGTGTGCTCGGGAACTTTTCGAGGTGACCATTGCCGATCTTCCGGGCGGAAATCACAACGTGGATCCGCCACAACGGATCCCTCCAGGCCGCGAGCGCATCTTTGGAGAGGTAGACGCATTCATTCTCTTGGACCGCGCAGATAAACCTTCCGAGGGCGATTGGCGGGCAGCTCTCCGAGCACACGGTTTGGAAGATCGAATTGCCGCAGTCCTGGTTTCAACAGCTCCGAATTCGCCGCCCTCATTATCGCTACGGCTTGAAGGGAGCTTGTGGCGGGGGACGGTCAGTGGGTTGGATCGCTCGCGGGCTATCGCCGCGCTTGGCGAGATTTTTCAAAAGCCGTTAGAGCAATTCTGGAAATGGCTTGTGGAGTTTGGACGAGCCCGACTTCGAAAACGCACTCTCGAAGATAAACCTAAATGATTACCAAGCACCTGACTTCGCCCGAGTTGGGGCCTCAGGGAAGAGAAGTCTTCATCTCGGCATTAGTTGCTCTTTTTGGGCGAGGCTAAAAAGTGAAAAAATGCGGGAATTGTAACGCAGGCCATTACCTGAAAGGCAAGGCAGGACTTCTAAGGCACGCAGAACAAACAAAAGTAACAATCGGGAATTACTACGGCACTGGGCATTCGTCTTGGCACAGCGGTTTAACGGATTTGCATATTTCCCGCGGTAATCTCTGAATAATCAGCGATTCTGGATTGCTAAGCTCAAGTGGCTTACGGCCTCGGTTAATAGTTTCGGCTTGAAAGGGTTCAACCCTTAAGACTGAGTCTTTTACCGAAGCCCGAGTGTGAGGCTGAAGGCTGAGTGTATACCAAAGCTCGACGGCATACTGAAGCCTGAGCGTTACGCCGAAGCTGGACGAAGCTACTCGGTCTTCCGCTTTTCAAGAGGGATTAGCCGTGCCCGGCGTCGACGTGCTTTCGTCATGGCGGGTTTGGATTCATCGGGGGAAATGCGGCCAAGTTTATAGCGCTTCGGTCCAAGTTGCTTTCTGGTTCAAATGCCCTGCTCGATAGTAAGATAACCGACGGTTCACGAGACGAGGTTGGCTGCCTCCAGTATCAGATGCTGAAGCTGCGGTAGCGCCCTCAGTCGGGGGGCAAGACTGGGGGCCGCGAAAATTCTTACCCGCTTCACGTAATCGTCGAATTGTTTTTCGGCCAGGGTGCGGACCACTGGAGAAACTTCGCCCAAGGGGCGATAACGGTCTTCCTTCGGAAAGTAAATATCCACATCAAACTGCACTTCTCGCCGCAGCGGAGGTGCATCAAAAAGCACCTCATGGGGACCAATCTCTATCCCTAATACCCGGCTCGCTAGTTCTGCGAATCGTTCGGCACATTCGACTAACCAGGGATAAGGACGCCGAGCGAGCCGCTGATATAAATCGGTGTTTTCGAAGATGCTGAACTGGGCCACTCTTTTGAATAATTGCCGGGTAGGACCGAAGATCCCGGCCAAAAGCGGCTCGGCGCTCGTGCCGATTGCGGCCCGGTTGATCGCCACGATCCAATCGGGCTCCGTCATGCGAAAAAGTGAATCCAATTCCAACTCATGCCGCAACACGTAAAACGCGCGTTGGAGCATGGCGGTCGCAGATCGCACACCGTGATGCCAATATACCTCGCTGAACATCACGTATCGTGCAAACACCATGAGTTCGGCTGCCGTTTTTCCCTTATCGCGGATGGCTAAGCCGTCGCCCGACTCATTAAGACATAAGCTGCCCAATAGCCGCTGCTGGTCGAAATTTCGTCCATAAGGAACGCCGGCGTGAAGGCTATCGCGATACAAGTAATCCATCTTGTCCACGTCTACAGGGCCCGAGAGCATACTACTGAGAAGCCGCAAGGTGGGATCTTCCGACCGTTTCGTAAGTAACACCACCACCTGCTCGGGATTGAGAGACCAAAATTGGCGAAGAACCCGGGCCAACTCGCCTTCCAACAAAAACTCAGTAGCGAAGGTTTCGTGACGAGGGACATCGGGAAGCTCTAGGTCTTCGATCGGGTGGCAAAATGGCCAGTGACCCAAATCGTGCAGCAATGCCGCGACGATGAATAATTCAGCTCGATCTGCGGACACAATACGATGAAAACGGGGATCATGGGCAAGCTGTTTTAAGGTCAACAGGGCTAAACGATATACCCCGAGACAGTGCTCAAATCGTGTGTGAATAGCGGCCGGATAAACAAGCGACACAAGGCCCAACTGACTAATCCGGGCAAGCCGACGGAATTCCGCCGTATCGATAATCCGACGCACCCGCTCTGTGAGCGGAACATCCAGTTGCGGCGGAATCCGCACCAACTGTTGCCGAGTATCTAAACCGACAAGCTCAGGGATTGCCAGTAAGTCCGCTTTTGCCATGGTTTCTTTTCCATCTTCCGAAAGCTTTTTCCATCTAACGCATGAGGATTAACGTTTATCATTTTCAATGAAATCACAATCACCGGGGCTAAGATTCGGGAGTATCGAGGAGTATGACTGAGATAACCCGGGATCATGCCGATGTCGGCCGATAGTCACAAGATCGCGGTTCCAAAATCTCAGGTAATCTTGGGGCGGTAACCCTAGGGGTGTTGCTCACACGTCGATATCCGCCGCACCATATCAAAATTTGTGCAAGCGATTTGCGGTCACCTTGCGGCGGCGTGCCCTTATGAAACCCACTTGCTGCCAGCACACGGATCGGTCCGCCGGTTTTCGCAACCGCAGTTTGCAGAAAACCTTACCGAGCGGTGAAACATGGCGTATCGAGCCACGAACCCCGTAAGAATCTAACCTCAACAAAATCTGACTTCACCGTCGCATTAAGGAGTAAATGCTAGGCCACCAACTACTTGAGACTAGTCGATCGAACCCGAGGCCGGTCCCTGTCGTAGTAATGCCGTAAAAACCTCGAGGATATTATCATGGAATTCTAAAGATCTGTGCCGGCCCTAATTCCCCTGACAAATTAACCGTATCGATCAAATTGCATAGGTATTAATTCGACGTAAGACCGCGGGGCGATACACTCGCAGAATTCCTAGGTCCTTATCGTAGATGCTTTACCACGTTGCTTTTTGAATTACCTCGACTCAAAACCAAACCGCTTATTAAATTCCGTCGACTCAAAATCAAAAGGGGCAGGCGAGTGACGGGTAAAAGACCTACTTCTAGCTTCGGTCAACTCTGATGCGGGGAGCAAGTTGAAAGGTGAACAAATAAGCATTTTTTCGTCGGAAAACACCTCCGGGCATTTGCGGGGCTTAAGGCCTTTACACAACCTAATTTAGTTTGCCCAATTTCCGGGGTGTCTAAGCAGATTTAAAGCCAAAGGTTGTAGACAATTTACGGAATTGGCTATAATGCCTTAGATTCTCGAGCTACAACGGGCTTCCCGGGATGGGTCGGTTTATGGGCCGCAAATTTCTCGCGTTGCTAGTGCTCGCCCTTTACCTGGCCGCTTTGGGCCTTGGCACGCGAGTTCATTTCCACCCCCCTTCATGGGGGCCAAAAGGCGCTGCGGCCGTTGTCGGACCCGGAAGTCGGGTAAATCCTGTCGCCAAGGCCCCTAGCTTCTTCCCCCTGTGCGCTAGCGGTAATCCTCAGGCTGAATCTCCATTTAGACAGTGCTCATCGCGAATCTGTCTATCGGCTTTGGATGATGGTTTGCGAGATTTGTGCCGATTTACCGGCCATTCCCCGAGCCGATCGTCCCGCTCGATTTTTCCACCGTTTGCCCCAGACCTGCCGGATCCTTTGCGTGGGGACGTTCTTTCAAAAGGTTTACTCGTAAAAAATGGGCGTTGTGGCAAAGATTCAGCCCCCAATTGTCGGCTCGCGGCAGCCGTCCATGAGGTGGAAGGAAAAACTGACGATTCTGGAAGCACGCTGCCCGGGCGGTTACCGCAAAATGTTAACGCGATAGCTTCCGGACAATTGGCTTTTTGCTCCGATTGCCCGAGTTGCCAGTTCTTATCCTTATTTGGGGAATTTCAGCTTCGGCCGGCTACCCGATGGGTAATCCCGCGATCGGTCTACGTGCGTCCGTGCCATCAAATTCTTTCTGCTCGTGAAGCTCATCTGGCATTCAACATACGAGGTCCTCCGCTTGTTGGCTGATTGAGCCGACCGCATCTCCGGCAGTGCGCTGATCTGCTGCCGATAATCGCCGCGATTTCGGTTCGCTGTGCGCAGTCTTCAACCAGCTCTAAGCGTCGATTCGAAACGTGTTCGGAATAGCCGCGAATGCGATTGCGCGAATTTGCCGATCGTAGCTTGGTCTTTTGACTTCAAGGGTGGTCGCGGAGATCTCCCCCGGTATTAAGCGATCGTGAAACGCACAATACCGGGCTGTTTCAGTCGGCGCGAGGGTTCGAGGGAATCTGATGGGCCCAAAATTGCGGCAAGAGCGAAAAATTTGCGGAGCAAAAGATTTCGAAATCGGCTCGTTATTCACAGGTGCTAGTTCCTATCTGGGCGGGTCCTAAAGCCATAGCCGTACGAGATTCGGTATTTTGCAACCGCTCAGTTTTATCTCCCTACTTTCTCTCAGAGTGTGATCGTCTTTTGCTGAGACCAATCGAATCGTCCAAAGCAGCCAATCAACGGAGGATAATCAAATGGCGAAAACACAAACACATAGGAATAGTTCTCCCCAGGGTTTTACGCTCGTCGAGCTCTTGGTGGTAATTGCGATCATCGGGATTTTGATCGCCCTTTTACTGCCGGCCGTGCAAGCGGCACGCGAAGCAGCCCGGCGCACCCAATGCAGCAACAATCTAAAGCAAATCGGCTTGGCCTTACACATGTATCACGATGTCCATCGCTGTTTGCCGGCAGGTTGGGTAGGAACCGACCCCGCCACAGGGCGTCCGAGTGTCTTCGGAGTTACCGGCTGGGGCTGGGCCGCTACCATTTTGCCCTACCTCGAGCAAGCGAATGTGGAGAAGAATTTTATCGATTACAGGCGATCGGTCGTGGACCCAAGCCACGATGTGGTGCGGATTCACCGATTGGCAATCTACCGGTGTCCGTCCGATGTGGGGAAGGATACGTTTCATTTGGAGGAGGCCCACGACCCGGATCATTCCGACCACGATCATGACGAGCTTGGGGAGATGGAATTTGCCACGTCGAACTACACGGGTAACTTCGGCACCCTAGACATCCACATTTGCGCGACGCTACCCGTCGGCCAGCAATGTCGCGGCAACGGAACGCTGTATCACAACAGCTTCCTCAAATTCGCTGAGATTACCGATGGGCTAAGCCAAACTGTGCTCGTGGGGGAACGTGCCTCGATTCTCGGCTACGCCACTTGGGTAGGAATGCCTCCAGGGGATGAGTGCTGGCCAGCCCTTGTTCTGAGTTCCGCAACCTATCCGCCGAATTCCCGCGAGGATCATGCCCACAATTTCAGCAGCCACCATCCGGCGGGTGCAAATTTCCTGCTTTCCGATGGATCGGTGCGACTTATTGCCGAGACCATAGACCAGTCCGTCTACCATGCCCTGTGCACCCGGGCTGGGGGCGAGCCACTAGGGCAAGTTCCGTAGCACCGCGAGTGACCGAAAACACCCACCCGATGTTCGCTTCGCTGTGGCGAGCTCAGCCGCAGGGGAAGTAAGCAAAAGTCGGGGGACTGGAAGGCAGAGAATATCGAGGTTGATTGGCTGGCAGTTACCCGAGGATCCGCTTCCAACGTTCGAGGTTCCATCGGGCCTTTTCGGCGGGGGTCATCCTAGAAAAATCAGGTTCGGCAGATGATGATTCTGCGCCGCTTGCCGGAATTTGGCCCGGGGACTTGCGGCTTGCGTCCGTCGCCGGTTTTGCCGCACGGTCCCCGGTTTGCCCCGTGCGGAAGGGCCCCTGACCACTGCCCGTGCCGTATGCAGAAGAGGTTTCCGTTCTTTGCAGATCCTCGGCTAACGGCCGATGCGGGCGAATTCCAAGCTTACGGAGTTCGTCGTGATAGGCGCGGACCGCGTCGGCCGGCTCGATTTGGTCATCGGCCACCAGCCGCAAATACTTAATGAAGGTCAGTTGATGTTCGGCATTATTGATTTTGCGGCCGTAAAGTGCGGCGCGTGCACCGTACTTCTTGGCTTCCCAAAGCATGTAGAAGGCATCGTAGGTAGTGCCCGCCGAGCCGCCGAGGATCCCTACGACCAAGGTAGGGTCGTAGTGAACAAGTGCTTCCATTGCGTCAGGGCCGTGGTACGGGATTTTCAGGAATAACGGTCTTCCTCGGCTGGTTACACCAGCTAGCGTGCGGACGATGTGATCGGAGATAAACCGCGCGATATCTTTCGGACAATGCCCGCCGGGAGCATTCGGATCAAAAACTTCCAAAAAGTGCCGAAAACCCTTCGCCTCCGCCTCCAGCCGAAACTGCTTGTAGGCTTCGAGCGTTTGCCGGTCGAACTCCGCGTCGTTATTGAAGGTCACCGAATAAAGGCCCAGGTCTGCGCCCAGCTTGCGTTCCTCTGGTGCACATTCCACTTTTCCGCACATGATATGATCGATCGTCGCTGTGCGAAAGGGCAACGATGGTTGGGAACTATAGCGACCCGTTCCCGTGGCCAACCAGATGTCCGTGGTATCATTAGCTCGGACTGCCGGAGTAACGGGACTAGACTCGAAAAGTCGTTCGCGAATCGTTAGGATCTCGTTGCTGCTTGCGCTCATCAGCATAATGTCGACCAACCCCTGAGCCACGATCTCGCGCATAAGCTGCCGATACTCCGCCAAGGAACGGAAGCGTGCTTCGTGGCCATGATACTCCGGGCTGCGACCCGGCGCGGCCAAGCCGTACGCCATGTCGGCGTCTTTCGCATCCGCCAGTATGAAATCGCGGCAACGAGAATCGGCAAGAATCCGGGCGATTTTGCGGTCCAAAGACTTTTCCATAGGATATCCCACTCCGAAGATGAACTTGGAGTTGTTATGGCCGCAGCAGTCGGGCTAAAGGATTGTTTCTTCGCACGATCCCGATATTATAGCTTGTGGCAAATATTTTACTTGGGTGCGGATGATTTCTACAATTTGCAGCCCACGGGACGATTATCGTTATTCTGTTCGAAAAATCCATTACAATCAATTTGTATGTTAACGCACCGGGAAAGCTCCGCGGTGTTGCCAGCGGTTTTCGGCCGGTATCTTGCGCGTGCTGAGCCGCCGACTGTTTCAGCAGTTGCGCATGCACTGAGCTTAGACCATCGGTTCGTCCGTCCACTACGTTTACGTAATTCCCTTCGGAACCTGCCCTACGTTATTCCGCCTAAAACCTGTTACACGTTTTTCCGACTGGAGCCTGCCTTAAATTTGCGTCATAGGGTGAGATATCGGCAAAGATCGAATAGAGCGAGCTGTTGGCCAAGAACGCATAGGATTCAGGGCAAATCACCGCCATCCCGCGGCCGATCACCTCGGTTTGCCGGAGAGCTTTCAAGCCGAAGGGCACTAATAATCAGAGCCGTGCCCAATGGGTTTTCGGATTGCGCTAGGGTTTGCTTTTTGACTCCCTAGACCAAAAAACTCGATTAAACTGTCAAACAAGTACCGCGACTTCGTCCAAGCCAAAGATGGCTTGGAGTTTGCGCGATAACCGCTTCATGCGAACCGGGCCACACGGAAAAATGATGAGCCAAGAATCATCCACTATGACGCTGCAATCGCGCGAGGGGAAAATCGGCTCTGTTTACAACAGTTGTGCAGCCTCCGCAGCGCTGCGGTAGCCCTACCGTCATCCCAAGAGGGAAAAGCGTGTTTTTATCCCCGGTGGTGTGGGGGAAATAAGGGGAAGGTACAAAAGATATCTTAATCTTAACCATCGAGCTTAAAGGAGTAATTCCCATGCTCGGCTCGCATTATTTAGCTTCTCCTGCCGGACCTTATACAGCTCGGAAAGTTGCTCCGGGGTGCACAAGGACGCCTTGGTTGTGGATTATTGCGCTCGGCTTATTTGCCGCATTAGGGGTTTTGAGCCTTCGTGCCTTTGCCGACGGAAATGCCCCTTCGCAGCCGGTGCCGGCGGTGCATGCGGAACGCCCGCGGCTTTTCCTCCGCGAAGCGGATTTAGCCTCGCTCAAAAACAGGATCGAAAAAAATCCGGAGCTTCGTAAGGTTTACGAATCGATGCGAAATTTTAGTTACGGCGAGTGGATGAACCGAAACCTGTGGGTTACTCCCGAGGAACTCATGACGGTGCTTGTCACCTATCGTTTGGAAAATCGCCCTGCGGCCCTTTTAACTCGCATTAAAGGTTATCTTGCTTACTTCGCGGAGGCCGAGGGCAATAGTTGGACCCGACCACGCATGTTAAAAGCCCTTTCTGTGGCGTTCGATTGGCTGCACACCGATCTAGCGCAGCACGAACGCGAGGCTTTAGGCCGCCGAATCTTCGAGCTTGGGCATGCCATGGAGAAAGAGTATCGGCATAGCGACTACAACAATCACGTTTATCTGGAGTGGGGACCACTGGTTTATGCGGGGTTAGCACTTTCGCAAGAGAAAGGTTTTGAATCCGAAGCCACTCGTTGGTTGGTAGAGGGTGAAAAGCTGCTGAAGGAGCACTTTATTCCCACGATCAATCAGGTGGCCGGTGGCGAAGATGGCGGCTGGCACGAAAGTATGAGCTACTGGAGCTTTTTCGCGTATGAGTTTGCGCATCAGCTCGAGGCTTGGCGGACCGCCACCGGTGAAGATTTGTTCACATCTTGCACGGGCCTAAAAGGTGCCGCATCGTGGCTGGTGTATTGCACCCGTCCGCACGATCGCTCTATGGCTCCGATTGCGGACATCAATACGGCGGTCTCTTGGGGATGGCAGGAGACCGCGCTTTTTCCCCTTTTGGCCCAGCGATATCGTGACGGATTGGCTCAATGGGTAGCTCAGCAGGTGGTGCCAAATCACCCGGCGAGGGCTTGGCATTTCATCCTATGGTATGATCCAGATATTCTGACAACGGATCCCGCCAGCTTACCCACCGGTATGCTTTTTTCCGGCATCGGTTGGGCCGCGATGCGAAGTAGTTGGGGTGAAGACGCCGTATGGGCAGTTTTTGTTTGTGGGCCCTACTATGCGGGCCACCAACACAGCGACCAAAATAGCTTTGTGATCGACTATCGCGCCCCTTTAGCGATCGATGCAGGGGAGTATGGAGCCAAAGAAACGCGGTGGCACAATACCGTGCTCCCCGGGGCCGAGCAGCGGTTTTTCCGAAACGATCCGCGGCGGTTTTTTGGTACTACGGAACCCGAAGGGCCCTTCGACACCGGCCGGATTATCGCCTTCGAGGATCACCCGCAATTCACCTATGTCATCGGCGATGCCTCAGGGGCATACAGCGAATTTCAAGCCGGTCGCCCGACGGGTAAGAAGTCGCGGTTCATTCGGCGATTCATCTTCCTGAAACCGGCGACTTTCGTCGTGGAAGACTGGGTCGAACCGGCCGATCGGCAAGCGCGGGTCCTCTGGCTTTTGCAGTCCGCAAATGCTCCCACGGTGGAGAAGCGGCGGATGATCGTGGTCAACGGGGAGGGTCGCTTGGTCTGTGAAACAATTTTGCCGGAGGAGGTGGAAATGGAAACCACCCATCAGGTGGCAGGCCAGAAAAAACGAGAGCATTATCGGACCGAAGTGCGCCCCGCTTCCTCGGGACCTGTTCGAATGATCTTTGTCTTGCACGCGGAGAAAACCTCAGAAAAACCCGCCGAAAGTTTCAGTATTCGGCATCGTGTCCAGGGAAGTTGGTTGGAATTGGAGATAGCGGGAGATGCCCGGCAGTATTGGCTCCTATTGCCCCCTGTGACCGAAGAGGCGGGACACATTGCGGTGCGCACGGCGGACGGGCGGCCGGTGGTGGATCGACGGCCGTTGAGCAGCGGCATCCTTCCCTATGGTCCGGAAGGCGTGCAGCTTTTAGAGCGTTGGGACAGCGCTTATCGCGGAGGCGGTAATCCCGGTTGGAACTTAGGCCGAGCCGCCAGTCAATTGGTGGATTCCGTACAAAAAGGTATTTTGCAGCCTTGCCGGGTTGTAGAGCTGGGCTGCGGGTTAGGAAACGACGCCTTGTTTTTGGCAGAAAAGGGGTTCGACGTCACGGCAATCGATATCGCTCCCACGGCTTTGCAGCGGGCTCAAGATCGCGCGGAGGCAGCGGGACAAAAGATCCGTTGGGTGCTCGCTGATGTCCTCCGCCTGCCCCCGCTCGGCCCGTTCGACCTGGTTTACGATCGCGGTTGCTACCACGGCGTCCGGCGGCAGAACGCGGCGGCTTATGTTCGCAATTTGCTGCAATTAACAAAACCCGGCAGTCGTGTGCTGATCCTTGCCGGAAACGCTAACGAACCGCGTTCCGGAGGTCCTCCACGGGTAGCGGAGGCAGAAATTCGAGAAGATTTTAGCCGAGATTTCGAGATCGAAACTCTGCGCGAAACTCGCTTCGATACCCGGGAAGCCGATCAACAAGGAGCCCTCGCCTGGTATATTCTATTGCGACGGAAGTAACGACCTCCTCGCGATTGCCAACCCGGCAGTGGGATATGTCTTCGTGTACGACGATCTAAAGACCGGGTCTAAGATCTAAAGACGGGCTCTTACGGCAAATCGGTGTACCCTGAGCTTTCCGGTAACCAATGCCGCCCCCGGTCTACCCGAAGGGTGAGCAACTCATAACTTGTAACTTGTGGGCGATAAGTCCCGCTGCCGCCCTCTTTCTGCCAATTGCCTTTCGGAGTCTTAGCCGAGGTACCCGAGTGTTTTCAACGTCTTTTCGCCGGTTTTTCCCAGGATGAACTCGCGGATTTTTTACAGCTCGGGATGTGGAGGAGCTACTTCCGAAATTCTTTCCTAACTTTCCGGAAGCTTATCGGCTTCGGAACGCAATTCTCACCAGCACAAGCATGATGTTCAACTTTTTCGGGGAATCCCGGCTTTCTCTCCTTTTTGTGGGGTCTCGATTTTTTACAGAAATGTCGGCGTGTAAACAGGGCGATCACCCCACGCGAATTTGTAGTCTAACGCCGCTGCATATGCCTGGAAGTAGTGCAGCCGGCATTGCCATCCGCCGCGCCGCTCTTGAACCGCGAAGTGCTTCGTTAACTCAATGTGTAAAGGGGGGGTTATGCTTAATGTCTAAAGCCGGGATTATGCGTACGTTCGCGGGCCCCATCAGCCATGTAATCCTCAGGTTGGTATGGCGGGGATCATGCCCAGCATGAAGACCATGGTAAAGATCCCCACGGTTTCTACAACACCCATTGCAATAATGATGAACGCCAGGCCCTTTCCTTCACCTTCGCTTAAGGCCCGGATTCCGGCGGCACCAATCAAGCCTTGCATCCACGCGGAGAGCATTTCGCCCAAACCCGTAGCGATTCCGATGCCCATGAGCAATCCAGCCTCCTGGATGCTGACCTCCACGCTGGAAAATACCCCCCGGACATTGTTCATCACGATCATCGCATAGAGGGTTTGGCTAAGGGGCATTCCCAGAAGGATGATGTAAGTGAAGCTTAAGTTCCGCCCGGAACGAGCCTCCTTGGCCCAAGCCCCGGCTGCTGCCTGACCGGCCAATCCGATTCCTAAAGCGCTCCCTAACGCCCCCATGCCGAGGGCCAGCACAGCGCCGATCTCCCCCAGAAAGCGCCACATTTCCTGTACCCCAGTCATTTTATCCGCGACTGCGAGGGGAAGGACATCGAAAATCGCGCTTCCAATCATGCAGAAGACTCCTCCAAGGTTTTTCGTTGGAATGGCCGATAGGCGTACCCGTTCCACATCATTCCTAAGTTGTTCGAAAACTCCAACATATTCAAACGTACACCATGAGCAAACATGGCCACCAGTGCAAGGGCCATATTCAGCCCATGGGCCAAAATCATCAGGAGTGCGGTTACCGGCCAAGACCCGGCGGCTAAGGCCATCGCATTGAAGCTTGCGCCTAACACACTGCTTGCCAGGCCGACGGCCATCAGACGGACGTAACTGATTACATCGGAAAAAGCCGAAAGCATCGCGAGCGGAAAGCTTGCGAAGCCCAAGCCGAGCATATTGAGCAAATTTCGGTCGGGATGGGCAAACACAATGGCTAGCGTCGCCCCTAATAGGAGCAAATAAGGCCAAGGAGTCTGCCAATGAAATGGATCCTTCAGGACAAACATATTGACGACGCCATACATGCCGCAAATGAAGAGGGCCCACCCTACCTTGCTTAGGAAGCGCAGATCGGGATAAAGCCGCACAGCTTGCCAAGCTTGAGCGGTGGACAAATGAATCGTACCGATGGCAAAACTCAACCGCATCAAGAACGACCGCGATCTTTCGCTAAGATCAACAGAGACTAACGGCGGGTACGGCGTAAATCCAAAGAACGAAGCGGTAAGCACCCCCCAAACGAGGCATGCTCCGCCGATGAGCATCATCAGTTGGGTGAATCGCTCCCCAATTGATTGGGTCAACCCCCTGTAAAAGATCAAGCAACCCAAAAGAATTAAAGCCCCGTAGCCGCCATCGGAAATGAGCATCGCCGTAAAAATGGGCAAAGCGATCAGAAACGGAACCGAAACGTCAAACTCGCGGTAACCCGGGACTGTTCCCAGAATGCGGAAAAGCCCTTCGATCGGCTGCGCCCATTTCGGCGGGCGAATCAATGTCGGGGGTTGTTCGTCGGGGAGCGGTTCTCGCATTTCCACGGCGGCCGGAAGTCCGCGTGCCGCCAGTTGCTCGGCCAAAGACGGGGCGACCTCGGCCGGCACCCAGCCCTGAAGAGCAAACAGGTTTTCATCCGTTAAGGCTCCCCGAACGGCAAGGCGTTCTTCGGCCTTCGCCTGCAAGGCGAAAAGCTCACGACGGATTTTCGGCACGCCATGCGCTAGTTCATGAAGTCGCTCAACATCCCGTTTTAACTGAGCCTCGATTTGGGCGGCTTCCGCCCGGATCGACGGGCAGTCCCGAGTGGGCCAAGGCACGGGAACCGCTTCCTCAGGGATTTGAACCGCTTGATGCTTCCGGGCCACCGCCACAATCACTTGGCCTCCCGGGAGTCGGTTAACGACCTCGACACATTCCGCGCGAATTTGACCCACAAGCTGCCGGGGCAAGCGGAAGAATTCGACAGCAATTCCCGCTTTCCGAAGTTCGAAGAGATCTTGGAGCCTCAACTCGCCCCAGTCGGAAAGTTGTTCCAACTCGTGGTACAGCACAGCAAGCCGGCTTCGACCCTCGGCGGCGCGGCGCTCAATTTCCAGTACCTCTTGAATCACCTCACGGGGCTGGAGCGCCGGTGCGGTGCCCCGTGGCGCTACATCTTGAAGCACTTGAAGGGCACGTTCGGCGGCCTGCACTTGCCGGGACAAATCTTCATCCAGGACGGCTTGCGCCGGGTCGACCGGCACCAGATGGATCACCCCTAGCTCGCGGAGTGCCTCCAACACCGCTTGGCGGTCACAACTTCGCGCCACCACATGGATTTTCTGCATCGGGACGATCATCGGCTTTCGCCCCCCACCTCACCCAGTGGCTGAGATGTTCCCGGCGATTCCGTGGCCATGGTTGCCGCCAATTTGCCTTTGGCAATCTTCGCACGACCCACTGCTGCGGTCATTTGATCGCCCAAAGTGATTCGAATGATACGGATCGCTTCCCGGGTTTGAGGAATCATGACCTTTTCGAACAGGTTGACGCGCTGCACAATCCGTGTAAGTTCCTTTTGCAACAACG
Source organism: uncultured Thermogutta sp. (assembly GCA_937128505.1). GTDB lineage: Bacteria > Planctomycetota > Planctomycetia > Pirellulales > Thermoguttaceae > DTLM01. The sequence goes on from CAKZMM010000102.1 coordinate 52,752, forward strand.
CCTCGGCCTCGCGAAGCACGCGGACCGCCACCTTTCGCCGGTTCTTTAGCCGCAAATCCGCAAGCAGTTGATCAACCCAAGGGGGAGTACCGAACAAGCTGTATTGCGCTTGCGGAAATGAAACGTCTTCAAATTCCGGGATCACCACACCGGCGATATTTTTCTTTCTAGTTTTGATCTCTGCCGGTTCCGCCCATTGCTGAAGCGGTACTCCGCAGCGATCACGCATCACGCTCTGATAGCTCCGCAAGGTGGCCTCGGATTGCTCGAGTAAGCGTTCGGCCTCTCGACGGCGCTGGACGATGTCGCGGATTGTAAACTGAAGCTGTTGCTGCTTCAGTTTGAGCATCGGCAGATAGCGCTCGTAACGCGCTAGGGCGTCGCGGTAGCGCTTCAATTCTGGCCGCGTGGTTTTGATTTTTTTCGCCACGGCTTAGGCCCCCACCGTTGCCAACTCCTTTTGGGTCGGTTCAAGGCGAACCTGGGGCTTGGGCCAATGTTTCTCCAGAATGGCCCGTCGGATCCCCGTCTCTGCCGGTTCGAAGCATTCGGCCAAAATCCGCCAGCAGCGATCCAAGGCTTCGAAGAGGGGAATATTGACTGCTAGATCCATGATCTGCTGTTCGAAAAGATTTCCGTACTTCAAGAGTTTTTGGTCCCAAGCCGACATTTCGAAGCCCATATCCCGCTTTTCGCGGCTCTCCCGGCAAAGGGCATAAAGCTGAATGCACGCATCGGAAATGGCACGGTGATCATCCCGAGTTTTCGCATTCACTTGCTGCTTGAGTCGCGACAAAGATCCAAACGGATCGATCCGGCCATTCCGTAAATAGAACTGCCCTTCGGTGATGTATCCGGTGTTATCCGGCACGGGATGCGTCACGTCGTCCCCCGGCATGGTCACGCATGCCAAAATAGTGAGTGAACCGGCCCCCTCAAAGTCGACTGCCTTCTCGTACCGTCGGGCCATTTGGGTATATAAATCGCCGGGATAACCACGGTTTGAGGGAATTTGCTCCATGATGATGGAGATCTCTTTTAAAGCATCCGCGAAAGCCGTCATATCCGTGAGGAGCACCAGCACCCGATGGCCCTGAAGGCCGAATTGCTCGGCTACCGCAAGGCACAGGTCGGGAATGAGCAGACACTCCACTACCGGATCCGCCGCCGTATGGATGAACATGATCGCGCGGCCTAACACGCCCCCTTCTTCGAAGCTGCGGCGGAACTTCAGATAATCGTCGTGCCGCAGCCCCATCCCCCCGAGAACGATGATATCGGCATTAGCCTGAAGACCGATCCGCGCCAAAAGCTCGTTATAGGGTTCCCCGGCCACAGAAAAGATCGGGATTTTCTGCCCCTCCACCAAGGAGTTGAAAATATCGATCATCGGAATGCCCGTGTGAATCATTCGATCGGGCATGCGACGCCGCACCGGGTTAACCGGCGGCGAGCCAATATGGATCATTTCGCCGAGGACATTGCCGCGACCATCGCGAGGTCTGCCGGAGCCATCGAGGACCCGACCCAATAGCGCGTCCGAAAAACACACCTGCATGGGCCGATGGAGGAACCGCACTCGGTCGTTATTCCCGATGCCTTGCGAACCGGCAAAGACCTGCAAGGTAACCTGGTGTCCTTCGAGACGGATCACCTGAGCATACGATTCGCCGTGGGCCGATTCGATCACCGCCAGCTCATCGTAACCGATGCCGGGAGCGTTCACGGTAACCACATTCCCGGCAATTCGAGTGATTGTATTGAAGTACTTTCTCACGGTTTCCGCCCTTTCGTGGCGATGAACTGGTCGATTGCCTTCAAGTATCGGTCGTATTCTTCTGTACCGGCTGCCGCATAATTCCAGTTGCGGAATAAGTCGGTCATTTCCAAAATCGTTCGGCGTGCTTCCGTTTTATCCCGTAATTGGAAGTCGACATCCACCGCCTCCATGATTTTGCGGAACACGTACTTCTGCCGCTCCGCAGGGGTTGCCCCATCCACCTTATCGAAGGCATTCTGCTGCAAGTAGCAATTGTCGAAAAAGTCGGCTTTGAGGGCAGTTGTGAAATCCTCGACGGAAACCCCCTCTTCGCCGACCACCGTCATCATTTGACGGACTTCGTTTCCTTTGACAAGGAGTCGCCGCATTTTGGCCATGTCGGCCGCCGGGATAATCCCCGGGTATTTGCTCCAGGAATCCAGCGGGTCGATGGCCGGGTAGCGTCGCGCCTCGCTTCGCGCTCGGGAAAGCCCATGAAAAGCTCCCACGACTTTGAGGGTAGCTTGGGTCACCGGCTCTTCGAAATTACCCCCGGCGGGGCTGACCGTGCCGCCGATCGTCAGCGAGCCTATCCGCCCGTCGCGCAGCTCGATTACGCCGGCCCGTTCATAAAATGCGGCGATCCGACTTTCCAAATAGGCCGGAAATGCTTCTTCGCCGGGAATTTCTTCGAGCCTTCCTGAAAGCTCCCGCATCGCTTGGGCCCAACGGCTGGTGGAGTCGGCCAACAGAAGCACATCGAGCCCCATTTGACGATAGTATTCGCCCAGCGCTGCCGCCGTGTACACCGACGCCTCGCGAGCTGCCACGGGCATCGCGGATGTATTGACGATGATGATCGTCCGCTCCATCAAGCTGCGGCCAGTGCGGGGATCAATTAGTTCTGGGAAATCCCGCAAAGTCTCGACGACCTCGCCGGCACGTTCCCCGCAGGCGGCGATGATGACGACGTCGATCTCCGCATGTCGCGAAGTAATTTGCTGCAACACGGTCTTTCCCGCTCCGAAGGGCCCGGGTATACAATAAGTACCCCCTCGGGCAATCGGGAACATCGAGTCGATGATACGTACCCGTGTGATGAGGGGCTCTTCGGGCATGAGGCGTCGCCGGGAAATATTCAGCGGCCGCTTCACCGGCCAACGCTGCTGCATCGTGACTACTCGGCGTTGACCCTCGCTGTCAGAAACCACGGCAATTTCGTCTTCGACCGTGTACTCGCCGGCAGCGGCAATTCTCTCTACCACAAATTGCCCCCGCCATGAAAAGGGCACCATGATCCGGTGTTCAAAAATCCCTTCGGGAACCGTGCCCAACGTGTCGCCGGGCTCCACGATTTGCCCGACCTTTACCTGCGGGGTGAATCTCCAACGACGATCTCGGGACAAACCGTGGATGTAAACGCCCGCTTTGAGAAAATAGCCCACCTGTTTGGCCAGTTCAGGCAGCGGATTTTGCAATCCATCATAGATCTGCCCCAATAGCCCCGGCCCTACAACCACCGAGAGCATCTCTTCATGAAGCTCGACTAAGTCTCCGACCCGGAGCCCACGAGTCTCTTCGAAGACTTGAAGGTCAGCCAGTCGCCCCCGGACACGGATCACTTCACTGAGAAGTCGGGCTCCATCCGAACGGATGCAGTACCCCAGCGAGTTTTGCACGACCCGTCCGTCGGTTTCTGCCATCACCAAGCTGCCGTCAACACCGATAATCCGAGCCGTCGTGCGTTTTCCGTCTGTTTCCTTCATGGCAGTTGCTGCTGTAATCATCAGATTTCGAACGGCCTAGGCCAACTCTCTATGCGCCGGTTGCGGGAAATTGCCAAGGTTTTGCTACCTGAAATCAAAATGCCCGTCAAATGCTTGGATGCTAATGCCATTCGGTGGAATTCGGATTCCACATCCTCACGCTGAGCCTGACTTTAAAGTCGATCGTCGGTCACAAAGTTGCTGTTAATCCTCAGGATTGATGCAAACTTAAAAGCCGAGACTTTGTTCGAAAAGACAAACTTTAAGTTTTTCCTAAAAATAATAACCTCTACCGAAAGCGGCTCTCTGATGTCTAAAAAACCTCGAACACCCGCAAACTTCGATACCGGCACGCTCAATCACCGGTGCAAGCCCCCGCGATAGGCTCGACGCAGTTTCCCGGTTCCTTTTGGGTCCAATGGCTCCGGCGACATCCGCCTTGGCCACAGCGACGCCAGCTAGGTTCTACTGACTTCCTGGGGTCTTTCCTCCTGCGGTGCGGTGCGAAGCCACTGCTGCAAGAGCATCAACCGCACGGTGTAGGCTGCCAGCTCATCTTCTGCAAAAGAGAACCAGCGATCATGGGCCTCCAGCCAATCCCAACGGCCGCGAATTACGGCCCGGAGGCCGTTCAACGGATTCGGCGCCGCTGCCCATTCGCCGATGATTTCGGAAAAATCATCCGAAGGATCCGCCAAATCGGTCGCTACCAAGTACCCCAATTCCTCCAGACCTAAACGCTTGGCCCGCGTAGATGCTAGTGCATTCCGTAGCCCCACCTCGAAGCGAACCCAACCATGCAAAAAAGGGCTTTGCAATTCTTCGGCAACTCGGGCTGCGTAACGAAAATAGCTTTCCCAGAGTGCATCCGCCTCGATGACCCGAACCTGAGTTTCCGATGCGCCGAATTCTGGGGCTCTGAGGTACTCCGGGAGTGGTACCTCGTTTCGCACTTGCGGCACACTTAAGATAGCCGGCTCCACCTCGCGCAGCTCACCGGCCAAAAATGCCTCTCGCTGGAGCAAATCATCCAGCAGGACGACCGTGCCGACAAGTTTTGCTCGGGGCCCTTGGGCACCGACAAGATCGACGAGCTCGGCCAGACCGATCGGGGGCGAACTTCCCAACTTACCCAATGCCGGTAGCGAGGTAATTACAAAATACCGATCAAGGCCCATTTACTGCACCTGACCAAAGCCCTCATGGCCAATTCGGCAACGAACAATCGCACTCCCAATCTCATGGCAACGCGATGCCCTCGCCCCCCATGAGCTTAATCAATGCGAAGATGCTGCCTTAGCTAAGCTTCCCTTTCGGTGCTGCGAATCGGAGCTGTGGCTTGCATACTAAACGCGGACCGCATGCTCCACCTGAGCGGCGGAGAGAACTAGTTTTTGAATCTCCGGAGTTACCATCTCCGATAGGATTTGTACCACCGCCTCAGGCGTGATCTCGACCGACCCATCCGTAATCTGATACTCGAAGCCCGCAGATTTCAGCGCCCCCCGTAACTCCACCGATAGCCCAGCCTCTTGTGCTTCCGAGTACAGAGAGTTCAACACCCAATGCGTCAACCGATGCCGGGTAGCATCCGAGACATTTAAAATAAAGGGCCTTTTCTCGGAATCTGCCGACACATATTGATGGACTAGGTCCTCGATTAAGCGCTTGAGGAACTCTGGGTCATTCAGGCGTTCGGTCGCCCCACGGTTCAGAATCTGGTTCACCGCTTGATTAAGGGCCTCACTCAAGCGGGCTATGGCATCTCGCGCTGCCAGTTTCAATTCTGTTTGTGCTCTCGCCAAGATCTTTTCGCGTTGGGCCTCAGCGTCAGCAAGAATCTGCTGGGCTTTGGCCTCCGCTTCGCGGAGAATTTCCGCAGCCTTTTCTTCGGCCTCGCGACGTATTTGCTCAGCTAACCGTTGTCCCGCTTCCAAACCATCGGCTCGAAGGCGGTTGACAAATGATTCCAAGGTGCTTGCCATCAATCTTCCCTCAAATTAACAAATGACCGGCTTTCCAAAAGCTAGCACTAGCTCGATGATTTTATCCCTTTAAGGCTTTTGTAATACGGCAAGATTTAAGACCGCGGTCTATTGTCGGTAAAAAATAGGTGATAAATCACTGAAAATGGATGGAAATTCCTTACTTCATCAATTTTTAGCTGCTGTCTTCAGAATTCTAGGACCTAAACCAATGAATCGCTTTGAAACTTTGCGTCAGTTTATCAGAAACCTACTAAACCGTTAATGCCAGTGATTGAAAGAGGCCCAATTATTTAAACCTATGGAATTCGAAGCCGTGGTGCCTTAATCCCGAATTGTGAAGATCCGGAACATCTATGTAGCGAAAGATTGTCGGAATTTGGATATTTGATTAGCTGTTTCAGAGAAGACTTAACACACTTGCCAAGCAATTTCGCGAATGCACACCCTTCCTCGGCTCTAGGCGAGAAGCCGACCGCAAAGTTATTAGTAAACTCCGTAGCCACGGAACAATCCTCAGAAGTTCCGAAAAGGCGAAAGATGCGAATTTGACAACTCTACCCAAAACTCCTATTTTCAAGAAGTTTCACATATATCTCGCCTCAATGATCTGGAAACCACCACTCATCCAGATTCAATCAAGCCGCCTTTAACACCTCGTTCATCAAAAGTAGTTACATACGTAAAGCTGTGTACCCTATTCAAACAAGCCATCTTATTGGCTATCGACGATTGACAAAGATTTACTGGGTTACCATATGGCGGACCAGCCCCAGTAGGATCGCTTCGCCGCAAAACCTAGGTGCTCTTTCAATTGCCCTCATTCCTGTTCACCATCTTTTCTATGTCCCCCATCTTTACCAGCAAAACGTCTTTTTAACACACTCGCTGCGGCACCCGCTTGCAACGCTGCGCCCCCCGGTTTCGGGCAAGGTTGATTTTTAATAGGTGAGAGTATTTTGACTAAAGCATTTGCCTGATGTGGATACGGAAGAGCTATTACCTCCAGCGAACCCCTGTAGCACGGGGTCACGATGCCGATAAGGACCCAAAACGGATCTAGAGAAGCTGGGGCCAAAAAAGATTAAACAGAAATAAAAACCCACCAATCGCGGCGGACCCAAGGGCAGCCATAAGAACCGCTCCGCTGCCGATGTCTAAGGCATCTCGGATGCCGGAGTGCTCCTGATCGCTTACCGCCCGACTCAGGTGCTCCAATGCACTGTTGAACATTTCCGCCGTTAAAACCACGGTGACACACAAACCCACGATCAGCCACTCGGCGAACGAGATGCGGAAGATCACACCGCAAACCGCCACCGCAGCCACAAAAGCGAAATGGACAAGAAAACTCGATTGCCCCCGGATCCCAATCGCCAGGCCGCGAAAAGCATCGGCAAACTTTCGAGCCCAAGATCGCTCCAATCGCTTCGTCCGATTCGCTGCCGGCGACTCCACAGTCCTCACTCCTCAAGCAGAGCTTCCGCCCATGATCCACAATATTCCTGCTAGGATCGCTCAAGTCTTCCGCTCACTTAAACTGACATCCATTGAGAAAAACCGCCTAATATTTAACTAAAAATCACGTGATAAAGAGGCACAAACATCACCTAAAAAGAGTGCGTAAGCATCACCTAATAAAACATAGGACACGCAATCATCACGGAAGCGAACTTAGAACACATAATTATCATCGAGCTTAGGACACGTAATTATCCTGTAACCAAAATAATAGTAGAAGAACAATTCAAATCCGCTTACGAAGCCCTCTACTCGATTGGGCCCCAGGGTTCAAAAGGCCCCTAACATTTGCCCGCACACTTCGCGGCTAAGCCGGATAGCTCACGGAAGGAAACCGCACATTCCCAAAAGCCGTGCCGTGTTTTGCTCGATCATTCTTCTTGTTATTTGAGGTTTTTGGGGGGTGTTATTCAAGGTTTTTGGGGGGCACATCACACGGCTATTCTAGCCCGTAGGCACCGGCTGGCGGGATTTGCGCTCCACCGACCCGCCCCAAACGCGCCCGAGGCAAGAAGCGTGGTTCCACAGCAAAGCCGATCCCCCAGTTATCCCGGCTGGCATCGACACTCACCCCCAGGCTAACCAAAAGCGATTCGCCGATCCGTGTCACCGACAAATTCTGCCCGATATTCCCTCCGTCGGCCAAATCAAACGAAATGCTAAGAGAAGACAACCATTTCGGACTCATCCGATAATTGAAGGCAAGGGCAAGAACCGTGCTGCTGATCGGCCCCTCCAGCATATGAATGCCCGCATAAAGACTGCCATTAGGCGGCCGGTCCAGCGTACTGCCCACCACTACGACCCGTTGGCCCTCGGGGAAAAAGTCGAACTGACCCTCGGAAAGTACGCAGAGCCGATTGCCAAGTTGCCAGCGCAGATCATACTCCAAAAGCCCGACCCACTCGCCAAAATTGTCGCGGTCATCTTTTGGGAAAAGGCTCAGTTGCGTATCCAAAATGAGCCAGTCGATAATCCTCCGGGCCTCGGGGGCCCCGCGCTTGGTTTGCCACCGATGTCGCATGCCAACACGCAGGATCATGAGGTCATCGGCGATCTCGGGGACTGGCGCGGTCACCCAGCCGGCCATTCCTGACCGCAAGGCGTAGAAACGTTCGTCCAGTTGCGGCAACCCGAAAGTCGGCGGAAAACGACGGCGGAACGACTCGATCGCATCATCATCCAGCGGATCATAGAGCGGAAGTTGCCGAAGCTCCCGATTGGCTTCCGCATACAAGAACTCGCCTTCCAAAAGCACCTTGTGGGAAAGCCCGTGCAGGTTCCAAAGTTGGCTCTCGAAAAAAGGATCCACCCGCCAGAGTGGCAAACTCAACCGGACACCTACTTGACCAAAGGCTCGCTGAAGATCCTCGCCCGTACGATCTTCGCCCCAATGCCCCAATTCGCCCATGGCATAAGGCACGCATTTAAAAGGCCCAAGCTGGAGGGGGAAATCAATCTCATGTCGGCTCAAAAGCCGTTCACCATCGCGTTGCCCCAGAGGCGTGACCCCGTCGGAGGTTTCCCAATCCCGATATGCAAATTGAGGCGAGATGTCCTCGGGCACCGTCGTTGTCCGCAGTCGCGCAAAACCCAAACTTGTGCGTTCGTACCATGTCAGCCGCTGGCCTAAAATAGGCTGCCCAAGCCAAAAATGATCCAGCCGTGGCAACCAATCGGTCTGCGTGAAGAAGTTATTGACCCGGTAATCGACGGCAAGATTAAGCGAACGGTTTTCGGAAAGGCGTTTAAGTTCCAGCCCGGTGGTCCAGTCTTTCAGCTCGTCCCACTCGCGTTCGAAGTATTGTTCGAGAAAGTTGCGGTCGCTAATCCACGCTGCTTCCGCCGTCAGTTGCCAATCCCCGGGCAGAAGCTGCCGATGCTGCCAGAGGACTCGCCACCGATAATCTTTTTCCGGCGCGATACTCCGTCGCCCTAGTCCCAAGTTATCCAGACCGTCGTCTTGTATCCCCCAAAAGTCGACTAATCCGGTAACCGGACCTACAAGACCCAGAAAATTTTCACCCCGATATGTGAAACTAGTTCCGTGGCCCAAGCCGCGTTCGCTCATCGGATCTACGCTCAACTCCCACCGGCTGCCCGGAGGTCGATTGCGGATCCCCAATAGTTCATACATGTCCCAATCCGTTAAGACTTGAACCCCAAAAACTTCGTCGTTTTTCAATCGAAATCGACGGATCAGAAAGCTGGGTTCTTCCAGATCCGTGGCTAGATTCGGCCAAAAGAAAATGGGCAGAGGGCCAAAAAAAATCCAGTTATCTCGCGCAAGAAGCTCTCTTCTCGTCTCAGTGAGCGGTTGACCGGTTTCGGGATCAAGTATCAATTGACCGGTAAAAGGATCCACTAAGAGTTCCTGGCTTTGCTCTAGCTCCAACCGGCCTGATTGCAGCCGATAACCCGGAAAACCCATACGGCTGGAGGTCACAAAAGCATTTTCCGCAACGAACCGATCCCGCCCCAATTGACGGAGGACTCGGGCGCGAATCCGCAGCAAACCCTCATAGTCGGGTATGGGAGTAAGCACTTCTCCTTCGACGATTAGTCCAACCCGGCGTTTTACGTCGTAGTACATTTGCTGGGCATAAACTACCCTCTCGCCTTCCCGAAAGACGATATTGCCCTCCATGTAAATTTCGATGGCGGTATCTTCTCCAAGCGGAATCTGTCCCGTGAGATCCGGTTGTTCCACCCCCGTTGCCCAAATGACCATTCGGTCCGTGGCCAAATCGATCACGTCAGGTTGCCAGGGACCGATGCCTACCCCGCTACTAATGATCAGATTCACGCCCGAGCTAACCAACCCAATCCATTGACCGGTGGCTTCATCGCGCCGCCACAAGAATTGCACCGGCACATCACTTCGGGGAAAAACACTAAGCCTCAAAGGCCGGGCCGCACGTGTTTGCGCGGCTTCCTCGGGCGAAGAAGCCGGGCTAACCATCTCTCCGTGACCCGCCGGAGCATTCCGGGTCGCCGAGGTCAACGTTGAGGCATTTGCCGCCCGAGGCGGCTCCATCCACCGCTGGAGTGCTCCCACAGGTCGGACGACATTCTCCGACCACCGCTCGCGGGCAGTCAAAGCCCGCTGATATAAGGCATGGTCCTGATCAGTGGTGGCGCCAATCGTCGCGGGCCGCATTTCCACACCGGCAACAGTTTCGTAAACATGTTCCCACTGTGTATCGCTCACGCTAGTCCATCGGTTCCCGACTTTTTGGCGGACATTCACTTGCTCCTCAAAGTAGATATGCACCTGGTCGGGACGAAAGTCCCCCGCATGTCGTCGGTATACCCAAGCAACACCCTGCGCCGCTGTGACCTGATGTTCCCCCTGAATCAGCGTGACCCCGCCGCGCAGAATCCATACCTCGCTCGCTCCCTCCGACCACCAACTGGCATGCGCCGCAGAGACGGTTATCGCCTCCAGCCGACTGACCCGCGGTAGCACCAGGTGACTTTGTGCCTGGCTAAAGGCACGATTCGGCGCGGAAATTACGCCGATGAAGAGGATCGCACAAAAAAGAAACCATCGAGCAAGCCGGCAGCAGCAAAGGGAGGTAGCCCAGCGACGGTGTTTGGGAAGAGCGAAACGAGTACGAGGTTCTGAAACTTCGAATTTTTCAAATTTGCCGCTTCCACCACGACGCTCGGGTAATGGCTCGGTAAACAGCGCGGTACGCTTGGTCGAGAATCCCCAATGAGGCGTAGACAATCTCCGACCAAGCGTTGTTTGTGCCAAAAGGTTCGGCTTAAGTTTGTTCCTTAACGGCCAAAAGTTGCCTGCGCTCCCCGGGACTGAAATGGCGGATCCATGCCCCCAGGGATTCCTTTGCCCGAAAGAATCCTCCGTGTCATAGCTAGCCTCTAGGGTCCAGAGGTGGTTTATAGGTCGATCCGTGATTTCACTTGAATTCTCCGCCTGATCTGCCGAGGTTTGGCCCGGCAAGTAAACTTGGGCCTCATGTGAGCATGTGCCGAAAGTAATTCGTGGGACACACTTCGATTCGGAGCCCGCAAGGGGAAGATCCGGCCCCCGCGCTGTTGGCGGCTCAAAACTCGAGCCATTCGTGGCCAATCTCCCGTCGGAATTTGCGCAAAACAAGTCAGGGGCCAACAAGGTTCTGCCTTTAACCGCGCCAAAGCTATAGAATTAGCCGGTCGACAAGCCTTTTTCGCTAAGCTTTTTCGCTCAAGTGGCACCGCGTCGAATGATCGGTGCAGCGTCAAATAATCGTTGAAGCCCTAAGTAATGGAATCATTGAAGTAAGAAAAGGAATCATTGAGAGGTTTTGCAAGCTACCTTACGAGTTGATGCCTCGGTCCGCCGTGTCCAGTCGAGTAGCCCGTCCCACCGAGGAAACCCCATCCGAGGCATAAGCCACTTTTCGTTTTCCCCGCCACTGCGATTAACCCGCCCGCCGATCAAAAAGCCAAAAAAGGCAGTTCCTCCCAGTTCCTCCGCGACACCTCTTTTTGGACAAGGCGAAAGAAAACCGCTGAAAAAGGGGGTAAGAGTTGCCCGACGGAGTGGGGGATTATAGTAACCCCAATTGAGCCGAGACAAGTCGGCTTTGCTGGGCACGCTTCAGGCGCAAGGTATTACCACGCAAGAACTTATATACAACTTGGCTTTACCTAGCCCCGCGCTTGATCCATTCGGTCCGAAAGTCTTTTCCTCTTGCAGGATGAGCATCCGTGAAGCCGCTGATTCCATCGGCAGCTTTAGCAGCTATTTCGTCGCGCCCGGGCGGCCTGCTGTCGCTAAACGGGTGCTACCACCATCACCCCGTCATTTCCTCGCGCAGGAGGGCCGGCCGTGACAGCGGCTAGCGGCAGCGTCATCACGTGGGTCATTTCCTCGCGCAGGAGGGCCGGCCGATTTCGACTTCGAGATTTTTTAGAAGGGGGAAGTCATTTCCTCGCGCAGGAGGGCCGGCCCGTCTCAGGTGTGCGATGGGGACTGGGGATCTGGTCATTTCCTCGCGCAGAAGCGGCCCTCCGTGGGAAGAAGCGGCTGAAGATGCTACCGGACGTCATTTCCTCGAAGAGGAGGAACAGAAGGCACAAACCTTTGGCCAGCTAACGACCAAAGCCATTCGCAAACCCATGGTCGCCAGGAGGGCTATGGTGGGAACCAACGGCGATCTCATTCGCATATTGCTCCAGTAAACGGCGTGAACGCCGGTAAGCACGACTGCTAGCAACAATCCGGCCCATAATCCCGGGGGAAACATCGAGCCACTCCGAGCGACACTTCTCCATATAACCCAAAAGCCCAAAATTGCCAAGAAAAACTCAACAGCGTAGAAGGCGGCAACACCCCATTTTGCAATTCGGATCATCCCCCCCTCTTCGGGCGACAATTGGTGCGGAAGTATCGCCCAAAACCAGCCCATTCTGATGAAACACGAGCGAACGAAGTCCCAAGGCCGGGCACTGATAACCAACCAAGCCGCTCGATAAGCTTCACGATCATTGACAAGCTCATCCTGCGGGACATTCCGCGGATGTTGACTCACCCAATTGTCATTAAATTGATCTGCATTCCACACTAAAATATCTGGCGAGGTTCCCCCAAACAAGAAGTCGTAAAACTCGTCGTTGTTGGCCAAAAAGAACGTGAACCCGCCATGAGTTGTCGCCAAGATAGGCCTGCCGAAAACCAGCCAATTTCTGACCCACCACGGGGCCGCGACCACTAGCAACCCAAGTGCCGCAGCGGTGAAGCAAGTGAGCACAGCGGCAACCCGCGATTCGTTGGCGTCAGTACACCTCGGCCTTTTGGAAACCGGATTGTCACCCACCCCGGGTTCGGTGGACTGGCCCCCGGTGAAACGGTACGCTCCAACCCACGGGACCAAAACAACAACAAGGATGGCCCAGGGCAGCAGATTCGCCCGGGCAAGAACCGCAAGTGCCAAAAATCCCCCGAGGCAAAAGGCACTCCAGCCGGAAGGATGCAAACCCCACCGGCCTATGGCCAGTAAAGTCGCCGCCGTGAGCATGGTTGCTAGTGTCTCCGTCATGACCTGGGTGGATTGGTGCATGAGAATCGGATCACAGCCGACCAGAAAACCTGCTACCCATGCCCAGCGACCCAGCCCCCACATTCTTCCCAAAAAATAAGTCAGAATTACCGTCGCCACCCCCAGCGTTAAATGTAGTGCAGCCACAGCCCACCACCATCCACGATCCGTGAGGGCGCAGGGTACCAACAGCACGGCGTAAAGAGGCGGCCGAAAAGCCGTAGGAATCCCTCCGAACCCAAACTGCCCGGTAATTAAAAGATTCTCTGCCAAGTGCCGGTACATATCCGGGTCTTTGTGCAGTCCTGAGGGAAGGAGAATCAAGACGAAAGTCCGGATAAAAAGCGAGGCCAGAGCAAGAAACAGAAGTTCCCGAGATGAAGCTCCGGACTCGAACACACCCCAATCGGTTAGTAGAGGTCGTACCTTCCCGCATGCGCTCTGCACATTGTCCGGAACCATGTCTTTGGTGGCTTCAAAGTACAAGATATGCTACGTTCTGGAGGATCGATGCTGGTCTTCGCCGAGGCCTACCGCACCTTCCTCATTCGGCCTTAATTCCAGCCGATACAAGTTGTAATAGCCGAAATCGCCGTACCACTTTGCTTGACGGAGGAGCTCTGTCGGTATTCCAGTTTCTTGTGCCAACGAGGTAAAGTCCGGTTTCGGGGGTGTCACAATCCAGAAGGTGATAGGGAACCTAATCCCCAAACGAGATTCTTCAGGATTTGCCAAAGGCACTCCCTCACGCGACAAGTAGTATCGCAGGGGAAGATAGTCCAATTTGGCGAATACAATGCGGTAGGGTTCAGCCCTCACCGTTGTCGATAACTTCAAATACCGGGCCACAGCCGAAGGGCGATAATTCGCCGCGTAATAGTTGTAGTAACCATCTTGGGTAAACCTCTCCTGACGTACCGCCGATAATCGGAACGGATAAGTAATTAGTCTTGGAACCGCCACAAGGCATAGCAAGGCTTCGGCAATCAAAATCGCAAAAAAACACTTTGGCCGTTTGTGCGACAAACTTTCGTGCGAAACAGGCGAGCCGAAATCCGTTTTATGAGTTTTCGTTTTGGAGGACGCCAGCTTTTTACCGGCTATGCCGGAACCCCGGGGCTTCTTTGAAGCCACGTTATTCCCAGGTATGGGGTTGTTGCCGGGTAGAGGTTTGCTCCCAGATAACTTTGCAGGTTCATCAGCCGGTCGATCTCGATCACCCCAGAGCCCTTCTCCCCAAGCCGTGCGCAAAAGCTGGTCCCTCAATCTCAAAAGAAGCGCGATACTATTCCAGAAACCTGTGCCGATGGCGATCGCAACAAAAGGAAGTGCTATCGTGAAATTGCGGACAAATGGGTGGATCCCGAGCACTCCCGCAACAGCAAATGGCCCGAGAATCCCCCCACCAATCCACAGCCAAGTGTACGCGCTGCCGACAGAAAAGTTGCTTGATCCCTCGTCGGGATTCGGTTCGACCGTCGTCCCCACATCGTCCGACGAACTAGAAGAGAATCCCGGTTGGACGCCTTGGCCCGGGCCCCTACTCGACGATAAGTGAAACGAGCCTGCATCGCTTCGTGCCCGGCGTATCCACTCGCCCGGCATCCCACTAAAGGCCCCCCGTGCTAGGGGCAGCATGAGCCCGAAAATGGCAAATGGCACGACGGGCCACCAATCGCGTAAAACGGCATCAAAAAACTGATAAGCGATCGAAAAGCTCGCATAAAAATCCAGCCGTCGGGTACTGCTTGCGGCGAGCTTCAATTGATCCATGACGGGTAGATATAAAAGAAAGCCAATCGCCGTTCCTACCACCCACGGACTTGCATACCAAACGACGGCCCGCAGCCTCCCTCTCCAAGTCTTACCTGTTACCGCTCCCTTGATAATCGCTGCAATGCCCAAAGAGAAGGTAAGTAAGGCATTGGTCGGGACCGTATAAATGGCACAAGCGCTCAAAACCACGGTCAGCCCGGGTCGCCACCAGCCTTTCGTTTCTGGGCCTGTTCGCTCGCTTATCCAAAGGAGGGCAAGTCCGGCGGCCAATAGCATGGATAGACTATAGCCTCGAACTTCCATCGTATGGGTGATAAATACCTGCGTCAGCCCGAGCCAAACGGTGGACAAAGCCGCGACGGCTTTTCCCCCCACATATCTCCCGCTAAAAAAGACCAAAAGTAGCGTCCCGAACGTAAAAGCAAGTGAAACGGCTCGCAGCACAAAGGGCTCATCCGACAGCAGGTAAACGCCCCGGAGGAGCAAGCTGTAGAAGATGTGATTATTGGGGGCAGAATAATCCGTGACAATTTCACTCCAAGGGCGACTTACGAAGACCGCCAACGTGTAGAGCTCATCATACCACAGATCATCATCCAGACGCTGGGTGCAGAAGATGAGGGCTATGGCGAGGGCCCACACGGCATACGGCCAATCCCGATCTGCCAAGGCTTGCAATTTAGAACGTCTCATAGCTCAAGCCGCATGAGGTTCCCTACCCATCGTGAGAAACGCCCTTGAATCTCCCATCACCCAACCGTCTGTTAGATCGCTCAACCCGCTGCCGAATTCACCAAATGACAAGCAAATTAAACCCCTGAATTTAGCTCCCGCGGAGAGCTTGAGGGGCACTACTCCGTCCCTAGCGAGAGTTCGAACTCCTCCACCTGAAACCTGAATTTGGCCAAAGGCAAAAAGGAAAACTTCTTCCGCGTAAACGCCAAAGCCCGTCAGGAGAAAATGGAAGAATGAAGAGAAAATGTAAGAAATGGTTGAGCCACACGAAGTAGTTCCTAAGGTTAAAAGTAACTCTGAGATTCAAAGCAATTCCTCAGTTAATCCAGAAATTCTCGCGTAAAACGCTCTTTTAGTAACTTAAAAAGTACAACACTGCATTGATGGCGATCCGAAGTGCGTCGACCGGCCCGTATCCCTCGCACTGCAAGGTACGGTGTCCTTCAAGAGCACAGCTAAGGTCCCACGGCGAGAAGATTACTGCGTAACGCCCGTCAATCTCTAAGCCCTCAAGCACAGGCGGCCCTTTTACCAGGAGCAGTTTATCTCCCCTCGCAGGGCCGCCACTTCGTACCCGACGCACAACTTGCCTCAAATCGAATCCACCAAATTGCCCAGAAAAGATCGGATCGTTCTCCGCGATCGGTTTCAAGGAACGATCGGGAAATAGTTCCGCCATTTCGCGGCGAAAAGCCTCGGAAAATGCCGAGCTTGAGCAGATGGCATTGGCCAGCATCGATCCGCCCCGCTCCAAGTAAGCACGCAGCCGCTCACGCTCCGCCCGAGTCAAGTGAAACGCGTTCCGTCCATGGAAAAACACAATCGGAAATTGGAAAAGCGATGGATCCGTCAGATCCAGAAGCTCCGCCTCGGCTGATGCCGGCAAATGCAATTTTTCACTCAGTCCTTGGGCAAGATTTACCAGAGCCATCGGGGCGGTACTGCATCCGCCGGCATGCCGTAGATTGATTAGTACTAAACGGTGTCGCATCTGCTCGGTGGCGATGCGCTCCGCCGGAGGCCGCACGCTGGGCTCCTTATACTTTAACTCACGATTCGTGGCATAGGCCAAGATGTTTACGCCAAGGGCTAAAGCCGCATCGATCTTCGCCTGGACCGCTTGAGGGTATGACTCTCCCCGCATCGGTCGCGCTAGCTCCCAAAGGCAGGAAAGCGAAGGCAGCGGCTCCTCCGCCTCGTCCGAGGGGGGGACATAAACTAACGCTGTTCGACACCCAAATTCCACCCCCCACAGAGGTCTTACCCCCTGGGCCGGTACGGGCAATTCGGCACGCCAGATCGGATGGTCCAGTGGAATCGGCCCAAGGCGATACTCGGGCTCCGGGAAAATCAGTTCCAGCAATTGCCGGAAACCCTCGTCAAATCCTTGCCCCCCACAATTGGCTTCCGCCAGAAGAAATCCCCCTCGATCCAGGTACCCGCGGAGTTTCGCCGCCCATTGCCGCTGGGCATCGGCCGACTCAGGAAGTGGATTCTCTTGACCCACAAAGTACAGGACCGGCGCCTCTAACAAATCCTCAACCGTGGCCTTTTCGAGCGAAATGATTTGCCAGACTAAATCGCGCTGCCACCGTCTTTCCACGAAGCTCGTCAAATTCGCTACGTCACTGCGATGGGCATTCCACTGGCTTTCAGGTCCATGCTGCAACTTCGCCATGAGCACAGGCCAACGGCCCTTTGCCAAAAACATTAAGGCAAACGCGGTAGCGATATATTCGTTCGTCTCATCCGGCCCTAGGCCTATCCAGCGATCGGTCGATGTCCCTTTGGCTCGGAGTAATTGTTCGGCTCCCGCCCGGAACCAGTCATGCCGACCAATAAATCGGAGATTTGTCAAACGACCTACCCGCTCCAAACCATACATGTAATAAAGCCACCAAGCGCCCGGCAAACCAGGGTTATAACTCACCGAAAACACATCGTCGCGACCTAGCCACTGCAAAGCGCGTTGAATACGGTCCGCTTCCTGGGGAGCCGCCCGACAACACAGAATTCGCTCCCCCTCCACTTGCGCATTGACCATCCGGAGCTGCCCGTTGATTATCACCAGGGAAGCAATCCCCGCAGCCGTCATGCTCCCGGTGCCGAATAGTCCCGGTCGATATCCCCACGAGCCGTCCGGATTTTGGAGGCGTTCCCAGTATGCTTTGGCGAGCCGCCAAGTGCGGTTCTCGATGGGTATGCCAATCCGTTCCGCCTCATACAGGGCAAGCAAGGCGAACTGAGAATTGGAATTATCCGCGGAACGGGTCGGGTAGCCCCACCCGCCTGCTGTAGCCGGATCGTCTTTGACCTGCATTTGCTCTAGCCAACGCACGTTCCGTTCGATTAAGGCGCGATCTTTCTCGGGTTCTGCCCGACAAAAAACCATGGTCTGAAGTGAGACCACGTACGTCTTTTCCGGCGGGATCTTCCGGAGGTAAGTAAGAGCAGCTTGAATGGCTGGATCCGCCGGACCCACCCCTGCGCTCAGTAGCGCTAGTGTGCAAAGGGCCGTTACACCACCGGGATACCCGGGAACTTCCGGCCAGGCACCACCGCGTTGCTGCCGTTTTAGGAAATTGACGGCCCCCTCGATCGCATCCCGAACTTGCTCGGCCGTAATTTCCGCCCGAAGAGGCGCTACCAAAAACATCATCGCGATCGCCGGCGCAAGCAGCAGGCTCCCCAGGAGGCGAGTTCTGTCGGGGGGGCTTATCCGCGGTTTTAAGAGGAAAAATTGATCCGGCATGGATGCGTCGACCAAAATGTTCGCCCAAAACCGCCGCGATAGTAACACCTCTTTATCGGTGCTCAAAGATCTGCAAGCATTCGGCTGCGGAGTCCGAAAAGCATCAAACCCCAGTTTGACTTCGTTGCCTCCAGCCTTAAAGTTGGGCCACCATTTCCTCAAGTCTTAAGGCAATTCCCCGCTCAGCAAACTCAAATGCCTCACAGTTAACTCATTTTTGTGTCTTGCATTCTTCCAACTCTCAGCAAAATTCGCTCAACTCTCAGCAAAATTCGGTATTCCCTGCGGCTTTAGTTAATTCGAGTGATCCCGAGCACCGCTATGCGACGTTTTTCCTAGGTCAGGTCACGGGCCTGGCCTCCGAGGAGTTTGAGGACTCGGGCTCGCTTGAGTCAGATTGGCCCTGGGGTTTACTACCAGCCGTACGACCGACGTTTGCACGCTGCTGGATTTGCCGGAGCATCAAGGTCGTTAAACCCCAGCAAGCCAAAAAGGCGATCGCCGTGAACCCTACTATCTCCCACAGGGGCCATTGAAAACCGAAAGGTTGCCCACTCATCCTGGTGCACCCAGTACTTCTCTCGTAGCGGTTACAGATATAGGTTTGGGTAGGAGTGGATATCTCCTGCGAAAGAAAGGAAGTCCAAGGCGAAAACGCAGCACTGAGCCGAAGTGCCTCTAGGTAGTGCCCCTAACCACTTTTGCGAGCTCCCTTTGGCCCTGCCGGATTGCCCTGAGCCGAGGTGCCTCTAGGTAGTGCCCCCAACCACTGACCCAAGAGAGCCGCACATTGATCGTTGAGCAGGCGGCATTCAACTAGCTTAGCAATTCGGAATTTAGCGGTTCGAGCGAAGCGATTCTCGAAAAAAACCAGGTTATTGTCGTGTAAAGCAGACAAAAACTCGCTCTGGTTTCGACGACTTTGCCGCTTTCGGGACCCGTGAAAGTCAGTATCTGATCTTCGAGAAACTGTCTCGCCACAAAGGCTCCTTGCTTTGTTTGCGGCACTAAGTTCATCTAAAAGATAATCTATCTGATTCGTGTGACGCCGAAACCTTCTTCAAAGAAAGCGCTACTTCCTTTTCCTTTCTGCACGAACCCTCGAAGGAACTTCCATTCGAAAAAAACGAGTTTGATTCCAAACGAAGTTCAATCAGATCGTACTGGCGAAATCGTAGGTAGGATTAAAGAACTCAGTTTTATACCGAGTCTTGAGTTCTGGCGCAATCGAGGCAGCCGGTCCAAACCTCAGAAAATGATTAACTCTGAGAAGCCTATCCCTTCTCTGAATTCGGTTCCCCACAAGTACTTTGCTGTTTGAATTCGGGTCATCTTAACGACGCACCCGATATGGGTACTCGAGCTGGCTAAAAAAGGATGAACAATTTAGGTAGAATAGCGGACATCTCGTTCTAAGGTGAACAGAGTTTGATCGCTTATATCGCCCCCAGAATGGATTCTGGGGCAACTGGAGCGTAAAACCCTTCCAAGGTGAACAGTTTTGACCGCTTATATCGCAGTTTGCGCGTCCCGACTTAAGCCTTCCCAAACAGCGGATACCTCTTCGGCCGGTACTACAAGAATTTTGCCGTCCCCCATTCGGCCCGTCCGAGCAGCTTCAACGATGGTGCGAATTACTTCCTCTACTCGATAGTCCTCCACCCATAGCGTGACTTGAACCTTCGGCAGATATGCCAGGGAGTATTCGCTACCGCGGTACTCATCAAGATAACTTTTCTGGCGACCGTATCCCTTAACTTCCCGAACGGAGCAACCTTCGATCGGCGATTGATTCAATGCCTGAAGCACTTTTTCCGCCAAAAACGGTCGTATGATCGCAATAAGTTGTTTCATAGGTGCCTCGAACGCATCCCCAAAGTTTACCCGCGAACGCCCACAACTAGCCCAAGACTAAATGATGCACGGTTAATCGCGCTTCAAGGAACCGCACACGTCCGCCGTACTGAGCCGCCGGATCCCCTCGGGGCAAAAACGCCACTTTAGGCCTTAGTTACGCCAATTCCGACGAGAGTCTTTGCATTGAGTATTGACGATATTAACGGGGCAACCTGATTGAGGGTAGACCCCTTGGGGAATCGGGAGTCAAAGTTCCTGTCGGTTATTCTCGTTATCTTGGCACCGACGAAACCAGCTATGCCCCGGGACCTCAGCTTCTCCAGCCAAGGAAGTTCGCGCGAATAACAAGGATAGCAGAAGTTACACGAACTTGGAAAGTAAGGGGCCTTGGGCAAGTTGATCGCCATTGAAGAAGGTAGGCGAATGGCAAAATACCCCGTTTTTGGAAACTTCTGTAGTAGGGTCCGGTCGCACCGATAGCCCACACTCGATTTGCCTCTACACTTCGTCCACTTAGCCCCGCCTCATCCCAAATGGAACTGCTTCTGAATCGACTCCGCTTACGCATGCGCCGAAAGTAGGAGCGTCCCGAGTATCATGGCTCACCAAATCGAGTCCGCTCACGGGTGGGCCGAAGTTACTCCCCGTATTCGACCGAAATAGGTAAAAGAAGCCTTGAGGTGGTTGCTTGGCTTAAATCTTGCGCACCTTCGCGCCGGTGGGAGGATCCCGGAAGGAGGCAACGGTAGGACCGTTCCCTCTTGCAACAGCCATTTAGGAAGGAACCGCCCTTGACCCTGATCCAAAGCCTTCGCGGTTGGTGGCTTCGACAGCTTTCATTTCCCGCGCAAGATCGTGCGCTCTATCGGGCGGTTTGGAACTCGGGTCCGACACGCCTTCTGGATATCGGGGTGTCGAATTTGCAAAGGGCCGTCCGACTCATCGAGCTTGCGAAACTGAAAAACCCTCTGGCTTCGATCGAATTTGTCGGAATCAGCCTTTTCGAAGCAGCAAGGTGCCTCGGAAAGCGAAGCTCATCTCTGAAAGAAGTGTACCAGCAGATGCGCCGCCTGAACGTGGTAGCTCGGCTTATTCCCGGCACGATACTGCCGGGGCTCCAAACACTTGCGGATCTTAATCTCAAGGTTGATTTCGTTCTCATAGCAGGCCCACATGATTGTGCTGAATTGCTGCAAGCTTGGCCCAGCTTAATGAGGCTGCTGGATGAAAAGTCCCAGGTCTGGGTACACGGGGACATCGAAGGCCGTGGTACAGGAAAAGGATTTAAGCGGCTAAGCATCGAGGAAATTCAAGCCCGGGCCTTCTGCGCCACGGAGCCTACGCGCTGCGCAGCATGAGGATTTCTGCCGGTCTTGATCGCCAATGGCTACCTATTTTTGATTCCGATCTCCCGATTCGATCGGTCTATTCGGGCGAACTACATCTGGAAATCGGAGGGACCCAAAGACGATCAAACACCATCTGAGAATCTCTCTTCTTTTTTCTTTCGATCTGTTCGCCCTCGCGCACCAACGCCGGAAATGGGTAACGTCGAACCCAGCAGATAAGCGTTCTTTTCGAACGAAGTTTCTGCACGAGGGAAGGATAGGACATTAGCCGAAATCTACGGCCTTCCGTTACCCGGCAGCCGTTTTTTCGATGCTTTCCCGGGTTTGAACGGTCTTGTTAAAGTGGGGCGGCGGAACAACCTGCGGCTTGCTGAGTTCAGATACTAAGATCTCGGCGGCCCGACCAACGGCCCCCGGATGGGCGAACTTTTCTGCAAGTTGTTGGAGTCGGTGCGTTCGCCGCGCGTACTCTTCCGGATCGTCGAGCCAGCGCAGCAAGTAAGCCGAAATTTCGGCAGACGGGTCGCGACATGTGAGGAACTCGGGATAGATCATCTCCTCGGTTTCCGGCGATCGAGGCCAACGTCGGCCAGGCCTAAGCGGTTCGCGAGCCGCCAGCAAATTGACCAAGGCAATATACGGAACTTGGCGGAATAACCCTTGAATCAAATAAGCGGCAGGACTTACTCGGTAAAGGATGATCGCCGGCTTGCGATGGTATAGAAGCTCTAAGCTTACCGATCCGCTGGTCGCCACGCAGCAATCCGCAAGGTGGATCAATTCGTTGGTTTTGCCGACCCAAACTTCGGCTTTAACTCCCAGCTCTTCAGACTTCCCGCGGGCCATGGCGGCTTGCCGCTCATTAAAGGCGGCTATGAGGAATTGCACATCCGACCTTTGCGAGGCGATCCTCTGGACGGCGAGAAGTTGGATTCCCAGATTGGCTTCCACCTCTTGGTCGCGAGAGCCCGGCAAAAGCGTGATCCAACGGTTCGGTAACTGCCGATAGCGATTGAGGAATGCCTGATCCAGGCTCTGCTGGCTTAAATGGTCGAAGAAGGGGTGACCCACAAGAATGGTCCGGCAGCCGTGTTCTCGGAAAAACTCCTCTTCGAAGGGAAGACACGAAAAAATCAAATCGACCAGTCGGCGCATCTTTCGAACTCGCCAACGGGCCCAAGCCCAGATTTGGGGGGGAACAAAGTAGTAGACGGGCAGTCCTGCCCGTTTTGCCAATCGGGCAACCCACCAATTAAAACCTGGGAAATCGACCAGAATAACCGCCGTGGGAGGCGATTGTCGAAAGACCCGACGGACTTTGGCGATTAACCGAACAAAAGTCCGCAGGTGAGAGAAGGCATGAGACCACATGACGGCAAACTGCGTCAAGTCCGCCTGCAAATAGCAGCCGGCCCGAACCATCAAAGGTCCTCCAAATCCTGTGATGAGGCAATCGGGCCACAAGGATCGAAGTTCGTTGATGAGGCTAGAGGCATGGAGGTCGCCGCTTGGCTCCCCCACTGAAAAGAAAAGTTGAGGCGGCCTGATCCGGATGCCCACTTGCTGGATTCCGTCTCTCATAGCTCGCGACAAGATAGGCCCTTGGTATTGTTTGCTGTAAACCCCGTTTCTCACCACGTCACAAACTTCAATCGATCCGGAAAGTTCCAAGAATTTAAATCACCGGACACCGTCGCATCGTTTTTCAAAGCCGATTCATACTTTTCCGGCTATCAGAGGGGATCCACATTTTTCCGACTTACTTGCTGCGGAATTCGTGCCGCAAAGGCTATGATGTCTTCTCCGACCGTGTGCGTGGGCAGCGCAACTCATCAGCGGAAAGCTTATCTGGCCGCAAATACGACGTTTGCAATCCTGGGGATAAAGTTCGACCTATTGAAAAGAATCAAGCTGCTTTTGACAATGTCGAGTTTCTTGCTTTTCAGCCATATGCTCAATCATATGCTCAATAAACGCTCATCGGGCTAAGAAATCACTCGCGGGTCTCCCCCGGGAAATCGCGCGTCTTGGCTCGAACATCAAGAGCCAACATTCTCCTTACACGTAACCTGAGAAAGGTATCGCACCTCAATTTCACCAGGGCTTGCCGTCAAAAAGCGACTGACTTACGGGCTTAACCGAGTTGATTCATTTCCACGTCCTCATGACAAAAAACAAAATACATGTCCTTACGACAAAAAAGGAAAGGTGAATACACAAGTTCGGATCTTCACAAGTTCTGATCTTTCAGGTGTTAGGGGATGCAAAATGCCCTCCAAACGGGAGGCATAAGGTTCGCGATTAAGGTTCATTACCAAGACGTCCAAAGACGGATAGGGCGGAATCGCCTCTTTTCCCCTCTTCAAGCTTGCTGGCTTATAGCTTAATGGTCGGGAATAACCTGTTTACCGGGTGAGTCTCCTGCCCCGCAGGCAACCCGGAATCCCTTGAATGTTCATAAAGTTTATGGATGTTTTTGTAATTCGCTTTCGTCAAAAACTCCCCCATTTTAACTTTTGGGGCGAAAGCCAGATCGTGAATCCAAATACCAAAGTTTGTACTCTGAATTTTCTAGTCGGGTTTGGCCCGGACGCTTGCTGTCAGTATTCAAAGCCGGAGAGCTAGCTTAAGTATTCCCAAGTTGCCTCCCCAAATTTGGGGAGGATTTTTTATTCTCCACTAAGGTTACAATAATTGAATCACGTTCCTCTTATGCGTAAAAAGGGCATTGGATGAATGATCCGGACGACGAGGGAGCCCATTTATCCTCGGTGCCTTGTGTTGTATGGACGAGCGTTCGGGCCCCACGACTAACGGTCGGGATAACATCATGGTACCCTATGTGTTTGGAAAAGGGGCTCTATCCGCCACTCTGAAAAGCGAATAAAGTTTTTTACCACCATATCTTGGCGGCAAGAAAGGGCGGGCAAAAACAACAAAGCAATGGGAAAAAAGGCAAGCAACAAATACGGAGGTTGGACAAGACCCTTGACAGTAACGTTTTACACGAAGTCGATTAAGTTGGGATCACTGCGATGAAGGTCGG